>CAYMCQ010000085.1:0-17697 GCA_964389025.1 uncultured Verrucomicrobiota bacterium
CTTGGAATCAATGAACGCCCGCGCGATGCGACCGGCGATGCCGATGTGCGGCTGCGGTTGTTGAGATAAGGGCATAAACTAAAAAGCGCCAAGCACCAACATCCAAGCTCCAGAGAAGCTCCAAATTTCAATCTCCAAGTCAAACGGCGCGCGACCCCTGTCGGGTGACTGGCGCTTGATGTTTCTTTGGAGCTTGGTGCTTGGAATTTGGAGCTTCATTTTCGTGCCTCCACGGCTTGTCCGTCGGTCAACTGCGCCGCGCCGTCAATCACCACAGCGTCGCCGATATGGAGACCCGAAAGAATTTCCACCTCATTGCCTAAGGGCTTACCGGTTTTCACGAGATGCAACTGCGCGTGCTGGTTCGCAACGACGAAGACGATCTCCAACTGACCGCGCTGCACAACTGCCGATGCGGGCACGCGCAGAGAGTTGCTTTCGCCAACTGGCACAAGCAGTCGGGCAAATTGGCCCGAACTCAAACCCGGCTGTGCTGACACATCCACTTTGACCCGAAACGTGCGGCTGACCGAATCAGCGGTGGGCGCGATTTCACTGACCGTGCCAGTCAACTCTCCACTCACGCAGTCCACGCGGACAGCGAAGCGGGCACCACGTTGAACCTGTGTGGCGATGGCCTGGGGAACGTCGGCTTCCAGTTGCAACGCGGATGGGTCCTCGATGGAAATCAAAGGTTTGCCCGGCGCGGCCAAATCGCCCACTTCGGCCCATTTCTTCGTCACCACGCCGTCGAACGGCGCGACGATTTCGACATAACTCATCATCGCCTTCGCTTCCGCCGCCGCGCCTTTGGCCAGGCGGTTTCGCGATTGTGCCGCATCATATTCTGCCCGTGTCACCGCCTGCTGCTCGAAAAGCGCCGCGACACGTTTCCACTCGCGCTCCGCTTGTTCAAGCGATGCTTCAGCCTGCTCAAGGCGGGCGTTGATTTCGGCTGCGTCGAGGCGGGCGACCAAATCACCGGCTTTGACCCGCTGCCCCAACACCACCGGCAACTTGTCAATGCGGCCGCTCAACTTCGCTTCGAGCGTCGCGCGCAGTTTTGCCCGCACCGTGCCAACGACTTCCTCCGTCACCGCTCGTGATTTGTTTTCAACCCGCTGCACACGGACTTGAATGATCGGGAGGCTGGATGAACTTTCCTTTGAACCCTCGCGCTTGCGGCCACAACCGGCCAGAGCAAGTGCCGCGATGAAGATTGGAAGAAGGACAAGGGTTCGTGAGGACAATCGTTTCATATCATTTGGCAGTCGGCTGGGAATCAAGTTGAGGCAAGGCCAAAGCCTTGCGGAGCGCGGCGACAGCGATGCGCTGGTCAGACTCAGCTTCCGCGCGACGAACGCGGGCGGTAACGAGCGCTGTTTCGGCATCAATCAACTGCGCCGAGAGCGCGAGTCCTTGCTCGAAGCGATTGCGCGTCAAGCTCGCGCTTTCCGCCGCTTGCTCCACCGTCTTGCTGCTCACCGCCAGACGCTCGTCCGCCGCTTTGAGATCGAGCCGGGCTTGTTCCACTTCAAAATCGAGTGCCAGGCGCAGCTTGCGTTGCTCCTCGCGGGCGGTTTCGAGGTTGGCTTTGGCCTCACGAACTTTGGCGCGGGTCGAAAAGCCGTCCCACAGATCCCACTGCGCCATGACGCCCGCCGTGTAGCTCCTGCCGTCTCCCCGAGTCACCCAGCCGTAATCGTAATCAAGGCTGCCGAAGGCGCTGACTCGCGGCTGGTAGCCGCTCTTCGAGCCGCGGACTTGCGCTTGCGCGGAGGATTCGCGCTCGCGGGCGGCGGCCAGCTCCGGGCGTTGCGCAAAATCTCCCAAGTTCGGCGCGCAGACGAAGGGAGCGGTGTCGGCAACAGTCAACCCGCCTTCTTCGATGCCCAACAAGTTGCGTAACGCGCGTTCGGCCAGGGTGTTTGCGTTGCGGGCGCGCACCAGGTCTTCGCGTGCTTGCGCCAGGCGCACTTCAATGTCCAGCACGTCGGACTTCAACAGCGTGCCGCCATCCAGACGCTTGCTTGAGATGGCCAGATTGCTCTCGAAGGATCTCACCGCTGCTGTCGTGGCGAGAACGAACTGCCGTGTCTTCAGCACGGTGTGAAACGCGCGCGATACTTCAAAGCCCAGCGCATTGCGGATGGCTGCGCTCTCCTGTTTCATGGCCTCGGTGTTCGCCTTGGCCGCCTGCCGCCCTGCAACATTCCGCCCACCGGCATAAAGCGGGATCGTGACGATGCCCCGCGCGTTAAAGTTATCCACATCGGGCACGTTATTGAAGTTGAGCGACGAACTGTAAGACCGCTGATTGAGGATGCTCCCAAAAACCATCATCGGATTATCCGTGCGGGTGTAGCTGGACTGGACTTGGAGCCGCGGCCAGAAGGCAGAATTGGCCTGTTCCAGTTCGGCTTGCGCGACAGCGATCCGATGCTGCGCGATGCGCGCGTCTGGATTGTGAGTGAGGGCATAATCCAGCGAGCGCTTCAGCGTCCAGATGTCCGCCGTCCGCGCGGTGAACGCGCACGCGAGCAATCCGGCGACAAATGCCAGTGGCAGCTTCATTTTGAGCAGCAGGAAGCGCCGGGTTTCTCGGTTTCACAGCATGAACCGCCCACGCCGAGTTTCTTGAGAATCATCTCCAACGGACAAAAGTTCGTGAACGAGGACTGGAGCAGATTGAGACCGACGAACGCGGTGAACCAGAGCCAGTATGGGCTGTGGTAGTGCGCGAGCAAGAGGCTGGCGAGGACGAACGCTCCGGCGAACCGGCGGATGAGCATGTGCATTTTCATAATTTGTGTTCCGTGGTTGAGTTCAACGAAAGCTGGTTGCAATGAGCGCTCCCAGCACTGCGCCATAGATCGTGCTGATGATGGGATTGCTCGTGAGCGGGCACATGCCCGTCGAGCAGCCGACGAGTTTGTAGAAGGCCAATCCAAGCCCACCCCCGATGACCACGCCGATAAGTAGTTTCAGAATCATGATTATGCTTTCTTCTCCGCGTGTTTTTGCCGCCACCGTGAGCGCAAAGCGTCGTGCAATTGCTCCCGAAACTTGACCGGCAGTTCATACGGCTGGCCGCTCTTGTAGAGGGTGATGGTCTTGCGGATGTTGTCCACGACCACCTGGCAGGGATTGCAGCCCGCCATGTGCTTCTCGAATTCATCGCAGACGGACGGGTCAACCGTGCCGTCCACGTATTCGTTCAACAGCTTCAATAGCTCTTCGCACTTCATAAGCCGACGTCCGTTCAAGTGAAAATGATCTGCCCGCCGGCGGACAGTTCGTAGAATTCGCCCACGGTGAGCACCTTCTCCACCTGCGGCACAAAATCTTTCTCGGTGAGGTGAAACATGTCCACCGTGGCTTTGCAAGCGTAGAGCTTGCCGCCGGCGTCGTGGATCATCTCGATGAACTCGCCCACGGGCGGGATGTCGAGCTTGTCCATTTCCTTCTTCATCATCCGGGTCGCGAAGGCGGACATGCCCGGCAACGCGCCCAGCAGCGTCGGCAGGGGAAAGCCCCTGGCGTCGGGCACGCGCATGGCCGGGTTGCCCACGGTGGCGATGCGGATTTTGTCCTGGTAGCCCTTCAGCACGGCGTAGAGGCCGAAGAAGGTGAAGAAGAGGTTCGCCTCGATACCTTCCATGCGCGCGCCGTTGGCCATGATGAGGCCGGGATAGACGCCATCGAGCGAGCCGCGCGAGACGATGATGGAAACTTTTTTGATTTTGTTGTCGGTGTTCATGGTCGCCTCCGGGTTCACACGCAACTGGCGGGTTTCGGGTAGCCGGCGATGAGCGCCGCCTTCTTGATCGGGCCATCGGGGAACAGCGCGTAAAGATCCTTGGTCGGAATGCCGCCGACCTTGTTCATGCGCCTCATCCCGGGCACGACGCCGCGTTCCTTGAAGTCCCGGTCAATGAAGTCCAGCACCTTCCAGTGCGCGTCGGTGAGCGTGATGCCCAGTTCCTGCGCGAGCGCGCCGGCGATCTCGCGATTCCACTGGGTGTGATTGGTGAGGTAACCCTCTTCGTTCACGTCGAGGGTGAATCCGTTGATGGTTTTCTGTGGCATAGGCGTTGGGTTGTGGTTTGTGGTTAAACAGCAGGTTCGGCTTTGAGCAGACCGGGCGGAATTTCTTTGCCGGCGAGGCTCATCTTGTGTTCCACCAGCGGCAGCGGCAGGCCTCTCAGAAGGACGTGCCAGTAAATCCATTTGAAGGCGAGCTTGCCGAGGTGGTTCAAGCGCGACTCGCCCAGCAGGGCAAACGGACCGAACGCCGGCACGGGGAAGTTCCCCGGCACGGGTTCGAGGTGGTAATTGAAATCCAGCAGGAAACCCTTGCCGCGGCCCGACTCGATGAAGCAGTTGGCGTGACCGTCGAATTCGGCCTGCAACGGCTCGCCGCGGATGAAGCGCAGCACGTTCTCGGTGAGCACCTCGGCCTCAAAGTGCGCCACCGAACCGGCTTTGGACGTGGGCAGGTCCGTCGCGTCGCCGATGACGAAAATGTTCGCGTGGGCCTTCGATTGCAGCGTGTGTTTGTCGGTCGGGATGTAGTTCAACTCGTCGCCCAAGCCGGAACGTTCGATGGCCGCATCGCCCATGTTCGGCGGCACGGTCACGAGCAGGTCGTAATCCACCTCCTTGTCGTCCCACGACACAATCTTGTGCTGCTCGTTGTCCACGCGCGCGATGGCGAAATCGGGGACGACCCGGATGCGTTTCTCGGCCAGCAGGCGGTCGAGGATTTTCGACGCCACCGGCTTGGTGAACGCACCGGAGAGCGGCGTCACATAGATCAGTTCGGTTTTGTCCCGCAGACCGCGCTCCTCCAGCCACGCGTCCGCCAGGAACGCGAACTCCAGCGGCGCAACCGGGCACTTGATCGGCATCTCGCAGACATGCACGACCAGCCGCCCGCCCTGCCAGTCGCGCAACTTCTCCCGCAGCGCGACCGCGCCTTCAAACGTGTAAAAGTCAAACACCCGCTTGCGCCAATCCTCGCCCAACATTCCCTCGGTTTGTTCCGGCGCGGGCCGTGTGCCGGTGGCGACGATCAACACGTCGTAGTCCAGCGCCGCGCCGGAGGCCAGGAGCACCTTGTTCGCCGCGGCCTCGATGCGATCAATCCGCTCTTCCACGAGATTCACACCGGCGGGCAGGAAGCGCCGCTTTGGCTTCACCACGTCCTTTTCGGAATAGAGGCCAAACGGCAGAAAGAGAAAGCCCGGTTGGTAATAATGGGCGGGGTCTTGATCCACCACGGTGATGCTCCATTCGCGACGGTCCACGCCTTTGTGGAGGTGGTTGGCCATCATCGTGCCCGCCGTTCCCGCTCCGAGTATCAGCAGATTCTTCATACCACTGACTGAGCCGTGAGGCGCGCGAAAGTTACAAAATGAATTGGCAACCTGTTAAACCAGATTTCGCGGGTGTCGGAGGCGCGGGATGAAACGCGGAACGCGGCGTTCGTAGTCCGTATAGCTGGGAAACTGTTCCCGTAACCAGCGTTCTTCGCGTCGCGCTTTGGCGTGGAAGAACGGAATCAAGACCAGCGCCGCGATGAGTGCCGGCCAGCTTTGCCAGATCAGCGCCCAGCCGGGCGACGCCAGCATGACGCTGGTATAGAGCGGATGCCGCACTTGCGCGTAAATGCCCCGTTGCACAAGTTCCGAGCCCTCGCGTGGCTGCGGGAACGGTGTGCGATTGCGCCCGAGCACGGCGACTCCGGTGATGCCAAAGTAACCGCCCATGACAAAAAATCCCGCGCCCGCCGCGATCACTGGCAGTCGCGTCCAGTCCCCGTGAAACATCACGCCAAGCACGATGACCGCCGTCATCAAAATGAATTGGACCACGACCCACGCGCCGCCACGCGCGAGGAAGCTGTTGGAGTTGCGTTGGTCAATCATGATGATGCTGGCCGCGCACGATGCGCGTGGCGGGATCGCCGAGCGTGCGGGTGAGTTGCTCGCGCAGTTGCAGCCGGGCGCGGAGCAGGCGCACCTTCACGTTGGATTCGCTCAGGCCGAGCGCGTCAGCAGTTTCCTTGACTGACATTCCCTCCACGTCGCGCAGCAGGAACACGAGCCGGTGCTTTTCATCCAACCGGGCCAGCGCCTCATCCAGCAAGCGCCGGGTCTCGTTCCGTTCCACCAATTGCTCCGGCGATTGCCGCCAATCCGCGATGTATTCCGGGTGCGGAATGGAATTGAGGTTTTCCGAAACTTCAGTGGCTTCCTCCAACGAGACCGTGTCCAGGCCTTTCCGTTTGCGGATTACTTTGAGCGCGGCGTGTGTGGCGATGCTCATCAACCACGTTTTGAAACTGGCTTCCTCGCGAAAGCCATCGAGATGCTCCAGGGCACTGAGAAAAGTTTGCTGGGTGACGTCCTGGGCGTCTTGTTCGTGGCGCAGCATTCGCAAAGCGAGGGAATAGACACGCTGCTCGTGACGTGAGGTCAACGCCTCGAAGGCATTCAAGTCGCCCCCCTTCGCGAGATGCACCATTTTCGGGTCCGGAGTTTCGTTGGTTGGCCTTGTCCCGATTTTGTGGGCTGCTGCGCGGCGCATGAGACATGGTTTTAATTGAGTTGGTTTTCAAAGTCCACAGGGGATTGATAGCCAAGCGCGCTGTAGAGCCGCGTTCGGTTGTAAAAGATTTCAATCCATTCAAAGATCACTGCGCCGGGTTGTGCTCGCGTGGCGAAGTGGCAGCGATGTTGTCCGCGCAACGGAAGGTGCGATTCATGGCTGGCTTGCTTGAATTCATGGAATCGAATTCCTTGACACCCTCTGGCGTCTGCGTTAGACGACGGATTGGCAGGATTGAAAGGCAACCCCGAAAACTTTCGGGGCGGAAACGCAGGACACCAAATTCTCAAAAGCCATGAAAAAACTTCACCGCAGAAAATTCCTCAAAGACACCCTCGCTGCCGCCACTGGCCTGGCGGTCGTGCCCACCATCATTCCGTCCTCGGCCTTGGGACTCGGCGGGGCTGTGGCACCAAGTGAGCGAATTGTGCTGGGCGGCATCGGCATCGGTGGTCGCGGTCGTGACGATCTGCGTGCGATGCTGCCAGAAAAAGATGTGGTGTTCGTCGCCACCTGCGATCCGCAGAAGTCGCGGCGGGAGACCGTGAAGCGACTCGTGGACGAGCATTATGGCAACACCGATTGCAGGCTCTACCACGACATCCGCGAGTTCCTCGCCGAACGCACGGACATTGACGCGATCCTGAGCGCAACCGGTGATCGCTGGCACGCGCTGGCGTCCATCTGGGCGATGCGGGCGGGCAAGGACATTTATTCCGAGAAGCCGTCTTCCATGACCATCGCCGAGGGCCGCGCCGTGGCGGATACTGCCAAGCGCTATGGTCGCGTTTATCAGACCGGCACGCAGCGGTTGAGCGAAGCGAATCATGTTTATGCCATTGAACTGGCGCGCACCGGGCGGCTTGGCCAGGTCCACACTGCCTACGCGCACATTGCGCCCTGGGATGCAGCCGCGATGCGGCACGACTGGTTGCCCGGCCAGCCTGAGCCGCCCAAAGAGGAATCCGATTGGGACCTCTGGCTCGGCCCGTGTCCGTGGCGGCCCTACAATCCCGAATACACCCGCGGCGGCTGGCGCGGCCATTACGATTTCCACACCAGTTGCATCGGCGAATGGGGCGCGCATACGTTTGCCCAGGCGCAGGCAGGACTCGGCATGTTGCACACCTCGCCCGTCCACTACGAATACGTCAACAACATCAGTGGCGACGGCATGGTGACGCGGTTTGCCAATGGTGTGAAAATGATCCTCTCGCGGGGCGACAAACACTGGCACGGCTCTTGTGGTGAACGGTTTGACGGACCGGAAGGCTGGGTCGCCGCCGCCGACGGCTATCGGAAGACGGAAGCTTCCTCACCCAAGTTGCTGGCGGATTTCGACAAGGTGGTTCACGAATACCAGACGCGAACGCAACGAGCCATGAGCCACACGCGCAATTTCCTCGACTGCGTGAAGTCGCGCCAGTTGCCGGTCGCCAACGCGGAAGTGATGCACCGTTCCATGAGCACTGTCCACGCGGCCAACATCTGCATGTGGCTGAAGCGCGACCTGACCTACGACCCGGTGAAGGAGGAATTTGTCGGCGACTCCGAGGCCAACCGGCTTCGTTCCCGTGCCATGCGCGAACCCTTCATCATTTAACCGACCGCAACCGATCTCACCACCCATGAAAACAAAAAATATTTTCCTGACCGCGGTGCTGTTGTGCGTCACCACCGGTGCATTCGCGCAAGCCCCCAAACCCGAACCCACTCCCCTCCTCACCCAGTCCGCCGACCAACTCATCGGTGTGCTCAAGTCCAGCGGCAGCCGGAAGGAGAAGGCTGATGCCTGTCGCGAACTCGCGGTCATCGGCAACAACAAGGCCGTGCCGGCGCTCGCCGGTTTGCTCGCCGACGAGGAACTCAGCCACATGGCCCGTTACGCGCTGGAGACCATCCCCGGGTCGGGTGTGGACCGGGCATTGCGCGGCGAACTGAAGTGGCTCAAAGATCGGCCACTCGTTGGAGTCATAGGCAGTCTCGGCGTGCGCAAAGATCGCAAAGCGGTGAAGCCGTTGGCATCGCTGCTTCGCGATACCGATCCTCAAGTTGCCCAGGCCGCCGCGCGGGCACTCGGTAAGATTGGCACCGCCGAAGCCGCCCTTGCTATTGAAAAAGTCCTCCCCTCAACCGCGTCCGCAAACCGGCTCGCGTTCTGTGAGGGATTGTTCCGTTGCGCCGAGACTTTTTGGTTCAAAGGCAATATACGGGAATCCATCGCGCTCTACGACCGGCTTCGCCGACGGACCGATGTTCCAGATCAAGTCCGCGCCGGCGCGTTGCGCGGCGCCATTATTGCCCGCGGCCATGGCGGCCTCGGATTGCTCAAGGAATCGCTCAACTCCAGCGACCGCGTTTTGTTCCACGCCGCCGTTCGCGCGTCGCTTGAAATGACCGGCTCGGCAGTGACGCGGGTGTTGACCGCCAGTCTGCCCAAGCTTCAACCCGCGAATCAGATCGTCGCCATGCAAGCGCTTGGCACTCGTGGCGATGCTGGGGCGGTGCCCGCGCTCGCCACTGAGGCAAAGACGGGTGCGCTGGAGGTCCGCGTCGCGGCCATCCGCGCCGTTGCCACCATCGGTCAGGCTGCCTCCATGCCTGTGATGGTCGAGTTGATCGAGGACTCAGACAGGAAAATTTCGCAAACTGCGCAGGATGGACTGGCGGGAATTCCTGGCCGGGAAGCCGATTCTGCCGTGCTCAAGATGCTCAAGAGTCCAAAGGCAGACTGTCGGATCGCCGGCATTGAACTGATTGGCCGGCGCCGCATGGTTGCCGCCGTGCCCGGATTGGTGACCGCCGCATCCGACTCTGACGCCAAAGTGAGAGAGCGCGCGCTTCAGCGACTGGGCAAACTGGGAACGCCCTCCGAAGTTCCCGTCTTGATAAAACTGGTGTTGCGCTCGACCGATGCGCAGGACCTCAATGGGTTGGCGGAGGCATTGAGCGGCATTTGCACGCGTGTCGGTGCGCCCGCGTCGGCCACCGGACAAATCATCGGCGCATTGTCGGGCGCGCAGCCCGCGCAAAAAGGTGTCTTGCTCGGTGTTCTTGGCGCCGTCGGTGGGGCGAAAGCGCTCGCTGTGGTGCGCGCCGCTGTGAACGACTTCAACTCGGAAGTGCGGGAAGCCGCCGTGCGCGCACTGGCGGACTGGCCCGATTCGGCAACCGCGCCGGACCTGTTGCAAATCGTTCGCTCGGCGACGGGCGGCAATCAGCGCGAAGTGGCTTTTCGCGGTTTTGTGAGACTGGCCCGGGAGTCAGGTGCAACGGCTGCGGAGAAACTCACGTTGTTAACTGAAGCGGCCTCTTTGGCAGCCAGTCCACAGGAAAAAATGCTCATCCTCGCCGGGCTGGGAGACATCCTGACAGTCGAGTCGCTGCGAAAGGTCACTCCGTATCTGCCGGATCCGGCGGTGTCTGATGAGGCCGGCGCGGTGGCCGTGAAGATTGCCGAGAAACTGGACGCCAAGGATTCCGCCGAGATCGGGACGGCTTTGAACCAGGTGCTCAAGTCCGCCAAGTCGCAGCAGGTGCTCGACAAGGCGCGCAAGCGAATGGACCAGCTCAAATTGACGATCGAATAGATTCATGATGAAGCGACCCGCAATAAAAGAAGTCGGATTGAATCGTGTGACCCAGTGGTCTTTTCTTTTATCGTGTCAGTGGTGGTGCTTGAAGCAGTCCGTTTGATGCACAGCGCGCGCGATTTGCCCCGACGATTGGCCGAAGAACCGATCACGGAATAAAATTCTCTACGAATTCGTCCACGGTCATTTGCTCCAGCCGTTTCACATCCTCAAACATCGCCAGAATTTTTTCCGCGCGCTCATTTGGAAAACACGTTTCCGCGTTCGCCTGGAATTTTTTCGCGAGCAGCGGAATTCCTTCGGCGCGGCGGCGGCGGTGGCCGACGGGATATTCGACTTCGACTTTTTCCGTGGCGGTGCCGTCTTTGAAAAAGATTTGCACGGCGTTGGCGATGGAGCGTTTGTCCGGTTCGAGATATTCCCGGCTGTAACGCGGGTCTTCCTGCACGTGCATCTTATCGCGGAGCGCGTCAATGCGCGGGTCTTTGGCGGCGGCGTCCTCGTAGTGGTCGGCGGTGAGCGCGCCAAAAATCAGGCCGATGGCGGTCATGTATTGCAGGCAATGGTCGCGGTCTGCGGGATTATTGAGCGGCCCTTTTTTGTCAATGATGCGGATGGCGGATTCGTGCGTGGTGAGGACGACGCGCTTGATGTCGTTGAGGCGATCGCGAACTTGCGGATGAAGTTTGAACGCGGCTTCGACGGCAGTTTGCGCGTGAAACTCGGCGGGGAAAGAAATTTTGAACAAAACATTTTCCATCACATACGAGCTGAACGGGCGCGCGAGTTTGATGGGCTGGCCACGAAAGAGAACGTCGCTGAAGCCCCACGTCTTGGCGGAAAGCGCGGTGGGATAACCCATTTCACCCTTGATGGCCATGAGCGCGTGCTGGACGGCGCGTGCGGTGGCGTCGCCGGCGGCCCAGGATTTTCGCGAGCCGGTGTTCGGTGCGTGACGATAGGTGCGGAGCGCGCCGCCATCGGCCCATGCATTCGAGACAGCATTGATGATTTGTTCGCGCGTGCCACCAAGAAGTTTTGTTGCGACAGCCGTGGAGGCGATTCGGACGAGCAGGACGTGGTCAAGGCCGACGCGGTTGAAACTGTTTTCCAGAGCGAGGACGCCTTGGATTTCGTGGGCTTGGATCATCGAGGTGAGGATGTCGCGAACGGTGCAGCTTTGGAGGCGCGGCAGCGCGTCCTTGCCAGTGTTGCGCGAAACAAAATCCGTCACGGCCAAAATCGCACCAAGATTGTCTGAAGGATGTCCCCATTCCGCGGCGAGCCATGTGTCGTTGAAATCCAGCCAGCGGATGAGCGTGCCGATGTTGAATGCGGCGGTGACCGGATCGAGGACGTAATCCGTTCCCGGCACACGCGCGCCATTTGGCACGACTGTTCCGAGCACGACCGGCCCAAGAAGCTTTGTGCAGGCGGGATATTTCAGCGCGAGCAGGCCGCAGCCGAGCGTGTCCATGAGGCAGTAGCGCGCGGTGTTGAAAGCTTCGTCGCTGGTGATTTTGAAATTGCAAACGTAGTCCGCGATTTTGACGAGCAGGTTGTCAGGTTCAGGGCGGACATTTGAAATGGCTGACGACATAGGTCAGCGGTTTGTAGCAGGAGCGGTTTGCAAGCGCGATTATTTTTTCCGCGTCGCCCGTTCCTGAAGCCAGATGACATCTGGATTATGAGGCGAAGGCTTCACGTCCTGGACATAACCGTCGCGCACCAGTGCTGGCATTGTCCGGTCGTCGCGCCAACGTTTGATTTCGCCATGACCGTCAGCGAAGGAAAGCCCGCCGGCACGATGATGATAGTTCGCGGGTAAATCATAAAAACCAATTTGTTCGGGATGATCCGGCCAGCCGCGCATATCCGTGGCGAAATTTCCCCAGTCAATGCTGTCCTCGCGCATGTCCATCAGAAGAAAAATCTTCGACGCGCCGGGGTCGCTCAGTTCATTCATTTTCAGATAAACGCGCCAGGGATTTCCGCCGGGCGTCCAGTAGTCGCCGTCAGAAATCCCGCCGTCGTAACCGTTGAAGCCGCCGACCCAGATGTTCATTGACATGCTCCGCACGCGCGGCAGGCGTTGGCCATCCACAGTGACCGTGGAACGGTCGGCTGGGCATTTCCAGATTGCAGTGGAATTTCCGCAATAAGGCCAGAGCGGGCTTTTTTTGATGTCCATCTCCACGTCCCAATTCGACCGGTTGTTCGGATTAAAATCAAGGTCGCCGGTGATCCAGGCGAATTGATCAAGTTCCGGATGCAGCCAATTCCTGCTGGCAAACGGGAGCTCGTCGCGGTTGTCATCCACATACATTTTCCACGCGAGCGTCAGGTTGCGGTGATTGTTCAGGCAATGAATTCCCTGCGCCTTCCATTTGGCTTTATCAATCGCGGGCAGCAGCAACGCGGCAAGGATGGCGATGATGGCGATGACCACCAGCAATTCTATTAAAGTGAAAGCGCGCCGCTGCATGACGCCTGGTTGTCTAACGTTTCTCCATCGGCACAAACGCGCGCGGCTCTGGCCCGATATATTCCGCCGTCGGACGGATGAGGCGGTTGTTCGCGCGTTGTTCCATGATGTGCGCCGACCAGCCGCTGGTTCGCGCAATGACAAAAATCGGCGTGAACATCGGCGTCGGAATTCCGCAGAAGTGGTAGGCAAGCGCGCTGTAAAAATCCAAGTTCGGGAAAAGTTTTTTCTCGCGCCACATGACAGCCTCAATGCGCTCGGCAATGGGATAAAGTTTTTTGTCGCCGCGAAGCGCCGCCAGCTTCTTCGCAAGATCCTTGATGACACCGTTGCGCGGATCTGAAGTTTTATAGACGCGGTGGCCGAAGCCCATGATGAGGGACTTTCGCTCCAGCATTCCCAGCAAACCTTTTTCCGCTTCGTCGGGCGTCTGGAATTTTTCGATCAACTCCATCGCGGCTTCGTTCGCGCCGCCGTGCAGATTGCCGCGCAGTGCGCCGATGCCTCCGGTGATTGCGGAATAAAAATCCGGGAGCGTCGAAGCGATCGTGCGAGCCGTGAACGTGGAGGCGTTGAACTCGTGCTCGGCGTAGAGAATCAGCGAAGTGTCGAGCGCGCGGATGTGCGTGTCGTCGGAAGGCTTGCCGTGGAGGAGGTGGAGAAATTGCCCAGCCATCGCGGCGTCGGCGGTTTTGGTTTCCACGCGCTCGTCGTTCTTCGAGAACTGATACCAGTAGAGCAGCATCGAGGGAAACGCCGCGAGCAAACGGTTCGCGACAGCGATTTGATCCCGGCCTTCGCCCTCCGGTTCCACGCAGCCAAGCGCGGAACAGCCGGTGCGCAACACATCCATCGGATGCGTGTTGGCGGGCAATTGTTCAAGGACGGTCTTGACCTGCGCGGGCAGTCCACGAAGCGAAATGAGCTTTTTGCAATACGAGTCGAGCTCGCTTCGCGTCGGCAATTTTTTGTAAATAAGAAGATACGCGACTTCCTCGAACGTCGCGTGGTCGGCGAGGTCGTTGATGGAGTAGCCGCGGTAAGTCAGCCCCATGCCTTCCTTGCCCACGGTGCTGATGTCTGTCTGGCCGGCCACGATGCCGGCCAGTCCGCCAGTTTTTTTGTCAGTGCTCATAAATATTTTTTCGTTTTCAAAGCGTCGTAGCCGAGGAATTCATAAAGCTCGGCGCGCGTTTGCATCAACGGCAAAACTTTTTTCTGCGTGCCTTGCCTGCGCAACTCGCGAAAAACTTTCAGCGCCGCCGCGTTCATCGCGCGAAATGCCGAGAGCGGATAAAGAACGAGGCTCACTCCGGCGGATTTCAATTCACTCGTCGTGAACAGCGGAGTCTTGCCGAACTCGGTGATGTTGGCGAGCACGGGGATTTTTACGGCGGCGGTAAATTTTTTATACTGCGCCAAATCCGTCAGCGCCTCGGCAAAAATCATGTCCGCTCCCGCGTCACGATAAAGTTTGGCGCGGGCAATCGCTGAATCCAAACCTTCGACGGCTGCGGCGTCGGTTCGCGCCATGATGACAAATTGCGAATCTGTTTTTCCCGCAACTGCGGCTTGGATTCGCGCGGCCATTTCTTTTGCGGGGACCAACTTTTTTCCCGGCAAATGGCCGCAACGTTTTGCTTCAACCTGATCTTCAATGTGAATTCCAGCCGCGCCGGCCCGGATCATTTCGCGAACGGTGCGGCGCGGATTGCCCCAGGCGGTGTCCCCGTCAACGAGCAAAGGCAGTGCCGTGGCGCCCGTGATTCGGCGCACGTCAATCAGGACATCATTGAGTGTGGTGAGGCCAATGTCCGGCACGCCGTAGCTGGCGTTCGCAACGCCCGCGCCGGAAAGATAAAGCGCTCGAAAGCCCGCGCTCGCGGCGAGAATCGCGGCGTAAGCGTGAACGACTCCGGCGATTTGCAGCGGCTTTTCTCTCTTCAGCGCGGCGCGAAGCTTTGCGCCAGGTGAAATTTTTATTCTGGAGGGTCGTCGTTTCACGCTGTTCGGTCAGCCTTGGTTATCTGAGAAGTGGGAATGCGGCAAGTAAATTGGGTTGTCGGCGCCCGGTCGAATGGTTTAATTGCGGCGCATGAAAAAATTCTCCACGGGCAAGGTTGTTTCAATTCTTTTTAGCGCCTGTTTTGTCGCGAGCTCGGTTGCTGCGCCGCAACAACCCGTTCTCCGTCCGGAAAAAATTCGTGAGATGGACGCGGCGATCAACGAAGCCATCGCGGACAAAAGGTGTCCCGGCGGTGTTCTTTGGCTGGAGCATCGCGGCTTCAATTACCACAAAGCCTTCGGCCACAGAGCCGTCGTGCCGAATGCCGAGTCAATGACCGGGGACACGATTTTCGACGCGGCGTCGCTGACGAAAGTGGTGGCTTGCACGCCGGCGGTGATGCTGCTGGTCGAGCGCGGGAAAATAAATCTGGACGAGCGTGTTACGAAATATATCCCCGAGTTCGCCGCCGAAGGAAAAGATAAAATCACCGTCCGGCAACTTTTGACGCACACATCGGGATTGCGACCGGACATCAGCTTGAAACCGGATTGGAGCGGATACGACGAGGCGATTCGTTTGAGTTGCGCGGAGAAATTGAGCGCGGTGCCCGGCGAGAAAGTCATTTACAGCGACACCGGAATGATTCTGCTCGGTGAAATCGTGCGCCGCGTTTCAGGCGAGCCGCTGGATAAATTCGTGAAGCGCGAAATTTATGATCGGCTCAAAATGAAGGACACGGGGTTCAATCCGCCGAAATCAAAATTTCAGCGCGTTGCGCCGACGGAAGTTGAAGGAGACACGCCGGTTCGCGGCGTCGTCCATGACCCGCGCTCGCGTCGGATGGGCGGCGTGGCAGGACACGCGGGGCTTTTTTTCACCGCATCAGATTTGGCACGCTATGCGAGGATGCTCCTGAATGGCGGCAAACTGGACGGTGTGCGGATTTTTAGACCGGAAACCGTCAAGCTGATGACGACTGTGCAAACGCCGCCGAATGTCACGCATCGCCGTGGTTTGGGTTGGGACATTGATTCGAGTTACAGCGGGCCGCGCGGGAAAATTTTTCCGCTCGGCTCGTTTGGTCACACGGGCTGGACGGGAACTTCGATTTGGATTGATCCTTTTTCGCAGACGTTTTTGATCTTTTTGTCGAATCGGAATCATCCGACGGAAAAAGGAAATGTTGGAGCGTTGCGCGGGAAGCTTGGAACGCTGGCGGCGGAGGCGGTGGCGGATTTTAATTTTGCCTATGTGCCGGGCGCGTTGGCTGCGCGGGAATCTGATTCGGCAACGGCTGGCCGGCAGGTCGGTCCAACCAAACTCGTGCGTCCAGCAACGCAGCGTGCGTTGAACGGCATTGACGTGCTGGTGAAAAATAATTTTGCGCCGCTCAAAGGCAAACGCATCGGCCTCATCACCAACCACACCGGCCACGACAACGAGCGGAATGCGACGATTGACCTACTCAAGAACGCGCAGGGCGTCACGCTCGTGAGATTGTTCAGCCCCGAGCACGGCATTCGCGGCGCGCTCGACCAGAACGTGATCACCAACAGCGTGGATGAGAAAACCGGTTTGCCGATTGTCAGTCTCTATCCAGCGGTTCCGAAGCGCAGACCGGACGAGTCGGAAGCCGAACACAGCGCAATGGCTCTGCGGCTGCGCGGACCCAAAGCCGAGGACATCAAAGACCTCGACGCGCTCGTCTATGACATTCAGGACATCGGCTGCCGGTTTTACACGTATCCGTCCACGATGGGACTTGCCATCGAAGCGGCAGCGGAAAACGGAAAACAGATTTTCGTCCTCGACCGCGTCAATCCAATCACCGGCACGATGATTGACGGCCCGGTGCTGGCCGAGCCGCCGACGTTCGTTGGTTTTTACAAAGTGCCGCTGCGCCACGGCATGACGCTGGGCGAGCTGGCTAAAATGTATAACGCGGAAAAAAATCTCAAAGCCGACCTCACCGTCATTGAAGTCGAACGCTGGCGTCGCAACGAGTGGTTCGACGAAACCGGTTTGCCGTGGACAAATCCCTCGCCGAACATGCGCAACGTGAAGCAGGCGATTTTGTATCCCGGCGTCGGTCTGCTCGAAACCGCGCTGTCCGTCGGACGCGGCACGGACACGCCGTTTGAAGTCGTGGGCGCACCTTACATCGACGATTTGCGCTTCGCTGAAGAACTTAACCGCGCCGAACTGCCCGGCGTGAGTTTTATGCCGATTCGTTTCACGCCCACGGCCAGCGTTTACAAAGGCACGAACTGCGCCGGCGTTTACATCATGCTCAACGACCGCGACCGCTGCAATGTGGTGGACGTGGGATTGCAAATGGCAAAAACACTTTATCTCCTCTATCCAAACGATTTTAGCCCAGAAAAAATCCAGCGTCTCCTGCTGCACAAACCGACGCTTGACGCGATCAAAGCTGATAAACCTCTAAGTGAAATCCACGCAAGCTGGACACCGGACTTGAAGGAGTTTGAGAAACGGCGGGAGAAGTTTCTCCTCTACAAGTAGCAGTTGATTTTTGGGTCGGTCTGGGGTTGGTCAATTGAGTCTAGCTTCTATGAATGCGAGCGGACAATAATTCGCCATGAAATGTTCGGCAAAGAATTTTTCCGGCGTGCCGAATCGTTTCACGAACAATCCCCACAAACGAAACCCGCTGACTTCGGAACGTTCGCAATCAAGTCCGCGCACCAATCGTTTCGGATGCTCGCGCACCGGCTTGCCGATCTTCGCATCAATCTTCAGCCAATCCCTCACGGCGGCGATTTCGCCGAACGGCACGCCCGTCTGCGCCATGCCGAACGGACCGGGATTCATTCCGAGAAACACCACACGCTTGCGCGAGTCGCCGAACTTGCGCAGATACATTTCATGCGCAGCCCATGCGTAATCGAGCGGGTTATAGACGTGCGTGACCGGCGGCTTGAATTTCAGGCGCGACACCGCATCGCGCAACTCGCGCGCGGCAGCGATCAACGCATTGG
>CAYMCQ010000086.1:0-16936 GCA_964389025.1 uncultured Verrucomicrobiota bacterium
TTTCTTATCGCTGGCAAGCCATGCTGTGCCGATGTTAACCGCAACTGCTATACCGTTATCTGACCGCCGCCCGGACGGGAACGCTGGCACCCCAAAAAAGCTGGGGACACTGGCGCAAACTCGATCCGCAGCAACTCCAGGCTCACGTCAATAGACATCCTGACGCCACCCTCAAGGAACTCCAGCGGGTGTTTGGCGTCAGCCATCACGCCGTCTGGGTGCGCCTGCGCCAGATCGGCTTCACTCTAAAAAAAACTCACAAAATATCGCGAGCGCAACGAGGTGCAGCGGTGGCTCTTCGGACGCGAACTCGAAAAGCTCGACGGGCAGCCCGTCTTTTACCTGGACGAATGCGGCGTGGATCACCGCCTGTATCGTGAATATGGCCGCTCACCCCGGGGTGAGCGGATTTATCAGGAGGTGTGCGGCAAACGGCGGGAACGCACCAGCATCATCGCCGCCTCCCGGCAGAACAAGATGGTCGCGCCGCTGGTGTTTCAAGGCAGTTGCAACACCGAAGTGGTGGACATTTACTTTGCCCAAGTGCTGCTGCCCGTGCTGCCGCCGGGCAGCGTGATCGTGCTGGACAACGCCCGGTTTCATCAATCGCCGACCACCCAAAAGCTGGTCGAAGCCGCAGGCTGCCGGTTGCTGTTCCTGCCGCCCTACTCGCCCGACCTCAACCCCATCGAACATCTCTGGGCCGCCCTCAAGACCCGCCTGCGCCAAAACCTCCCCACCGCCAGCAACCCATTCCTTTTCATCGCCAATATGTGCCAATGTTATTGTTAATAGCTATACTTTCAAAATATTTTTAGCTGTGGCCGTGCCATAGAATAACAATTTTTTCAAGTCGTTGAAAATGTGAGGGCTTGCGAAAAATATGCGGGTGAAAGACAAAACGGGGCCGGGAAAAAATGTCGCGAAGAACTGTGGCACGCCGGGTTTTGGCGGGGCAAAATTGCAAAGAATGACGTTGAGGGACCCGCCCGCGCTCATCAGTCGAACGCGTGGCCAGCACAGCAAAGAACGTCGCGCACTTTGTGGCGGACGAGTTCTTTGACTTTGGTGCGGGCGGGGCCAAGGTATTTGCGCGGGTCGAATTCTTTCGGGTTCTCGGCCAAAGCTTTTCGGATGGCAGCGGTCATGGCCATGCGCAGGTCGGTGTCTATGTTGACTTTTGTGCACCCGATGCGGCGGGCGACTTCGATGTCAGCCTCGGGAACACCGGCGGTTTCCTCACCCATCTTGCCGCCGTATTTGTTGATCTCCTGCGCCAAATCTTTTGGCACGCTGGACGCGCCGTGAAGAACGAGCGGGTAATCACCCATTCCCGCGTCCATCAGGGCTTTTTTGATGGCTTTGAGTCGTTCCAGATCAAGGTGTTGTTCGCCCTTGAACTTGTAGGCGCCGTGGGAATTACCGATGGCGACGGCGAGCGAATCCACGCCGGATTCGCGGACGAATTTCACGGCCTCGTCGGGATGCGTGTAGCAACCGCCTTTGGAATAACCGCCGCCCTCCTCACCGTCGTCGTGCTGCGCGCCGACCAACATACCGAGTTCGCCTTCGACAACACAGTTGTGCTTGTGCGCGTAGTCCACGACTTTTTTGCAGATTTCCACGTTTTTGTCGAACGGCTCGTGGCTGGCGTCAATCATCACGCTGGTAAAACCTTCATCAACGCACTCTTTGCAAAGCTCAAAGGAATCGCCATGGTCAAGGTGGACGGCGATGGGGATGTTGGAGAGGCTGACGGCGGCTTCGATGAGCTTCTTGAGATAGACGGGATTGGCGTATTGCCGCGCGCCTTTTGAGATTTGAAGCATTACAGGCGCTTTTTCCTCCTCGCAGGCTTCGATGATGGCCTGGAGCAGTTCCATGTTGTTGACGTTGAAAGCGCCGAGGGCGTATTTGCCCTTGAGCGCTTTGGCGAACAGGTCTCGTGTGTGTGTCAGCGGCATATCCGTAATTTTGTTTCCGAATTTACTTTGCCCAACGGGGCAATCATAAGCGCACTTCTGTGGAAGCAAACAAGAAATAAATTCGCGCGAAGTTTCTGGCGAAGTCGGCAAAATGGATTTGGCGCAACTTGTTAACTGCGTCCCGACGGATTGATGATCTCGCTCATCTTGAAGATCGGCAGGAACATGCAGATGACCATGCCGCCAATGACGACTCCAAGAAACACGATGAGGATTGGCTCGATCAATGAAGTCAGGCCGGAGAGCGTGGTTTCGATTTCTTCGTCGAGAAAATCGGCGATGCGTTCGAGCATGGAATCAATCTTGCCGGTTTGTTCGCCGGCGGTGACCATTCGCACAATCATGGTCGGAAAAACAGGGTGCTTGGCCAGTGCGTTGGAAATGCTTTCGCCGCGCTCGATATCGCCCGCCGCGGTCTTGATAGCTTTTTCCATGATGACGTTTCCGACAGTCTGGGAAACGATTTGCAAGACTTCCAGGATCGGCACACCGCTGCGAATGAGCGAGGCGAACGTCCGGGTGAATCGCGCCAGACAAATCTTGTGAGCGAGGCTGCCGAACACGGGGAGCTTGATTCGTTTGGCATCCCAAAATTCGCGCCCGGTTTTCGTTTTGAGGAAATACATCCAGCCGTAAACGATTCCGCCTGCCGCAATGAGAAACGCCCAGAAGAATTTTTTCACCAACTCGCTTAGATCAATCAGGAACTGGGTGGGCGCGGGCAACTTGGCGTTAAAGCTGGTGAAAATTTCGCCAAAGACGGGAACAACTTTTATCAGCAGGAAAGTCGTGATGACCACCGCCACGATTGATACGACGGTCGGATACATCAGGGCAGATTTCACCTTTTTGCGAAGGCGCGCGGCGTTTTCCAGATAAGTGGCGAGGCGGGACAAAATTTCAGCGAGCAAGCCGCCTTTCTCGCCGGCGCCGACCATGCAGACGTAGAGACGATTGAAAACCTTGGGATGTTTTTGCAGCGCCTCGGAAAAACTGTCGCCGCCTTCAACACGCGTGCAGACATCGCGGATCACGTCGCGCATGATTTTGTTCGTGGTCTGATCTGCAAGCGCCGTGAGGGACTGCACCATTGCCAGGCCGGCGTCAATCATCGTCGCCAGTTGCCGGGTGAAAATGACAAGGTCTTGAAGAGCGACTTTGCCGCCCGAGGTGCGGCCTTTTTTGCCGACCTTCTCCTGCACGGAGACAACCAGAAGATTCCGCTTCAGCAGCGCGGCAACGGCGGACTGTTCGGTAGCCGCCTCCACGGAACTGCGAATTTCACGGCCCGTGGCCGTGTCTCGCGCAACATAAACGAATGAGGGCATAATTCTTATCGTGCGTCTAAATAAAGTCTGCCATGCGCCAAATCAAACCAAAGCTGCCTATTGCCGGTTTCTTTTTCAATGTTCCAGAATCAAGCAACCTGTATTCCACCAGAGCGGAATTCTCACGAGGATTTAGCCGCTCGTGCGGTAAAACCGCCTGTTTTAGCGCAGGACAACCTTGTTCTTAGTGTTTTGGAGTAGCAAGGAATAAAAAATTCAAATTCCTTCGCAAGCGAGTCGAGAATATATCCGATAGCAATTCCAAGCATCGGCAAAAAGCTTCGCGGAAGCAAGGGATTGTCAGTTCAAAACCTCTCGATCTTGGGCAAAAAATAATTAAAAAAAATATGTTGTCAAAATCCGGAGTTTTGCCTATCAATGCCGCCAATGCGCCGTTTGGCGCTTGGGTGAACCGTGTTCATCCAGAAATGCATGCAACAAAAAACAAACAACAAATGGAGGAACCAGATGAAGTTAAATAAATGGACAGTTGGTTTAGCTGCCCTCGGTGTCGTTAGCCTTGCTTCGGCTGTGAAAGCTGAAGAGAGCGGTAACGCGCTTGGGACGGCGCTCTCGTCAACCACCTTCAGTGGTTATGTAGATACGTCAATGCACTGGAACGCGGGCACAGGCAATGACTTTCCTGCGCCCTATAAATTCAACTTCGACAAATCCGATGGATTTAATCTGAACGTCGTTCAGTTGACCATCGCCAAGCCGCTTGATGAAAATGAATGGGCGGCAGGCTACCACGTTGACCTGTGGTTCGGACCGGATGCGAACAGATTGGGATCATCCAGCACGTATCACGATTCCAACAGTGAAAGAACGGCGTCTGCTGATTTAGCGATCCGCCAAGCATATGTTGCGCTGCGGATGCCAATCGGCAACGGCATTGATTGGAAGATCGGCGTGTTCGACAGCATCATCGGATACGAATCCGTTGCGTCGCCGAACAACCCGAACTACACCCGTTCGTATGGTCATTCGATTGAGCCGCAAACTCATACCGGTGTTCTCGCCTCATATCGCATCAACGACAACATCAGCCTCTCGGCTGGTGTCGCGAACACAGTAGGCCCGCACATCAATGCGCGCTCCTCGTTCGCTGAAGACGGCAGGGCTGAGTCTTCCAAGACTTACATGGGATCGATTGCCCTCACCGCGCCGGATGACTGGGGATTCTTGGCCGGTTCAACGCTGTATGGTGGCGTCGTGAACGGCTTCAACGACAATGAAGCTGGAAATGACCTCGGAGTAACGACAACGAGTTGGTATGCCGGCGCAACGCTGGCAACTCCGGTGACTGGACTGCGTTTCGGCGCCTCGTTTGATTATTTGAGGCTGCGCGACACGAGCCGTGGCGAAAACATCTCGACCAAAGGTGAATCAACCTGGTCAGCCGCCGGCTACGCATCATATCAAGCCACTGAAAAACTGAGCCTCCACCTACGTGGCGAGTATCTCCGTGACAGAGCGGGAGCCTTCGGCTTCCTCGACGAGGATGGCAGTGTGGCTGAAAAGGCGGATGTCTTCGCCCTGACGGCCACGGCCCAGTATGACCTGTGGAAGAACGTCATCAGCCGCCTTGAAGTCCGCTGGGACCATGGTTCCAATGGCCGCTTCTTCGGTGAGGCCCGTCCGGCTTCTTTCGGGAAGGCTAGCTCCGGGGACGACGTGGGCAGCAAGAAGAACGAAGTTCTCGTTGCAGCCAACATCATCTACAAGTTCTAACCCGATTTAGAACACCACAACCCCTTCCGAGAAAATCGGAAGGGGTTTTTATTTTCCAGCGCCACGTAGCGCAGATTTCCAATCTGCTGTATCGCCGATTTCTAATCGGCAGACCGCTGGCTATTCAAAACGGCGTTGGATTTCCTCGCGCTGCGGGTTGGAAACCCGCGATATCCCGACAGGTCGGGAGAAGTCTGCGCTACTCAAAGTGAGCATCAGTGCGCGTTAGCGCGACTCATCTTATTCGGTCGAAAAAAACGTGGCGTGATTTGACCAACGCGGACAAGAAACGACGCCGGTTTTTTCCCAGCAAATAAACTACGCTGCGAATTGTTTAAGCAAATCCATGATTTCATCTGGCATCGATTCGCTGGCATAAGTTCTGCCATGCACGCTGCGACGCATTTTGTGCTGGATTCTCTTTTGCGCTTTGCCGGATGAAACTCTGCGAGGCGCGGAGGTCAATTCGGCGCATCGCGAGAAAACCCAACAATCAACAAACTATAAAATGAAATTCAATAAATGGACTGTAGCTTTGGCAGCCGTGGGGCTGGTCAGTTTTTCATCCGTCGTGCAAGCGGAAGAGAGTGGCGCTTCCGTGCAGACGGCGCTCTCCTCCACAACCTTGAGCGGTTATGTGGACACATCGGCGCGCTGGAATCCCGGCACGGGCAACGCCAACCCTGCGCCCTACGCCTTCAACGCCGGAAAACAAGATGGCTTCAACCTGAACCTCGTTGACCTCAAGATTAGCAAACCAATCTCTGATGAGGGCGACTGGGGCGCGGGCTACGTAGCCGAACTGATATTCGGGCCGGACATCGGCGGCATTACCGGTTCAACGACCGAATACGTGCGTGAGGCTCACGTGGACTTGCACGTGCCATTCGGCAATGGCATTGATTTTCAGGTTGGCCGTTTCGGCAACGTCATCGGTTGGGAATCCACCACTTCCTATATCAACCCGAACTACACGCACTCTTACGCCTGGTCAATCCAACCGACCGAACACACCGGCATCTTGGCCTCATACAAATTCTGTGACACCTTCAGCGCACTCGTCGGCGTGGCCAACGAAGTGACCACGGGCCCGATCAACGAGAAACACAAAACTGAAAGCAAGAAGGCCATCGTCAGCCTGCTCACCTTCACCGCGCCTGAAAGCTTCGGCTTCTTGAAAGGCTCTACATTCAACGCAGGCTTGGATCATGGCCCCGGCACGGGTGGCACTACCAAGGACAGGACCCATTTGTATCTCGGCACCACATTGAACACGTCTATCACCGGCCTGACGTTTGGCGCTGAATACGATTCAATCCACCACACCGATGTGGCCGGTAGTGACACCGGTTACGGGATGAATGCCGTCGGTTACATCATGTATAAAGCGACCGAGAAAATGACCCTCAATCTTCGTGGCGAATATGCTCGCGGCGCTTACCTCGGCGCGCTGGCCGATGCCTTGAACGGTTCGTCGGGCAATCCATTGCGCAAAGTCGTCGCTGTCACAGGCACGATTCAATATGACCTGTGGAAAAACGTCATCAGCCGAGTTGAAGTGCGCTGGGACCACGCGGCGGACGGCAACAAAGCGTTCGGCGGCAAAGAGGTGGGCGAACCGACGAAGAAAAATGAAGTCACCGTCGCAGCGAACATCATCTACAAGTTTTAGCTCGCTCAGTTAATTCATGCATTTTAGCTGATTGGCTAATTCCTCCAAGACCCCTTCCGACATATCGGAAGGGGTTTTTAATTTTAGATTCAGTGCTTTGGCCGAAGCAAAATTGCTTTCCTGTCCGTGCCTTCCACTTCCACGCTGTGCGTTTCCACGCCGGGGTCGTCTTTGAGCGCGTTGTGGATGATGCGGCGGTCAAAGGCATTGAGCGGTTCCAGTTCCACCACGTCGCCCCAGCGCCGGACTTTTTCGGCGGCGTCCTTCGCCTTCTTCACCAGCGCGTCGCGCGCCTGGGCGCGGTAGCCGCTCACGTCCACCATCACCTTCGGCGCGGAAGCGTCTTTCTGAAACAAAATCCGGTTGGTGATATACTGGAGGTCGGAAAGCGTCTGTCCCTGCCGGCCAATCAGCCGGCCCGAATCATCCGTCTGCACATCAAGCAAGACCCCCTCTTCCATTGTGTGTTCTTCAACGGCTGCCTGGAACCCGAGCCGTTGCAGCGTTTCCTCCAGGATTGCTTTCGCGTGTGAGGCCATAATCAATTTAATTTGGAACTCGGGAACTCAGCAAAGGAATAATTTAACAAGGAATCCAGGAAGACAGGAAAATAAATTTCTTGGTTTCTTGGTTTCCTTATCAAATCCATTCCTGAGTTCCAAATTCACGTTATTTTTTTTGCGGTGGAAACTTGGCGACTGCCTGGGTTGCTGCAGGCTCCGCCTTCGTCAGTTTCATCTGGGCAATGGTTAACAAATTTTGCACCGTCCAGTAAAGCGTTAATCCGGCGCTGAAATTGTAGAGGAAAACCAGGAACATCAGCGGCATGTATTTCATGATCTTCTGCTGCATCGGATCCATGCCGGGTGACTGTGGCGTGACGTGCGACTGCCAGAGCATTGTCGCCCCCATCAATAGCGGCAACAGGTTGAATGGGAAATTAAACCCAGGAATATAAAACAACGTGTCTGGCATGGACAAATCCCCGACCCACAAAAAAGAAGCGCCGCGCAATTCAATCGCGCTGCGGATCATTGTGAAAAAAGCGATGAAAACTGGGATCTGCACCAGCATCGGCAGACAGCCTCCCAGCGGGCTGACCTTGTTTTCCTTCATGAACTCCATTGTTTTCTTTTGCGCTTTGAGCGGGTCGTCTTTGTATTTCTCCTTGATCGCGGTCATCTGCGGCTGCAATGCCTGGAGCCGCTTCATCGAACGCATGCTGGCCTTGGTCAAAGGCCAAAAAACTATCTTGATGATGACCGTGATGATGATGATGGCCCAGCCGTAGCCGACGTGCAGGACGTTGTTCAGTGTGTTCATGGCCAGCAAAAGCCCCTTGGCGAAAAACCCGCCCAAACTGTAAAAAGGGAACATCTCGTCGAAGCCAAGCACCTGGTCGAGATTGTTGCGAAACCGGTCTCCAATCCGCGCCAGCGTCCGATACTCCTTCGGGCCGGCGAACAGAAAATAACGCCGCTCGAAAGTTTCCCTCGCTGCCAGCGTTGTTTGCGGATAAACCAGCGCGGTTTGAAAACCTTGCGGAGGCGGAGTTGGCGCGGCGTTCATTGTGGTCGCCGGGAACCGTGGCAGATGGATCGGGCGCGTCACGACCTCCTGCGCCGGTTCAGAAGGCATCGCCACCAGCGTAAAAAATTGATTGTGCACCGCTGCCCAAACCACGTTGCTCTGTCCGGCGCGATATTCCGTTGGCGGGGTCCGCGGCGTGCACATGAAACCGCTTGACGAAAAATGCGAACTGCTCATGGACTCCAGCGCTTTCCCGTCATACCACGAAATTCCAACCGCCAGGCCGTCATCCTGCGCGCTCATCGGCGTCGCGGCGCCGATGACGATTTCGCGAGCGGGCAAACTCAGCGTTTCCGTCGTGGTATTTTCAATCCGCACCGTCGCTTCCACCAGATAATTCGTTCCCAGCCGGAACTCCTTCACGATGACAAGCCCGTTCGTCAGTGATTTTTCCGCGCGGACGGCGGAGCCGCGTTGTGTCAGCTTGAAAATTCCATCCTCCTGCAAACCTCCTCCCGCGATCGCCAGCGCCGGCACTGGTGCCAGCGTGTTGAGCGTCGCAAAGCGGTCCATCTGCGTCTTGCCGCGGCGTTGCGAAACCGTTTCAGGGTAACGAATCAGCTCAACAAGTTTCAAACCTCCGCCATGCGACGTGAACGTGTAACGCGCGTTCTCGTTTTTCAGCACCACCAACTCCTCGCGAACATTCGGCGCAACGGTGAAAACTGGCGTCGTGCTCGCGCTGATCGAAGCTGTCGGAGCGGAAGGTTGCGGCGCGACGTTGGTTTGCCCGGAAGAGCCGGCTGACGCCACGGCGTTCGTCGGCGCGGCGGGACGCGGAATCGGCGGAAAAAGTTTTGGAACGAGCGAGTTCATCGCCACGAACAGCCCGAAGCAAACGACAAGGATGATGATTGATTTTTTGTCCATGAAAAATTATTGGATGCGACCAACTTGAAACTTTTTTCCCGGCACCGGATCAAGCCCGCACTCACCCCACGGATGACAGCGGCAGACCCGCTTCGCCGCCAGAAAACTTCCACGCAGCGCGCCGTGCTTTTGCAGCGCTTCGACCGCATAAACCGAGCAACTCGGCTCAAAGCGGCATTGTCCGAGCGGGCCGAACAAAAATGTTTTCGCCGGCGAAAGCGTCCAGCGATACAGCCGCACGGCTAAAATCAGAATGTGTTGGATCGGATTCATTGATTTCAACGGCAGAAGCGCCAAGCATCAACATCCAAGCTCCAGAGAAATTCCAGGCACCAAGCTTCAAATGGCTGGCGAAGGCCCCGTCGAGCTTGGTGCTTGGCGCTTCTCTGGATGTTGGAGCTTGGAATTTGGAGCTTCATTCGTTTTTCATTCCTTCAAAAGTCCCGCTTTTTTCAACGCAGCCATAAAATCTTTCTCCACATCGCCAAATTTCTTTCCGGCAATCGAAGGCCGCGCGACGAGCACAAGGTCAACCGGCTGCCGCAAATCATTCTGATGCGCGCGGAAAACTTCACGCAACAACCTCCGCGCCCGGCTCCGCTCCACTGCCCCGCCGATTTTTTTGCTCGTCACCACGCCGAGCCGCGTCGTGGAGCCTGCGCCAAGTTTCAGCCAGTTTGCGACGAGCGTTCCGTGCGCCAGCCGTTCGCCTTGCGCGCGGGCGCGGGCAAAATCGCGGGTCTGTTTGATGCGCTGCTCGCGGCCGAATCCCAGGCGTTTCGGCGAGGTTGAGGACATTGGGTCAGACCGGAGTCAGGCGTTTGCGACCGACGCGGCGGCGGTTGGCAAGCGTGGCTTTGCCGCTCTTGCTCGAATTGCGATTCAGAAAACCGTGCTGCCGTTTGCGGCGGATTTTTGACGGTTGATATTGCCGTTTCATAAATTTTTAGAACGCGGGAGAATATCAGCGGGCAATTCGCTGTCAATTTTCTTAATCGGAAAAAATCCTCCGCGACGCGCGCAAGAAACAAGTTGTTCCAACCACCTTTCACGGGCATTCTTGGCTGAATTCCGCCCATGAAAGACCCGGCCAACGATCTGGAGCGCGCGCTCGCCGTCGCGTTGCGCGGGCCGGAAGGGCATCCCGAATTTTTCCGGCAGGCGCGCGAGTCCGTTCTGGTCTTTCTCGTGCCTTACCATCCTGAACTGGACGGCACTTTCACAATCCGCAACCGCGATGTGATGACCTTCACTGTCTGGGAAAATCCGAAAGGCAGGTTCATTCCCATTTTCACTTCCGTCGAACGCGCCCAGGCGGCAATTAAAAACACCGGCGCGCCGGAGAACCAATACGCCGTCGCCGAGATGAAAGGCAAGGAACTGTTTCGCGCCATTGCCTGCCAGGAATACGGCGTCGTCATCAACCCCGCGTCCGGCAAAGGGGAACTTTTCCTCGATCGCAGGGCCGCGCGAATGCTCGCCGACGGCACAATCCTCAGGCCGATTCCGAGCAGTGCGCAGCAACAAGGCCGCGTGAAGATCGTCGAGCCTGCCGATTATCCGACCGACTTTCTTCAACCGCTCTTTCGCTTTCTGCGCGGGCGCCATGAAGTCAAGGCCGCATGGCTCTTCCGGCAAATCGAACAACCCGACCCGGCGAGAATCAATTACGTTTTCGGGTTGCTCGTGGCTTGCGACAACACGGAGCAACTTTTGCAGGACTTCGCCGTCGTCGCCAAATCCGCGATGCGGGACAAAGCAGACTTTGGCGTCATGATCATCAATTCCGACGACCCTGCGGTGGCCGAAATCATTTCCAAGCATCCAGCGTTCTACGCTGCGCCGGATTACAAAGCTCCAAGTCCTTTGCGCGAATAACGCGGTATTCTCAGCGCAGGAGGCGGTGTAAACGAGTCCCAAACTGGCGTTCGCAGCGCAGCAAAATATGATTGTCTAAGTCCTTTTCCGGCGCATACTGGAAACATCACAGCGAGCACCAGAGCCATTTATGAAAACGGTGATTAAACTTTCCTGCATCGTCGCGATTTCGCTCGGGCTTGCGTCGGGTTGCAAGAAAAAGCCTGAAGCGCATCACGCCGCCGTCTTGACGAACGAGCCTGCCGCGTATCCTGAAAGCGCCTTTGAGCCGTCGAAAAAAACCGCAGCCAGATCAGCGAAGAACGAAGCCGCGCCCGGCACACTGCGTTACCTCGACGCGAAGAATGGTTTCCGCGACGTGAAGTTTGGCGAATCGGAAAAAGACATTCCCAATCTCGTCCTGAAAAGTTCCGATGACGCGCGCGGCCTGAAAACATACACGCGCTCAGACGAAACGCTTTCCTTCAACGGCATCCCGCTCAAGAGTGTCGAATACACATTTTTGAAGGGAGAGCTTTTCCAAGTAGTCGCCAAATGGTCGGTGGAGGAAAAAGGCGCCGTGCTGAAAAATTCCGCGACGACCAGCCTTGCGCCGTTCTGCGCGAGCCTTTACGGGCCGGCCCGGAGGCACGCTGCGAAAAAAGATTCCGCTGAATACGTCTGGCGCGGCAAGCAGGTCGAATTGATTTTGAACGAAACGCATTTGCCCGGCGTTCATGACGTAGTTCACGGCGGATGGGCGATAACGCCGTCCACAAAAGGCGAAATGCTCATCGAAAGCATTGACCGCCGCAAGACGCTCAACGCACAAATGGCCAGCGCCAACGGCGAGAAAAAAGACGGGCTGTGAGTTTGTGGTTTGGGGAGCGTGCGTTTCACCTGGCGAAAAAACTTGCGGTCATTCCGAGGGAATGTTTTCCTCATGAGGACAGAATCACAACCAATCGGATTTCTCTTATGAAAAATAAAATTCTTGTCGCGCTCGCAGCGATGTCGCTTTTGTTTTCGAGTCAGGGAGCCTTTGCTGCCACAACCAACAACGTCAAAACCGAACTCGGGAATTTGGTCGGTAAAATCCAGGCGAAATTGAGGGAAGGCAAGAAGACGGAAAAGGATCTGGCCGACGAGTTGAAGGAATTCGGCGCGCTGCTGGCCAAACACAAAGGCGAAAAAACCGACGACGTGGCGAACGTCCTTTACATGGAGGCGCAGCTTTACCTGCAGGTTTTCGACGACGGGGCGAAAGGCGCGGAACTGATCAAGCAGCTCAAGCGCGATTTTCCTGACACCCAATATGGCAAAGGCGCAGACGAGATGCTTGCATCCATCGAAAAACAGGCCGAGGCGGACAGAGTAAAAAAATCGTTGAGTGCGGGCGCGCAGTTTCCCGACTTCAGCGAAAAGGATTTGGACGGCAAGCCGCTGTCCATCGCGAACTACAAAGGCAAGGTGGTGCTGCTCGACTTCTGGGCGACGTGGTGCGGGCCGTGCCGAGTTGAATTGCCCAGCGTGATCAAGACTTACGAGAAGCATCACTCGAAGGGTTTTGAAATCATCGGCATCAGCCTTGATCAGGACAAGACGAAGCTGTCCACATTCATGAAGGACAGAAGCATGACGTGGCCGCAGTATTTCGATGGGCTGGGCTGGGGCAACAAGCTCGCGCAAAAATACGGCGTGAACAGCATCCCCGCGACATACCTGCTCGACGGCACGGGAAAAATCATCGCTTCAAATTTGCGCGGTGAAGAGTTGGAAGCCGCCGTCTCAAAAGCTCTCGCGAAAAAATAAAACCACACGTCAGACAAGCTAACGTGTGGTTTTTTGTTGAACGAAAAATTTATTTCTTCGCCGCCTGATAATTCTTTTCCGCCTCGGCCCAGTTCATCACGTTCCAAACGGCCTTGAGATAATCCGCGCGCTTGTTTTGATATTTCAGATAGTAAGCGTGCTCCCAGACATCAACGCCGATGACCGGCTTGCCTTCGCAACCGGCGATGGCCTTGCCCATGAGCGGGCTGTCCTGGTTCGCAGTCGAGCAGATCTCCAGCTTGCCGCCGTTCACCACGAGCCACGCCCAGCCGCTGCCGAAACGGGTCATGCCTGCGTTCTCAAGCTTCGCCTTGAAATCATCGAAGCTGCCGAACGTTGCCTTGATGTCGTCGGCGAGTTTGCCGACCGGCTGGCCGCCCGCGTGGCCGAGAAGTTTCCAGAACATGGAGTGGTTCGCGTGGCCGCCGCCGTTGTTGCGCACCGCGCCGCGGATGTTTTCCGGCACGGACGCGAGGTCGCTGATGAGCGCCTCGACGGATTTGCCTTCGAGCGCGGCGTTGCCGGCGATGGCTTTGTTGACGTTGTCCACGTAAGCCTTGTGATGACGGTCGTGGTGGATTTCCATCGTCTGCGCGTCAATGTGTGGTTCGAGCGCGTCTTTGGGATAAGCGAGCGGAGGTAGTTCGTATGGCATAATTCAATTTCCTTTGGTTGATGTTGGTAAAACCGGAATCAAACTGCGCCAGTGCCGGATGAAAATCAAGCGCGGACAACGGAATTAAAAATCCAAAAACTATTTGAGCAACGCGCAAAATCCCGCCTGCTCGAAATGTTTGTCGCCCGTCAGCGCTTCGGTGATACCCTCATCTTCCGTCACGACGAAAGAAATGCAGTCCGTCAACGGCCAGTCTTTGTCGCGGCGAAAGCGGTAGAGGTAAATCCCATCTTCCAGCAGTTGGCGCGTGGCGGGCACGATCGTCACGCCGGGATGGCGCTGAATCCAATCATAAAACCGGGTGAACACATCGCGGTTGCCCATGCGGCTCAAGGCGTCGCCGACCTCCACCAACACCCAGTCCGTCGTGATACGATGATTTCGCATCGCGCGGCTGGCGGCCAACGCGCGCGAATGGTTCGGGTCGGAAGGATTGAGCATGGCCAGCCAGAACCATGTGTCGGCGAAGACGCGGTTCATTTTCTGGACAGACCGTGCAGATAGTGGTCGTGGTTGGCCGAAAGATCGGGCGGAAGATTTTCTGTTTCCGCAGCGAGCGCGAGCAGCTTGGCGTTGAATTCAACAACCTGCTGTTCACTCAATTCCGGCGTGGATTGGGACGCGGGAATCCAGCGTCCCGCTCGCGGCTGCTGTTTGTTTGCGCCATGCAAATAATAATCGTGATTGATGGCCAGATCATCCGGCAAATCACTCGTCGTCTTATAGGCCATCGCTGTTTCGCGCAGAACAAACGCTTCTTCGGATGAAACCGGCGGAGACTTTTCGGAATCAGGCAAGACCAGTTCCACCGCCGTTCCGTCGGGGAGATCAACACCCGGCGGCAGCTTCACCGTGCCTTTGGAAACTTTTACGATGCAGGTCATGGTTCTGAACGCAATCTGCGCCGCGAGTGGATGAAATGCAAGTGCGGAGAAATGCTTCAACCGTGCCGTTGCGCTGACTTGTCTCGCCGAAATTGGATGAAGGCGGAAGGCGCAAAAGAATTCGGCCCAGCGGTTGCCCCGAAAGCTTTCGGGGCTACCATGGGTCAGTCCCGATTTGATTCACGCCAAATCTTTGCCCGATAAAACCGTGCTGGAAAATTGCCAGATGTTGTGCGAAGACCACAATCGCAGGAAATCAGGAAAATAAAAACGCCTCACCTCACCCTTAATCCCTCTCCCCTCCATCCGATGGAGCGGAGAGGGAAATTATTTTGTGGGACGATTACCCAGGGTAGTCTCGCTTCCGCCTTCGCCCGGCTTCGGCGCGACGAGCCAACCCTGGGCTGATTTCCGTAGCGCCTTCAGCGCATTTGAAATTTCCGCAATTTAGCAATGACGCTTTCGGCGGATTGACTTTTGAGTTTGCCAGCGCGAAAGGCTTTGATTGCCCGTTTCGCATACGCGGCAGTTGAATTTTTAATTGCTTTGCGTGGCATAAATTTATTTTGCCAGCTCCACAAAATTTTTCAGCAACTGCAATCCCACGTTCTGGCTTTTCTCCGGGTGAAATTGCGTCGCGAAAACATTGTCGCGCCAGACAGCGGACGCGAACGTCTCGCCGTAGGTTGTGCGCGTGGCGACGATGGATTCGTCCTTCGGTTTCGGAAAAAAGCTGTGGACGAAATAAACGTAGCTGCCGTTCGGGATTCCACGAAAGAGCGGGCAATTATTTTGCGCGAGTTCAAGCTGGTTCCAGCCGATCTGCGGAATTTTCAGCCCCGGTTTTTCCGTGAAGCGAACGACCTTGCCCTGAAAAATTCCCATGCCCGCCGCGCAACCGCTGAACTCCTCGCTCTTCTCGAACAACGCCTGGTAGCCGACGCAGATGCCAAGAAACGGTTTGCCGGTCTGGATGAATTTGCGCGACGCTTCAAGCAGTTCCTGTTTCCGCAGCGCGTTCACGCAATCATCGAACGCGCCGACGCCGGGCAAGACCATGCCGCGCGCGTCGCCGATCTCGTCGGGACGGCTCACGACGCGCAAGTCCGCGCCGACTTTCGTCAACGCCCGCTGCGCGCTGCGCAAATTGCCGGAGCCGTAGTCAATGAGAGCGATCATGTGGAGATATTAACGCAAAGACGCAAAGACGCAAAGGCGCAACAAGAAACCACTCCCTCTCCTCCATCAGATGGAGGAGAGGGCCGGGGAGAGGAGGAGATTTTTAACTCACCCGCTTTCACCTGGTGCGAGTTTGGACAACTCGCGTTCCGTCTTCAGGCGCAACTGCCCGCACGCCGCATCAATATCGCCGCCTTTTTCGCGGCGCAGCGTTGCGATGACTTTTTGTTTCTTCAACACGGCCAGAAACTTTTCCTGCGCTTCTTCGGATGGCCGCTCCCACGGGAGGTCTTCGACTTTGTTGTAGGGAATCAGGTTCACCTTCGCGCGCAGGCGATGCGCGAGTTGCGCCAGCGGCTTTGCCTGTTCAATTGAATCATTCACGCCCGCGATCAAAATGTATTCAAACGTCAACATTCGTCCGTTTTGTTTCAGATAATATTCGCAGGCGGCGACCAAATCATTCAGCGGGAACTTGCGGTTGACCGGCATGATTTTGTTCCGCACTTCATCCGTCGCGCCGTGCAAGGAGATTGCTAGGCGAAATTGCAGCGGCTCGTCGGCGAGCTTGCGGATTTGCGGAACGAGGCCGCTCGTGGAGATGGTGATCTTGCGCGCGCCGATTCCGCCGCCCCACGGAGCATTCAGGATTTTCAGCGCCTTCAAAAGATTTTCGTAATTCGCCAGCGGCTCGCCCATGCCCATGATGACGAGGTTATCCACTACGCGATTGACTATCGGCGATTGGCTATCGGCGTTTAATTTCGTCGGTTCATCGTCAATGGCCGATAGCCGATAGCCACGCTCTGAGCGCTCAATCGCCAGCACTTGCTCGACAATTTCTTCGACGCGCAAATTCCTTTTCCAGCCATCGAGTCCGCTCGCGCAGAACTTGCAGCCGTAGGCGCAACCGACTTGAGTGGAAACGCAAAGCGTGTGGCGGTCGCTGGCTTCGCCGTAGAGCGCGGGGTTGGCGGGAATCAAAACACTTTCGATGAGCGAATGGTCGTTGAGCCGCCAGAGAAATTTTTGCGTTTCATCGGACGCGCCCTGCTTGCGGACAAGCTCCAGCGCGCTGAACGAAAAATTTTCCCGCAGCTTGTCGCGCAGCGCCTTCGGCAGATTCGTCATGGCGTCCCAACTGGTGACGCGATGTTGATAGAGCCATTCGCAAAGTTGCGCGGCCCGATACGCAGGCTGATTCCATTCCTGAAATCGCGCCTGCAATTCCTCGAGCGTAAGCGATTTGATATCGGGCAGCACGGGCACAGTCTAGCAGGCTGCTGCAAAACCGGGTAATTTTTGTCTGAACTGTTTTCGGTCACGGT
>CAYMCQ010000087.1:0-16519 GCA_964389025.1 uncultured Verrucomicrobiota bacterium
CGACCAGCTCGCGGCGATGGCGCGCGAGCATCGCCCGAAAATGATCACCGTCGGCGCGAGCGCGTATCCGCGCGTGATTGATTTTCAGCGCATGGGAGAAATTTCCCGCGAAGTCGGGGCGTATCTGCTGGCGGACATCGCGCACATCGCCGGAATGGTCGCGACCGGCCTGCATCCGAGTCCGATTGACCACGCGGACTTCGTCACGACGACGACGCACAAAACTTTGCGCGGGCCGCGCGGCGGACTCATCATGTGCCGGGAAAAATTCGCGAAGGAAATAGATTCGCAGGCGTTCCCGGGAATTCAAGGCGGCCCGCTCATGCACGTCATCGCGGCGAAGGCGGTCTGTTTTCTTGAAGCGTCGCAGCCGGGCTTCAAAAATTATCAGCAGCAGATCATTGACAACTCGCGGGCACTCGCCGAGGGCATGAAGCGAAATGGTTTTCGCCTCGTGAGCGGCGGCACGGACAACCATTTGATGCTCGTTGACGTTGGCGCGCGGAATTTAACCGGCAAAGATTGCCAGATTGCGCTTGATGCGGCGGGCATCACGGTGAACAAAAATACGATTCCATTCGAAACTCGCTCGCCATTTCAAGCCAGCGGAATCCGCCTCGGCTCTCCCGCCGCCACGACGCGCGGCATGAAGGAGGCGGAGATGGCCGCGATTGCCGACATGATCAGCGAGGTTTTGATGGACATCAATAACCTTGACACCCTCGGCAAGGTGCGGCAACGTGTCCGTGAACTCACTGCAAAATTTCCTTTGCCGTATTAACGACCGAGGTTTGCAGCGCGCACTACGGACGGTGTTGATCCCATTTTGAACCAATCACACGCTTGTCCGTCCAAGACGTTGGTTTGTGCAAGCTGGAAGTCTTGCCTGCCGAAAAATTTGTCGCTGCGAGAATTTAATTTATGCCCAGAGCACCAAGAAAATCCCCCAAACCAAAAACGAACGATGGGAACGAAACCGCCGAAACAACGGCTGAATCTCCCGACGCAGCGCCGGTAGCGACGATCGTTGAGGAAGCTTCCGCAAAAGGACGCGCGCCTGCCCCTGAGCCTGAAGCCGCCGATGACGGCGAAGATCGCATGAGCCGCCGCGGCGGACGCGACACCGTGGCCACGTCCATCAACATCGCAAAACTACAGGCGATGCAGATGAGCGAACTGAACGCGATGGCCAAGGAACTCGGCGTGGAGAATTTCGGCACGATGCGCAAGCACGAAGTCATCTTCCACATCCTCCAGAAGAATGCCGAGCGCAGCGGCGTCCTTTTTTCCGAAGGCGTGCTGGAGATTTTGCCGGAAGGTTTCGGTTTTCTTCGCTCACAAAGTTTCAATTATCTCCCCTGCCCCGAAGACATCTACGTTTCGCCGTCGCAGATACGGCGGTTTGATTTGCAGACGGGAAATTTGATCGCGGGACAAATCCGTCCGCCGAAAGACAAGGAAAGGTTTTTCGCGCTGCTCAAAGTCGAGGCCGTTGACCAGGAAGAACCGGACAAGGCAAAGGAGAAAACCCACTTCGACAACCTTACGCCGCTGTTTCCAAACAGGCGGTTCATCCTCGAAACCGCCGCCGATGAATTGAACACGCGCGTGTTCGATCTGGTTTGCCCGATCGGAAAAGGCACGCGCGGCATCATTGTCGCGCCGCCGCGCACGGGCAAAACCGTGCTGCTCCAGAAAGTCGCCAACGCGATTTTGAAAAACAATCCCGAGACTTATCTTTTCATCCTGCTCATTGACGAACGGCCCGAAGAAGTCACGGACATGGAGCGCACCTGCAAAGGCGCTGAAGTGATTTCTTCCACGTTCGACGAACCGCCAGAGCGCCACGTTCAAGTGGCGGAGATGGTCATCGAAAAAGCCAAGCGCATGATCGAACACAAGCGCGACGTGGTGATTCTCCTGGACTCCATCACGCGCCTTGCCCGCGCCTACAACACCATCCAGCCGCACTCGGGAAAAATTCTTTCCGGCGGCGTGGACGCCAACGCGCTGCACAAGCCGAAACGGTTTTTCGGCGCGGCGCGAAACATTGAGGAAGGCGGCTCGCTGACGATTCTCGCCACGGCGCTCGTGGACACCGGTTCGCGCATGGATGAAGTCATTTTCGAAGAGTTCAAGGGCACGGGCAACATGGAAGTCTGCCTGGATCGCGGGCTTGTTGACCGCCGGATTTTTCCCTCGATCAACATCGAACGTTCCGGCACACGCAAGGAGGAATTGCTCTATCACCCGGATGAATTCAGCCGCGTGGTCATCCTGCGCCGCGCGCTGACCGGCGTTCCACCCGTCGAAGCGATGGAACTGGTGCTCGGCAAATTGAAAAAGACCAAGTCGAACATCGAATTCCTGCTGCAGATGAGCGTGTGATGTTCAAGACAACATTCGAAAGGCACGCTGCGAACCAGCGTGTTTCTTTGCAGTTGATTTGCGCCTTCCATTCAATCGCGCGATGATTATAATTCCTACGCAACAAATTTTGTTCAGCAAAAGCCAATCGGCGGTTGGCTGTTGAATTCGAAAAAACGTTTGTTGAAGAAAATTTAAAAAATGAACTTTGCTTTGCGAACAGGTTCCGGCTCAAAAAAAGCCTGCATCATTCTACTTTCCAGCGCGCTCCTGGTCACAACCAGCTTTGGGCGCGATGGTGTGAAAGTTTATCGCGTGCCTAAGGAGCAGCGGCTGGCAGCGGCAAACAGGACCTCTGCCGGATTGGCCCCGGTGAGCGAGTCCGCGTTGCCGCAATTGAGCTGGAAGACGCCCGCAGGCTGGACGGAATTGCCGGCCGGCCAGATGCGCGTGGCATCGTTCAAGGTGCAGGATGATGGCAAAGTCGCTGACGTCAGCGTCATTCCGCTTCCGGGCGCGGCAGGTGGCGATTTGCCAAACGTCAATCGGTGGCGCGGGCAGGTCGGGCGCGGGCCGGTGACGGAAGATGAAATGACCAAATCGGCCACCAAGCTCGACCTCGCTGGCCAGTCTGCGCTGTTGCATGAAATGGCGGGGACGAATGCCGGCTCCAGCGATCCGACGCGGATTCTTAGTGTCATCCAGCATCGTGAAGGCACGGCTTGGTTTTTCAAAATGATTGGCGACGATCAATTGGTGGCGAAGAACCGCGCGGCGTTTTTGGAGTTTCTCAAATCGGTCAAGTTCGAAACGTCGCAGTCCGCTGAATTGCCAGCGAACCATCCGCCAATTGACCCGACGGAGCTACCACCCGGCCATCCGGAGATTCAGCCGGCCACTGCGGGTAATACACCCGCTACCGCAGGCAATACGGAAGTATCAAGCGGGCGCAAATTGCGCTGGACCTTGCCGGCAGGCTGGAAGGAAACCCCGGCCGGCCAGTTTCTCTACGCCAAATTCACCATTGCAGGTGAGGGCGGCGCGCAGGCGGCGGTAAACGTGAGCACTTCATCCGGCGATGGCGGCGGACTTGCCGCCAACGTGAATCGCTGGCGCGGTCAATTGGGTCAGTCCCCGTGGGGCGAGGCGGAGTTGCAGAAACAAATCAAGACCATCGAAGTAGCCGGGAGTAAAATCCTGCTTGTGGAAATGAACGGCACGGACGCACGCTCCGGCCAGCCCGCGTCACTCGTCGGTGCCGTGGTGTCGCAGGGCGATTCGACCTGGTTTTACAAATTGATGGGCGACGCGAAAGTCGTTGCCGTCCAGAAGGACGCCTTCACCCGGTTCGTGAAAGACACCAAATACTGAAATGTTAGACCGCCTTTACAAAATCTTCACTTCGCTGCGACTCGCGGTTGTGTTACTGGCATTGGGTTTGGTGCTGGTCTTTTGGGGCACGCTGGCGCAGGTGAATCTAGGGCTATACAAGGCGCAGAACGATTTCTTCCGCAGCTTCTTTGTCTATTGGCAACCCAAAGGAGCGGGCTTCCGCATCCCGGTTTTTCCCGGCGGCTATCTGGTTGGCGGGCTGTTGCTGATCAATTTATTTTCGGCGCACCTGCGCTACTATCGGTTTGGCCTGAAAAAACTGGGCGTCGCCATGATTCATCTCGGCGTCGTCATGCTGCTGGTGGGACAACTGCTCACGGACGTTTTGTCCAGCGAAAGCTCGATGCACATCCGCAACGGCGGGACGAAGAATTATTCCGAGGCTGACCGCAGTTTCGAATTGGCCGTGGTGGATACGACCGAAGCGGACTCTGATAAAGTGGTGGCGATCTCGGATCATCGGCTGCGTCAAGGCGGCGAGGTGACGCACCCCGAGATGCCCTTCACCGTCAAGGTCAAAAAGCTCTACGCCAACTCCGCGCTCGCCGAACGCGAAGCGTCGGGGTTTACCCCAGTCGGAGCCGATGCTGGCATCGCCGCCAACATTTTCTGGCGTGAACTCCCGCATGTGACGGAAATGGACCGGCGCGACACCCCGTCGGCCTTGGTCGAACTTGCCACCGCTTCCGGCTCGCTCGGAACTTATCTTGTGTCAGGGTTCCTGACGCGACCGCAAACTTTCACGCACGCGGGCCGCAGCTACCTGATGGAATTGCGGCAGCAGCGTTTCTACAAACCATTCAGCCTGCATCTGCTGGAGTTTCGTCATGACAAATATCCCGGAACAGACATTCCAAAAAACTTCTCGAGCCGCGTTCGTTTGGTGCGGTCGGAGACGGGTGAAGATCGTGAGGTCACCATCTTCATGAACAACCCGCTCCGCTACAATGGCGAAACCTATTATCAGGCGAGTTTTGATCCGGACAATCAGGGAACCATCTTGCAGGTGGTTCGGAATCCCAGCTGGCTGACGCCATATTTTGCCTGTGTGATGGTGGCGGCGGGAATGATCTGGCAGTTCATTATTCATCTCATAGGCTTCCGCGGTAAACAAAAGAGCGCATGAAAATCGTTTTCAAAATCCTGCCTTGGTTCTGCCTCGCGCTTTTCGCGACGGAAATCGTAGTGGTCATGCTGCCGAAAAAAGACGGAGAGCTTCACACGCGCGAATTCGGCCGGCTGCCCGTGTTGATGAACGGACGCATCCAACCGTTCGATTCCGTCGCGCGCAATTCGCTCCTGCAAATCCGCAGCACCGGCGACCTGCCGTTGGAGCAGATTCCCTCGTGGCAATTCTGGCGGCATGGCAGAAAACTCCGCTCCACGGAGTGGCTGCTGGAGGTCATGTTCAAACCGGCTGCCGCCGACACGCGCTCCATTTTCCTCATCCATCACCCTGACATCATCAGCGAGCTGAAACTGGGAGACAAAGGCATCGAAAAGTCAGGTCTCCGCTACTACACGTTTGAAGAGATGTCGCCGGTGCTGGGCGAAATCCAGCAACAGGCACGGCGGGCCAGCGGGGTCGAAGACGCCCAGCGGACAACGTATCAGAAGCAGGTGCTCAAGCTGGCCAATGCCATTGCTATCTACCAAAAGCTTAAGAACAGCATCCAACCCGAAGACACACACAGCTTCACCGAGTTGATCGAGGAATACCAGGCTTCCTTGCCCGACGGTCTGGCTGCCATCCGCGCGAGGCAGGCTGGTGAGAAGGTTGATGAGGCAGCGTTGCAAAAGTTCGCGCGTGTCGCACAGCAGTTCGACGCCGTCGCCAATCTGGCGCTCCCGCTCACCGTGCCTCCCATGGATCCAGAAGCTGACCGGGACGCATGGGCGAACACGGGCGTGAGTCTGTTGGGTGCCATCCGCGGCGGCGAAATCCATCCGGCGGTCGGATTTTACGCCCGCATGGCCACGGCTTACGCGCACGACAACGCCGCAGAATTCAACAGCGCCGTCATCGGTTACAAGAACTGGCTGGGGCAGAAGTTCGGCCGTGAACTCTCCAAGGGACAGGCGGAGTTTTATTTCAACCAGATCAAGGCGTTTCTCCATGCGACAATCATTTACATCTTTGCATTTATCATGGCGGGTGGAGCGTTGCTGACGTTCGGCGCGTGGCCGAATTTGTCCGAGTCGCTGCGGCGCTCGTCGTTTTATCTCATCGGACTCGCTTTCGCGGTCCACACGTTCGCGTTGATCTACCGCATGGTGCTGGAGGGGCGTCCGCCGGTGACCAACTTATATTCTTCCGCGATCTTCATCGGCTGGGGAGCTTCCGTGCTTGGCTTAGTGCTGGAGCGGATTTACCGCGTCGGTATCGGCTGCGCTGTGGCGGGTTTGTCCGGCTTTGTGACCCTGCTCATCGCGCACAATCTCGCGCTCGGTGGCGACACAATGGAAATGATGCGCGCAGTGCTCGACACAAATTTCTGGCTCGCGACCCACGTCGTCGTGGTAACACTTGGCTATGCATCAACGTTCGTTGCGGGCGCGCTGGCATTCGGCTACGTCTTGCTGGGTGTTTTCACGCGCATACTTGCTGCCCCGTTGTCGCCAACATCCACACAGCGAGGTGAACTTGGCAAAGCGCTCGCCAAGATGGTTTATGCCATCGTCTGCTTCGCGACGTTGTTCAGTTTCACCGGCACAGTGCTCGGCGGCATCTGGGCCGATCAATCGTGGGGACGTTTCTGGGGTTGGGACCCGAAAGAGAACGGCGCGCTGCTCATCGTGATCTGGAACGTGCTGATTCTGCACGCCCGCTGGTGCGGCTTGGTGAAGGAGCGCGGGTTGATGAACCTCGCCATCTTCGGCAACGTCATCACGGCCTGGTCGTGGTTCGGCGTGAACATGCTCGGCATCGGCCTCCACTCCTACGGCTTCATGGATTCAGCCTTCAAGTGGCTGATGCTTTTTGCCGCGAGCCAACTGGCCTTGATCGGCCTTGGCGTCATGCCGTTGAAATACTGGCGCAGTTTTCGTTCGCAAAATCCGCCGCCTTCCCCGCCGTCAATTCCCCGAGGCTCCGCGCAACCTGCGTGACGTTTTTAGGCCACGGTGGCCTCAGCTACCGTGCCCTGTCCGTGATCCATGTTGATGAATTGTTTCGTCTTGCTGATGTAGCAGACGATGTTGAACTGGCGGATCGGTTCCAGTTTCGCGACTTGGAATGCAGCTTCAGTTTTGCCGAAGCTTTTGCCCTCGTCGGCATTTTTCGTCCACTGACCGGTGCTGGTGAAATATTGGAGCGTCTCTGCGTTCTCGATAAGTATGTTCATGAACGGCGAGACTAGCAGATTTTCCGGCGGCGCAAGCACACAAAGCGACAATTCGGAAAAAATATTTTAGCACTCAATGCGCGTGAAAAAGTTTTCTACTCCATCGCGACCGAGCGGCGCGATGCTTTCTTCTCGGCGTGGCGTGATTTGTTGGCGAGCATCAGGTCTTTGGCGCGACGCGAGCGTTTGCGCTTCTGGCGGCGGATTTTTTCGATCTCGGCGCGTTGCGCGGCCACGAAACCATTCCGCCGCTCCTCGATCTTGTCGAGCAGCAGGCGGCGGGCGATGAAGCGGTTAAGTCCTTGCTGTCGTGTGGCCTGGCACTTGACCTGCACGCCGGTCGGGCGATGAAGCAACATCACGCAGGTGGAGGTTTTGTTGACGTTTTGCCCGCCGTGACCCCCGGAGCGAACAAAAGTTTCCTCGATGTCGGTTTCGCGCACACCGAGTGAGGCCATGCGCTGCGCGAGTTGGGCTTCCTTCTCAAGGCTGACGGGGAATGCGCTCATGGCGTCAGCGTATCGGGCGGAGTGTTTGTCTCGCAACGTGAAAATCCCAGGCGGACATATTTCCAATCCAAAATTCAACCCCACTTCGAGTCGAAATATTCATCTTTAAGCATTGCCGCGAACGCGATTGTCGATTATTCTGCGTGCGGTGAGGTTTCAAAACGGGCGTTGCATAACTGGGAAATAGTTCATAGAAAGTTTTTACGATGACAAATAATATAGTTTCGCCGCAAGGCCAGCAGCAGATTGACACTTCCAAGTGGCGGGAAATCGTCGCCCGATACCAAAAGCCATCCATCCCGCGCGGCGTGTGGCAGATCGTCAATACGCTTGTGCCTTACGCGGCGCTGTGGTTCTTGATGTATCTATGCATGGCGGTGTCGTGGTGGCTCGTCGTGCCGCTGGCGGTTCTGGCGGGTGGCTTCATGGTGCGGATGTTCATCATCCATCACGATTGCGGGCATGGTTCGTTTTTCAAATCGCGCCGGGCGAATCACATCCTGGGATTCATCACGGGCGTGTTCACGTTCACGCCTTACTTCCACTGGCGCTGGGAACACGCCGCGCATCATGCGACGTGCAGCGACCTCGACAAGCGCGGCATGGGCGACATCTGGACGCTGACGGTGCAGGAATATCTTGAGTCGTCGCGCTGGCAGCGGTTCGCGTATCGGCTGGCGCGCAATCCGGTGATCTTGTTTCTGATCGCGCCACTCTACATGTTTCTCGTCAAGCACCGGTTCCCGAAAGCCAGCGCAAGCGAGCGGGACCGTCATTCCGTGGCGTGGACGAATCTTGGGATAGTTGTGGTGGCCGCCGGGCTGAGCATGGCTTTCGGTTTCAAGGCGTATCTGCTGATCCAATTGATGGTGATGGCAGCGGGCGGCACGGCCGGCGTCTGGTTGTTTTACGTGCAGCATCAGTTCGACGGCGTTTATTGGGAACGCACGGGCGAATGGGATTACGTCACGGCGGCGCTGAAGGGCAGTTCGTTCTACAAACTGCCGAAGGTGCTGCAATGGTTCTCCGGCAACATCGGCTATCATCACATCCACCATCTCAGCTCGCGCATCCCGAATTACCATCTGGAAAAATGCCACGAGGCCGAGCCGCTGTTTCAAACCGTGAAGCCCATCACCTTGTTCGCGAGCTTCAAATCCTTCACGTTCCGTCTGTGGGATGAACAACGCCGCAAGCTGGTCGGCTACGGCCACCTCAGGACTCTTCGGATGCAACAGAAGCAGGCCGGGCAGGGTTTATGAATCAAAATTTTATGATGCCTCACCAACGACTCGGGCCGCGCGCTGAATACCATTCGCAGGAATGCTTGCGCATTCAGAACTCCGACAGTTTGGAAAAGGCGTATCGGAAATTAAAAGCCCTCAAACTGAATCTCACGTTTTACAATCCTGAAGGTGTCAGCCGTCTCGGCGAGATCAAATACAAGTTCAACCTGGACACCGCCAAATCCATCTTCCGCTTCAACTGCCCGAACGACGAGTGCGTCCGTGGCGATTTTGACCTGACCGACGAACTCGCCAAAGCCGTCGCTGCGCGTCGCAAGACCGTGACGGGCGAAATGTGCTGCCAGGGCTGGAGGAACAAGACCACCATTGATACAGAGCACTGCCACAACATTGCGCGCTACGAGTTGACGCTTGGGTATTAGATTCCGACGCGGGCATGTCTACACGGTCATGACCAATGCGTTTGCGCCCTTTGTTGTTATCTCTTCGATGGTATTTGGCAATCTCTTCACAAGGATTAATCCGGTTCGTTTCTGAATTGTGAAGAGTAGAGATTTTTGAGAGCTTTCGAGCATGGCTAAACGAACACAAGAACCTCCCGAAATTCCGGCGACTCTTTCGAAAGAGCAAGGATTGCGGGCACTGGCTGTAATGAAAGAAAAGGGAGAAAAGCTTTTAGCTAATCGACCAATTCAAGAATCTCAATTCGAAACTTGGTGGAACAGTTCGATTGATTTCATTGAGAAAGTTTTCGGATCAAGACTTGGGCATGGTCACACACGCAACTTTGTTGGTCCGATGTATGGTGGCTACCACGGGTCAGATGAAAGGTATAAAGAAAATCAAAGAGCAACAGATTTGGTCATTGCTTCATCGAAACGTCGTCACGCATTGCAAAACCCGCTTTAACGATGGTTATTATGCGGATTCTGTCGAAGCTGCCTTGAAAGAAATCAACACGACCGTAAAGGAAGTAGTAAAGAAAGCGACCGGACAGGAATTGGATGGCGCATCATTGATGACGAGAGCGTTCTCAATCAATGCGCCAATTATCGTTTTAGGCGACCTATCAACCGAAACTGGAAGAAATATTCAGCAGGGCTATATGCAAATCTTTGCCGGGGCAATGACTGGCTTTCGAAATCCGAAGGCGCATGGAAATTTGATCATTTCAAAAGAGCGGGCCATTCATTTTCTCTTTCTTGCGAGCTTACTGTTCCACAAGCTTGATGAAACACCATAATGTGTGTTCCCCTCCCCCTTAGAATTTGACGCTTCGCCCGCGTTCCCGTAGCTTTTCGCGCTATTTTCAAAGGCAGTAATGATCAATTACATCATTAAAAAATTCGTCGGCTCCAAGAATGATCGTGAAGTCAGAAAACTTCGCGGGCTGGTCGCCAAGATCAACGAACACGAGGCGGAGCTTCAAAAAGTTTCCGACGACGTGCTGCGACAGAAGACCGCCGATTGGAAAGCGCGTCTGTCACAAATCACGGACAACAAGGAACTCGCCACGGCATTGATGGAAATTTTGCCGGAGGCTTACGCCGTCGTGAAAAATACCTGCCGCCGTCTTTGCGGGCAGGACGTGATCGTGCGCGGGCATCCGATCAAGTGGGAAATGGTTCCGTTCGATGTGCAACTCATCGGCGGTTACGCGCTGCACACCGGTCGCATCGCTGAAATGGCGACGGGCGAAGGCAAGACTCTCGTCGCGACGCTGCCGGTTTACCTCAACGCGCTCACGGGTCGCGGTGTCCACGTTGTCACGGTGAACGATTACCTCGCCGCGCGCGATGCGGAGTGGATGGGCGCGGTTTACAAATTTCTCGGTCTGACCGTCGGCGTCATTTTGCACGACCAATCGCCGGCTGTTCGCCGCCAGCAATACGAGTGCGACATCACCTACGGCACGAATTCAGAATACGGTTTCGATTATCTTCGCGACAACGGCATGGCGTCGCGGCGCGAAGAACAAGTCCAGCGCGGCCATTACTTCGCCATCGTGGACGAAGTGGATTCCATCCTGATTGATGAAGCGCGCACGCCGCTCATCATCAGCGGCCCGGCCATCCACACGCAGGATGAGCAATACGGCCAATACAAGGCGCAGATTGAATCGCTCGTCCGCGCGCAGGAGCGGCTTTGCGCACGGTTTCTTTCCGAGGCCGAGGCGCTCATCAAAAAACTGAATCCCGAGGACGGCTCGAACGCAGCCAAGGGCGACGGACTCGAACGCGAAATCGGCCTTTTGCTTTACCGCGTAAAAAACGGCCAGCCGAAATCCGAAGGATTGATGCGCCTTTTGGAAAATCCCGAAAATCTCCGGATGATGAATCAAGCGGAACTTTCTTTGCACGCCGACCAGTCGAAGAAAGAACTTTACGCGCAGAAAGAGGAATTGCTTTTCGCGATTGACGAGAAGAGCCACGAAGCCGACTTGACGGAGAAGGGCAGAAATTTTCTAAGCCCGAAAGATCCGGACGCCTTCATGATGCCCGACCTCATCACCGCGCTTCACGAGATTGACGCCGGGCCGGAGCAGGACGCGCGCAAGCGGCTCGAAGCCAAGCAAAAGGTTCAGGCGGAATTCGAGAACAAAGCGCAACGCATCCACGCCATCTCGCAATTGCTCAAGGCCTACTGTCTTTACGAGAAGGACGTCGAATACGTCGTGCAGGAAAACAAAGTCCTCATCGTGGACGAACACACGGGGCGTCTCATGCCGGGCCGCCGCTGGAGCGATGGTTTGCATCAGGCCGTTGAAGCGAAGGAAGGCGTCGAGATCGAGCGCGAAACACAAACGCTCGCGACCATCACGATCCAAAATTATTTCCGGCTCTACACCAAACTCGCAGGCATGACCGGCACAGCCGAAACCGAAGCCAGCGAATTTTTAGACATCTACAAGCTCGGCGTGCTCGTGATTCCGACGAACCGCCCCGTCGCGCGCAAAGACGCTCACGATTCCATTTACAAAACCAAGCGCGAAAAATTCGCCGCCGTCCTCGACGAAATAAAGAAAATCCACGGCCAGGGACGCCCGATTCTCGTCGGCACCATTTCCGTTGAAGTCAGCGAACAACTTTCACGCATGTTGCAGAAGAACGGCATCATTCACTCCGTTCTCAATGCGAAATTTCACCAGCAGGAAGCCGAGATCGTCGCGCGCGCGGGACAGCGCGGCGCGGTCACCATCGCCACGAACATGGCGGGCCGCGGCACGGACATCAAACTCGGCGCGGGCGTTGCCGAGATTGGCGGATTGCACGTCATGGGCACGGAACGCCACGAGGCGCGGCGCATTGACCGTCAGTTGCGCGGACGTTGCGCGCGCCAAGGCGACCCCGGCAGCTCGCACTTTTTCATCGGGCTTGAAGACGATTTGATGCGCTTGTTCGGCTCGGACAAGATCGTGAAATACATGGAGCGCATGGGCCTTGAGGAAGGACAGGAACTCACGCATCCGCTCCTGAACCGCTCCATCCAGCAGGCGCAGAAACGCGTCGAGCAACACAACTTCCAAATCCGCAAACGCACGCTCGAATACGACGACGTGATGAACAAACAGCGCGAAGTCGTCTATGGCTTCCGCAACGAAATCATCCGCAGCGAGGACGTTCGCGACCGCCTCATGGACGTGATGGAAGAAGTCGTGATCTCCAAAGTCGAGGAATTCACGAACACCGAGGAAGACCACAGCGAATGGAAAGTCCGGCAACTGGCCGACTGGATCAATTTGAATTTCCCGCTCGGCATTCCCGAAAGCGAAATCGTCAAAGCCGCCGCTTCCGGCACGGAAAAGCCCGTGCCCGATTCAATCTTCGATGGACTCAGCCCCGCGCAATTTGCCGTCTGCAATTTCATTTCCGACAACGTCCGCAAAGCTTACGAGACCAAGATCAGTTACGAAGACCCGAACGCGCTCAAGGAAGTCGAGCGCTACGTCATCCTGAGCGCGATTGACAAATTGTGGCAGGAACATCTCTACGAGATGGACAGCCTGCGATACAGCATCGGCCTGCGCGCGCACGGCCAGCGCGACCCGCTCATCGAATACAAAGCCGAGGCGTTCAAAATGTTTGGCGACCTCATGGTCAACATCAAGACCGAGATTTGCCACAACATCTTCCGCAGCGCATCGAGCCTGATGGCGTTCGAAAATTTCCTCAAGAACGTCCCGCAACAAACGATGCACCAATCCGCCAGCGCCTTCGGCGGCGGCACATCAACCGCAAGCTCCGGCGGCCCGCAATCCAAACCCAGCGACGTCGTCAGCGAAGCCGCCGCCGCTGCGGAAAAAGCGAAACCAATCCGCACCGGCCCAAAAGTTGGCCGCAACGACCCGTGCCCCTGCGGCAGCGGGAAGAAGTTTAAGCATTGTTGCGGGAAGTAGATTCCAGATGTTTGATTAGCTTGGTGTTGAAACGTGCTTATCTTTTGCTACGGCCTCTATTAACTCGTCGAGGGCGTGCTCAAGTCGCGTGAAAGACCTGAGCTTATTTGCTCGAACAAACTGGAAGTCGAGCAATTCCGTCAGCGCACTTTGATCCCGTGTTGGGCGGTAGTTCACGCAGTTTTCTTCGAGCCACCGCTTGCCGTGGGATTCCGGGTCGCCAGCCGGAAATTTTACCTTCGATGGAACTACGAGTCGCCCGTCGCCTAAGTGACGCCCTGCTAAAGATTCGACTCCGGCAATAAGCCAAGTTTCATATTCTGAACAGGCAAATACGACAGATAGGGTGAACGTTTTGCCTGCACCCACGGAGAGAGCGGCAGCAGCCATAGACTTGGCTGCGGTAGCGGCACAAAAGAGCGACGTTGAACCAACAGGAAACATTTTGGGATCGCCATCGTAAATCGCCAAGACACCTCCGATATCTCGCCTTCGCGAAGCTAGAGCCACGCGCGAAATCCATCGGGAGTGATCAGGCTGATTTTTGTCCTTGTTCCATTGCACGAGGCGAGACGGACTGGTGCGAATCACGTCCCGGTCAACATAAAGCAAATTGGCCGCTCCCTTTTCGTGTAAAAGTCTTCTTATGAGAACAGGGAGTGCGGAAACCTCACCGTGGCCTTCGCCGAGGAGAACCAAGCGTTTCATGCTGGCTGCAATGCCTTGGCCTCGTCGTCCAACCTTGCTCTGTCAACGGTTAGCAATTCGCCCGTGCTGAGTAAGCGGTCTTTAACAGCTTGGGATTGCTCTTTCGCCACATGTCCCACGAGTGTTCTTCCATCGTGCATATCCACAGCTCTTACGTTGTCCACATCGAAGGAGTCCAAAAGAATCGGGCTATGCGTCGTGAGAATTACTTGGCCACGGTTTTCGCGCGGGGCTGCCTTAAACTCGTCCGCCAGCAAGGACAACGCGCCAGGGAAAATCGCGTTCTCCGGCTCTTCAAATACAAGTGTCAGTTTGGATGGTGTCTGATACAGCGCCAGAAGATGTGCGTAAAAGCGCCGCAAGCCGTCTGACTCCTGATCCAGCGAAAGCGCGAACACACGGTCTGCAGCTTTATGCCCGATGATGGCTCGCTGTGGGTTCGTCAGCGAGTCTAGCTCGACGGATTCGATGGAAGAATTGACCGCACGCAAAGATGCCAAAAGGTTTTTTCGAATGTTGGGGCGATGAAAATCTTGGGTAATGCCGCGCATGACGCTGAGATAATTGGCGGCGCTGTCCGAAAGTCCGGGGACATTTTGGAAAAGACTCAGTCCGCGTTGCTCAGTGACGCCGAATGCTAAGGTGCTCGCCGGGAAATGATAATACCCAATCCCAGTAGCGAGAGCGGCATTGGCAAAGACTACCTGTTGCAAGGAAGGAAACTGACCGAGCATAGGGTGCGCGCTGTCGGGGCGCGGAGTTGGAGATGCATTCGGAACTTTGTCCCATTCCCACTGACCGTTATCCTTGCAGAGGCGTGAAAAGATCTTTTCTTTTCCCAAGCTCAAGTGCTCTTCTTTCAATAGAATCTGACCGGGGAATTGTTGCTGGCCAGGTGTTCCGAAACAAATACGGTAATTGTATTCAAGTTCGTCGCCAGGAACCGTGAAGAATACCTCAACCGAGGTTTTCGGCCTCCGCTCTCCTACGGGCACGATGCGATCCCATCCGAATTCATAATTGATGGCTTCATCGTAGTTCAGTAAAAGGTTGCGAAGAAACCGAATTGCTTGAACTAGGTTAGATTTTCCGGTTCCGCTGCGGCCAACGAGCACTGTGACGGGATCAAGTTCAAGGTCGAGTTCACGGATACTCTTGAAGTCGCGAATTTTGATCCGGTTAATCATAAGACTAAAGACTATGTAGAGAGTGGCTGATTCAAACTGCAAGAGCAAAAAAAATCGGTGTGGTAAAGTCCTTTCAATTCGCGAGTAGCAATTCTTCACTCGAAAGATTTCCGTCTCGAACTTCGCTGACTTTGGTGAATGTTCCAACGCCTCTTGAATGACCCTTCATGAGAATTTGCAGAAGGGCGGAATCCCGTTGCCGAATCCGCCGTCGCTGCGGTCCCGTCTTCGCCAAAGGTGCTCACGCCGTGCCCGCGCACCGTCGCGGCAGATTGAACTGTAGCGTCGGCTGTCCCCAGCCGACCGTGCGCTGAGCCGGAGCGATGCAGTTGAAAACGGGGAGCACACGCCTCCCGCGTGTGGTTTGCGGCGTCGCGCCGCAAACTTCGTCATCCTCATTCTTTTCACCATACACTTCGCCCAAAATGGTGCGACGATGCCGACGGCGCGACGCCGTCGGCTGCACGCGGGACGCGTGCTCTCCCAAAATCAACTGCATCGTTCCGGCTAAGGACAGCGCACGCTTCAGCCGTTGGCCGCGAAAGAACGCAAGGAACACAAAGAGAAAAAGTTTTGTCTCTGCGCTCTTTGTGTTCTTTTGCGGCTATTTTAAATCGTTACCAGATTCAAACCCATCGCAGTGGCGAGTTTCTTTTGCCGCGCGTCCATGCTGATAAACTCCGTCGCAGCCAAAACTTTTGCCGCTGCACAATGGAGAATGTCCAGCGAGCGGCAGCCGACTGTGCCGGTGTGTTGCCCGGCCAGCTTCACGGCTTCGCGGAAAATGTCAGGCCAGTCGCCGCCCGCCGAGACGAGCGCGCCCGATTTCAAATCGGCTTCGACCAACCCGCGTGCGGCGGCCACTTGCTGCGGCGTTGCGTTTTTGAAAAAGATTTTGAGTTGAAGCGCGTTGACGAACTCGAGTTCGTGCAGCGGGGTGTAGCAGACCGGCTTGCCTTGAATATGCGCGATGACGTTGGCGCTGTCGGCTTCCGGGTAGTAAAGTTTGACGAAGCAACCCGTGTCCAGATACGTCACGATTCGCCTCCGCGCCCGTCAGCAACGAGACCACTGAGCGGTTTGCCCGCCGGTTGCTCGCCCCAAATCGCCTTCGCGCGCGACAGAAAATCGGGTTGCGTGGCCGGCACGACTTTGGCGATGACTTTTTCCTTCTCGGTGAGTTCCACTTCCTCGCCGGCGGCGACCCATTCGAGAATTTGCGCCCATTTCTGCGGCGCTTGCTGAACGCTGGCGGTTTTCATGCGGTTAACATGCCGTGTTTGCTGGCCTTGCGCAAGATGGCAATTGGATTTGAGTCAGCGACCTCCGGCAAAGCCGGAGGCTTGAGATAGCGTGAACCGCTCAAAGC
>CAYMCQ010000088.1:0-16486 GCA_964389025.1 uncultured Verrucomicrobiota bacterium
ACTCCGATTTTGACACTTCCACTGACCAACAACTAATGACACTTGCCCGTTCATCCGTGGTTGATTCCTTCTTCAGAGTTCACCTGCTCTGCCAGTCCTTGCAGACTCCATCGCCGCATCGAGCACGCGGACGGAATCGTAGCCAGCCCAGCCGTCAGCCAAAGGTTTTTCGCGCGTCTCGACGGATTTCACGAACGCGCGCAACTCGGCGAGCAGCGGCTCTTCCGGCGGCGTCTCGATTTGCGTTACGACACCTTCGACACCTTTGAAATCATTTCCATCGCGGACGTGTTTGTTCTCGTAGGTTTTGATTTTGTATTGGGCGATGTTGTAATCGCAGACGGCACTCAACTTCTCGCCGACGACGATGACCTCGCGAAATTTTCCGGGGATGAAATAATCGTTCTCGACCGTTGCCCAGGTTTTGCCTTTCGCGGTTTCATATTCAAGCGAGACGAGCGAAACGTCGTCCATGCCGCGCACCATGAAATCGTGATGAATGGCCAGCACGCTTTTGGGCATTGCGTTGAGGACGTAATTGAACAGGTCTACGAAATGGATTCCGTCGGCGAACATCACGCCGCTGTCGTTGCGCGGGCGTTTGAATCCGCCGAAGTGTCCGCGCAGCATGTTCACGCGACCAAACTGGCCGGACTGGATGGCGTCACGAATCCACTGCGTCGCAGGGTCAAAGCGCAAGATGTGGCCGACTTGAAGAATGCGCTTCTGTTTTTCAGCAAGCTCCGCGAGCTTCTTCGATTCGTCTGGAACGAGCGTCAGCGGTTTTTCCACAAAGACATCTTTGCCCGCTTCAAGAAACTCTTTGCAGAGTGGGAAATGTGTTTGGGCAGGCGTGACGACAACGACGGCGTCCACTTTGCCGGCGAAGTCTTTGTAGTTGGTTGTAAGCCGCGCGTCAGGTAGGCCAAGTTTTCGCGCCGGTTCGAGTTGTTTCGCGCCAACCTCGGCGATGTAAAGCTCAATCGGCAGCGAATTGAGATTGCGCAGGTGATTGACACCCCAACGTCCGAGTCCGAGTAACAAAACTTTTGTCATTCCATTTCGTCGCCGCGCGGCGATCAAAACTTCACGGTCAAATTCACTCCGCCGCCCGCATCCAGCTTGCGGTAATCCTGCGCGCTGTCGGATTTGCGGACGTCGTAGGATACAAACGTGCGCAGGCTGACCTGCGGCGTGAAGAAGAAATACAAGGCAACGCCGAGCGAGTGCAGTTGGTCATCGCGGCTGCCGCGCGCGGTGAAGTGCGTGAAGGTGTAGCGGTAAAAAGGCTGCGCCAGCGAGTGCGGACAGAGCTGCTGCGTCCACGCCGCGAAAAGAGAATGGTCCGTGCGGTCGTTGCTGTCGTCGTCGAGCACCGTCGGCGGCGTGTCCACTGATGTGAAGCGGTAATCACCCATGTAGCCGAGCGCGAACGCGCCGTTTTCGTTCACGGTGAAATTGCGTTGCAAGCTCCAGCGCGGGACGTATTCGCGGTAGAACTGGCTGTAGCTAGACGTCGTCAGCAGCCGTGTGAAATCAAAGCCGAGCGATGCCGTCCATTTGTCGCGCGACCACTGCATGTCGGTGAAAAGAGTCTGCGCGTTGAAATCAAACTTGTTCAACCGGACTTTTTGGGGCGTGGCGTAAATGTCATCGAGACTGATCACTGAAACCTTGTCGCCGCCGAGCAATCCGTAATCAAACCACTGCTGCCGGAAGCCGATGCGCGGCGCGAATTTGCCGTCGAGCAGGTCATACGGCGTGGGCGCGAGCGCGATCTGCGCGGTGCTCACGAGCACGTTGGCGGACTTTCTGAAGCTGTCGCCGAGGAACATGTTGTCCGTGTAAAAAAACTGCGCGTCGGCCATCGCTTCGAAATAAGTCTTGCGCTGCTTGATGCGCAGAACGGATTGCGGGCCGACGTCGCTGCTTTCGTCTGGCGAAATTTCGGGAACGGCGTCGCCTTCCTGAAACGACTTCGCGGCTTGTTCATTTTGTTCGCGCAGGCGGAGCGATTCCACTTGTTGCGACGCGCCAAGCGCCTGGGCGCGGAGTTCGTTTTGCGCAGCGACGCAGCCTGCGATGAGAAGAAGTGCGGTGAGTTTTTTCATGGTTCTTGATTACGTGAAGGCTGCGAAAGGATGATGATGCCAGATCCGCCATTGCCGTTGAACTGTTCGTCGGGCGTGCCTTCGCCCTCGTAAATCTGGTTGAGCGTCCGCCTGCCGGTCGGCGAGTGGATGGCGGTCTGATACGAATTATTGTCCACCGACCCGAGGCCGTTTTTCTGGTGCTGCTTCGACGCGAAATCGTCGGCGGAAATTCCGGTGTCCTGCTTGCGGCCGCCGGCAATCTCGGCGTTCTGCTGCTGGATGGCCGCGTCAATCAACGACTGCGACGGCACGGGCTTTGAAAAACCGCCGACCAATTTCGAGCCGCCAACGAGTCTGCCGAGGTTGATGTCCAGCACGTCGCTGAAACTTTTTCCGCCCGGCAAAATGAAAACGACCTGGCCGGCTTTCAACTTCTTCGACTTGCCGTTTTTCAGCGTGGCCTTGCCCTTGCCTTCGAGCACGATGAATTTGAAACCGCCATTCTGCGTCGCGACCACGATGATTGTGGTGCCTAGCACCGCCGCCGAAGCGCCGCCGGATTTGATGGTGCCGCCGCCTTTGCCGCTGGGCGAATGAAAGAGGACGCTGCCTTTTTCAAGATTCATGTCGCGGCCCTGTGGCTCGAAGGAGAAAACCGAGTTCGCGCCGATGCGCGTGATGGTCTGATCCGGCGCGGTCAATTCCGCGCGCGAATCCGGGCCGGTGCGGACGAGGTCAGGCGCTTTGACGAGGTCATTGACCTTCGCGGGCTGCGCGGCCTTGGTGGTCGCGGCCACTTTGCTGACGTCCTTGACGATTTCCGTGAACGTGCTTTCGGACAGCGGCGCGGCGAAGGTTGATGCGGACAAACCCGCAGCAAGCGTCACCGCGAAAATTTTGGTTCTCATAGATTGGCGGCTCATTGTTTCGGCTTGTGTTTAGGACAAGCGCGTAGAATTGTCAAATGCGCATGAAGCGGCATTTGAAACGTTTTTGGATTCTCGCCGGCATCTGCGCGCTTTGCACCGGCGCGGCGATCTGGCTTTTCTGCATCAACAACGAAGCGCTGCTCGACGCGGAAAATTATACCCAGGACTTGCGGGCGCGGCAGGGGCGCAAGACTCCGATAGACCCGCGCCTGGTTCTCATCGGCGTGGACCGCCCGTCCTACGCCAGCTATTTCAGCGAGGAGGAGATGCGCCAGACTCCAGTCTTGCGCGCCATTTCCGAACCTTATCCGTGGTCGCGTGACGTGTGGGCAGAACTCATCACCAAGCTCGCCGACGCCGGAGCGAAAACCATCGTCATTGACCTTGTCTTTGCCGCGCCGAAGGAGGGCGACGACGCTCTGAAGCGCGCGCTCGAAAAATACCGTGACCGCGTCGTCATCGGCTATGCCTTCGACACGACGGAAGTCAATCAAGGCAAATTCGGAAGCATGACTTTCCCAAGCAAGACCGTCATTGAACCCGCAAGCGAACGTTCCGTGGTCGAAGATGATCGCGTGGGCTACGTCACCATCTGGCCGGATGCCGACGGCGTGCTGCGCGCCGCGGACTTTCGGCACACCGGCAACCAGCTCGGCGACATTCTTCCGCCCAATGTCACGCTTGAATCCATTGACGCCCGCGCGCTCCGAAAATTTGGGCGGGCGGATCTGGTTCCTGACGGTTTCGAGCCGGTCCGTTTTCGCTACACATCGCCCGCCGGCGGCTACAAGCCGATCCTCCTCGGCGACGTGTTGCTTCCCAAAACGTGGCAGCGCAACTATTCCAACGGCGAATTTTTCAAGGACAAGCTCGTTCTTGTGGGCCCGACAGCGAGTCTGTTTCAAGACAAACACAGCACGCCGCTTGGTGTCATGCCCGGCCCGGAAATCCACCTGAACATCATCAACGCCGCCCTGCATGGCGAATTTCTTGTGGAGACTTCCAGGCGCACAACGCTGCTGGCCATCGCGTTCGCCGGCTTCCTCGCCGCTGCGCTGTGTTTTCTTTTCCGCGAACCGGTCAAGCGTCTGGTCATCGTCTTCGCGATTTGCGCGGGCTACTGGGTTCTCGCCAAGTATCTTTTTGAGCGCGGTGGAATTTTCATTCCTGTCGCCGCGCCGCTGCTCATCGTGCCCATCGCCGCGCCAGTGCTGGTGTTGTTCATCGGCAGCGTGGTCGTGTTGTCGTTCGACTTTCTGGTGGAGCGGCTCGACAAGGCGCGCGTCCGCAAAACGCTCGAACGCTACGTCTCGCGCGACGTCGTCAAGGAACTGCTCGACAATCCGGCCACTTTCTTCAACTCGCTCACCGGCGTGCGCCGGCACGTGGCGATTTTGTTTTCAGACGTGCGCGGCTTCACCACGCTCACGGAAAAAGCCGACTCCGCCGCGCTGGTCAAGCAGCTCAACGAATATTTCGAGGAGATGGTGCGGCACGTTTTCGCGCATCAAGGCTCGCTCGACAAATTCATCGGCGACGCGGTGATGGCCGTTTGGGGAAACATCGTCAGCCACGGCAAACAAAAAGACGCGCACAACGCCGTCGCCACCGCGCTGGCGATGAAGAACAGTTTGAAGAGGCTGAACGCGGATTGGAAATCGCGCGGCATGACCGAACTCGCCTTCGGCATCGGCATCAATTGCGGTGAAGTCATCGTCGGCAATCTCGGTTCGTCGGAGAAAATGGAACTGACCGTCATCGGCGACGCCGTGAATCTCGCGTCGCGGCTCGAAGGGCTGACGAAGGAATATCGTCTCGACTTGTTGATTGGGGAAAACATGGCCGCGCTGGTGAGCGACACTTACATCTTGCGGCTCGTGGATTCCGTGCAGGTCAAAGGCAAAACGAAACCGGTGGACGTGTTCACTGTGATGGGCGACGGCGCGGCGCAAACCGTCTCAATGCCGCTCTGGCTGGCGCGATATGAAGAAGGCGTGCGGCTGTATCGCGCGCAAAAATTTTCTGAAGCGTTGATCGCGTTTCAGGAGTGCTCGCGCCGCCAGCCGGATGATTATTTGAGCGAGATGTATGTGAAACGATGCGAAGCCTTGATAAAAAATCCGCCGGATGATTCGTGGAACGGCGTCTTTGTGATGACGAAGAAGTGAAGACGTTTGGAACTGGCTCAGAGCTCCGTTCCCGCCGCTTTGAAATCTATGCGATGGGTCAACCGTTGAAGTTCGGCGATGGGAATCAAGCCCGCCTGAACTTTGCCCCACGCCAGTTCCCGCAAGGAGCGCCAGCCGTGTTTGCGGATGGCCTGCCGCAGTTGTCCGGTCTTGAGGCCGGGAGCGATCATGTCCGCGATTTCATCGTTGACCAGAAAGAACTCGTAAATGGCGACCCGCCCGCGATAACCCTTTTGATTGCACTCGATGCAGCCTCGTCCCTTCCACGCCTTGACCTCGGCGGGTTTGATTCCCAGCGCTTTGGCCATCTCTTTGCGGAAACCGTCCGGGATGGCGGTGTCTTCTTCCATGCAATGACGGCAGATGCGCCGCGCCAATCGCTGGGCGATGCTGCAAACCAGCGATGAGCCGATCAGAAACGGATCAACCTTCATGTCCATGAGCCGGGTGATCGAACTGACACTGTCGTTGGTGTGCAACGTGGAGAAAACCAGATGCCCGGTTTGCGCAGCGCGCACGGCGATTTCCGCGGTTTCATCGTCGCGAATTTCTCCGATAAGCACCACGTCCGGGTCATGCCTCAACACCGAGCGCAGACCGCTGGCGAACGTCAGTCCGATGTCCTGTCGCACCTGGATTTGCGAGACGCCTTCCAACTGATATTCCACCGGATCTTCGATGGTGACGATTTTGCGCGACTCGTCATTGGCGTGGGAGATGGCGGCATACAAGGTGGTCGTCTTTCCGCTGCCGGTCGGTCCGGTCAACAGGATCAATCCCTGCGGCAACTGCGTCAGATCGGCGAAAAGCGCTTCGTGTTGCGGCTCCATGCCAAGCTGGCCGAGGTCCAGGAACAAACTTTGGCGTCCGAGAATTCGCAGGCAGACGGTCTCGCCGTGCTTCGTCGGGATGATGGAAATGCGCAGGTCATATTCCTCGGTGCCCGTTTTCATGGAGATGCGCCCGTCGTGTGGCAGCCGTTTTTCCGCGATGTTCAGTCCCGCCATGATTTTGAGGCGCGAGGCGATGGTCTCGTGGAGCTGGCGCAGCGCATCGGGCACCGGCACCGTCTGCATCATGCCATCTATCCGATACCGCAGGCGAATCGAGGAATGGTAAGGTTCGATGTGGATGTCCGTGGCCTGCAGCCGCAACGCCTCCAAGAGAATCTGATCCACGAAGTCGGCAATCGTGGCGTCAACGGCTTTGTCATCCGCGGTGGATTTGACATCGAAAACAATGTCCTCGCTGGCGTCCGTCAACCCGCGCTCTTCGCGCAATCGTTGGATGGTTTGCGCGCCCAGCCCGAATTGTTTTTTAAGGACGGCGTGGATGCTACTTGGTGTTGTGAGAACCACTTTGAGCCGCTTGCCCAGCAGCAAGCGGAGGTTGCCCAGTTCCATTTGGCGGGGCGGTTCGCCAAAAGCCAGCGTGAGAGCCTCGCCGTCCAGCGAAACCGGCACCATGCGGTAATGAAAAATGAGTTTTACCGGCACCAACTCCAGAACACTTGGCGAGAGCGTGATCTGGCTGTGGTCTATAAAATCCAGATGGTTGAGCGTCGCCAGCGCGCGATAGGTGTCTTCTTCCGACGCGTAATTGAGATCGACAATTGCCCGGTGCTGCGGGATGCCCAGGCGTTGCTGACTGCGGCGCACCTGTTCCAATTGCTTTGCCGTGAGCTTGCCCTGCTTCAGCAACAAGTCGCCGGTTTCTTTGCTGGTGACGGTCGGTTCCATGATCAGGGCGCGGGAACTTCTATTTCCTTCACCACGTTGAACTGCAGAATGTTCGTCTGTGACGCGGCATTTTTCAAAGTCAAAGTGCGCAGGCCGATGTCGGCCACCACCAGGTCGGCCACCACTTTCGCGCCCACCGGCCCCACAAACAATCCCTCGCCCACTTTGACAAACGCCTTTTTATCGCCACCGGCAGTCTCATAGACGCCCTGGTAGGTCAGCGGAATTTTTTTAGTGGTTGGCGGCGGCGGGGTTGGTGTAGGCGGCTGGGCCGGCGGCGCGGGCGGCGGCTCAAAATAAGTTGTGTAAAAAAGGCTGGCCGCCCCGCGAGCTTGCGGGGTTGCCGGTCGCAAAGCCGAAAACGTCGCCGGCGAAAACAGCGCCTCGATCTTCCCGACCAACACAGCGGCATCGGGCGGGTTGGCACGGCGCTTCGACTCGGCGCGGTGGGGCAATTCGCCGCCCAGATCGTTCACGGCCAGCGCCAACAGGACCAACGTCCCGAACATCAGCGCGGTCAAGAACAGTTTGCTGTTTTCCAAAATTCTTAACATCATAATGCGGAATTATGAAGGATGAAGGATGAAGGATGAAGTGCGGAATGCGGAACGGATTTCATAATTCATAATTCATCCTTCATTCTTGAACCGGACGAAAATCCGATGCCCGCACGAAGCCGCAAACCACCACATCCAGACTGACTTCCGCCGGTTTTTCGGGGGTCTGCTTTCGCAACATCAATCTATCCAAAAACAGCGCCGGTTTGCCGGGCCGGCATTCCGGCAGTCCCGCGGCTTTCATCTCCTCCGCGCGCAACGGCAATGCGAGCAGAAAGTTGACGGCGGATTCCTGCGGCGCAATCAGTTCAATCCGCACCGGAATTTCCTCCCAGGCGGAGGTCGGAGGTCGGAGGTCAGAGGCCGGAGGTCTGCCTTCTGCCTTCTGCCTTCTGCCTTCTGACTCCCGCAGCACGCTGACGTTTTTGACAGTGCCGACTTTGTTGTTGATCGCTGCTGTAAGAATGTGGTGGATGATGGAGAGTTCCGCCCAAAGCAGGTTCGGCTCTTTCATCTCGGCCTTGTGCTCGGGGAAACCGGCGAGCGCAGCGGCATCCAGCGTGACCTGCTGGGTTTTGGCCAGCGCGGTCAATTGTTCGATCCGTTTTTGGCGTTCATTTTGAAAGTCTATCAGCAAGAACGGCTCTTTCATCTTCGCTCGAATTTCCGGTTCCAGTTCCACGCGAGCGGCGATCATCTGGCCGGCTTTTTCGGTCGCGGTCAATGAGGCCTTCAACGTCTCCTGCGCCGTTTTAATCTGATCCAGGTCCAGGTCATGAATGCCGCTGCCTTCAAGGTTGACGTTCGCCAATTTCTGCCGGACATCACCCAGCGGGCCATCCAACGCTTCGACCCGGCGCGACAGCGGGCGAAAGGCCAAAAAGTAATACAGCGCAAGCCCCAAGGCGACCGCCAGCATGACCCAGCGGATGCGAGCAATTTGTTTTAATGTCACCATGATCGGTTAATTTTCCACGGCCGGCGGCGTGGTCACGGTTCGCTCGGGCGGCGGACGAACGGCGCGCGGATTCGTTTTGAGGTTGCGATTGACCGACGGCGGTTTGGGTGCACTGGGTGGCAGCGGATTTTGAAAAGTATTTTCGGCCATTTCGATGGCCAGCGAAAAAAAGTGACCGGGAATCAGCACGTTCGTTCCCACGAGGTTTTTCCGTTGGTCCGCCGGGAGTGTATCCACGTTGGTAAACGCGGGATTCAGTTTTAATTCGTCCACCACTTTGCGCAACGTCTGTCGCATGGCTTCGCCCTCTTCGGACAAACAGAGTTCGGCTATAAATCCATATTTCGCCGGCGGCGCGTTGGAGCTGTTGGGCGCGGCGAGGACAAGTTGGTTGGTCTGGCTCAAAGGCGCGGTCTGCCCTGCAAAGTAGGATTCCTCGTCCGCGAACAAAACAAACCAAAGTTTTTTATCACCTCGAACTTTCTGCAACAGCGACAGCGTCGCGAGTTTATCAATGGTCCGCTTCTGTTGTTTCAACATCGGGCGCAACCGCTCGTAAGCCTCCGCCCATTGGCGATTCAACGATTCAACTCCTTTGGCTTCCTGCAAAACCACCTGGGATTGCCTTAGCAGGGCGTTTTTTTTAACCACAAGATTCAATTTCTGCGCGGTGCCGAAAAGCAGCACCAACGCAACGAACAGGAGCAGCACCCAGTTGATTGTCTGGAGCAGTCCTTGCGTGTGCCGACGCTTCCGGGCTTCCCGCAAGTCCGCGGGGAACAGCGAAGCCGGTGGAGCCGACGCCCCAAGCCGCTTGAGCGCCACGCCGTAGGCCACCGCGTAACGATCGAGTGCCAACTCACCCATTTCGCCCGACAAACCTGGCCACGGAGCAAAACGCACGCGGCTTTTGGCGTTGAGATATTCCATCAGCCCGGGTTGACGCACAGCGCCGCCGCTCAGAATGATCCGGAACGAGCCTGCTGAGAGTCCCAGCTCCGGGTTTTCCCGCAGCCAGTCCTGAAGAATTTTTTCGAGTTCGGAACGCCAGCCATCCACCGCCAAGCGCAGTTCAGGAATCATCTGACCGCCGGCAAAAAGATTTTGTGAATACTTGAGCGACCGGGCGGTTTCCAGCGGGCAATTTTTTTGCTGCGCGATGACCTCGGTGAACATGCTGCCGCCGATGGGATAGTTGATGGCGTAAACGCCCTGTCCCTGCGCCACAATGGCCACCACCGTGTTGCTGGCGCCCATCTCCACCAGCAAGGCATTCTCCGGCCTTGGTTCCGCAGCCTGATAGGTCGCGATCAGGGCATTCGCCGGCGTGATGATTTCGCAAAGGCGCTCGCCGACTCCGGCCAGGCGGCTGACCTCGCCAAGAATCTCCTCTTCCTTGGCGACGGTAACCCAGAATGGATTTTGATATTTCCCGAACGGCCTGAGCTTGCCGTAGTCATAGACAATCCCGCTCTCGCTCAGGCCGCTGAGTTTGACGGTTTCTTCCTCGATCAAGGCTTTGATTTGTTCCGGCCCCACGCGCGGCAGGTCGATGACCTGGGAGATGGAGAGCTGTTGCGGCAGGCTGATGGCCACGGGCGGCCGCCCGAATTCCTTCAGCACGGTTTCCAGCCATCGGCTCAACTCTTCCTGCGAAAGCAGGACGTCCCGCGACTGCGGGACCAGATCAATCGAGCGATGCTGCAGGACGCGCACGCGGCCCATGACCCCGGCAACCAACAGGACTTTGATGCACCGGCTGCCCGGATCAATCACCAGCAGCCGGCGGGTCGGCGGGAGGGAAAAAAGATTCATGAACGAAAAATAAACACGCGCGCGCTCTTCAGTTGTCTTCGTATTCGATGAATTCCCCGGATTCCGACAACAATGTTGCGGTCACGAATATCAGCAGATAACGCGGATTGTCCACTTCCGTTCGTTTCCTGAAGGCGGCGCCGAGAATAGGTATGTTCCCAAGAACGGGAACTGATTCCACAAATGTGCTCTGCACGTGTTCCATCACGCCGCCCATGACGACGGTCTGCCCGGATTTGACGACGACGCGTGTGGCCAGTGTTTGCGTTCGATACTGTGGCAGGCGGATGTCGAATGTGCTCACCACCTGCCCGGCGTCGTTGCGGTCTGTCACGGTGGCAAAGGTCACCAGTTGCACGTCCTGCTTTACTTCCGGTTTCAGGGCGAGAAGGATGCTTTTCCCGTCGCCGCCGATGCTGGCCAGGACATCGAGGGATGCTCCGGATGTCAACTTGGCCGGTTTCCCGGTGGGCACAAGGCTGGAGGCGGTTGTCCGGTCTGTCACCTGTTGTTTGACTGAATATTCCTCGTAATAATATTGAACCTTGCCGTCCTCGATATGCGCGGGGAGATTGTTGATGAGGGTGAGCCGGGGGGCGCTTAATGTCTGGCTTTCTCCGCCTTGCTCCAGGGCTTTCAAGGTCACACTGAGTTCGGGTTGGTTTAAGATGTTCGTAAAGGTCTTTTGCAAACCAAGCCCCGCTGCCGTTGACGCCAACCCGGTGAAATCCGTGGCCAACGCGCCCGCCGTCAGCGGACTCCGGCCGGTTTCCCATTGCGCGCCCAAGTCCATGAAGGCGGCTTGGGAAACGGTGATAAATCGCGCCTCGATCAACACTTGCTGGACCGGCCGGTCAAACTCTTCGATGATCTTGTCCATCACGGCCAGTTGTTCCCGCGTGCCGCTGGCCACGATGCTGTTGCGCTCCAAATCTATCTTGTATGTCCCTCGAAAGAATTTCTTGATGGCATCCTCGATGGCGGTGATCTCCGGCGCGCCGTCTTTGACAAATTTCTCGATCTTCTGAGTTTCGTTGACCGTGGTCACGTCGCCGGTCGGCAATTTCTGGGTGGTGGTCACCCGCGTGACTTCCGAGGCGCCGAACTGCGCGGGAATGATGAATCCTTTGCGCAACCGGTAAAAGCGGGTTTCCTCCAGCATCTTTTTCGGGTCCTTGCCATCCACGATCCAGATCAAATCTTCGCCCACCTGGAACTGCACGTCCAGATTCCGCGACACATACCGCAAAAATTCGGACAGCTTGACCTTGTCCATGTTCACGCTCAACGACTGCTTGAAGGCGGGCAGCGATTTGTCCGCCACGAAGTTGATTCCTTCGGCCTGGCCGATGTTGAAAATGATTGACTCCAGCGTCACGTTGTCGAGGTGGACGGAGATTTCCTTGGAAAGAATGTTCCCCATCTTTCCTTCCCTGGTTTCAGGACCAAACGACTGTCCCTTTTCCTGAACGGTTTTCCCGAAGCTCTCGGGGACATACGGTATGGCTTCGAGTTGCCCGATGGCGTCGCGCAGATCTTTGCGCGGCGGCAGTCCCCGGTCTTTTTTTTCCTTCAGCAGACCCGGCACCGTGGGGTTGAACACGGAATCCTTGGCGTCAATTCCGCGGATGCGATCTTCCAACGCTTTGTCCCTGCGCTTCTGGCGCTCCTTCTTGACCCAACTCAACGTCCGCACAACCGACGCGTCCTGGGGCGCTTTTTCAAACAATGCCGTCGCGCGAACTTCGGCTTCGTCCCATTGATTGTTATCGGCCAAATTCAGAACTGCATTTATTTCCTCGTCATTGCTGGAACCATACTGAACTTTGGGTGGAGCCGCCTGTTGAGGTTTTTCCCTGCGAGGTTGCTTGACTGACTTTTTGGGTTGTTCCGCCGCCTTTGGCGCCGGCAACACAGGGGATTGAGCCGCTGATGGTTGCGGTTTTTCCTTGGGAGATTGCTTGACAGACTTTTTGGGTTGTTCCGCTGCCTTTGGCGCCGTCAACGAATGGGATTGAGCCGCCGATGGTTTTTTGGAACTGACACAGCCGGCCAGTGCCACCAGTATTACGATTGAAAAAAGGGTTGCTCGAAACATAACGAATTCACCTGCTTACCCGGTCGTAGACGAGCCGCAGTCGGTTGTCATTCACTCCAACATCCACCCCGCCATTCTTCGATACTGCGCCTGCATTGCCCCAGCCACGGGGAGCGCAGTGCCTTTCCGCTCGGCTAATCCGCCCTATTCTGAATTATTCATGTCTGCTTGGTAAAGGGGATAATTCAAAAAGTTTGGATTTCGAGAGGCCCGTCACAATCAATTTTTGCCGGTTGCTCACGCGCCGGTTTCCCTGCAAACTTTTTTATCGTGACGAAGGTGCCCGCCCGCCTCTTTCGCATTCCGTCCGCCGTTCACCAACCGATACCAGTTGTCCCGCTGGCGCGCATTGTAGCTCATGTCTTTGATTCACCATGTGTAATGCACCGTATAGCTCACGGTTTTTTCTTCGTCCGGTTTCACGCGCACCCGAAACTCGACAGTCTGCGCGTCGGTTTTTTTGAAGTCGTCGGATTTTTTCGTGATCTCCCAATTGCTCCAACGGTAGAGATGTTCCACGATGCGGATTTCGGCTGGCGTTTTTTTGTGATTGCGAAGTTTGATCTCGAATGATTCGTCAATCCACGGCGGGGGCGAAAGATTGTTGGGGACATTTGTTTTGGTGGCCGAACTGGTCGTTGCCGGCAGACCGGTGTTCGGATCAATTGCCACCGCGACAGGAAGACCGGTATTCGGATCAATGGTGCCTGCGGGTGGATTTGCGAAATAGAGTTTGAAATCGGTTTGCTTGCGTTCGCCAACGAGATCAAAGGAATTGCCGGTGGTGACGCGAACGATTTCGTCGCGCGGAGTGTGGTCAATAGTGTCTTCGCCAATGAATTCCACTCGGCTGTCATCACTGCGACGATAAAAGCGCAATTTGCCTTTTGGCAGCGCGATGCCGAGATGGTTCGTTTCCGCATTCGCGAACTCACGCACGACCCAGACTTTTTTGGCGGATTGAACACCGTAGTTGCGGTCCTCATTTAATCCGCCTGAAAATCGACAGTTCGCGTCCACGCCGTCATAAACATAGATGATTCGCGCCTTGACATTCGCGGCGCGAACGAACTCGACTTGTTTAATTTCGCGGTCACGCAAAGTTGTGGGTCGCGCCACTGTGTAGAGATGATATTCATCGAATGATTTTTCTGTCACCGTCGGCCGTCCGCCGCCGCCCCCGCGTCCACGCGACACACCCATAGTAGCAATCTGCGGTCGAATTTTATTCACGTCGCCAGCCATCAATTTGATTTTCGCGTCGCGAAAAGTCTTTCCGCTGTAGTTGTTCATCGTTATCCAACCAATCAAATCCACCGTGTCACCTTTTTCCGGCGAGACGAGGTTGTAGTTGGCTTCCCAAGTGAAACCGCCGGTGACGTAGCTGACTTCGGCTTCGAACGCGCCGGATTGGTCCGATTGTAGAAGCCAGTTGAGCGTTGGTTTCAGCACGGTGTCATCACCCAGACTCGGAAAAAGCGGTGTGCCCGGCAGTTTGAATTGCAGTTTGTCTTTTATCTCAACGATTGGCTGCTCAAAGCCGCCGCCGCCGAGAACATAGCCGCTCCGGATTATTTTGCCGGGAATAATTTCATACACTGGCGAGTTATCCTTCATCCGCTCGTTTTGAAAATCAATTGTCTTGCCCTCGAACAATGACAGCAGAAGCGGCTCGGAAACCGGGTCGTTGCGATAATTCTGTTCAATGATTTGCAGCGAATGCTTGCCTGCGGGGTCGCGCAAAATTACCGAATCCGGTTCAAGCTGCGCTGTCACATCCGCAAAATGCACTTCATTTGTGCCGGACTTGAGGTCGAGCCGAACCGTGTCGCGAACGACGGCGAAGTTTTGGTTGTAGATTGTCAGCGCAGGTTGTGTGAACGCGATGAGCGAACCCGCTGCACCAATGGAAATGATAGCAAAGAGAGATTTCATGTTTTTCCTTGTTTGGTTAATTGCCTCGAATGCAGTCAAACACCTGCTTGCGGAAAATGCAGTAAAAATTTTCCGAGCGCCGGATTCGAAACAATCATTCAGGCGTCGTGGAACTCCGCCCTCCGAAACGATTTCAATTCAACAGCCGATACCAGTTGTCCCGTTGATGTGGCTCGTAGCCGAGGTCTTTGATGAGCCGTTGCATGTCGCCGACGGTCATGCGGAAAGTTGTGCCGGCTTGAGAGACTACATTTTCCTCGATCATGATGCTGCCGAGATCGTTCGCACCAAATTTCAGCGCGACCTGACCGATTTCCAAACCTTGCGTGACCCAGGAACTTTGCACGTTGGGAAAATTGTCGAGGTAAATTCGCGCCAACGCCTGCGTGCGCAAGTATTCGTGAGCGCCAACGGTCGGCGCACGCAGCTTCGTGTTCTCAGCCTGAAACGTCCAGCAGATGAAGGCTGTGAACTGGCCACAAGGTAGGGCGGGCGTCTCGCCTGCCCGCGCCTGCGAAGTCGGCGCAGTGGGTTCGTTTGCCGACTGCTCGCGCTGAAGCGCTCGCTGGGCAGGCTGGAAGCCTGCCCTACGTTGAAGCGACTTGTCCTGCTGCGCGCGCAACCGCTCCAAGTGCTCGATGCGGTCTTCAATCGTCTCGACGTGGCCGAACATCATCGTCGCACTTGAATTCAAGCCGAGCTTGTGCGCCACGTCCATGACTTCAAGCCAGTCGTTGCTCATCGCTTTGAGTGGGGAAATTCTTTGGCGAACGCGGTCAACGAGGATTTCTCCGCCGCCGCCGGGAATGGAGCCGAGGCCGGCGGCTTTGAAGTCGCCAATGATTTTTTCCAGCGGCTCGTTGAAGACTTCGCGGAAGTGGATGAACTCGCTCGGGCTGAAGCCGTGGATGTTGACCGACGGAAATTTTTCGCGGATATGCGACAGCAGATCGAGATACCACTGCTTCGTCAGTTTCGGATGATGCCCGCCCTGCATCAAAATCTGCGTGCCGCCGAGCGCGACGGTCTCCTCGATTTTTTTGTCAATCTCATCATGCGTGATGACGTAGGAATCGTCGTCCTTTTCCACGCGGTAGAACGCGCAGAACTTGCAATAGACGTTGCAGACGTTCGTGTAATTGACGTTGCGGTCAACGATGTAGGTGACGATTTCGTTGCCGCGACCGTCGTAGGAATTTTTTTTGGCGACCTGTCGGCGATGGTCGGCGAGCGCGCCGAGTTCTTCGAGCGGCAAATTGTAAAGCCGCAACGCATCGGCTTGCTTGATGCGCTGGCCGTCCCAGACTTTCTGGAGCAATTCGTCGAGTGACGCGTCGTAAATCACGCTGAAACTTTAGCCGCGCCTAGCCCGAAGGTAAAATCTGAAAACGCGGCACAACCGCTGACACCTCTCATTAACACCGGGCTTCAGCCTGGTGGAAATGTGGAACAAGTCGAGAAACCGTTTCAACGGTTTCTCGCGCTCGATAAAACCGTTAAAACGGTTGAAGGCCACATTTGCACTAACACCGGACTGAAGTCCGGTGTTACCCCAATCATTACGATCCAGCTTGGAGCGCGGGTTTTGTGGTGAGATTATTTTTACTAACTCTTCGAGGTTTGGTTCGGCTGGCTCGAATTGCAACTCTGTCAAGTTACAACTGATCTTAATGTTTGGGGGGTGTTAATGAGAGCGGAGAATTTCCTTTGCCGCAAACTTGATTGAAGTTACTTTCTGTCGGGCTTGTCCGATGGTGTAATGGTAACACAGCGCCCTTTGGAGGCGTTATTCATGGTTCGAATCCATGTCGGACAGCCACTTCGCTTCCGATTGTTCTTTTTATGGCTTCGCCCGCATTTGACTTTTCTCCCAAAACATTCCAACTAGAAAACCGACTGGGAACATCCATTGAAACAGTAGCTTTCCAATATGAGAGGTTGAAACATAAAAGACTGTTGACACGAAAACGGCGAGTCGGATTTCAACGTCTGTTGCTGTTGCATGACTTCTCCTGCTTTTGAACACCTTGCCTCAACCAACATTACCGGAACGTTATCCCGGGGTATAGCAGTAGGTTTTGAGCCCGGCAGGTGCTCCGTTCAACGTGATTTCGAGGGTTGGCCTCATCGCTGGACAACTTCTGTGCGCTCCGGCACTCTGGCGAGAGCTTAA
>CAYMCQ010000089.1:0-15444 GCA_964389025.1 uncultured Verrucomicrobiota bacterium
CCCTGACTTTGATCCGGAAGAAATTTTAGGGCGTCGTGGAACTCCGCCCTCCGAACAAGGGTTATTGCTGCGGCGCGGGAATGATGATTTTCTTCCCGACTTTCATCGCGTTTGGATTGAGACCCGGATTGGCCTTGAGGATTTGGTCCACGGTCAATTTGATTCCTTTTTCTTTGTAGGCTTTGATAATGGCGTCGAGCGTATCGCCGGACTCGATCGTGTATTCGAAATGAGCCTTGTCAGTGGCGGCGGCATTCGTGCCGGTGGCGTCCGGCGGCGGAACCGTAATCTTCGGCGCCTTTTTAGCGCCGCCCGCGACAATGTCGCCGAGCTTCTCGATTTTTTTGATGATCTTCTCGTTGTCGTCTGCGCGTTTTTTGTCAATTTCCTTCACCGCCTCCGCCAGCTTCCGCAAATCCTCGGCGCTGGCGAAATTGCCGCTGGGCTTGGACAATTGTTCGCGCAGGCTTTGAATCTCCCTGGCAATCTCAGCCAGTTGTTTTTTCGTGGCCGCCTTGTCCTCGATCAAATCCTGCACAAGACCGTCGAGTTTATTCAACCGCTCGGTGGTCGCGGCATCCTGGGCACGCACGAGACTTGAGAGCAACACGAAGCAAAGGAAAAAGGAAATTCTTTTCATGTGCTGACGATAAAAACCTCCACTCACCCGCGCAAGGTTCAAAAGTGGCGGAAAAATAGCTTGCAACGACGCTCGCTGCTGGTAATTTCCCCGCTCTTTAATTTTAAGAACAAAGAATTTTATGGCAAGAATCTGTAAATTGACCGGCAAACGCCCCGTGAAAGGCAGCATCATCTGGCGCAGCGGCAAGGCGAAGAAAAAAGGCGGCATCGGCACGCACATCACGGCCATCACCAAGCGCCGTTTCTTCCCAAACCTCCAGCGCGTGAAAGCCGTCGTCAACGGCGAAGTCCGCTACATCCGCGTCGCCGCCAGCGCGTTGAAAAAGGGAATCGTCATCAAAGCGCCGAAGCGGAATTGGAAAAAGGAAGAAGCGAAGAAGGCGTAAAGCCGAGGATTGAGAATTGAAGAAGGAGGATGGCGTTCCGCAAGGAACGCCGTTTTCTTTTCCATCATCAATCCTCGATTTTCCATCCTCGCCGCGTCATTTCCCCTTCAGCCGGTGCATGGTTGCCTTTTTGAGTTCGCGATCCGATTCGCGTCGCTTCAAATCTTCCCGCTTGTCGTATTGCTGCTTCCCTTTGCCGACGCCGAGCGCGACTTTCACCTTCCCATTCTTCCAGTAGAACGACAGCGGCACAAGAGCGCTGCCTTTCACTGAAGAGTGCTCGAAAAGTTTCCGGATTTCGGATTTGTGCAGGAGAAGTTTGCGCGGCGCTTTGGGCGCGTGGTTCTGCAGATTGCCGTGGCTGTATTCGTCAATGTGCGCGTTGTAAAGCCACACCTCGTCCTTCTCCACGCGCGCGAACGCATCGGCAATCTGCCCCTTGCCCGCGCGCAACGACTTCACTTCCGTGCCGTGCAAAACGATCCCAGCCTCGAACGTTTCGAGGATGTGGTAGTCGCGCCGCGCTTTAGAATTGGTCACGATGTCAGACACAGGAGGATGTTATCCGCAGAAACAGCGGATTTCACAGATTAAAAAAATCTGCGGACATCTGCGCCATCTGCAGACAAAAAACAGCCGGAAGATTGCTCCTCCGGCTGGCGTAAAAAAATATTTCAGGGTCAGTGGCGCTTCCGCTTCTTCGGTGTCGGCCTGATATTTTCGGCTGGCTCGGGCACTTCAAATCCCATCTTGTCCTCGATTATTTCCGACAGCGCGATATCGCCCACACCCATCGTCGCCGGGACAATCAGCAAGGGACGGCTCGATCCGCCCGCGCCGGAATTGAGCTGGCGCACGCGGCGCGAGATGAGATTGACCAGAATGTTGGGATTGCCAACCTTCTCCAAAGCTTTTCTTGCAAGTTCAGCGTTCAAGTTCGTTTTCCTTTTTTCGTTTCGAGCGCGTTAAAATAGCGACAAACCGCTTCAATGCAATCTTAAAGTTTTCAGTCCGCGCTTGTGTTTACGGGCGATTTCCCATTAAAAACTTGCAATGCCAGCCAGCAAAAAAGCCAGTCGCCACAAGCAGAAACAGCAATTTGATTTCGAGCAGTTCGTCGAATCCGGCTGCGACGCCGTCAACGTTGCGCTGAATAAATTCCTGCCAAGCGACACAACAAAGCCGGCCACAATCCACAAAGCCATGCGCTACTCGCTCTTCGCCGGCGGCAAACGGATGCGCCCGCTGCTCACGCTCGCGGCGGCGGCGGCTTGCGGCGGCAAGGAATCCGATGCCATGCCGCTCGCCTGCGCCGTCGAGTGCATCCACACCTACTCGCTCATCCACGACGACCTGCCCGCGATGGACAACGACGATTTCCGCCGTGGCAAACCGACGAACCACAAAGTTTTCGGCGAAGGTATCGCCATCCTTGCCGGCGACGCGCTGTTGACTCAGGCGTTTGAGATTGCCGCGAAATGCAAAGGCTGGCCGCGTTACGACCATCAGAAAATCATTCTGGAGCTCGCGCGAGCCTCGGGTTCGCTGCAACTCATCGCCGGGCAGGTCGCCGACCTCGAAGGCGAAGGTAAAAAGATTTCCGCCGACGGATTGAAATACATACACGAACGAAAAACTTCCGCACTGCTCTGTTGCTCGGTCCGTCTCGGCGGCATGAGCGCGAACTGCACCGCCGCGCAGTTCAAAGCGCTCACCGATTTCGGCTACAACGTCGGCCTCGCGTTCCAGATCATTGACGACATCCTCGACGTGACGCAAACGAGCGAGCAACTCGGCAAAACCGCCGGCAAAGACACCGCCGCGCAAAAGGCGACTTACCCGTCCATCGTCGGCATGGAAAAATCCCGGAAGCTGGCGAAGGAATTGACGAACCGCGCATTCGCCGCGCTGAAAGTTTTCAAAGGCAGAGCCAAGGCGTTGGAAGCGCTGGGAGAATTTCTGCTCCGGCGCGACTGCTAAACGAATCACGAACGGCTTTGCAACCCGCTCCGTTTTCAGGCCGCAACCTGTTCGTGCGAGAAGCGCGGAATATCTGCCCGCCGGTTGGCGTGCTCGACCGTAATCCCGCAGATGGTCGGTCAAGCAGGAGGTTGGCAACGTCGCATCTTATGTTTTTCTGCAAAGAGACGATAGGTCTTTCCAAGCTTCTCACGGCGAAGGAGGCCAGCGATCTCCATGTAATGAACGGTGGTAGAAAGGAAGCGCCCATCGGCCTCGTCTAATGACTTCTTGAGGTTGGCTTGCGAAAATCCCGGATTGGCCGCAATCAGGGTCTTGATCCGATTGATTAGATCAGCGCGACGCTTGGCTTCCTGAAACTGGCAATCCCAATCCTTAAGGTCTTCGAAGCGGCTGCAGAACTCCTGCGCCGCCACAATCTCGGGAACATTTCCGAATATCGACCAAAAGATACACCCTTGCGTGATGGCGGGAATGGATGAAATATCGAACCAGCCAAATTCTCGCGTCGTGCTCCGAATAACTGAAGGCAATAGACCGATGCCAACCGCGAACAAGAGCGGTTAGCGCGGCGGTGCCCCATCCTTCACGCACCGAAATCCCGTGTGCGACAATCCCGTGTCCGGCGAACTTTTCATCCGCGCGCTCGGGCGGTAGCCGATGCAATAAACATCGCTGCACAAAAACGAGCCGCCGCGCTGGACGCGTTTTGGTGTGGCGGGTTCGTTCGGATCGAAACTGGATTCAGGCCCGCGCGGATTTTTGTCCGGGCTGCGCGCGTAGTAATCCGGCAAATACCAGTCGGCGCACCATTCCCAAACGTTGCCGGCCATGTCGTGAAGGCCGAAACCGTTCGGCGGAAAACTTGCGACGGGCGCAGCGCCTTTGAAATTATCTGCGGAAATATCTTCGCTCGGGAACTTTCCCTGCCAGATGTTGGCGAGCCATTTGCCGCCGGGAGTTTGTTCGTCGCCCCAGATGTAATGTTTTTTGTCGAGGCCGCCGCGCGCGGCGTATTCCCACTCCGCTTCGGTCGGCAAACGTTTGCCAGCCCATTTGCAATACGCAACGGCGTCGTCCCACGCGACGTGGACAACGGGAAATTTCTCGCGGCCTTTGATGTCGGAGTCTGGGCCTTCGGGATGACGCCAGTTCGCGCCCGGCACGTAGCTCCACCAGAGCATGTGATTATCGAGCGGGATTTCGTCGAGCGGCCCAAGCCCTTGCTGTGCTCGCTCGCGATTGATTTCCGCCAGGGTCGGCGGCGTGAAAACAATCGAGCCGGGCACGAGATTTTCCTCTGGCACGCCGGGAAATTCTTTTGGGTCAGGTTTGCGCTCGGCAACAGTGATGTAATGGGTTGCGTTGACAAATTTCTCGAACTGCTCGTTGGTGACCTCCGTTTTGTCCATCCAAAAACCGTCCACGGTCACTTGATGAACCGGCAGTTCGTCCGTTTGTCCGCCGTCTGAACCCATCGCAAAAGATCCGCCGGGAATCCAGACCATGTCGTTCGTCCACGATGAATCGCTTCCCCTCACCCCGTCCCTCTCCCCATCGGATGGGGAGAGGGTGGCGTCTCGCCGGGTGAGGGGTTCGGACGTTGATTGATACGGCGCGCGCTGCTCCTTGATGCGTTTGACCAGCGGCACAAACCAAACCACAAACAGCGCCATGCCGAGCACGATGAATCCCAGCAGAAACCACGGCCAGTGATATTTTTGCTGCGAACTGTTTTGTTTGTCATTACTCATGCGACCGGGAAATTATTTCGCCAAATGCGGGCGCACGCGCTCGGCCAGCAACTTGTAGCCCTCGGCGTTGAAGTGGAGTTTGTCCTCGACGAAAAGTTCCGGGCGCGGTTTGCCGTCGGCACCGAGCACCATATCGTAGGTTTCGATGTATTTCAGGAGCGGTCTGCTGCGGATGTAGGTTGCGACCATTTTGTTGAGCGACTTTTCTTCGTCGGCTTGTGTCCACCGCGCAATGCTGGGACTGAGTGAAATGAAAACGATTTCCGTCTTCGGCAGTTTCGTCCGGACTTTCGCGGCAAAGTTTGTGAAATCGGCGAAAACTTCCTCTGGCGATTTGCCGGCCCAAAGGTCGTTGCCGCCGGCGCGGAGAAAAATCATTTTGGGTTTGTGCGGAAAAATCAGGCGGTCGGCGAAATGCGTGGAGTCAACGATTTGCGAGCCGCCGAAGCCGCGATTGATAACGCGATGTTTCGGAAAAACTTCGGCGAGCGTTTTCCAGCGAACAATCGTGGATGAGCCAATGAAGAGCAGCGCGTTTTTCGGCGGCGGATTGGTTTCGTCCGCGCGTTCGTAGGCGGAGATGTCTTTTTCCCAGCGCGCGAAGTTGTGGTTGGTCTCTGCGCCGTTCGCGAGGCGCGGCACAATTGCAACAAGAGCAGTGCACAGAAATAACAACGGGCGTTTCATGCAAAGATTGCTAGAGCACAGCGCAAAAAATTCCAAGCACCAATCCGCCTTGTCGGGACTTTAGGGAAGCACCAAGCTCCTAAGTTCCAGACTGCGGCAAAAACGTGTGGCAAAAAAGCCGAGTTCATTTTGTGTTTGGTGACTTGGGACCTCTGCAAAACTGGAGCGCTGGTGGGTTTTCCCAACGTAAAAATACTTGAGAATCCTTCTTGCAATTCAGGCCGGAAGTGGCAAAGTCCAAGTCACTTGATTTGAATGCCTTAATTCCAAGGACGGTGAATCCTCAGTTGAACGTGCTTCAGTGACGATTTGAAACCCGATAGTCGGGAACAGCCCAGGAAAAGCTCCAAACCAGTAAACATCAAATGAACACGAAACTGTATGTCGGGAATCTTTCCTTCGACACAACCGAAAACGATCTGCAAGACCTCTTCAGCCCATTCGGGCCGGTCTCCGAAGTGAACCTCATTTCGGACCGCGCCACAGGCCGGTCGCGCGGGTTTGGATTCGTCACCATGGCAACTCCTGAGGGCGCGCAAGCGGCCATCACGGGTCTCGCCGGAAAAAATATTGGCGGTCGTAATCTGACCGTCAACGAAGCGCGTCCGCGCGAAGACCGCCCAGGCGGCGGCGGTGGTGGACGGCGTGCAGGCGGTGGTGGTGGGGATCGCCGGCAATACTCGCGCTATTAATCGCGAATTCCAACGGGGTGGAACTCTGGAAACAGGGTTCCGCCCATTTTGCTTTTCATCCCCGGCGCAAAGCAGAAACTTTTTCGCATGAGTGAAGACCATATCGAACTGGAGGGGACAGTTTCGACCGTTCTGCCGGGAACAATGTTCCGCGTGAAGCTGGACAACCAGCACGAAATCCTGGCGCACCTTTCCGGCAAAATGCGAAAACACTTTGTGCGGCTTACCGTCGGCGACCGCGTGCGGCTGGAAATGTCGCAATACGATTTGTCGAAGGCGCGGATAACATACCGGTTGCGGTAAAGTTTTTTCCGTGTAGCTGTCTTCGCAACAATCTTCTTTTTCTTCCGACTGGATTTAAAAAACAAGAATCCGCGCAATCCGCGGTTTCAAAAAGAGACTGTTGCAGCAATTTTGGCTTCCTATTTCTTTTTCTTGAACAGGTCGCCAACGCCTTCGAGCGTCTTTCCAATTTTGCCGGTTGCGTTTGTTCCAAGATTCCCGCCCATGATGACGGCGCCTTTGGCTAGGTCGGCGACGGCTTTTTCCGCCGCCTCAATGCTTTTGGCCAGAAGCTCGTCCAACATTTTTTTCGTCAATTCCGCCGGGGTGATTCCGTCCGTTCCCGCGCCTAAATCTTTAAGATGAATATCCGGAAGCGAAACCGTAGCGGTCTTTTCGCCAAGGGGAGGAGGCAGGTGGGCAAAGACGTGGATTTTGCCGCTTTTGACGATAAACTCATCCACTTGAAGTTTCTTGCCTGTTGCTTTTTCTTTGGGCTGCTCTTTCGGTTGTGCTTTCTCCGCGGCGGCATCGCTTCCAAGATTCTTCTTGAGCGTCAGAAGATTGTTTCCTTTCAGGCCTTGTTCAAAGGTGATTTCCGGCGCGGCCAAAACAATCGAGCGGACGACAATTTTCTCCGAGAGCAATGAAACCGGTTTCAGTCCCAGGCTCGCTTTGCCGAGGCTGATGGATGATTTCGACTTGAATCCTTCAGGGTTGCCGAGGACAAGTCCTTTGATGTTGCCGGAGCCGGAGAGAATGGAAATGCTCACCGAATCGAGTTTCACGTCCACTTTCGTGATTTGAGGCCCCATGGTTTCAACGGCTTTTTTCACCGCGCTGTCGAAAAAGAAATGAATGCCCAGCGCCGCCGCGATGATCAATACAACCAACAAGATTAGAATGATTTTTATGGTCTTTTTCATAACCCGTATTGAACATGAAAAACGAGCTTTTGCCAGCCAAATCTGAATTTACGATTTGCGATTTCCTTCTGCCACGCCATCCTTGTTCGCGCTCGTAAATCGTAAATCCTGAATCCTAGATCGAAATGCTCGCCAAACGTGTCATCCCCTGCCTCGACGTGCATGACGGCAAAGTCACGCGCGGCGTCCAATTCGGTAAAGCCGAAGCGGGCGAACTGCGCAACGTCGGCGACCCTGTGGCGCTGGCGATGCGTTACAACGAGCAAGGCGCGGACGAAATGGTGTTCTTCGACATCACCGCCAGCGCGCACGACCGCGCGACCATGGTGGACATCATCGAACGCACCGCCGCCGAATGTTTCATGCCGCTGACCGTCGGCGGCGGAATCAAGTCCGTGGACGACATGTATCAGATGCTCCGCGCCGGCGCGGACAAAATCAGCATCAACTCCAGCGCGCTCGCGAATCCGGACCTGATCCGCGCCGGAGCGGAAAAATTTGGCAGCCAATGCATCGTCGTTTCCATTGATGCGAAAAAAACTGCGCCGGGAAAATGGGGCGTGTTCTCGCACGGCGGACGCAAGGAAACCGGCCTCGACGCCATCGAATGGGCGCAGCGCGCCGTGAAACTTGGCGCGGGCGAAATCGTTTTGAACAGCATTGACGCCGACGGCACGCGCGCCGGTTTTGACATCGCCATCACTCGCCGAATCAGCGAATCGGTCAATGTCCCCATCGTCGCCAGCGGCGGTGCAGGCACGCTGGAACACATGGCGGAGGTTTTATTGGACGGCAAAGCCGACGCAGTTTTGGCAGCAAGCATTTTCCATTTTGGCGATTATACCGTCGGTGACGTGAAGAAATTTTTGGCGGAGAAAAATATTCCGGTGCGATTGTAGCAGCCGACGTAAGGAGGCTCTGACTTCTTTCCAAATGATGAATGAGCCTCCTTGCGTCGGCTGCTACGGGCTGAAGTCCGGCGGCTTGCGAACCTGCGGGAATATCGTAACCTTCCCGAGTGCGTGAAACTGGTGAAAGAAGTCGCCGATGAACTCAAAGTCAAAAATCCCCTGCATACCGATTGAAGGCTCGATCAGTTGGGAAGACTGGCTCAAAGGCCGGCGCGCGCGCCGCGAAAGCAGTAAGCTCATCGCGCCCGGCGTCATCCGGCGCAAGAGCAGTTCCAGCGACCGTCGTCTTAAAAGGCTTTTCAAGGGCGAGCGCGGCCTGCCGTTCACGCCCACCGAGAAACTTTGAGCGGCACTTACTCTGTCGGCAACGTGAAACAATTTTTGGCGAAACAAAAAATTCCTGTGCGCTTATGAACGAACTAATCCAATCTCGTTGGCTGCCAGTCGTGTTGCTGGTCGGCTCGAACATTTTCATGACGTTCGCGTGGTATGGCCACCTGAACTTCAAGGAGAAACCGCTCTGGCTCGTCATTCTCGCGAGCTGGGGCATCGCGTTCTTCGAATATTGCCTGATGGTTCCGGCCAATCGCTGGGGCAACGCCAAGTTCACCACCGGCGAATTGAAAATCATCCAGGAAGTCATCACCATCACCGTGTTCACCGGCTTTCTGGTTTTGTATCGCAAGGAAAAATTGCAGTGGAACAACGTCGCCGCGTTCGCGTGCATCGTCGGCGCGGTGGTGTTCACTTTTCTGCCGCAAAACTTTTCTTCCAAGCCGATGACTGCTAAACTTTCCGCGACAGAACAAGAAACAATCAAAACTCCATGAGCTTTTACGACAAACTGAAATTTGATTCCAACGGACTGATTCCCGCCATCGTTCAGGAACAAAAAACCGGCCGCGTGCTGATGATGGCGTGGATGAACCGCGCGTCGCTTGAATCCACCATCGCCACCGGCAAGACGCATTTCTGGAGCCGCTCGCGCCAGAAATTCTGGATGAAGGGCGAGTCCAGCGGCCACACGCAAACGGTGAAAGACATCGCATTCGATTGCGACGGCGACACGTTGCTCATTCAAGTCGAGCAGATCGGCGCGGCGTGCCACGAAGGTTACAAATCCTGTTTCTTCCGTTCCGTTCAAGATGCCGGGAACAATTTCGAAGTGACCGAAGTGCAACTTGAAACGCCGGAAGAGATTTATGGGAAGAAAGGATGAAGGATGAGTTATGAAGGATGAAACCCGCGACTCTGCACCACTTGATCTGAAATTTCGTCCTTCATCCTTCAACCTTCATCCTTCTTGATGATAGACGACGCCATCCCTTTTGCCAGCCGGCTTTATTTCATCATGCTGGCATTGCTCCTGTTCGCGCGCTCGATGGATTTTCTCAGCACGTGGATTGCGACGCCGAACTTGGTGCTGGAAGGAAATCCGTTCGCGAAAAGATTGGGCTGGCGTTGGGGAATTCTCCTCAACGCCGCGTTGAGTTTCGGCCTCGCGTTCTGGCCGGTGCCGGCGATCGCGATTTGCACGACGAGCGTCCTTGTGGCCGCGCGCAATTTCCAATCTGCATGGCTCATGCGTTCGCTCGGGGAAATTTCCTACCGCGACTGGCACGTGGAGCATTTTCGCCGGACGCACATCGGCCTTTATCTGCTTTGTCTGTTCGGCCAGACCGCGCTCACCGCAGCGGTCGGCGCGGCGATCATTTATTTCAGCGGCTGGCTGGTGATTCCGATGGCCATCGGCCTGGGCATCATGGCGTATGCGGCCGCAGTGTTGTTCTATACGCTGCTTTCAGTCTGGCGGATGCGCCGTCTCCGCCGCTATGATGCCGGCGAATCGCATGTATTCACCGACACAAAATGAATTTGAAAAACTTGCCGCGCAGGGAAATCTGGTCCCCGTCACGCGCCGCATCCTCGCCGATTTCGAAACGCCGCTCTCGGCTTACCGGAAAATCCGCGGGCAAGGCGAATCGTTTCTGTTCGAATCTGTCGAAGGAGGCGAACACATCGGGCGCTACTCATTCGTCGGCTGCAATCCGCGCGCAGTCATCAAGCAGACCGGCAATCGCATCGAGTTGATTGAAAATGGAAAGGTTGTGGAAACTTTTTGCGTTGGTGGAACGGGCTTCCAGCCCGTTGTTTCGGGCGTCCCGCCCGAAACCGTCGCAGGACTTACCCCTGATCCACAATTGTCGCCCAATCCAAGAACCACATCGCACGACGAAGTTCGGCGGGACGCCCGTGCCACCCATCCCGTCCGTGACGGCCTCGAAATCATCGAGCGCGTGATGAAAAAATACCGCGCGGTTTCCGTTCCCGGCCTGCCGCGGTTCACAGGCGGTGCGGTTGGTTTCATCGGCTACGAATTCATTCACGACGTCGAGCCTGTTGTGCCGCGCCCACCGCACGACGATTTACAAACGCCGACGATGTATTTTCTCATCGCAGACCAATTGCTGATCTTTGACCGCGTTGCTCAGACGATCACGATTCTCGTGAACGCGATTCTCGATGAGGCAGCCAGCCCAGCGGATGCCTACGAAAATGCGACGGGCGAAATCGAGCGGCTCGTCTCGCTGCTCGAACAACCGACCGAGCATTATCCCGTCAGCGTGCCGGCGGAAGTTCCCTCGATTCCATTCGAGTCGAACGTGCCGAAGGAAAAATTTCTGGCGAATGTGGCGAAGTCAAAAGAGTTCATCACGGCTGGCGACATCATCCAGGTCGTCGGCTCGCAAAGATTTTCCGCAAACACGAAAGCAACTCCGCTCGATGTTTATCGTGCCGCGCGTTCCATCAATCCGTCGCCCTACATGTTTTTGCTGGAACTGGACGGTTTTTCACTCGTCGGCGCGTCGCCGGAGATTCATGTGCGCTGTGAGGACGGGAAAGTTGAAATCCGTCCGATTGCCGGAACTCGCCGTCGCGGAAAGACTCCCGCCGAGGATGCCGCGCTGGAAAAGGAATTGCTCGCCGACCCGAAGGAGCGCGCCGAACACGTGATGCTCGTTGACCTTGCGCGAAACGACATCGGGCGCGTGTGTGACTTCGGCAGCGTCGTGGTGAAGGACTTGATGATCGTCGAGCGTTACAGCCACGTCATGCACATCGTCTCGCAGGTCGAAGGAAAAATTTCCGCGGACAAGACTCCTTACGACCTGATGCGCGCGACGTTCCCGGCAGGCACGGTCAGTGGCGCGCCAAAAATCCGCGCCATGCAATTGATCTCTGAAATGGAGCAAACCACTCGCGGGCCTTACGCCGGCTGCGTCGGTTATTTTTCGTTCAACGGAAATCTCGACACTTGCATCACCATCCGCACGGCGTTGCTCAAGGGCGGCAAAGCCTACATCCAAGCCGGCGGCGGCTGGGTGAACGACTCCGAACCTGAAGCGGAATTTCAGGAGACCGTCAATAAATCCAAAGCGATGCTCAAAGCCGTGGCGCTGGCGGAGACGTTTTCAAAAGCTCCGTAGCAGCCGAGGTAACGTGACCCAATCGCCGGAGCGCTTATGAGTGAAGGACGAGCACGGAAAGTTTAGTGTTCATAAACCTTTAAGTGGTGTTGGGTGTTGAACATTTCTTTCATGATTTGAAGGAGCAATCAAGCCTTGATGAATAATCTGGCCGATGCAAAAAAAATACCGGCCGCTGGAATTTTTCTTGGGCAATCGGTCGCTGCTTGTTCTAATCAGCCATGTCTTCTGCCCGGCGCGCCGTCATTGATGTCGGAACCAACTCGGTAAAACTTCTCGTCGCCGATGTTTCGGGCGGTGCCGTCCAGCCTGTTTTTGAAGACAGCGAACAAACGCGCCTCGGTCGTGGCTTCTACGAAACCCACGAGCTTCAACTCGACGCGATCAAACAAACCACTCAAGCCGTCGCAAGTTTCGCCAGCCTGGCTCGCGAACAAAAAGCCGCCTCCATCCGCTGCATCGCCACCAGCGCCGCGCGAGACGCCAAAAATTCCAGCGAACTTACCTTGGCAATCGAGCGCGCCAGCGGATTGAAAGTTGAAATCATTTCCGGCGAGCAGGAAGCCGAGTGGGCGTTTCATGGCGTGGCGAGCAATCCTGAATTTGCCCGGCATCCATTGCTGATTCTCGACGTTGGCGGCGGCAGCACGGAATTCATTCTCGGTTGCGGCGAGCACAAATATTTTTGCAAAAGTTTTCCACTGGGCAGCGTTCGCTTGATGGAAACAATCCCGCACAGCGACCCGCCGACCGCCGGTGAACTTGCCCAATGCCGCCGCTGGCTGCGGGAATTTCTCGACTCCGAAGTCCAAGTAACACTTCCGAGCGCCGCCCTGCTCGTCGGCACCGGCGGCACGGCAAGCATTCTCGCGCGGATGGAGTTGAAGCTCGATGACTTCGACCGTGAGAAACTCGAAGCGACGCGATTAAGCCGCGAACAAATCATTTCCCACGTTAACCGACTGTGGAGCTTGCGGCTCGAAGAACGAAAAAAAGTCATCGGCCTCCCGCCAAAACGCGCGGATGTGATCTTGACCGGCGCGGCGATTTACGAGGCCGTGATGGAGCGATTCGGGTTTGAAGAATTGCTGGTGAGCACGCGCGGGCTGCGTTTTGGCGCAGTGATGACGCGAGCCGTAGCTTCGAGTCCGCAGGTATAAAAAAGCGAGGCCGAAGCCTCGCTTTTGTTTTTGAAATGTTGGATGGGCTTATGCCTTTTCCGCAGGCGCAGCGGGAACTGCCGTGCGGCCTTCCATTTCTTTCACCAAGGTCGCGCCTTTGCCAAGGCGTTTGCGGAGGTAAGTCAGTTTCGCGCGGCGGACGGAGCCTTTGCGTTCAACTTCGACTTTCTCGACACGCGGTGAGTGGACGGGGAAAATTCTTTCCACGCCTTCGCCGTAGCTGATGCGGCGGACGGTGAACATCTCGTTCAATCCGTGCCCGCGCCGGCCAATCACGACGCCGGAAAAAATCTGGATGCGCTCTTTGTCGCCTTCGACGACTTTTGTGTGGACCCGCACGGAATCGCCAACGGCGAATTTCACCGCCTCTTTGCGAAACTGTTCCGATTCAATTTTATCAAGTAATGCCTGGTTCATAAATTCTTTCGTTGGTAGGGCCACGTTGCTGCGCGGCCTCGATTTAACGGACGAGCAGCAGCTCGTCCCTGCCTTATTTCAACAAATCCGGTCGTCTTTCCTTCGTCCGTTTCTTCGACTGTTCCTTGCGCCACCTGGCGATCTCCGCGTGGTTGCCGGAGAGCAGCACTTCTGGAACTTTCATCCCGCGAAATTCCGCCGGTCGCGTGTAGTGCGGATATTCCAGCAAATCCGCACTGAACGATTCTTCGCTCGCGCTTTCGTCGTCGCCGAGCGCGCCGGGAATCAATCGTGTCACTGCATCCACAATCAACATTGCAGGCAACGCGCCGTTCGTCAGCACGAAATCGCCGACTGACAATTCATCGTCCGCGAGCGCCTCGCGGATCCGTTCGTCAAAACCTTCATAGCTGCCGGACACCAGCAGCAGATGCTCTTCCGCCGCCAGTTCGCGCGCGATTTTCTGGTCGAACTTCCGTCCCGCAGGCGACAGCAAAATCACTTTCGTTTTCTCGCCCGCCAGACTTTCCACCGCTTCAAAGATCGGTTCGCACTTCAACACCATTCCCGGCCCGCCGCCGAACGGACGGTCATCCACCGTCTTGTGCCGGTCGTGGGTGTAATCCCGCAAATTGTGGATCCGCAAATCCAGCAGACCGTTCGCCCGCGCCCGTTTGACGATGCTCTCGTCGAGCGGCCCGGCAAACATTCCGGGAAACAAAGTGAGCACGTCAATTTTCACTCATCGTGCTCGTCCTCGTCCTCGTCCTCGTTTTCGCAATCGAATTTCGACGACGAGGACGAGAACGAGGGCGATTACGATTTAAGTTTTATTTTCTTCAACAATCTCCAGCGAACAACGCATTCCCTTTTTCGCGCTGCCCGCCAAAAGCAAAGACCGGATCGCGTTGATCGTCATTCCCTGACGGCCGATCACGCGACCCACATCCTGCGGATTCAGCCGCAACTCATACACCGTAGTCCCCTCGCGCTCCACCGGCGTGACTTTCACGTCGTCCGGATTTTCGACCAACCCTTTCACCACGTATTCCAAAAAGGATTGCATGAGTTGAAAAATGTTTATGTTTATGCAGCGACTGCGGTTGCCGCCGCCCTGCTTTTTTTCTTGATGAAACTGGCGACCGTGTCGCTCGGCTGCGCGCCTTTGCTGACCCAATACTTTGCGCGGTCAAGGTTCAGGGTAAAATTATCGCCCTTCTTGAGCGGCGTGTAAGTTCCGAGTTCCTCGATGAACTTGCCGTCGCGCGGACTGCGGCCATCGGCCACAACGATTCGATAGGCCGGGGTGTTTTTCGCCCCGATGCGTTTCATGCGAATTCTAACTGGCATAAATATATTTCAATCTTCAATCTGCGGAGAATCTGCGGGTTGACCCGCCGTTTCCAAAAGAGGGTAGAGAGTAGTCGTGGTTTGACGGGTTGGCAAGCGCGGATTTGAAGATTTTCTCGACCCGTGTTGACTTCGTGTAACCGCCGCTGACCGGTTTGACCTCAAGTCCCAAGGATTTCAGTAAGTCGGACAAAATGCTCCAAATTAACAGTCTCTCCGCGCGTGAGAGGCGAGAGTCCTAATTCTGCAAATACACGCTGCAGCTTTTCCACCGGCCAGTCCGCTTTCATAAGTTTCAGCATCATCTTGCGCCGCTGAGAAAACGCGCGCTTCACGATTTTTTCAAACGTGGGGTGTTTTTCCTCAGGCAACAATTGGTTTTCACGCCGCTCCAAAACAACGCACGCCGAATCCACATCGGGTGCCGGGAAAAAACAGTCCGCCGGTATCTTGAAAATCTTTTTCGGCTCGTAGCGCAGTTGAACCAGCAGGGTGAGCACGCCGTAATCGTCGTCGTCGGCCTCCGCCATGAGCCGTTGCGCGACTTCGAGTTGAAGCGTCACGACGATTCGCTTTGGCCGCAGTGGATTTTGCGCAAGCTCGACCAAAATTGGCGACGCGACGGAATACGGAAGGTTGGAAACAAGCTTCCAACCGCGCCAGTCGCGCTTCTCGTCCCGTAAAAACTTCAGAGCGTCGGCATGAACAAGTTCAAATGTCGGAGGGCGGAGTTCCACGACGCCCTGAC
>CAYMCQ010000090.1:0-15300 GCA_964389025.1 uncultured Verrucomicrobiota bacterium
CGGCCCCTCTTTGGGGGGTGTTGGGGGTGCTGGGCTTCCGCCTTTTTTTTTTGCTCGGGGGTTTTTGGGGCGGCTGGCCCCCGACGCCGCTACGCCAGCTTCCTGACGCCACACGCCTTGAAAATCCAGCGCCGCATCGTTAATCACACACTGCGGGTCCTTGCCGGTCACCACGATGCGCTTGGCCCCATCGTGTCGAATGTTCACCAGCGCGTCGCCATTCGGCAATCGCTTCACGGTGTAGCCGTTGGCCTTCAAGTCGTGGCGGGCACGCAGCGGGCGGTCGTCGGCTCGGATTTCCTTGGGCGCAAACGCCAATCGCAGCACGTCCACAGTGCTCGTCGGCGCATCGAACGTTGAGTATTCAATCCGGCCCGCGCCATACAGCACCGACGTTACGACAGCGGACGAGCGCATGATGTGGTTCTCCCGGTTCGCGCCGAGTTCCTCCGGCATCCACGCCATCGCCTCGAGCAGAAATCGCAGCGGCATCGGATGGGCGATGTTGAACCAACTGCCGTTGACAATCACGCCGCCGTCAATGTTGTCCTCGGTCTGACCGTTCTCGTGCCCGTCGTAGGTTTGCAGCACGACCTGGCGGAGCGCCAGTTCGCGCGCCCACGCGCTGTCGGCTTGCACGGCGTATTGCGCGAAGGCCGGCGCCAAATCCAGCGGCGCATACCAGAGCGAACGCTTGCAGCAGCCGCTCGATTCCGGATAAGCCCACGCCCCGCTGTAAACGTCGCCGCCCGACTCCGGCGCCACGCTGGTGCGATTGAAGAACACGGAAAGAATATTACGCGCGTCCGATGGCCAGTTCGGGAAGCGCGCCGGGTGGTCGAGCATGTAACGGGCGACGTCCGGCGTGGTCAGACAATTCTGCACGGGGTTGGCCCAATCCCAGAAGTAACGGCCCCAAGTGTCATCCATCGCCCAGGCGGGAAGAAGTTTGTCGCGCAAATAACGCTCGCCTGCTTCACGAGCCGCGAGCAGGCGCGAGTTGTTGCCGTTGGGATTAACCCGAATCAACTCGTCGAGGAATCCAAGGATCATCGTCACGCCGCCGGTTTGCTTGTTGTCCTTCCACGGCGCGGCTTCGGGATTCACGTAACGCGGCCAGGGATCGGACGCAGGATCCAGATTACAATGTTCGGCCAGCAGATCACCCCAATGCTGCGCAGTAGCGAGCCAGCGCTGATTGCTGGCAGCCTGGTAGGCGCGCAGCAAGGCCCGCCCCGTGCTGGCGACGATATCGAGTTGGATCATCCCGTTCGGGTCGCAACGGCCATACGGCTTGCCCTTGACCGGCACGCTGATGAAAATGCCGGGCCACGGATGCTCCGGCGGTGTGACGCACCAGTCCACGAGGAAATCCGCCATGTAGGTCAGATGCGCAATGGCCGCCGGGTCGCCGGTGTAGCGATAGTAGTCCACGAAACCATTCAACACACTGGTGGCACGCTGACCGATGTCGCCGTTGTCCCAGTCGCGCAGCCTGGCTGGCGCGATCATCCCGTTGGTGACTATCCGCCAAGTGCCGTTGAAAACGTAATGCGGCCAGGCGGGCACGCCATTGCTGACCGAAGTCCACGGATAACGCTTCAATGTTTCCGCAGCGATGCGCACCCGCCAATCACACTGGCCGTTCAGACCGCGATACCAAGGCGCAATGACGCCGTGGGAGTCCTCCACCGTTTCATGCCCGTAGTAACGCGGCTTGACGGTCGCTGCGGGAAGCGACGCGATCATGCTGAGGATTCCCAGGATCAACACGATTGAGTGCTCTCGCGGGAGCAATCGGAAGTTTTTTCGGCACATAGTCGGGAATGAAAATTGAACAAAGGTTTCACCGACCAGCCGTGCCAGCCGCCGCTTCCATGCACTCGATCATTTCGCGGCGGAACGCCTCGACCGTTGCATCGTTGTTGCTGGCGTCAATCACGCTCCGGCCCAGTCCCCGGGTCATTTCATCATAGCTCTGATCCATCCAGGTGGGCAGGCTGACTTCCAAGAGATGCTGGATGCGGACGCGAGCGTCCTCCGTCAGTTTCGCAGCGCCATCACCCGCGAGACGCTTCCGCAGCGCCGCCAGGATGCGGTAATCTTCGATGCCTTCGCGCACGGCTTCCCACCGGCGGCTGGTGACTGGCTTGGTGCGCCCCGGATAGACCAACTGGTATTCCATATCAATGCGCCCCCAAGGATCGCCGCCGAGGTTGTAGCACCAAAAGCCGATGCCGGTAGCGTTATGCCGGAAGGCGAACGGCGCTGCCGCCCGGTAATCGCTGACAAGGTTCATGTTTTTGAGATTCGGGCCGACCGGTCGGCTGTAGCCGTAGGCGCAATTGTATGACCAGAGCATCTTGCCAGTCTTGCGCGCCACGTCCATCAGCGGCGTTTTTTCCGCCAGCATGTAGATGCTCGGAGTCCAAATGTCCATGCAGGGTGCCATCGCCTCGAACATGGGCAACTCGCCGCCGCCATCCATGTAGAGCATGACGTTGGGATTCGCCGCGCGCACCTGCTTCCCAAACGCGACGAGCTGATTGACCGCACCCCAGCCGATGCCGCCCGGTTCGTCAATCGGATACAACGCAAAATGATTCGTGTCCAAACCCGCGCCCGCCATGTGCGCGACCAGTTCCGCGAGAAACTTTTTCAAATCATCCTGGTAAGCGGCGCTGCCGACCTCACCGCGCAAAGCTGGAAAACCCTGGAGCAACAGGACGACATCTTTGCCGCGCAATCTCCCCAGCACAACATCCAGCTTGCTGAAATCCGATCCGGTCAGGTGGCCTTGCGCGTCGTATTTCGCCTCGGGAAGCACCGTGGGGAAAACGTTGTTCCCGTGAGCAAGCAGGTCCGGCAGGTTCGCCTCCTCCGGCGCGGCCCACGTGCAAAGGCGGAAGTCGCCCGCTGGAACCATGGCAAAGTTCGGCAGGCGTAGCGTGATCTCCACCGCGGTTTCCGGCGGAGGCACCGTGTGCGGATGCGTGGGCGCGTCCAGCACGCCGGCACCGTTGAGCGCTTGGAGCCGCAGTTTGATCTGATGTTCGCCCGGTTTCGCCGCACCGAGATCCACGTCCAGCCAAAGTTCCCGGCTGGCGAGCGACGGAATCGTGAGCGTGCTGGTTTCGTCTAATTCGGGCAGCGCGTCCCACGAGATTTCCCCCAGCGAAGTCGGCACGCCGACCGAGCGATGAGGCGTAACGATCACTCCGTTGGTCAGCGGGTCAATCAGCACGCGCACCAGCAATTCATGATCGGTGACATTGAAAAGTTTCAAAGCGACCGGCTCGTGCTCGCCCGGCACGGCTGTGCGGGCGATGCGCAGCGGGTTCACTACGTTTGTCGGCAACTGCTCGTCCACTTTGCGGTTTTCCCACATCGTGCCCTCGAAGGCGATCAGGCTGGTCCCCGGCCCGAGATCCGTCGCCTGGCGGATGACTTCCAAGATGGAGAGCGAGCGCCGGGCGTGCGCGACCAGAGCCGCCGTCTTTTCCAGCGCGATGTGTGCGACGCCGGTTCCATCGCCGGGAACGGCGTCCTGCAACCGTGCGGCCGTCTTCGCTTCGAGTTCCAGCTCCGACGCCTCGCGCAATAACGCCTTGGCGGAGAGCGGAAGTTTTTGTTCCGCCGCGCCGGCAACCGTGCGCAGCGCCGTGAGCGCGCGGGCGACGAGGGCGCGATCGTTTGCGAACGGCTGCAATAAAACTGCTCGCTCGCCAGAAGCGAGCACGTGTGCGTCCGCATCCTCCAAAGTCCAGTGGAAGTGGTAAGTTCCGGGCGCGAGCACTTCGATCGGCATGAGCAATTCGCCGTGTTTTCCCAGCACCGCCGTAGTTGTCACCTGTCGCGCGCCGTCCGGGCGGACGCAAATGGCGGTGGCGGTGAGCGGGAGCGGCCCGGGCTTAGGATTCTGGATGACGAAGCGGAGGTTCTGGCCGGTCAGCACTTCGTCGGCGGCCAGATTCGCGGGCGACATTTGGATTCCCGACTTCCCATCCGGCGGGGTGCTCGAAATTGTGCGAGCCGCAGGTTTGTCCCGCCACGCGGGATGCGATACAGCCCCGAAAGCTTTCGGGGGAAGCTGCACTACGTTTTGCCGCAGGCCGAACCACGAGCCGCTGTTGCGCGCGTCGCCGCGGTAGGACTTCCAATGCGAGACCGTGTTGGTCGCCGCCGGCGTTCCGAGGCAAAACAGGAAGCCCGACTCGCCGCCGGTGATCAGCATTTCCAGACCGGGCGAATCTGCGGACACGTCGCCAAAGGTTGGCGTGACGTTGATGGTGCGGTTCTTGAAATGGAAACGGTGAAGGAACTCGCCGGCGTTGTTCAGCACCTGCAGGAAACCGTCCTGTGTGCAGAGCGCGTATTCGAGTTGGCCGCCGCCATCCAGATCAATCATCGCGCCCGGCGCGAGACTGCGGCCCTGCATGTCAATTTCCCAGATTACCCGCCCGCTTTCGTCGAAGCGATGGATCACACCGACCTGCGTAATCAGGCAAATGTCCGCGCGGGCATCGAGATCGAGGTCGCCGACGGAAATCGTTGAAGCCGCCGCGCCGCGCGTCGGACGCCGCCACAGGATTTCGCCTTTGCTGTCGAGACAGAAAAACTGGCCGTCGCTCGATGCTGCCGCCACGCGCCCGCGCCCGTCTGATCCGGCAAAGATGACTGCGGCTGATGTGCCCCATGACTGCGAGTAGCCGCCAATCTTCCGTTCCCATAGCACCTGGCCTTTTCCATTGAGCACCGTGATGATGCCATCGCCCGCGGCCACGACGATTTCCGGTTTGCTGTCGCCGTCCAAATCGCCGACGGCCGGACTGACGGGAATGCCTTTGATGGTCGTTTGCCAGATGGCTTTACCCGTCAAAGCCGCGAAGGCCCACACCGTGCCAGTTCCGTCGGTCTGAATGACCTCGAAGTTTCCGTCGCCGTCGAGATCGCAGACCACGGAGGCCGACCAGGACGAACCGGCTTTCAACTGCGCGTGCCAGACTTCTTTGCCGTTGCCATCGAGACACGTCAACACCCCGCCGGTGTCAGCCACGTAGATCAAGGACGGTTGTCCCGGCCGCGTGAGCACCGCCGGGTAAGTCATGAACCGCGTCTTGGTCCGCCAGCCCCACAACTTCTTGCCTTGTCCATCGCGGGCGAACAATTCCTCGCGCCCGGCGACCAGCACTTCATCGCGGCCATTGCCCCGACAGTCAGCCACCGTCGCGGAGCTTTCGAGGAACGATTCCAGATCGGTTTTCCAGAGTTGGGGAAATTCCAGCGCGGCGGCGTGGAGCGGGGCAACGACAGCCATTAGAATCACCAGGAAGCAAAAATCCCATCGTCTCGGCGGCGCGACGAACCGGCGCAGACTTGCGCGAACCGACGAATCTGAAATGTGAGGTTTCATGTTGAACCGCGACGGCAGCGCCACGCCTCGCCCTCGAACGAGCTTGAGGAACTTTCGTTCACTCCACACCCATTTTCTTCGCCCATTCGTCCAGTGACCTCTGCTCGCTGACGTTGGAGATGCCGGCTTTGCGGGCGATCGTGACGAAGCGTTTGGCCAAGTCGGTTTTGGCGTCGTCGGTCACGCGGTAGGCGGCGATCTTCACATACCACACCGGCAGCCGCGCGACCTGCACGCGGAAGCGAACCTGGTCGTTCTCGGCCAACCGCTCGGCTTCATCGAGAATCTTCTCACCCTCGTTCATCACGTCTTCATTCAAGTAAGCCGAGGTCGGCTTGTCAAAGATGTGGATGTGCTTGCCCTGCTCGCGCACGGGGCGGTGGATGGTCTCAAGGTAGGCGAGGATTTTCGGCGCGGCCTTGCCGTAGTAGGCGTTCACAAATTCGTGGATGTGCTTCTGCACGTCTGTGTCGGGATTCCAAAGCAGCTTCGCCAGGACATAGGCGCGGAGCGGCTCCATCTCACCGCCACCGCCGCTGGAATAATTCCCCTGTTCGAACAGACTCTTGACATTGTGTTTCACGAAGAAGTGGACGTTGGATTGCAGCGCGTCAAAATTCGGGAATGGCTGCTGGTAGTGGCCGAAGTCGGTGGTGTAATCCCAAACGTAAAGCAGCGGCGCGACCGGTCGCCAGGCGACGATGTCTTCGCGGAAACGCCGATTCTTTTCCTCGGGACAGGTCTCGAGCGGGTGCGCGAAACAACACTCGATGGAGCAGAGTCGCACGATGACGTTACGGCGCGGGCGGATGGTCTTGGGCGGTTTGCGTGTGTATTGATAGGCCAGCGTGTCAATGCGGACGTTCGGATGATCCTTCTCAATCGCCTCGGCGACGGCGTTGACGAATTTGAGCAACGAACCCGCAGGGCTGCCTTCCGCTTCGTCCACGGCCTTGCACGGGTCGCACTGGCAGTTGTTGATGGTGTCGTTCTGCGAGACGCTGATGATGTTGGCCTCCGGACGTTCCTTGATCCACTGCCGGACGCGCTCGATGGAAATCTTCAGCACGTCGGGATTCGAGAGGCAACGCTGGACGTAGCCGCTCTTGCGCTGGCCTTTTATGAGCGGGAGATATTCCGGGTGCTCCTTGCAAAGTTCCGGCGGCACGAGGCCGTCGAAACTGTGGACAAACGGGTGATAGACCGTGAAAGCGCCGCCGTGCTTCGGGGTCAGGCCGTAATGCTGCCCGTTGACGCGATGGCGCGCGGCGAAATCCGCGTTGTGCATCATTTCGCTCCAGAAAACGTCGCGGTTTTCGAGCGCGGGAATTTTTGTCTCGTGCAGCTTCGGCAGCTTGACGCGGTCGAGCTTCGGGACGGTTTCCAATCCCGGCGTCCACCAGCGCACACCGAGTTTGTCTTCGAGCAACGTATAGACCCCGTTCAACGTTCCACGCGGTCTGCCGCCGGCGATGATCAACCGCTGGCCGTCCACGCGCAGCACGAACCCATCCGAACCGAGTTTCGCGAAATCAACTTTCGGCCCCGAAAGCTTTCGGGGCAGATGCGAGTTGTCGCCGAGCAGGATTTCGCGCGCGACGGGTTTTTCCGCGTCAGTCACGATGGGGAGTTTTGCGCCGGACATTTTTTCGAGGTAGCGCTGCAATTCCTCGGCGGCATAACGCTCGGAAGGAATCGCGCCAACCGGCACCACGATGCGGTATTGGCTCTGGCCTTTGTCGGCGAGAGTCACGTCGGCGGAGGCGCTGTTGCGGCAGCAAAGTAAAAATGCAAAATTAAGAATTAAAAATGAAGACAGCACCCGATAGAATCCAGAATCCAGAATCCAGAATCCAGACTTCTGACTTCTGACTTCCGCATTCTTCATTTTACTTTTGCCTTTTGATTACAAATTTCGCAATTCGCGGCGGAGATATTTCCCGACGCCGGATTTGGGCAATGAATCGCGGAACACCACTTCGCGCGGGGCTTTGTAGGCGGCCATGCGTTCGCGGCAGAAGGCGATGATTTCCTCGGCGGTGGCGGCGACGCCGGGTTTCAAGACCACAAAGGCCTTGACCGTCTCGCCCCGGTATGGGTCGGGGACGCCGACCACCGCCGCTTCCTGAATTTTCGGATGTTCGAATAAAACCTCCTCCACTTCGCGGGGATAAATATTGAAGCCGCCCGCGATGATCATGTCCTTCTTGCGGTCAACAATGTAATAAAAGCCATCCTCGTCTTTCTTGGCGATGTCGCCGGTGTAGAGCCAGCCGTCGCGGAGCGCCAGGGCAGTTTCCTCCGGCTTGTTCCAATAGCCCTTCATGACCTGCGGGCCACGGATGACGATTTCTCCGGCTTCGCCAACGGGCAATTCGCGGGTGCCGGTTTCCAGGTCCATGATGCGCACATCTGTGTCCGCGATTGGCAATCCAATGCTGGCAATCTTGGGCGAGCCTTCCGGGGGGTTGACGTGGGTGACGGGGGAAGTTTCTGTGAGGCCGTAACCCTCCACGAGTTTTCCGCCGGTGAGAGATTCAAACTTCTGGCGGACTTCAGCGGGCAAGGCGGCGCCGCCGCTCATGCACATGCGGAGCGAGTGAAAGCCATAACGCTGAACTCCCGGCACGCTGTTGAAAGCCACATACATGGTGGGGACGCCGTGGAACATGGTGGGGCGATACTTGCGGATGACATTCAAAGCCGCGCGGAGTTCGAAGCGCGGCAGGATGACCACGCAGCCGCCCATCTCAACCGAAGAAATCATGATACACGTCATCGCAAAAATGTGGAACATGGGCAGCGCGGCCACCAGCACCTCGCGGTTGCTTTTGCCAACCGCCAGCAAGCGACTGGCTTGGTAGGCGTTGGTCACCAGGTTCGAGTGGGTGAGCATGGCACCCTTGGAGGTTCCCGTGGTGCCGCCGGTGTATTGCAGGCAGGCGATGTCAGCGGGAGCCAGGCCGCTCGGACGCGGTTTGTGGGAAACGCGCAGGATATCTTCCCAGTTGTGAAGCGCCGGTTCCACGCGCGTCGAACTCAACTTCGCGCTGATTGAATGCTTGGCTCGCGAGGATGAATTCAGGCTTCTGCAAAGCTGTTTCCAGTGACGCGGATAATATTGCCGCATGCCGGTGAGGACGATGTGCCGCACGGACTTGAGTTGGGGCAGCGCCGCCTTGATCACCGGATAAAGGTTGCGATCCGCGATGACGACTGTGGCACCGGCATCGTTCCACTGGTGGGTGATCTCTCGCGCGGTATACATCGCACTCGTCGCCGTGACGATCGCGCCTGCCCGCATCGCGCCAAAGTAGCTGATCACAAACTGCGGGCAGTTGGGCATCAGCAAGGCCACGCGGTCGCCCTTCTTGACTCCAATCGCCTGCAACCCTGCCGCGAGACGGTTCACGTGATCCTGGAGCTGCCGGTAGGAAATTTTTGCGCCGAAATAAAGCAGCGCCGTTTGACCGGGCGATTTCGCCGAGGTTTTTGCCAACAGTTGTGGCAAGGTGATTTTGGGGTAAGGCATGACGCTAAAATCAATTATGAACTATGAATTTCCTTTTCATTTGACTGCCACCAAGGCTGGAAAGCTGCCGACTTCGCATAAGCGTTTCGCGATGCGACGCCGCAGCGCGACGGCATTCAGCGGCGACCAGCGGAGCAACCGCCGCACAATTCCCAACTGCGCGCGCAGTTCATCCCCCTGCGAAGTCGCGGCCAGCGCCTGTCGCGCCTGCGATTCCATCCGACCCACGGCGTCGTTGATGAAGACCAAGGTCAAATCCGCCATCACTGACGAACTGCCGTTGGCCTTGCGCGCTTTCAGCGTTCGCAGCAGCGCGCTTTCGGCCAGGTAAATGTCAATGATCATGTCGCTCAAGCTGGCGACCACTTCCTGTTCGTCGCCGAGTTTCTCGCCGAATTTCTGGAAGGCCACGCCGGAGACAAAGAGCGCGAGCTTCTTCGCGTTCACCAGCACCGCATGGGCGACGGCCAGTTCATCGCCGTCACCGCCATCAGACAACGGCGACATGTCCAACAGTTCCTTGGTCACTTTCGTGATCGCCTGGACGAGCGGGAAGCGGCCGCGTTGCGCACGGCGCATGAGCAGTCCGGGAACGAACAGGCGGTTGATCTCGTTGGTGCCCTCAAAAATGCGGTTGATGCGCGAATCACGGTAAGCGCGCGCGGCGGGAAATTCCTCGGTGTAACCGTAGCCGCCGTGAATTTGCAGGGCTTCATCCGCCACGCCATCGAGAATCTCACTGCAAGCAACCTTGATGATGGAACATTCGAGCGCGAACTCGTCCAGTGCGCGCGCGAACGCCGGCGAATCCATCATCTCGCCCGTGGCCATTACGGCGTCAATCATGGCGGCCGTGCGGTAACTGATGCTTTCGCCGGCGAAAGTCTGGACGGCCATTTCAGCCAGCTTGTGCTGAATCAATCCGAACGAAGCGATTGGGCGACCGAATTGTTGGCGTTCCAGCGCATACTTGGTGGCGACTCTGATCAAATCTTTCGCGCCGCCGATGGCGCCGGCACCAAGGCCAAAGCGTCCGAAGTTCAAAATGTTGAAGGCGATGTAAGCGCCCTTGCCGATTTCGCCCAAAACATTTTCCACGGGGACTTTGACGTCTTCGAGAATCACGCGGCGGGTGGACGAAGTTTTGATGCCGAGCTTGTGTTCTTCCTTGCCCGTCGAGACGCCGGGGAAAGTTTTCTCGACGAGGAATGCGGTGACGAGTTTGCCGTCAACTTTGGCGAATACGGTGATCAAGTCCGCCCAGCCGGCGTTTGATATCCACATTTTCGTGCCGTTGAGCACGTAATGTTTTCCGTCGGGCGTGAGCGTGGCCTTGGTGCGCAGGCCGAGGGCGTCCGAACCGGAGCCGGTTTCGCTGAGGGCATAGGCGGCAATCCATTCGCCGCTCCCGAGTTTGGGAAGGTATTTTTTCTTTTGCGCCTCGGTGCCAAAATAAATGAGCGGCTGCGTGCCGATGCCAGTGTGCGCGCCGGCCGTGACGCCGAATCCGCCCAGCCGCGTGAGTTGTTCTGCAACGCCGATGCCCGTGACTTTGTTCAGGCCGAGGCCGCCGTAGTCGGGACTGATTTCCATGCCGATGAGTCCCAGCTTGGCGGCTTTGCGAAAGAGTTGCGGGGCGATGCCATCCTTCTGATGCTCGAGCGCTTCGACATTGGGCAACACTTCCTTGTCCATGAACTTCTCGGCGGTCTCGGCCATGAGCCGTTGTTCGGACGACAAGTCCTCGGGCGTGAACACGAGGGCGGGGTCGGTTTCAGCGAGCAGGAAATTCCCGCCGGTCAGGTGGGAGGGAAGAGGTTTTAACTGCGACATGTGGGGGATATTTTTCCATTCGACGGCATTTGACAATCATTTTCAGACGCACATGTCATTTTTTTTGCCTGCCGCGCCCGTGGGAGCAGTGAGAAGTGCGAGCGGGTTCTCGTCCTTCGGACTTCACACTTTGGATTTCACCGGTGACTACTTCGTGAACACGGCGCGATGGATTGGGGCCGGATAAGGAACGTTGGGGCCTTTGGTGACGAACCAGAGGATGCGATTGAGTTCATCCTCGGGGATGCGGTCGTATTCGCTCCAGTCCATCTGCTGGGATTGTTGGGCGAAGGGTGATTTCTCAGTGTTGCGCGCATTCAAGTCCACTTTTGGCGTGAGCGGATGATACGGCGTGAGCTTGGCGGTTTTCCTGAAACTGTTGAACATGGGCGTGGCGCTGGCGTCATATTGCGTCAGCGGCGGCAGTCCGAGGATCAGTTCCATTGTCCGGATCATGCTCGCAGTGGTGTAGAGTGTGCTGTCCACGAAGCCGCGTTTGGCGTAGGGGCTGATCACGAAGCCCACGGTGCGATGGGCGTCCACGTGGTCGGGGCCGTTTTGCGCGTCGTCTTCGATGACGAAGATGGCCATCTCTTTCCAGAAGCGGCTGCGCGTGGCGGCTTCGACGATTTTGCCCAGGCCGATGTCGTTGCTGGCGACGCACGCGTCCGGCGTGAAGGCTCCGGGCGTGGTGCCGCGGGTGTGATTCTCACCGAGCGACATGATGGTGAAGCGCGGCAGCACGCCGGTCTTCTCGGCGGCGTGCAGGTCGTCAATCCAGCTTTGCACCTTGTTCATGTCACGTTCACCGGTCCACTTGCCGCGGTTGATGGAAGGGACGCGCTGGGCGCCTTCGCCGTAATTTTTGTAGGAGACGCCGTGGCGCTGGCAGAGGTCCCAGAGGTAACCGGCTGCGGGGTTTTCCATCTCCTCGTTGCCTGGCAACCGGCCATGGCCGGAGTAGGACATGATCCAGGAGCGCTGGTTGAAATCAGTGGCGATGGCGGCGTCGCACCAACTGTGGCCGTCCACGCTGACTTCGCCGTTGCAATAAAGGTTGTCGAGGAGCACGTAATCGCGGGCGAGTTGATGTTGATTTGGAGTCACGTCCTCGCCGAACATGACGAGGTGAGGATCGCCATTGCCGGCGGGCCGGCCTTTGGCGTCCTTGAATGCGCCGAAGATCTGGTCGTAGGTGCGGTTCTCCTTGATGATGTAGAGGACGTATTTGATCGCACACGGCTTGCCGACTTCATCAGGGATGACGCTGTTGCTCTTCAGGGAGGCGCGACGCAGCGTGTCGGGGGTGTAAGGTGAATTGCGGCGGACTTGTTCGGTGTAGGCGGCCATGCGCGCGGCGTGCGGTCGGGCGATGATGGAAATGGCGCCTTGGAACGTCCGCCCGATGTGATCGAACGGCGGCGGTTTGTGAAGCACGCGGGGTTCGGATCTTTGGGGCGGAACGTTGGCGCGGGAGGTCAATCCCTTGCCATTGGCGACGAACAAGGTCTGATCATCCGGGCTGACCGCCACGGCGGTGGGATACCAGCCGACGGGGATGAAGCCGATCGCCACCGAGATGTTGCGATCCGAAACATCCACGACCATGACGTTGTTGTTGTCGGCGTTGGCAATGAACAGCGTTCTACCGTCGGACGAGAGGGCGACGGCGTCGGGCGTGCTGCCTTCCGGGGATTGCGGGTAAAGCGAAGTGGAAATGATTTCGCGCGTTCCATCCCAGAGCCGGCGCGCGGGACTGGCGGGAACCGGCGGTTCCTCCAAAGTCCTGGTCTGGAGAACGTGCACGGTGTTATCGCCGGCGCACGCCACGAACAGGCGTCCGTCCGGGCCGAGGGTCATGTCATTCGGACGCCGTCCAACAGTGAAATCGCGCACACGATGGTTGGTTTCGGTATCAATCAAACTGACGCTGCGGCTGCCCCAGTTGCTGACGTAGAGATGGCGCTTGTCGGCGCCCATGACGCAGGAATGAGGGTGTTGCCCGGCCGGAATTTTTGCCTCCAACGCGAGTGTGTCAGGGTGTAGCACCCAGACTTCATGGCTGCTCTCGTTACAGACGTAGAGTCGGCCGGTCGTGGGATGAACTGCGATAGACCCGAGCATCGTGCCGACTGCATCCGCCGCGGGTTTCACCGGGCTTGCCGGCGTCGCCTTGCCGTCGGCGTAATCGAACACGTGAATCACGCCCGAATCTCCACCCGATACGAAAATGCGGCTGCTCCCGCCCGGGCGGGACTGAAACGCGAGTCCGTTCCAAACCTTCGGCAGCGGGAGGAACTGGCTTACGCGCCTGCCCTCTATGTCAAAAAGCGTCAAACCCGTGTCGTTGAACCCACCGCTTGCCGCCGCGAGCACCTTCTTGTCCGGCGACACCACAAATTTCAAAGCCATGTCGCTGATGGGAATCTGTTCGCCCGCGGGCGTGACACCCCATCCGCTGAAGAGGAGGTTTTTACCCGGCCTCAGTCCGGGTCTCATGCGCAGGCTCTGGCTTTTGACATCCTCGTCTGCCTTTCGCACCTGCCGCGCCGGAGCTTCCGGGTGAAGACTGGTCGTAAGCGGCGGCGCGGCGTGGCAGCAAAGTAAAAATGCAAAATTAAAAATTAAAAATGAAGACAGCCCCAAAAGCTTTCGGGGTTGCCTTTTTAATTGTTCATCGTTGTGTTTCATATAATTCGTTCAGCGGAAGGCTTCATTCAATTTGTGCGGCGACTTTGCGCCGCCGGACATCAATCCGTCAAGCTTCGCTTGATCCCGCCGGGGCGGGACGGCAAATTGCGAAAAACTCCCAATTGAAATGGTTTGACTTGGAAGTAGGAATCATTACCACTCTGCAACCCGTTTAGGTCGGGATGAAATCTTGTTTGTAAAATTATGATCACACGTCTTATGAAAAAGTTCGAAGTCTGCATGCGCCGGTCGCTCCTGTTCGCCACTGTCACGTTGGTTTTCATCGGGTGTTCGAAAGTCGAAAACGAAGGCGCGGCGACATCGAAGGCCGGTGCTGAGATTCAAAAAGTTAAAGACGAACGCACGGCGCTGGACGAATACGTTGCCGCGGTGGATACGAACTACAGCTTCAAGGTTTTGTCGCGTGTCCCCGGCAATGGCCAGACCACGTTCATCGTGGACATGACCTCGCAAGCCTGGCTGACGACCAACGAAGTGGACCGGCCGCTCTGGAAGCATTGGCTGATCATCGTCAAACCCGACGACGTGGCCAGCTCGACATCGCTGTTGTTCATCGGTGGCGGCGGCAATGGCGGCAACCCGCCCAACTCCGCCGATGGCAACCTGGTCAAGGTTGCCCTCGCCACCAAATCCGTTGTGACGGAGTTGAAGATGGTGCCCAATCAGCCGCTGGTTTTTGCGGGTGAAACGGTGAGGCGGTCAGAGGATTCATTGATCGCTTACACTTGGGACAAGTTCCTCCGCACGGGCGACAAGAAATGGCCCGCCCGACTGCCGATGACCAAGTCTGCTGTGCGCGCCATGGACACGGTCACGGCAGTGTGCGGCAGCGCCGAAGGCGGCAACTTGAAGGTGGATAGTTTTGTGGTGGCGGGCGGATCCAAGCGGGGTTGGACGACCTGGATGACGGCGGCAGTGGACAAGCGTGTGGTCGCGATTGTGCCCTTCGTGATTGACGTGCTGAACATGGAGGCTTCCATGATGCACCATTACGGCGCTTACGGTTTCTGGGCGCCGTCCGTGGGAGATTACACGGCATTTCGGCTCATGGATTGGACCGGAACGCCTGAATATCAGGCCTTGCTGAAAATCGAGGAGCCTTACCAATATCGCCACCGGTTCACGATGCCCAAGTTCATCATCAATGCCGCTGGCGACCAGTTTTTCCTGCCGGACTCATCCCAGTTTTATTTCAACGACCTGCCCGGCGTGAAATATCTGCGCTATGTGCCCAACGCGGATCATTCACTCGCCGGTTCCGATGCTTACCTGACGTTGCAGGCGTGTTACAACGCCGTCCTGAACAAAGTCCCCTTGCCGCAGTTTTCATGGACGCTGGAAAAAGACGGCTCGATCAAAGTGACAGCCAAGGACGTTCCCACCGAAGTCAAACTTTGGCAGGCAACCAATCCAAAGGCGCGCGATTTCCGGGTCGAGACGCTGGGCCGGAAATACACCAGCTCGGTGTTAACGGATCAGGGTGGCGGGGTCTATGTTGGAAAAGTTCCGGAGCCGGCGACAGGCTGGACGGCATTCTTCGTCGAACTCACTTTCCCGAATGGCGGCCCGGCGCCATTCAAGTTCACCACGCAGGTTCACGTGGTGCCCGATGTATTGCCTCACAAGTTCGTGTCCAAAGGGCGTCCGCAGTAGGCGCTTCCTTTGCGGCAGGAGAATTTTTGTGATAGTGATTGCCAAAAGTCATTTCCGAAAAGTTTGGAGACTTCGATTCCAACTCCTGTCTTCCATCTACTAAGTCGTTCCTGAAAAACGCGGTATCTGGTTGATGTGAGTGGGGAACATGAACGGA
>CAYMCQ010000091.1:0-14929 GCA_964389025.1 uncultured Verrucomicrobiota bacterium
CCAAGTGGTAAGGCACGGCTCTGCAAAAGCTGCATTCGTCGGTTCGATTCCGACCTCCGCCTCCAACTCCAAGTTGCATTTTTGCAACAGGTTGTAGATACCAGAGGGGGCAAGTGCCAGTGAAAGTGCCAGTGAAATCAATACCGGGATACGACTCAGTGACTACTCCGGCATTACTCGGCAATCACTCGCGATGACGGGATTCGCAGCCCGTTTGGTGTAGCTGATACACCCAAAGCCACGTTCAGTTTCATAGCTTCGGACAGAAAGTCTGAACTTATGAAACGTCGTTTTATCCTCTATCGCCGCAAGCTCGGGGGCACATTCTACGTCGAGGACACCCAAACCCGAAAGCAGGAAAGCCTGGGCACGAAGAATCGCGCCGAGGCCACGTCGTTGCTCAATGCCCGCAACGAGTCCGTCCGCCAACCGCAACTGAATCTCCAGATCGCCAAGGCATATTTGGCGGGAACGGATTCAGGTGTCGCGACCCGCACTTGGCAGCAAGCCCTTGATGCCATCGTCGAGACCAAGAGCGGCTCAACTCAGGATCGTTGGCGGCGGGCAGCGAAAGAGGCCGCGTTGGATCACATTCGTCATCGGGTGATACTGGAAACGCAAGCCGAGCATCTGCTCGCCTGCCTCAAAGCGGGCACGGTCAGCACGAATGTCCATTTACGGAAACTGCACAACTTCTGCATTTCGATGAACTGGCTGCCGTGGCCGCTCATTCCGAAGCGTCTCTGGCCTGAAGTGCGCTTCAAGGACAAGCGCGCTATCACCAGCGAAGAACATCAGCTCATCATCGAGCGGGAAAAGAACCCGGAGCGTCGCAGCTTCTACGAACTGTGCTGGCATCTCGGCGGTTCTCAAACCGACATTGCCAATCTCAAAGCGGAGGACATTGATTGGCCCAACCAAACCGTCGCTTACGCCCGGCAAAAGACCGGCAGCCTCGCGATGATCCACTTCGGTCCAGACATCGAGGCGATTCTGCGCCGGCTCAACTCAACGGGATATTTGTTCCCATATTTGCAATCCGTTCGCTCTGGCGACCGCGCCACGGAATTCAAGCAACGATGCGAAGGATTGGGCATCAAAGGCGTGTCGCTGCACTCTTACCGCTATGCTTGGGCGGAGCGGGCGAAAATGTGCGGCTACCCGGAGCGGTTTGCACAAGAAGCGCTCGGTCACAACAGCAAGGCCGTGCATCGCTCCTACTCGCGAAAGGCCAAGGTGAGGTTGCCCTCGCTGGAAAGCTACGAGAAACAAAGCTTGGAAGGCCGCATCATTCCGTTGCCCCAGCCCATGCCCAAGCCCGAAAGCAATGGTCACTCGATTTCAGCGTCCCGCTAATGTCCGGCTTTCCGCAATCCGCGCTGTCAGCAAGGACGCACAATGGACGCAGTAAAAAAATCTTAAACTATTTTTCGCCCTGTAAACATTGGATGCAATCGGTGTCGAAACTGAAAATCAGCCAAGTCACCCCGCGTAAAATCAGCGTGATTTTGTGTCAAGTGTCGGCGGCGGCAGCGGTTTTGTTCAATGTTTGCAGGGCATCGGCTACTCAATTCGCCGTTCATCAAAAGTGCGCCTGATAAAATTGATGCGTCGTTGAAAGAACCAGCGACGCAACCAAGAAAGCAAATTATGGAAACAACTGAAATGACGGACACGCACAAAAGCATCAACACGACTCCGCACCTTTGCCGAAGCAAGGTAAAACAAACCGCGCTGGAAATTGCCTCCGCGATCCGGCCCGCCAATAAATTCAGCCGGGTTGGCATGAGCTTCGTTGAACGTATCGAAGCGAAAGTCCGCGTTGCCATCCGTGAGGAAGTCAGGATTCATCCCAGCAAAGGCAAGACACTTTTATGATACGTCCACCCGATGCGTTGAATCGTTTGCATCACGCGCGCCCGCAGGCTGTCCTGCGGGCGTTTCTTGCCCGCCAGTAGTTCGCGATGGCATCGCTGGCGCGGGCAAGCCACTTCTCGTCACGGCGGAATTGCTCCAGAGTTTCGGTGGCGAAGAACTTCGTGCTGTTACGGGCGGGATGACCAAGTGGCTTCAACAAGCCTGCCGCAACGAGCATGGGAATTTCTTGCGGTTCAAAGCCGAGAAACCATGCCGTCTGAGTGGCGTCGAGTCGGGCGGGAACAACCTTCCAACTAAGGAATTCGGTTTGTTGCGCTGTCACATTCATACGATTCGATGGCTCATGATCAGGTTTGTTACCGACGCCTGCGGGGACTGCCAATCTTGGGAATGATTTGGTGGGCTTTCAAATCCCTTACGGTCAGGTGGGGCAAAATGTCCGCCACCTCGACTTGGAGCGCGTAAGCCAGAACGGGAATATAGACCGCCGGCACTGCGGCCCGGCCGGTTTCCCAATTTGCAATCATGTCGCGCGTGATCGGGGCATGGAAAGCGCGAAGCCAAACGGACAATTCGTCCTGGGAACGGCGCTGCTGGCGGCGAAACCGGCGCACGCGCAATCCGATTTGAGAGTGGACAGTCGAGTTCATACGCGGACCGCCGCTCGGCGTTTAGGCCGGGGCGAATGGGTTTGGGTTTGTTTCTCGGAATTCTTTTGCTCGTTCACGTCATGCGCATCCGCATCAACCTGGCTTGGCGCTTGGTTTTTGGTGAGGTCGAGCTTTTCCTCGATCTCGCTCTGGCGACGGGTCAACTGCTGGTAACGCTCCTCGCGCTCGAAGTGCGCCCCGACTTTGGTTTCCAACTCGTTCGCCCGCTTGGTGGCGTCGGCAATATCGTATTCAAGTTTGGACGCACGTTCCTCGAAACCTTGGACGTTCGCTTCGAGCGAACGAATTGTGCCCTGCGCCGTGTCCGTCACTCGTGCGGCGTAACTGTTCTTCCCGCGCACAATCATTTCCACGTTGTTGTTGAAGCTGGGGCGCAGGAACAAATCGAAACCCGCAAAGCGTCCGACCCGCACGTCGTCGCCGAATCGGTTTTTGATTTTCTCGGCGCGACGCAAGATCAATTCACCGGCGATTCCCCGGTTGTCGAGAGTCTGCCCGTCGAGTTCGATGCTAAACTTGTCCCCCGAAGTGTCCTGTCGCGCGGCGATGTCTTGGCGCAGGTTTGTGAGTCGCCCTGTGAACGCTTCGGCGTCCTCGTGCGAGCGACGGAGATTTGTGCGAATTCGATACTGCTCCTCCGCGTGCGCGGAGCGCAGTCGGGTGAGCTTAATCAACTCCGCGTCCACTTGCGCTTTTTCGATAACAAGTGGATTGCCCGACGCGATGGCCTTCACCTCGGCGTAGGTCAACGCAGCCGAATCGAGGTCTTCCAGGCGGCGAATCGTCATGTCGCCGCTCATCACTTGTGCGATGAACTTCGCTTTCGTTTCCAAGGTCTGCCACATATAGGCGTCGAACGAGCCTTCAGTGACATAGCGGAAAATCGAGATGACCTCGTTTTTGTTTCCCTGACGCATAATCCGCCCTTCACGTTGTTCTACATCGGCTGGCCGCCACGGGGCATCGAGATGATGCAGGGCGATTAACCGCTCCTGCACGTTTGTTCCCGAACCCATTTTCTGCGTGCTGCCGAACAGGATGCGGATTTTGCCTGCCCGCACGTCCCTGAAAAGAGCCAGCTTTGCGGCGTCCGAATCGTAGTCCTGAATGAAAGCGATTTCCTGTTCCGGCACATCGAGGTTTTCGAGTTTCTCCGCCATGTCGCGATAGACCGAGAACCCCCTGTCTTTAGGCGTGGACAGGTCACAGAAGACGAGTTGTGTTGAACGCTCCTTCCACGTTGACTGCCAGATGCGGTGGATGTTTTCGACGGCCTGATTGACCTTACCCTGGGGCTCGTCTCGGGTGGATGGCATCATCAGCCGGAGATCCAACGCAGCCTTTCGTCCCTCAGACGTGATTTTGAGCATGTTGTCTTCACGCGGATCAACGCGACCGGTTTTCATCCGCTCGGCACGGGCGGCAAGTTCTTGAACGAATTCCTTGAGTTCCGGCGTGGCGGGTGCGTTGCGGATCGTCGGTTTTTCGCCATCGAGTTTGGGGCGCGGCAAGTTGAGCATGGCGGCGGTCTGCACGTCGGCGGATTGACGGAAAATCTGCATCAACTCCGGCACGTTGATGAAGCGCGCGAACCGGGTGTTCAACCGATAGCCCGCGCCATCGGGTGAAAGCTCCATCGCCGTTACCGGCTCGCCAAACGTCGCCGCCCACGAATCGAAGTGGTGCAAGTTGTGTTTCTTCAAATCCTCCGGTTGCAGGTAACGCTGCATGGTGAACATCTCGGCCATGCTGTTCGCGATCGGTGTGCCAGTGGCAAACACAACCCCGCCGCCGCCATTCATGGATTGAACGTGGCGCACCTTGAGATACATATCGAAAGCCCGTTCGCTGGCCGTCTGCGGCAGTCCGGCAATGCGTGTCATCTTCGTGACGTAAAAGAGATTCTTGAAATAGTGCGCCTCGTCCACGAAAACACGGTCCACGCCGAGTTCTTCAAAAGTCAGCGTGTTGTCTTTCTTGTGATCAGCGGCCAGAGCCTGAAGCTTTGCTTCGAGCCGTTTCTTCGCCTTTTCCAGTTCCTTTACCAAACGGCGATTGGAACTGTCGGCGTGCTCCCGTCGAATCATTTCCAACTCGTGAAGCTGTTCGTCGAAGAATCGTTTCTGTGTATCGTATGAGAGCGGGATGCGCTCGAAGCCGGAGTGCGTGACAATGACGGCATCCCAATTTCCAGTTGCGATGCGGCTGAAAAGTTTCTTCCGGTTCTGCGATTCAAAATCTTCTTTGCCTGCGACCAGAATGTTTGCGCCCGGATAAAGCGTGAGCAACTCCGTCGAGAACTGGCCGAGCATGTGGTTCGGCACGGCGAACATCGGCTTGCGTGCGAGGCCAAGCCGTTTCAACTCCATCGCGGCGGCGACCATCGTGTAGGTCTTGCCCGCACCGACGACGTGGGCGAGCAATGTATTCGGCGTTTGCAGAATTCGCCAGACGCCGGCTTTTTGATGCCGGTGAAGCTGAACCGCCTGGCTTGCACCGGGCAACGTCAGATGCTCGCCGTTGAACGTGCGAAGCCGGGTGTGGTTGAACGTGTCATTGTAGAGTCGGCAAAGCCGCTCGCGGCGAGAATCATCCGACCAAACCCATTCCTTGAACCGTTCTTTGATGCGCTCCTGCTTTTCGCGTGCGGCTTCGGTCGCCTGCGCGTTAACGACCGGCTTTTTATCCACCATGTCATACACTGTGGGCGTTTTGAGATTGAGCGCGTCCTCGATGAGTTCGAGGCCGGTGTAGCGGTCAGTTCCCCAATCCGTGGTATTGGAAGTCGCGCCGCGCGCATCCCAATCGGCGTTCATGTGCCAAGAGCCAAGCGCGTGGACGTGCCCAACCTCGACGCCGGATGAGACGTTGAGCAGCTTGTGAATGAATTGCTTCACGTCGTCCGGCGGCAACCACGAAGCGCCCAACCGCACGTCAATTTCCGTCGCGGGCAAATCCTCCGGCTGAATTGACTTTAACGCCTCGACGTTTTCATGAAAGCGTGGGTCGGTCACAGCGGCAGCATCCGCGACAACCAATTTCTCCCGCACGTTGCCGGATAAATACTGGTCGTCGGTTTCCCACTGATTCGTTTGTGGGTTCAGGAAAATGATGCCTTTCAAATCGGGCAAGAATTCCTCCGTCGGTTTGTTCAGCACGCCGGCCATGTGGTCGAGGTCAACCCGGCCCTGCTCGTTCAAGGAAACAAGCAGGGCTTCCTTCGGTTCACTGACCGACTCCACGGGCTTGCGATGATGGATTGTCCGTTCGTGGAAAATCGTGGCTTTGGTCGCCCGCTTGGTTTCGTCGTCGTAGTGCTCCAGCGAGAGGAGCAATGGCAAGTCGGGATCGCCGTCGAACGCGCGCTGGTTTGCGCGAAGACTGACCGGACCAAAACGACCGACAAACATTCCATAGGCATGATTGAGCTGCTGCCGGGCCTCGGTGACCTGGGCTTCGTCGCTGCCATCCATCTGAGAACGGAGACACGCACGCACCGCATCCCGCACCGGAATCAAATGACGGATTCGCGAGCGCGTCTCGCTGGGAAGGTCGGTGAGCGGACGAAGAACATTCTCCTCCCGGATGCAAACCATGCCGTCGTGGAGACAGTAGGCGTTGGGCTTGACGAAATCCGGCGCAGGCACGGTTTGGTCAAAGCTCGGCTCAGCGACTTGACGAGCCTGGGATTCGTAAATGTTCTGCGGCAATCGCGCCACTACTTGCGCCAGTGCCTCGCTCAAATCGCGCTTGTCTGATTCGAGCGTCGGCTCGTTGTCCCGATACATCCGTCCGGACAATCGCATCCGCCCAAGCATCATCTCCGGGCGGGTGGCGAAGTATTCGTTGAGCGTGAATCCTTCGCCGAGGTCGTTCGTGTAGTCTGCCGTCTCCTTCCATGCCGTGCCGGTGGGCGCTTCGCCGGAGCGGAGCTTGCGAAGCATGATGATGTCAGTCGTGACTTCCGTGCCGGCATTTCGTTTGAAGGCGTCGTTCGGCAGACGAATTGCGCCCAGCAGCTCCGTGCGCGTAGAGAGCATTTCACGTAACGTCGAGTCCAGCTTATCCATTGTCCCGCGGGATGTAATGAACATCATCAAGCCTCCGGGACGCACTTTCTCCAACGTGGCGGCAAAAAAGTAGTCGTGGATGGGAAACTTGTAGTTGTTCCAGCGCGGATCGTGAACCGTGTAGTCGCCGAACGGGACGTTGGAAATTGCGAGATCGTAGAAACCGTCTGCCAGTTTGGATTGCTCGAACGGTTGGGCGCGGATGTCTGAATCTGGATACACCGCTTTTGCGATGCGTGCAGTCAACGGATCAATCTCGATGCCGGTGATGGTCGAGCGACGAAGAATGTCTTCCGGCACGAGTCCGATGAAATGGCCGACACCGCACGCTGGTTCAAGGATGCGCCCGCCTTGAAAGCCGAATCGTCCTGCCGCCTGATACATTGCGCCGATGACAACGGGCGCGGTGTAGTGAGCGTTGAGCGTCGTCGAACGGGCGAACTCGTATTCCTCCTTCGTCAGTTCTTTGCGAAGCGCCTCGCGTTGTTCCAGCCACAGGACATTGAACTCATCAAAGACCTGGGGCAATGCACCCCAGCCGACGTATTTGACGAGCTTCGCCTTTTCTTCATCGGTCGCGGTGCGTGATTCCGCTTCGAGCTTTTGCAGCGTTCGGATGGCGGCAAGATTCTGCTGAAACTTTTGCTTTGGTCCTCCATCACCAAGCCGGTCGGCTTCGGTGATGCGATAGTTGTTGAGATTCTTCGGCCGTTCTTCCTGATGACGTTTGGCTATTCTTCGGGCGGGAGCAGAATGTATTTCTCCCTCACCATTTCCCAAGCCTGGTCGTGCGCCTGTTGCGCCGTTGATCCCTGTTGAATCAAATCCGTTCGCAACGTGGCCATTTCGTCCTTCGTCTTTTCCTCCGCTTCCAGAAGCATCTGGTGCAGGCGTCCCTTCTGTTCCAGTTCGCGCACCATCTTCGGGCAGTGTTCGCGCCAGTGTTTCTCGGCCATCCGGCCGTATTGTGTCAATGGTGTCATGTGTCGGCCTTTGTGTTGAGAAAAGGTCAAGTTGCGCGTCCGAACTTGGAATGTTACGCCGGGCGGCCATGAGACTTTCCTATTTTTTGGCGGGATGAGCAAGTCGCGCTCTGGAGCGAGGGCGGCGATTCGGACACGGTCTCCGGGTCACGATCTTTATATCCAAGCCCACGAGCCTGCCGCTCAAGCGCCTTTTGTCAGGGAAAAAACTGCCTGCCTTTACACCGAAGATTTCCGCAAAGAACTCAATCTGCTTGTCGGTGACAATGGAGCGTTGAGTTTCGATGTTGGCGAGGATGTCGCGGGTCATGTAGCACCCAAGAAGTTGCAGTTTTCCCACAAGCTCGTCCTGCGTCCAACCGCGTTGATAACGAAACTTTGCGACATTCTGGCCGATAACATTCTCGTCGCGGTGCATAAGCACCTCCAAAAACTACAAGCAGGGCTTCATGGTGATGAACAACAGGAAGGCCCACGGAAATTTCGACCCAACCAGTGTCGCGATGTGGCTGGGGGTTAATGGTCGCGATTCTCCTCGAAGGGTGGTGGTTCAGGTTCAGGCTCGCGCCGGGGCGCATTGCCCAACGGGAGAATCACAACCGGGATTTCATGCACCGGACGTTTGCGGCGGCGCACAACAATCCAGACGATGATGAGGAGACACGCAAAGGCGAACCCAACGAAAAGGTAATCTCCGTAATCCTGAATCAGGTGATCCAGAACCTGGGTGATACGCGCAACAATTTCCACCGGGTGTTCCATGTTAATTTGTCAGAGGTAATCCTGACTCTTAGCGCCAACTACAGTTAGCATTTATCATGCTCAGGCACAACTTGTTCCGACGCGCATTGTGACAAATTCATTCGTGATAAACCCCCACGATATTATGAGCGGCTAACGCCCCACTTTATTCCCGGCCCGGACTTGCCTTGGCAAATTCCGGGCCGGGAATAGTGGTCTATCAGGTGGTGACAGCTTCCCCTTTCGTTTGCTGCTGGCCTTGCACGCGGGCAACCGCGCGTCGTGTGGTTCGCCCGATTTGAGCGATGACGCTTTCCTTCTGGTCTTCCGGCAAGTCTTTCACCAGAAGCTCGTATGCCCGCTTCAATTCGGGATTTCGATTGATCTGTTTTAGGACACCTTCCCGGATGCGTTGCTGGCGGTCGAGTTCGCGCACTTCGTTCAGGACGACGGAGCGTTCGAGACGCTCGCGGGGCATGGCTTGGACGTAGTTCCAATACTTCGGGTTCTCTTTGATGTAGGCATCAATCTTGGCATCCACTTCCGGGTTGCTCCGAAAAGTGGGCGCGTCTGCGGGAGCGGCACTACCGCTGGCGCTCGGTGGCGCGGATGGCTTTATTTTACTCATAACGATTCATTTTGTTGTTTCTTGTTGCGCGGCATTTGCCGTGTTCGCCGAAGCGAGGCGGTGAAACTGCCCCGTCCCGGCAAAGTGTGTTCATGGTTTTGGAATGTCGGGCGGATCGGGAACGAACGCGGGCATGTCGTTCGTTTGCCCCGCCGGTGTGGTTGAAAGCTTTTCAAGCTCCTTCCCAAATTCCGTGACTCGCTGCTCGGTGGTGGCGACCCGTGCGCCGAGGAGCGCGTTGTTCCGGGCGACGGTTTTCATTTGGGAGAAAATGGCCTGCAACTCCTCGTAAGAACGAGAAAGCCGCGCGGCTTCCGACATCACGCGCTCGGTCGCTTCGCGCTGCCGGTTCATCTCGGCAACCACGGCATCGTTCGTCGGCGGCGGCGCGAACGCCGCGTCAGGTGGTGGATTCAAGAGATTGACCGTGTGCGCCGGACCTGGGTGCAAGTTCCATCGCGCAGAAGTTTCAATGCGATAAACAGGGTGCTGCTCGTGCATCGTTTCGGGATGATTCGGATCAACGAAGCGTCCAATGTAATACGCGCGGACAACTTCCGAATACCGCACCGCCTCGACCGGCTCGACGGCTGCGGGCGGCGCGGGACGGACGACGATCTGCGGGCGCGAAGCGCACGAAGCGATGAACACGAGCGGGATGAGTGCGAGATATTTCATGGCTGGAACGGGGATGTTAAGGGTGTTTTAGTAGAGGCTGGCAGAGGCGTTGGCTTGGACTTGTCTTCCTCTGCGAACGCTTTGGTTGAACCGGCAACTGTGGCATCCGCACGGTCAATCGTTTGGATGACGTAAAGGTAGAATTGTTTTCCACTCGGCACGCGGACGTAGAAACCGTCCTTCTGAATTGCGTCGTAAATCCGTTGCGCGTAAATCGAGAGGACTTTTTGCGCGCCTTCAAACGGCGCATTGGCCAGTGAAGGGCTGCTGATCGGGCCAAAGACCGTTTGCTGTTTTTCAGTCAGCGCCCCGGCTGCACCGGAGAGGAACGTCGCTGCGAAAAGTTTTATGTCCGCCATGTCATCCGACTTGATGACGCGGCCACGCAATCCGGCGCTGCCGTCCGTGATGCCCCAGCCCTCCTGGTCGCCGGAAAACTCGCGGTCGAGTGCGAGAGCTTTCAATTGAAGTTCCTCGCCAGTCTGCCAAACAAGTGTCCAACTATTACCGCTGGAGATGCGTTCGCGATGGCGGTCAGTCGCTGCCGTGCCGTGAACTTCCGTGCCTGCCGGGATCACCAACTTACCGGCGTGATAGACGTTCTCGGTGACGAGGCCAACGATGGGCGTCTGAATCGAAGCCGAATCAACAGTCACGACAGTTTCGCAAGAGATAAGCCGGCCAAACGGCGCGTAGATAGAACTCACGGACTTTGGTTCAACAACGCCAGCCGTTGCGTCAGCGAAAAGACTGATGGGCGCGAGCGGCACGGGGGCAGCTTCTTGCGGACGATGCTCGATGAGAACTTTTGGAACGGCGTTGGTCTGTGCAATTGGCAACGGCTCTGGCTTCGGTGTCGGCGGGTAAAACGGTTGCATCGGTCGCACGACGGATTGCACAACCTGCGGCTTGTCCGTCATGTTCGTCTGCGAGCGAGAGACGCGAACGTCCATGTCGTCGCGGCTGCCGGATTTGTTGCGCAGCGAACTGAACAACAACAGGCCGCCGCCAAAGACCACCACGAACACAACCAGCTTGCCGCTTTTGGTCTTGAAGAAATTGATGAAGTCGCGCGGTTTCATGGCTGATCTTTGGGTGAACGAAAGGGTTTCACACCGATAACGGGAGCATTGGTAACAACGGCAACGGGCGGTGGCGGGGAAAGCCGCGTGACCAGAACCGCAAAATCATTCTTCAGCGACAGTTCGTTTCGTCCGCCGTCCGGCGTGCCGGTGATGGCGAAATAAACCGTGCTCGCGGCGTTCGGCGGTAGCACGCCGGGGGCGTCGCTGATGGATTGGTAGTAAAGCCGGTTGCCGACGCGCACGGTAAAGCTCTCCGGCAGATAGCGAATCTCCCGGTCTGATTTGTTCCGCAGCACGACGTGAAAAACCAGTGTGTCCTCGACGTTGAAACGAATTACTTCCTCAACCTGAATTTCATAGTCGTTGAGGTCCGTCACTTGTGGCTCGTCACCAAACGTCCGGGCTTCGGCATCGCCGACCGCTTCCGAATGCTGCTTCTTCAACAGTTGAAAAGCTTTCGCCTTGTCCAACAACGCGAGCAGTCGCGCGGGCGTCACGAGCGGCGTGGGCTGAACCGTTTCCGTTGCCGCTTGATCTTCGAGATTGAGCGCCAGAACCGGCGTGTCGCTCTCGACCACTTCAAAAACGTAAGTGCGCTTGTTCCATCGGATGTTGAGATTCGTTGCGGCTTTGCGAGCGAGCGCGCGGATGGACACGAAAGACGAACCTTTCGTGTGCGCCAGTTGAAATTGTCCTAGCGTCTTCCCGTCAGCGGTCACGCCCACGGCATCAATCGCCGCGATTGGGCCGGGGAAGCTGATGGTCGTAACGTGATTCGTCGCCACGGGCACGGTGACGACAGTGCGCTCGTCGAGCGTGACGCGCTGAATGGCTTCGGGCGGTTCAGCGAACGCGACGGTCGCAGCCAGCAAGAAAAGGAGACTAATTGGTGATTTCATATTTGAAGTCGCCGACAGCGGTGGGGAAACGACCGTTGGCAGCCATGTTGGGGTTGCGAATCAGACGGAGACTCAATTTGAAGTTGAAGGCTTCGTTGAACGCCTTCTCTTGAAAAATGCCGGTGCGAATGACCTGGCCGGAAACGGTGGCGAGGATTTCGTTCTCGCGCGTGGCCAGAATGTCTATCTTCGCAATCTCCGGTTTTTGGTGAAGTTGCTTCGCTCGGAATTCCACTGATTCGCGTGTTCGATGGTCTTGTGCTTTCTGCAAGGCAGACTTCAGAAACATCTGTCTTAACAAATCCGGGTGGTCGAAGTCCTTCGGGTTGCGCTCAAGAAATGTGACGGCGGCGAGTTCAGCTTGCTGGATGTGCAAATCCTTCGCCTCCTGAAATTGGAGCAGCGGACTGATGTAATAGGTCTGCGACGGGTCAATGATGACGACACGCTCGCGCTGCTTGAATTGTTCGATGATGTGGTAGCGATCAAGCGCAGCCAGCACGGTCACAGCAACGGCCACGAAAAACCAAAACCACGGCAGACGATCACGTTGCGCGAAGAGCTGCGTCGGGTCGAAACGCTTGCGGGCAAGGCGAGGCGTCGAGCCGTTGCCGGTCGGCGTTTGGCGGGGATTGAGTTCGGTCGTTTCCATAAAATGTCAGTAGTAGTTGCCTTTGCCTTTGGCGATGAGTTCGCGGACGGATTTGTCGCCGGTGATGTCGTCGCCGGGACGACCGCGAGCGGAGCGCGGCGGCAAACCAGAACCAGCGATGATGATTGCTCCGGCGCTGCCGTGTCCGCCGGCGGTCGAAAGCGTGCTCAAAACAGCCGCCATTCCCGCTGCGCCGATCGTGGCGAATGGAACACCAGTGGTGGACGCGACGGCCGCCGCGCCTGCGGTGGTGGCGGCGGTTTGAAGAAAACTGCTGGCTGCTCCCGCCAAAAGCTGGCCGCCCGCGAGCGTGCCGTGGTTGAGAACCTTCTGGATAACGAGCGGGGCGGCGATGGTGCTGAACACAATCCAGAACGCGACCACGACGACACCGACGGTGGTTTGCAGAGAGTAAATCGTCGCGGTGGGGTCAAGGTATTTGAACGTGGGGTCGGTCATGAAATCGAGAATGCCTTGGGTGATGAGCGCGGCGACGGCCCAGCCGAGCGGCCAGAGAAGCACGCCGACGATGTTCATCAGGTAGCGACTGCCGACAGAACGCAAAGGACGAATCGCCATGAACCCAATGAGCAACGGCGACAGGGCATAACTGGAAAACAGAATGAACTTCTGAATGATGTAGGCCCAAAACACGAGCAACGACGCAAACTCGCCGACCAGCCAAAGAACGCCGGAGATGAGGATTTCTACCGTGAACCCACTCAAGTCGCCGAGGATGTCCCACCAAGAGTGGTCAGTGCCGGTATCGCGTTTGACGATGAGGAGGTTGTTGTATTGATCTTGAACATTGGACGGGTCAACGCCGAGGCCGTCGAGAATTGAGGTTTGCACAAGCGATTGAACTTGATTGCCCCACTGCGGCAGCATCACCAACAACGCAGTGAGGATGAACAACCGGACCAAGTGAAGCATGAGCGTCTTGCCGCTGAATCCGTGAACGACAAACATGATCGTCCCGACGATGAACAACATGAAAGCGACGATGCGCAGCAACTCGTGCAACTCGGCGCACTTTTGCAGAAACGTCGGAAAGAGACTTTCAAATGAGGCCATACGTCGGGACGATTTGAGGTTGCGTCAGGTGTTGGCTATGGAGTCGGGAACGCCGTGGGCGCGTTCATCAGGCGGAACGTCTGCCCGTATTTCTGCAACGCCTCGGTGAACTCGGCGTGCTGCTGCTCCTTCTTCGCTTCGACCTGGCGCTGCGCGTCGTTGCGGTTGGCGATGTCCTGCACCACGGCGGATGTCGTGGCCTGATTGATTTCGTAGTCCGTGTTGTTGAGCGCAGATGAAAGCCCGATGAGAACGCCCGTCAACTTCTGAACCTCTGCATCGGTCGTCGCCGCCTTGAGCGCGTCCGTCGTGGCGGCGATTTGTGCTTTCAACGCGACACGACGGGCGGTCGCATCGGTCGAGACGGACAGATAATTGTCCGTTGTCTTCTGCACGGCTGCGACGGGTAGATACGTCGGTTGCCGTCTCGTCACCGTCTGGCCGTTGGGCGTGGTGAATGTCGTGCCGACGCTGTGAAACAATCCGTTCGCGTCGTAGAGCATGGCTTGGCTGGCGTTGACCGTGCTTTCGAGGGCCGTGAGGGTCTGACCGAGTTCCGTTTTGCGAAGGTCATCGGTCAGCGGCTTCACTGTCGCGAGCAGGACCGCTTTCGGATCGCCGAAGAGGTCTTCGTAATGTTTGAACTCGTTGAGCTGGTCGGTGAGCGTTTGGATTTGCTGCACCTGGTTATTGATCATCTCGATGAATTTCGCGATGTCCTCCGCCGCGCTGAGAATCTGTTGCGCGTTGTTCACGGGGTCATAGACGATCCATTGGGCGCGTGCCGGCAGACTGATTCCGATGGCAACGAACGCGAGGGCGATTAACTTTTTCATGGTGTGTTTCCTTTCTTTCTGCGGTGGCAGGCACGGTCTGCTACTCCTCGATGCGGAGGAGTTTTGTTGATGGTTTGAATGTTACCCCGTCAATTCGCTGTTCTGGCAACTTCACGGGGTAAAGACGGACATTGGCGACCTGGTTGCGCCGCTGCTGCTGCATCGCGACGTAGAGCCAATACTGTTGTTTCACAGCGTCGCTCTTGCCCTTGTCGTAACCGGCGGCATAAGCCTTCTCGGTTTGCTTTTTCGCGGCGAAGTGGAGTCCCTCGCTCAGGATGACTCCACCCGCCGCGCCAGCGGCGGTGGCGAGCGGATCGCCGTTGGAAAGTTCGTGGCCGAGATACGCGCCGCCCGCACCGAGCGCGGTGTCGCTGATGGGCCGCGTGATCGCGCAACCCGCGAACAAGCCGAGGACGAGCGCGGCAAGCACGATGTTTGATGCGTAGATTTTCAGTGTGTGTTTCATAAGCGTTAATTGGTGTTGGATTCCTTTTCGGTTGGACGATTGGCGTGGTGGATGATCCCCTCGACGATGCTCTTGCTCTGGCGAAGCTCGCGGGCGCGGCGGTCGAAATGTTCACCGCTCGAACTGGAACAATAGAGCATTTCCGCTGAGGAGACGTTGTGGACCGTGCCGCACATATTGCGGGTGGCGTCGGTGTGCAAATAGGTGAAAGGCGAATACTTCTGGCCGGTTTGATGGTCGGGCAGCGGGTAATTCATGATCGCGT
>CAYMCQ010000092.1:0-14885 GCA_964389025.1 uncultured Verrucomicrobiota bacterium
TATCAAGAGGGCCAGTTCGCCGCTAAAGAAACCCTGACCTTGATTGGCCCTCGCAGCCGGGTCATATCCAATTTGCGAATCCTCGGTCCCTGCCGCACGCTCAACCAGATTGAATTGTCCTATACCGACGGCATCGCGCTTGGCTTCGAGCTGCCCCTGCGGATTTCCGGCGACATCAAAGGCACCCTCGGCTGCATGTTGATGGGGCCAGCTGGATTTTTTGAGATGAACGAGGGCGTGATTCGCGCGATGCGGCACGTTCACATGAGTCCAGTGGACGCGGATTTTTACGGCGTGAAAGCCGGCGACAAGATGAAACTCAGGATCGGCGGCGATTGCGGCATCGCGCTCGACAAAATGCTTTGCCGCGTGGACAAAAATTTCAAACTCGAAGTCCACATTGACACCGACGAAGGAAACGCCTGCAACCTGCAACCTGATACGCCGTGCGAGTTGCTCAAATAATTTCTCTGCAGTTTAACAATCAACAAAAAACAAAAATATGAGTGAAGCAATCGGAATGATCGAAACAAAAGGTTACGTCGGCAGTGTCGAGGCCAGCGACGCGATGGTCAAGGCCGCCAACGTCAGCCTCGTCAAAACAGTGCCCATCGGCGGTGGTCTCATCACCGTGCTGGCGAAGGGCGACGTCGGCAGCGTGAAGGCCGCAGTGGACGCCGGCTCGAAGGCCGCCGCGAAAGTCGGCGAACTCGTCAGTTCGCACATCATCGCGCGACCGCACGAAGACTTGCTGAAAGTTTTCATCCCTGCGCCTGCAAAGTAAATCCATCAACCATCAACCAACCATAAATCTATGGCACAACAAGCAATTGGAATGATTGAAACAAAGGGCTTAAGCGCACTGCTCGAAGGAGCGGACGCGGCCCTCAAAGCAGCGAGCGTCACCCTCGTCGGCTGGGAAAAAATCGGCAGCGGATACGTGACGGCTTTCTTCCGCGGCGACGTGGCTGCGGTCAAAGCGGCGACGGATGCCGGCGCGGCTGCGGCGGCGCAAGTCGGCCAGGTCGTGAGCGTCCAAGTGATTCCCAGGCCGCATGAGAGTTTGGCGGGACTCGGAAAGTGGCTGCAATGATTTCTTAATCGTAATCGTAATCTTAATCCTACTTGTCCCGATTACGATTAAGAGAAAGATTAAGATTAAGAACCCTGAAGCCCGTGAAAATTCTCATCGCCAATCTCGGTTCGACTTCGCTCAAGTGGCGGCTGTTCGATTTCTCGGACGGCTGCGAGCGCCTTTTGCACAAGGGCGGCTTCGAGCGCGTCGCAGATTATCCAAAGGCGATTGAAGATTGCCTCGCGCAACTCAAAGAGGCCGGACAAATCACTGGCGACAGCGACCTCGCGGCGGTCGGATTCAAAACCATCATGGCGAAAGGCGTGAACGGCTGCGTGCGGCTTGACGAATCGGTTGTCAAAGCGATGGAAGCGTTCAACAGCATTGCGCCCGCGCACAATCCACCTTACATCACCGGCATCCGGCTTTTCGCGAAACGAATGCCGAACACTCCGCTCGTCGGACTTTTTGAGACGGCGTTTTATCAGTGGATGAAACCCGCCGCGACTCGCTACGGCGTGCCGGAGAAATGGCACGAACTCGGCGTTCGACGCTGGGGATTTCATGGCGCGAGCCATAAATTCATCGCGGAGCGCTCGGCGGAATTGCTCGGTCGCGATGACATTGCGGAACGCGCGCGGCAACTTTACGTCAACGGCGGCAAGTCTCCTGTGCGTGAACCGGGCTTGCGCGTCATCTCCTGTCATCTCGGCGGAAGTTCGTCCGTGACCGGAATTTTGAACGGCATCGCAGTCGGCAACAGCATGGGCTTGAGTCCGCAATCCGGTTTGCCGCACAACAATCGGGTTGGCGACCTTGATTCATTCGCGCTTCCGTTCCTCATGCGCTCGCAAGGAATGAGCTTGGACGAAGTCGAAAAAGGCATCTGCAAAGATGGTGGTCTAAAAGGAATTTCTGCCGGCTACAACGACATTCGCGATTTGAAAGCTCAGGCAGGGCAGGGGAACGAAAAGGCAAAACTCGCGCTCGACTTTTTCATCCACGAAACGCGGCGCTGGATCGGCGCTTATCTGGCGGAATTGAACGGTGCTGACGCGCTGGTTTTCACTGCTGGCATTGGCGAAAACGAAGCAGGCATCCGTGAAGTGATTTGCGCGAACCTGGATCGCCTCGGCATCGCGATTGATCCGCAGAAAAATAGTTCAGCGAAAAAAGGTGAAGAGACTTTCATTCAATCCGGCGTTTCGCGCGCGAAGATTTTGGTGATTCCCACGAATGAAGAATTGGTCGTCGCGCGCGAAGTGAAAAGATTTTTGGAGAACAAGCCAGAGCAAGACAAACGCGTCAGCGTCTTGGACTGCGGCAGTCCTCTGCCGCTTTCACATCGCACTGGAACCAGTGTAAAAAGCGCCAGAGGACTGGCGCAGTCCAAGGCCTCGCGGTGATTCATGAATCGCAAACTGAAACAACTTTCAACCATCAACCACTAACAAAAGGAAAACTATGGCACATCAAGCAATTGGACTGATCGAAACACGCGGACTCGTGGCCCTCGTCGAGGGCACGGACGCGATGCTCAAAGCGGCGAACGTGGACCTCGCCGGCCCGATGACGCAAGTCGGCAACGCGCTGGTCACGGCAGTCGTCGTCGGCGACGTCGCTGCGGTGAAAGCTGCCGTGGACGCCGGCGCGCAGGCCGTGAAGGCCATCAAAGGCGAAGTCGTGAGCGTTCACGTCATCGCGCGCCCACACGAGGACATCGAGGCCGTTTTGCCGAAGAAGAAATAAGTTTCAAGTTTTCAGTGTTCAGTTTTCAGCGGGCGCAACAGCCAACTGAAAACTAGAAACTGAAAACTGAACACTAATTTTATGTTCCTCGCCAAAGTAGAAGGTTCGGTCGTTGCGACGAAGAAGGACGCCTCGATGGACGGTCGCAAACTTTTGTTGCTGCGCCCGCAACTCGTGGACGACAAAGACCCGACGAAATTCCGTCCGGGCGTGAACACCATCGTGGCCGTGGACAGCGTCGGTGCTGGCGTCGGCGAGATGGTTTTGTTTTGCCAGGGCAGCAGCGCGCGCCTCGCGCCGAACCTCAAAGACGCGCCCGTGGACGCCGTCATCATCGGCATCGTTGATGTAGTGGATGTTTTTGGGAAACAAATTTTTAACGCGAAGATGTGAGAAGCCCGCAGGGCTTCAATGTGAATAGCCCCCGGTGCAACCGGGGGAAAACGAGAAATGAAAACTCAACCCTGAAAGGGTTGAACAGAATAGCATGAATGACAACGCCAACGCGAAATGGGTTCGACCCCTTCAGGGTCGCGATTCATCCGGCATCATGTCCCCGGGTTGCACCCGGAGCTATTCACGTTTGTCGCCTTCGGCGACCAGTTTTGAACTTTCAAAGTTATGAGCGCAGTCAACGAAACTTTAATTCGCGACGTGATCGAGGAAGTTCTCGGACGATTGGGAACTCCGGCGACCAACGGCCAGAAGAAATCTTCTGAACCGGGCGGTTTAACGCGGCCAGCGTCGCAGGAAAAAGATTGCGGTTGCGAACACAAAGCTGAAACAAAAGTTCGCTCCGTCGCGCGCGGAAAATTTGGAGTGTTCGGCGATGCGAACGAGGCTTGCGCAGCGGCGCAGGAAGCTTTTCTGCAACTTCAGCAGGGTGGCGTTGCGGCGCGGCGCAAGATTGAGGAGATCGTCAAGACGCTCTGCGACAAGAATGCCGAGTCGTGGGGCAAGCTCGAACTCGACGAGACGAGAATTGGCCGGCTCGATCACAAAATCGAGAAGCTGAAGATCATCAAGCTCGTTCCGGGCGTGGACTGGTTGAATCCCTACGGCCGCAGCGGCGATCACGGCATCACGCTCGAAGAATACACGCCATTTGGCGTCGTCGGCGCGGTCACGCCTTCGACACATTCGATTCCGACGTTGAGCGGCAACATCGTCAACATCACGGCGGCGGGCAACGCGGTGGTTTTCAACGCGCATCCGAGCGCGTCGCGTTGCGCCGCGACGGCGGTGCGCGCTTACAACGAGGCGATTTTTCGCGAGACTGGAATTGAGAACATCGCGTGCATGGTCGAGAAGCCGACGCTGGAATCGTTCGACGCGATTTGCAAAAACGAAAACATCCGGCTGCTGCTCGTCACGGGTGGCCCGGCGGTGGTGAAGGCCGCGATGCAGACCGGCAAGCGCGCGATCTGCGCCGGGCCGGGTAATCCGCCGGTGCTCGTGGACGATACGTGTTGCACCACGCGCGCGGCGCGGGCGATCATCCAGGGCGCGGCTTACGACAACAATCTGCTTTGCATCGGCGAGAAGGAGGTTTTCGTTTTGGAAAACACGGCGGACAAGTTGATGCAAAAAATGTCCGAGAACGGCGCGGTGAAATTGAATCCGTCGCAACTCGACGCGTTGACCAAAGCCGCGTTCACGTTCAAGCCGGGCGAGGGCGGCGGTTGCCCGCACGCTTCGGTGAACAAGGATTTTATCGGCAAGGACGCGCCGGTGCTGGCGAGAGCTGCGGGCGTGAATGTTCCGGCAGGCACGCAAGTGCTTTTTGCCGAGACGGACGCGAACCATCCGTTCGTGGTCGAGGAACAGATGATGCCGATGCTGCCGATCGTGCGCGTGAAAAGCATCGAGGAAGGAATTTCCCGCTCGATCGAAGCCGAGCACAATTACAAACACACGAGCATCATCCATTCACACGACGTGGAGAACATGACCGCGATGGCGCGCGCGCTGGACACGACGTTGTTCATCAAAAACGGCCCGTGCATGTCGGGCCTCGGTCTCGGCGGCGAAGGTTATTTGAGCTATTCCATCGCGACGCCGACGGGCGAAGGCGTGACGAATCCAAAAACTTTCTGCCGGGTGCGTCGCTGCGTGATGGTGGACAATCTTAGAATTTATTGACCACGGATGAACACAGATAAACACGGATTGAATCAGAGCGCGGGTTCTAGCCCGCTTCAGTGTTCGATTGCACGTTGCGTTCGGACGGTGAAGCGGCCTGAAGGCCGCGCTCCGTCCCGTTTTAATCCGTGTCCATCCGTGTCCATCCGTGGTTTGAATTCTTTATGACACTCGCGCGCGTTGAAGGAAATCTGACTGCGACCCGGAAACATCCGAGCTTTCAGAATTGGCGGCTGATCATTTGCCAGCCGATCAGCGGGGCGGGCGAATCGGAAGGCACGCCGATTGTGGCGATTGATGCGCATGGCGCGGCGCTGCATCAGCGCGTGATTGTTTCCAGCGACGGCGCGGCGGCGCGCAAAGCCGTCGGTGACGACAAAAGCCCGGTGCGGATGATGATCATCGGCATCGTGGATGAATTGAAATGAAAGCACCAAGCACCAACATCCAAGCTCCAGAGAATAACCAAACACCAAGCTCCAAAAACTTGCGAGCGGTGCCAGAGATTTCTTTGGTGATTGGAATTTGGAGCTTCTCTGGATGTTGGAGCTTGGAATTTGGAGTTTTATCAAAATGAGACTTGGTAATGTTATTGGTCGCGTGACCTTGAGCCAGAGCGTTCCGCAACTCGCGGGCGCGCGATGGCTCATCGTGAGTCCGTTCACGCGCGAACATTTTGAGCGCACTGTCGAAGCGAGCGCGACATTAAGCAAAGACCCGAGCCTCGTCGTTTACGACAATCTTGGCGGCGGCGTCGGTCAAGTCATCGGATTTGTTGAAGGACGCGAAGCGGCATCGCCATTCGAGCAGGCGACACCGATTGATGCGATCAGCGCCGCGCTCGTGGACGAAATTTTCTATTCACCGAAACAGTAACGATGCAAACGAATCTGCAATTCAGTTCAGTCCAACCGGCGGTGTTTGAACTGCCGCAAGGTTTTGGACTGCGCCAGTCCTCTGGCGCTTTGGAATTGTTTGCAGCGCGACGAAAAAGCGGCAGAGGACTGTCGCAGTCCAAGACGCTGTCGCGCGTTTCAAAGCCTTTGAATAAACAATGAGCCAGGTCATCACAGCCAAAGACATCGAAGATTTGATGCGCAAGGGCGGCGACGTGAAATCGCTGCCGGGCGACGCGATTTTTACGCCATCAGCGCGCGACTTGTTGCGAGAGATTGAAGGCAAAGGCGCTTACAAAATTTCTCCAGCGACGAATAATGGATTAGTTTCTGCCGCGCCGAAAACAATTACCTCGAAAAGTTCAAAAGCTGAACTCGAAGCGTTTTTCAATTCTTCCTATGCGCATTCGTTGAAGGAACAGATTTGCGACATCGGTCGTCGTTTGTGGCAGCGCGCCTACGTGGACGGCAACGGCGGCAACATCGCCATCCGCGTCGGCGAAGACGTGGCGCTCTGCACGCCGACGCTTGTGAGCAAGGGTTTCATGAAACCGGCGGACATGTGCCTCGTGGATTTCGAGGGCAACCAGCTCGCGGGCGAAATGAAGCGGACGAGCGAAATACTGATGCACTTGCAGATCATGAAACGCCAGCCGCGCGCGGTGGCGACGTGTCATTGTCATCCGCCGTATTCGACGGGCTTCGCGGTCGCGGGACTGGAGCCGCCGACGTGCATGATTCCCGAGTATGAAGTTTTTTCGTCGGTCGCCATCGCGCCGTATCGCACACCCGGCACGCCGGAAATGGGCAAGCTCGTCGCCGACCTCGTGGATAAACACAATACGATTCTGATGGCGAACCACGGCGTCGTGACTTGGAGCCACAACAACGTTGAGGACGCGTATTTCAAAATGGAAATTTTGGAGGCGTATTGCCGCACGGTTCTCGTGACCGCGCAACTCGGCAAACAGCCGAACACTTTCACGACGACGCAACTTCAGGACTTGTTGAAGATTAAACAGAGCCTCGGGATTCCTGATCCACGCTATGGCTTGAAGGAATGCGAACTTTGCGACAATGCGGAATGGCGTCCGGGTGTGCAGTGCGGTTTGCCGGCGGATTCGGTTGGCAGTGGAAGTCCTGCGAACGTTGACAGCGAGACGGAAGAGGCGGTGCAAAGGATCACCGACTTGCTCATGGAGCGGTTGGCGAAAACGAAATCGTGAATTGAGTCTCAAAAAATAATTCCATGAAAGTTTCCATCATCGGCGGCGGCGGACGGGTCGGGTCGAATGCGGCGTTCGCGTTGCAATGCGGCGGGCTTGTCCACGAGATCCAATTGATTGACGCAAACAAGGACGCGGCTGAAGGCGAGGCGCTGGATTTGATGCACGGCTCGGCGTTTTGCGGCGACCAGAAAATTTACGCTGGCGATTACTCGCGCGCTGCTGACTCCGATATTTTTCTCATCACTGCCGGACTTCGCCGCAAGCCGGACGAATCGCGGCTCGAACTCATCAGCCGCAACGTCACGCTGTTCGTTCAAATTCTCGACAGCATGAAATCGGTGGGGATGAAAAAGGACGCGCACGTTTTTGTCGTGTCGAATCCGGTGGACATCCTCACACATCTCGCTGTCGAGCGACTTGGTTTGCCGTGGCAACAAGTCTATGGCCTTGGCACGATGCTCGACACGTCGCGCTTCTGCTCGTTGATTGCAGACGAGTTGAAACTCGCGCCGACGCAAGTCCGCGCGCTGATGCTTGGTGAGCACGGCGATTCAATGGTGCCGATCTGGTCATCGGCGACGGTGGGTGGTTTGCCGCTGACCGGCTTGCCGGAATGTTCACCCGGATTTCAAAACTCTGTGGCCGAGCGCGTGCGAAACAGCGGCGCGGAAGTGATCAAGAAAAAGGGCGGCGCGGGTCTGGCCGTCGGCGTGACAATCCGCGAAGTGATTCACGCCGTGCTGCTGAACAAGGAATGTTTGCTTCCGGTGTCATCGCCGGTGCAAGGCGCGTATGACATTCGAGGAATTTGTTTGAGCGTGCCAAGCGTCGTCGGTCGCGGCGGTGTTTTGAAACACCTCGAGTTGAAGTTGTGGCCCAAAGAATTGACCGGGCTGCAAAATTCCGCCCGTGCGCTGAAAGAAACGCTGGCGAAAGTGAAGATTTGAAATGCAGAAGTCGCTCGACGCCAAGTTAGCGGAGATAAAAGCCAATCCATCTTCGCGCGCGTTTATCATCGCGGATGCGAAGGATGCGGACATGGCGTTTGGTGTCCGCGCGCCCGGGCCGCGCTCATATCTTTCGACACGCGGCGAACGACCAGCAAAATTTTCTCCCGAAGTTTGGACGCGCGAGGAATTTGGTTACCGAAACCTGCCGGAGTTTCTCGACATCATTCGTGAAGTCACGAAACAGGGGCTTGTGGACATCATGCTCATGTCCGCCTATGTCACGGAGCAGCTTGCGATCAAGGAAGGTTTGTTCCGCAATTCACACGTCACGCCCGCCGCGCGCGCGAACGACACTACGGATGTCTGGGCAATCCGCCACGGCTGTTACACGAAGGAACCGGCGCAGCCGTTTCGCACGGCGAGCATTGACCACATCCAGTGCGGCAAAATCGAATGCGAGCGTGACGGCGCGGGATTTCCCGGCGCGAATCTTGGTTTGTATTCTGTCACGTTTGTCAACGATCTGGAGCAGGACAAGGCTACGCTCGCGGCGTTCAAGGAATTTCGCGAGGAGGCGGAGCGGAAAAAGTTTCGATACTTCCTCGAAGTATTCAATCCGAATGTGGACAGCGGCGTGCCGCCGGAAAAACTCGGCGAGTTCATCAATGACAACATCATTCGCGCTCTTGCCGGTGTGCCGGAATCAGCACGTCCGTTGTTTCTGAAAATTGTTTATCACGGCCCGCGCTCGCTGGAAGAACTGGCGCAATATGATCCGAATCTTGTCGTGGGAATTCTCGGCGGCAGCGCCGGGACAACTTACGATGCCTTCAAGTTGATTCACGACGCGCAGAAATACGGCGCGCGCGTGGCGCTGTTCGGCCGGAAGATCAACAATGCGGAGCATCAACTCGCGTTCATCGAAATGTTGCGGCTCATCACGGATGGACGGATTTCTCCCGAGGAAGCCGTGCGCGCGTATCACGGAATTTTGCAGGGGAAAAAGATCAAACCCAAGCTGTCGTTGGAGCAGGACCTTCAACCGACTGGCCAGGCGATGAGTTATTCCGGCGGCGGTTCACGCGCGACGGTTGCAATCCATGCCAATCCGCTGTCGAAATCGTCGTCGCGTGTCCCGGAAAGTGCTGGCGCGAACTGGCCTGTGCTTGGGAACGGCTCGCCGGATTTTGACCGGATGAACGCGATTCAACGCCGCGCCTACGACAAGTTTCGGTTGACGCGGAAGTTTGGCTGAGCAGGATTTTCTTCGACGTTTGTTTCGGGAAGGGCATTTGCGGGCATAAAAGCTGCATCTTTTGCCTTTAATTGCTCGCAAACACGGCAAATTTTGATGGCTTGAACGCCCTTCTTGCGTTGAAGGGGCGCGCCGTTGCTTGCAACAAGACTGGATCGAACCGAACCACTGTGATGAAAAAAATCCTGGTCATTGACGACGAAGAATGGCTGCGCGAAATGGTCCACATGGCGTTGCAGCAAAAAGGGTATGATGTCGTCGAGGCGCCGAACGGCAGCACGGGCATTGACCTCGCGAGAAAGGAATTGCCCGACCTCGTGCTTTGCGACGTGAACATGGAAAAGGTGGACGGCTACCTGACGCTTTCTTCTCTCCGCAATGAACCGACGACGGCTTCCATCCCGTTCATCTTGATGACGGGTCTTGCCGACAACGCCGGGATGCGTCACGGAATGGAACTTGGCGCGGATGATTACCTGCCGAAGCCGTTCACGATTGACAATCTTTACGCCGCCGTCGAAGCGCGGTTGAAAAAAGCGCAGGCGCTTCGCGAAGACGCGGAACGGAAATTGTCCGACCTTCGCGACAGCATCAGCATGGCGCTGCCGCATGAGTTGCGCACGCCGCTCAACGGCGTCATCGCCTACGGAGAAATTTTGACGAGCGACGCGGCCTCTTTGCAGCCCGCGGAGATTGCCGAGATGGGGCAGGTGATCCGCGACTCTGGAACGCGGCTGCACCGGCTCGTGGAAAATTTTCTCATCTTCGCCCAACTGGAATTGTTCAACGCCGACTCTCAAAAAGTCAGCGCGCTCCGAAAAAAGCAGACTCCCAATCCGGCGGAGGTCGTTGAAAAAGCGGCGCGTCATCAGGCCGGGTCACTCAAGCGCGGCGGAGATTTGACTTTTGAACTGGCGAACGCGCCCGTCGCGATTTCCGAAGAGTATCTTGCCAAGATTGTCGAAGAGTTGGTTGGCAACGCTTTGAAATTTTCCGAGCCGGGAAGGAAAATTTCCGTCACGGTCGCCGACACGATGAACGGCGTCGCGATTTCCGTGACGGACGGAGGTCGCGGTTTTTCCACCGAGCAGATCACCAAAGTCGGTGCCTACATGCAGTTCGACCGGAAGATGCACGAGCAACAAGGGCTTGGACTGGGTCTGACGATTGTGAAGCGGCTCGCCGAGTTGCACGGCGGAAAGATGAACATCCAAAGCGAGCGCGGTTCCTCCACAACCGTCAGCGTCAAACTTCCGCACGCGGGACGGGCGTAAGTTTTTTTAGAGCGCCGGTTTCCCACCCGGCGCGAACGGAGAAAAATCAACTCGCCGGGGTCGGAGGCCGGCGCCCCTGTCCGGAGGTATCAGTTGGCGATGACTCTAACCGAAAATCTTCGTCAGGATTTTTGCGCAGAATTTCACTTGATGGAGGCGCGACGCGGTTTCTGCAATCAGAAACACCACGGCAATTCCCACCAGCGGGGCGAAATCCACACGGCCATAGCGCAGCGGCAGTCGCCGCAGCGGCGCGAGGAATTTGCGCGAGGTGACGTTGACGTAATTCCAGACCGGATGATTCCCGAGATAGACGTAGCTGTTGAGCAGATAAAAAAACAGGAACGTCGCGATGATGTAGCGCCACGCCAGATACGCGCTCGCGCCAACCAGCCACGCCTGCCAATAAACCTGCGTGGCTGTTTTGGGCGGCGAGACGCTCTGGATCCAGAGCAGCGCAGGATGCAACGCCCACCAAGCCAGCCCGCCAAAAATCATCGGCAAAAATATTTTCGCGAACTGCGGCAATTTTTCGCACCAGCCGAGATGCAGGCGAACGAGCTTGTGCAACGGCTCGGCGTCGGACAAATCGCGGTTCACAATCGAGAGCAGCAGCAGCGACAAATAAAAAATAGCCAGCGTTTGCAGGAAGCCGACCAAGGAAAATAAGAGCATGGGACTGAGAAAAACCTTTTTGAAAAACACGGTGGTTATGACCAGCGAAATCTGCGGCTGCCAGTCCGCTACTGAGCCGACCTGCCAGTAGATCACCGCCCGGAAAATCAAAAGCGCGAGCAACGCCAGCAAGAATTTCCAGCGGTGGGAGGCAGAAGTTCCGACTTTTTTCAGCGTGCCTGCGAGGGAATAGGGCAAGGCAACCGCGCCGGTTCGCACCGAAAGCCAGTTCAGCCAGAGCAGCAGCGCGGCGAGGTTCAGGATGAAATCAATCAGGCCCATGCGAATTTCAAATTACGAATTTAGAATGTCGAATCATTCAAAATTCGCAACTCGTCATTCGTAATTTCCTCAGATCATCTTGAGCAGCGTGTCGGCCATTTCGCTGGGCGTGGTTGCCACGCCGATACCCGCGTCCTTGAACGCCGCAATTTTTGCGGCCGCAGTCCCTTTTCCGCCGCTGACGATTGCTCCCGCGTGGCCCATCCGGCGTCCCGGCGGCGCAGTCGCGCCAGCGATGAAACCTGCGACGGGCTTTTTGCAATTTGCTTTGATCCACTCCGCTGCTTCTTCCTCCGCGCTGCCGCCGATTTCGCCAATCATGATGATGCCGGTCGTTTCGGGGTCGGCGTTGAAAAGCTTAATGACATCGAGATGCGAGGTTCCGTTCACCGGATCGCCGCCGATTCCGATGCAGGTGCTTTGCCCGACGCCGCGCGATGTGAGTTGCCAGACCGCTTCGTAAGTCAACGTGCCACTGCGCGAGACGACACCGATGTTTCCTTTTTTGTGAATGTAGCCGGGTGAAATGCCGATGCGGCAGCCGCCGTGCGAATCTTTTCCTTCGCCGGGCGTGACAATGCCGGGACAGTTCGGGCCGATGAGCCGCGTCTTTTTTCCTTCCATCGCGCGCTTCACCTTCACCATATCGTTGACCGGAATGCCTTCGGTGATGGCAACGACCAGATCAATTCCAGCGTCTACGCCTTCAAGAATCGCATCGGCGGCGAAGGGTGGGGGAACAAAAACTGCGGAAGCCGTCGCGCCGGTTTGTTTCATCGCGTCGGCGACGGTGTCGAAAATGGGAACACGTTTTCCGCGATGCTCGAAAACCTGCCCGCCCTTTCCTGGCGTGACGCCTGCGACGATTTGCGAGCCGTAATCAATTGAGAGTTGTGTGTGCCGCGCGCCGAAGCTGCCGGTGATTCCCTGGACAAGGACTTTTGTTTGTGATGTGACGAGAATGGCCATTTGGAGAATTTACGATTTACGATTTACGATTTACGAGTCAGTCAACGACCCGGATTGCGTTTGTGAATGCAAATAGAATTGCCGTCCGGATCAAAAATCATCGCCATCCGGCAGCCGGGGCAATCCATCGGCTCCATGCGGAACTTCACGGACTTGTCGCGCAGTTGTTTTATGGCCGCGTCGAAATCCTCGACTTCCAGCGCGGCGGAGCAGCCGTCGGGACTCGGTTTGAACATTCCGGGCGCGCAGCCGATGGCCAGCGCATACGGGCCGAATTCGTATTCGACCCACTGGCTGTGTCCAGAATCCGTGACGGTTGTGGGCTTCAAGTTCAACACGCCCTCGTAAAAATCACGCGCGCGTTTCATGTCCGTGACGGCGTAACAACAAAATGCGAGTTCGATGACTTTGAGCATAATCAGAGCGGAGAGTTAAATTTCAATCGCGGCGAAACTCAACTCTTTTCCGAATCAGCCGCTTTACGTCCGGCGCGGAATCGGCTAGTTTGACTCCGCGATGATTGTTCCGATTTCCAAAGTGCAACTCCGGCAGGATGAAGACGGCGTGTGGATTGCCAAATCATCCCTGCTGCCCGGCTGCCACGCGCACGGACGCGACCGAGGCGAAGCTACGCTGCGATTTCAGCAGGCTGCGAAAGACCACCTCGAAGCATTGCTTGATACCGGACGTCCGATTCCCGAAGCCTTCCGCGATAAATTCGTCCTCGCCGCCTGACCGTGGGCAAATATCCCTCATGGAATTGCCGACAGCTTGAACGCCGCCTTCGCGAAATCGGCTGCGAACTGCTCCGCACCGCCGGCAGCCACCGGCACTATTCAAATCCCTTTCGACCCGACCGGCTCATCACCTTCGCGTGGCATCCGGGCGACGTGCCGCGCGGCATCGTTGCCGACATCGTGGAAGACCTCGGCATCAGCCGCGACGATTTTTACTTCAAGAAGTTTTGAAACGCGCGCTTCATGTCCGTGACGGCGTAACAGCAAAATGCGAGTTCAATGACTTTCATGAAATTATTTCCCAACCGCCTTCACGACTTTCTGCGCCGCGTCCGCCATCGAATCGCCGGTGATGATTTTGTTCACGCTCAAAGTTCAGGCGGCAATGGTTGAACGCTTCCGGCGCGCGACTGGCTTTCGTGGATGCACAAGGCGTTTGCCGACCTTAACTTCTTCGCGGTGAATCAGCGCGCCGAGGCGCTTCAAATCGTAGCCACATTCCGCGCCGATTTGGTCGCGGATTTCCCAGATGTTTTTCAGCAAACCGGCTTTCATTTTCATGCCGCCACTTTGACGGCGTGTTTTTTGCGGGCAATCACCGGCGATTCTCCGCGATAAACTTTGTAGGAATTTTTGGCGGCGGCGCGACGATACACGGCGGATTGTTTCGCCAGATCGTGACCGCACTCCTTGGCAATTTTCCCGCGCAACGAGCGCAGCCATTCGATGCCGTCTCCGTGATGTCTAGTCGTTTTCATCGGCTTCCAGTAATTGTATTGGCGTGACAATTTTTGGCGTCGCAAATCCCATCATCCAGTTCACGCGGATCATATGATCCAGCTTGTTGGGATTGGCCAGATGTTTGCAATTCCACGTCACAAGATAATCGCACTTGTGAATGGTGGCGAGCGCCAAGTGGGTCGCGTCACCGAAAACTCCCGCAGGCATGAGTTTGTGTAGCTGATAAAATTCGACGACTTCCAACGCGTCGGCTGTTTCTTCCAAAACCGGCAGTTGCCGCGCCATGGCCAGCGCGCGATTTCTTTTCACACCCGGCGTCAGCGTGAGTTCAGCAATGACTGAATAGCCGGTGACTAAAATCGCCCCCGGTTTTGGCATCTTCCACCATTGCCGTGTCCAATGCCGTCGCGAACGAATTTCCAACGACCGCCGGGTGTCGTGATAGAAACTCGGAATCGTGGTCTCAATGTAAAATTTCATTCCACCCGAAATAATCTATTTTCCAACCGCCTTCACAACTTTCTGCGCCGCATCCGCCATTGAATCACCAGTGATGATGGCGACTCCGGATTCGGCCAAAGTTTTTTTGCCGGCGACGACGTTGTTTCCTTCAAGCCGGACGACAAGCGGAATGTTCAAGTGAGTTTCTCTCACCGCGGCGACGATGCCGGTGGCGATGACGTTGCAATCCATGATGCCGCCGAAAATGTTCACGAGAATTCCTTTCACGTGAGGGTCGCTCAAAATGATTTTGAATGCGGCCGTGACCTGCTCCTTGCTCGCGCCGCCGCCGACGTCGAGGAAGTTCGCCGGGCTGCCGCCAAAATGCTGGATGATGTCCATCGTGGCCATCGCGAGGCCCGCGCCGTTGACGAGGCAGGCGATGGAGCCGTCGAGCTTGATGTAGTTCA
>CAYMCQ010000093.1:0-14857 GCA_964389025.1 uncultured Verrucomicrobiota bacterium
AGGTTCTACCGAAATGAAATCGCTGTCAGGAAAATCTTAACGGGACAGCAGTGACGGCCTAAATATCTTGAATCGTGGTATCGCTGCGGTTTCTACATCAATCGCCTTTGGCATCGACCCCAATGGAAGGCTCGGGGCAGTTTTGAGCGACAATGTTGCACCTACGTCTTCCGACCTGGTATCGCTTGGGCAATGGACATTTGTAGCCCTGACGTGGGATGGCAGCACACTGAACTATTTCATTGACGGAAATCCGAGCGGCAGCTTTTCGTTCACCGGCACTGCGTCAGATCCTTTTCCAGGAACAAGGAGAGTTGACATTGGGGTTGACGACCAGGATGTCGGATGGTTTAACGGAAACATTGATGAACTTCGCATTTACAATCGCGCACTTACGCCTGAGGAAATCACGACACTTGGCGGCTCACACCTTTTCAAAGCTACTTTCCGTGCCTCATGTCGCACCACTAACAACTTGGGAGTTCTTGTTTCCCGCCCCATGGCCAACCGCGACCTCATCCGCGATTGCGCGGAAGAGCACGAGATTACGAACATCGCTTCGCTGGCTCTAGTTTATGACGTGTTTGCCGACGAAGTCCAAGTTGTGCAAGCTTCGGATGGATCGAGGGTTTGCGGAGTCGTCTCTTTCCAAGACGGTGTCTCCGTGCAGAATGCTAACGGGACTCGCCGTGAACGCCACGCGTTTCTCTTCACCGAGGACAATGATCAAGCCATTGGCAGCGCCGTGGGCACAGAACAGGAAGTTTTCGATGCCAACGGCAATCTTAAGAAATTTAAGTTTCAGGGAGACATTCAATTTGGTTTGTCGGCAACGGAAACGGAAAGCGCCCGTGTTTGTAAGGGCACTTTCTCGACAGGTGCCAAGTTTGTGCCAAAGAATCCTGCGCCCTGAGCAGCTTAATCCAGTTTGAGCAACGCGGCCAACGCATCGTTGATTTGCGCCATCTCGTGGTTCGTTGCTTCACCGAGCTTGCGGATAAAACGCTCTTTGGCCGCGGCCTTGATTTGATCCACAACGGCGACGCCGGGACGTCCGCTGCTGCGAATGGCGATCAGTAAGGGAAATTCCGTCTGTTCATGAGCGCTGGAAAGCGGCACGACAACGACCGTGCGACGAAGGCGGTTGAATGGTTGGTCGGAAAGAATAATCGCCGGTCGTGTCTTCCTGATTTCCGAACCGATGGTCGGATCAAAATTGACGAGCCAGATTTCGCCCCGGTTCATGCCTCCTGATCGTCAAATCGCTCCCACTCCGTCATTTCCTTATCCAGCGTTTCAAGCCGGTTGACGCGGCGACAGACGGCTTCAAGCGACTGCCGGGAGAGGCGCAACTTTTTGCGGAGAAGATTCGTCACCACCCCCGAACGCTCCCGCGCAGGCACAGCCTTTTGAAAGTGCTGTCCCACGTCATCCGGAATGGCAAACGTCATTTTCACGGTAATTGGATAACATAAAAGGAACTGCGCTTCAAGAATCGTTTTGCGCCAAAAGCGAATCAATTTTATCCCAAGCCGAATATCTGCTTTAGTTGAGCCAAGCATGGCGCAGCCGATGGAAAAAAAATTGTTCCTGCTCGACAGCATGGCGTTGATTTATCGCGCGCACTTCGCGTTCATCAACCGGCCCATCATCAACTCGAAGGGCTTCAACACCTCCGCGCTGTTCGGCTTCACGCAGACGCTGCTCGAAATCCTCACCAAGCAGCAGCCCACGCACCTCGCCGCCGTCTTCGACACCGCCGCGCCGACGCAACGTCACACCGACTTCGCCGAATACAAGGCGCACCGCGAAGAAATGCCGGAGGAGTTGAGCGCCGCGCTGCCGCACTTGCGCCGGTTGCTCGACGCCTTCCGGATTCCAGTGGTCACGAAGGACGGTTTCGAGGCCGATGATTTGATCGCCACGCTCGTTCAGCGCGCTGAGAAAAAAGGGTTCAAGTCCTACATGGTCAGCCTCGACAAAGACCTCGGGCAGCTCGTCAGCGAAAGTATTTTTCTGTTCAAGCTGCCGCGCATGGGCGAAGGCGGCGAAATCATGGGCGTGCCGGAAATTTTGAAGCGCTGGAACATCAAACGTCCCGCACAAGTCGCCGATGTGCTCGCGTTGATGGGCGACGCGAGCGACAACATTCCCGGCGTGCCCGGCATCGGCGAGAAAACCGCCATCAAACTCATCACGCAATTTGATTCCGTGGAAAATCTTCTGGCGCACGCCGGCGAACTCACCGGCAAGCTGCGCGAAAATGTGGAGGCCAATCGCGACGTTGCGCTGATGTCGAAAAAACTGGCCACGCTGATTTGCGACGCGCCATGCGACATCGAAATCGAATCGCTCAAGCTGCATCCGCCGGACGAAGAGGCGCTGAAAAGTTTGCTGCGCGAATTCGAATTCAGATCAATCGGTCGGAGATTGTTTGGCGAGGATTTTTCTATCGGCCCGCGCCAGCCGACAGCAAGCGAGGCTGCCGTAGTTTCTCCCTCTCCTTCATCTGATGGAGGAGAGGGCCGGGGAGAGGAGGGACAATTTGAAGAACGCCCCGCACCCCAACCCTCTCCCCGTCCGACGGGGCGTGGGGGAAAAACCGCTGACGTAACGAAGTCCGACGAACTTACACTGTTTTCTGAAACGGAAGTTTCAACTGAGTCCCCAATTGCGCCCACGACTTTTCAAACTCTCGCCACCGTCGCGCACGACTACAAAATCGTTTCGACGACGGGCGAGCGAAAGCAATTGGTCAAGTCGCTGGAAAAATCCGGGACATTTTCTTTTTTCGCGCTAGGCACGAGTCTCGACGCGAAGGAGGCGAAGTTGGTTGGCCTTGCGTTTTCACTCGCGCCGCAATCCGGTTTCTACATTCCGCTGACAGGCGAAGCAAAAAAAGTTCTGGAAGAATTTCGCACGCTGTTCGAGTCGGAGCAGATTGAAAAAGTAGGGCACGACTTGAAACAAAGTCTGGCGCTGCTCCGCTGGCACGGCGTGGCGGCGCGCGGGAAATTTTTCGACACGATGATCGCGCACAGCCTCGTCGAGCCGGAATTGCGGCACACGCTGGAATATTTGGCGGAATCGTATCTCGGTTACTCGCCATCGAAGGTCGAAGAATTGCCCCTCACCCCATCGGATGGGGAGAGGGAGTCAAAGTTCGCCATCGAACGGTCGGACGTCGCGCTGCGGTTGCGGGAAAAGATCGAACCGATGCTCAGGCGCAAGGGACAGGAAAACGTTTTTTACGAAATCGAGTCGCCGCTGGTTCCAGTGCTCGTCGAAATGGAATTTGAAGGAATCAAACTCGACGCGAAGTCGCTGGAGGAATTCGCTGCGCAGCTTTCCAAAGAAATTTCCGGGCACGAACACGAGATTTCCAAACTCGCCGGGACTGAGTTCAACCTGAATTCGCCGAAGCAACTTGGGCAAATCCTGTTCGACGTTTTGAAGATCAGCGACGCGCCGAAGAGAACCAAGACCGGCCAATACGTCACCGACGAGCAGACGTTGAGCGAGCTTGCGGGCGACCACGAGATCGTGCGGCGGCTGCTGGAATATCGAACGGCGTCGAAATTGAAATCCACCTACGCGGACGCGCTGCCGGCAGCGATTTTTCCGAAGACTGGCCGCGTCCACACGACGTATTTTCAGGTGGCAACGGCGACGGGCCGGCTCAATTCGCAGAATCCAAATCTGCAAAACATTCCGATTCGCACCGAGCGCGGGCAGGAAATCCGCAAAGCCTTTGTGCCACGCGACAAAAATTTTCTGCTACTGTCGGCGGATTATTCGCAGATTGAATTGCGCATCATCGCGGCGTTGAGTCGCGAGCCGGGTTTGCTCGAAGCGTTCGCGAGCGGTGTGGACATCCACGCGGCGACGGCGGCCAAAGTTTTCGGCGTCGCGCTCGCGGACGTGAACGCCGAGATGCGGCGCAAGGCCAAGATGGTCAACTTCGGCATCGCCTACGGCATTTCGGCTTTCGGTCTGGCGCAGCGGCTTGGCATTCCGCGCAAGGAAGGCGGCGAGATTATCGAAGAATATTTCAAAAAATTTCCCGGCATCAAACGTTACATGAACGAGACCATCGCGTTCGCGCGCGCGAACGGTTATGTGGAAACAGTGACGGGCCGGCGCCGCTACATCCGCGACATCAACTCGGCGAACTTCACCGTTCGCGGTTCAGCGGAGCGCAACGCCATCAACGCGCCGATTCAAGGCACTGCGGCGGACATGATCAAGCTGGCGATGATCAACATTCAGCGCGAACTCTCGCGGCGGAATTTGAAAACGAAAATGCTTTTGCAAGTTCACGACGAACTGGTTTTCGATCTGCACAAGCTGGAGAAAGACGAAGTGCTGCCGCTAGTCGAAGACAAAATGAAAAACGCCATCGCGCTCGACGTGCCAATCGTGGTGGAGATGGGCGTGGGAGAAAACTGGCTGGAGGCGCATTGAACATCGAAATTAAACCCCTCGAATCCGCGGACGAAACGCGCGCCTGCGCCGAACTCATGGCGAATTCGGAACCGTGGCTGACGCTGGGGCGGACGTTCGATGACTGCCTGAAACTTTTGAACGAGCCGGGCAAGGAAATCTACATTGCGCGCGTCGAGAAAGTTTTGGCGGGATTCATCGTGCTGCAACTGCGCGGGGCGTTCACCGGCTACATCCAGACCATCGGAGTCGCGCCTGATTGGCAGAATCACGGCATCGGCACGCAGCTGATAAATTTCGCCGAAGAACGAATTTTTCGCGACAGCAAGAATGTTTTCCTGTGCGTCTCCTCATTCAACACACGGGCGCAAAAACTTTACCGGAGGCTCGGCTACGAGCGCGTCGGCGAACTGAAAGATTATCTCGTCAAAGGCCACTCCGAAATTCTGATGCGCAAAACCATCGGGCCGATAATCTCAACGCATGAAATGTGACCGGCAACTCAGCAGTGTATTGAATCGCCAGCTTGCGCCCACTCTCGACCTGCTGAAACAGATGGTCGCCATCAACAGCTTCACGGCGAACAAGGCGGGGCTGAATGAGCTTGGAAGATTCACAGCGAAGGTTTTCGCTCCGCTTGGGTTCAAGGCGGATTTCGTCACATCCACAAATCCTGATTACGGCGACCACCTGGTTTTGACGCGCAAAGGAAAATCGCGACGAACGATTGGTTTGATCTCGCATCTGGACACCGTTTATCCGCCGGACGAGGAGAAGCGGAATAATTTTTCGTGGCGCGTCGCCGGCGACAAAATTTACGGGCCGGGCACGATGGACATCAAGGGCGGCACAGTGATGATGCATCTGGTTCTGTCGGCGATGCGCGAAATTTATCCGCAGGATTTCGAGGACACGAACTGGGTTCTCCTGCTCAACTCGTCGGAGGAAATGCTCTCGTATGATTTTGGTCAACTGTGTCTCGAACGTCTGTGCGCTGACTATAATTCTCCCTCTCCTGGGGGAGAGGGCCGGGGTGAGGGCGGAACTTCATATTTCAAACCACCTTCCGACGCCATCGCCGCGCTGGTCTTCGAAGCAGGCGTGCGCGAAGGAAATATCTTTGAAATGGTCACGGCGCGCAAAGGCCGCGCGACGTTTCGCGTGACGGTCGAGGGACGCGGCGCGCACGCAGGCGGCGATCACGAGCGCGGCGCGAATGCAGTCGTTCAACTCGCGCATACTGTTCAACGCATCGCTGCGCTGACGGATTATTCCAAGGAACTCACGTTCAACGTCGGCAACATTTCCGGCGGCACGGTGGCGAATCGCGTGCCGCACCACGCCGTCTGTGAATTGGAGATGCGCGCGTTCTCGCGGGAAGTTTTCAACGCGGGCGTGGAGGCGCTGAACAAATTGAGCAACGACATCGTCGTTCGCGCGGCGGCGGACAAAGCTCCATGCTGCGTGACGATTGAAAAACTTTCCGAAACTCCGCCGTGGCCGCGAAATGAAATGACCGAATCGCTGCTGCGCGTCTGGCAGGAGACGGGGAAATCGCTTGGCTTGCGCGTCATCCGCGAAGAACGCGGCGGCTTAAGTGATGGCAATCACATCTGCCACAAAATCCCGACGCTCGACGGCCTCGGCCCGCGCGGCGACAACGCGCATTGTTCGGAGCAAAGCGCGGACGGCTCGAAGGAACAGGAATTTGTCGAGCCAAGTTCGTTCGTCCCGAAGGCAGCGCTGAACATTGAGGCGATTCGACGACTCATTCGAGGTTGAATGGTGGAACAGGCCTCCGGCCTGTTGTTTCCGGCGTCCCGCCGGAAACCGTCGAGAGAGTTTGAGATTTTTTATGGCCGAACATCCGCTGGCAATCTGTCCCTCACGACGAAATTCGGCGGGACGCCGAATTTGGACGGGCGGGACGCCCGTGCCACCATTTTTCACTCCGCCGCGCCGTTTCCATCATTGACCAACGCGCATCGCTGACTTTCACTATCTGGAATTGTTTTTATGACCGACAAAACTTCACATGACGACGTCGCTTCGATTGATCAACTGCGCGACATCTACAAAAAAATCCGCGCCGAAATGGCCAAGGTCATCATCGGACAGGATGAAGTCATCGAGCGGCTGCTGATTTGCATTCTCGCGCGCGGACACGGCTTGCTCATGGGCGTGCCCGGCCTCGCGAAGACCACCATCGTCAATTCGCTCGCGCAAGTGATGTCGCTTCAGTTCAGCCGCGTTCAATTCACGCCCGACCTGATGCCGAGCGACATCACCGGCACGGAAATTCTGCAGGAAACCGACCAGCCGGGGCGACGCGCGTTCCACTTCGTCAAAGGGCCGGTGTTCGCGAACATCGTGCTCGCCGACGAAATCAATCGCACGCCGCCGAAAACTCAATCCGCCCTGCTCGAAGCGATGCAGGAACATCGCGTGACCGTCGCGGGAAAATCCGTGGCGCTGCCGTCGCCGTTTTTTGTGCTGGCGACGCAAAATCCAATCGAGCAGGAAGGCACTTACAATCTGCCCGAAGCGCAACTGGATCGCTTCATGTTTTTCATCGTCGTGGATTATCCGAGCGCCGCTGAGGAAGGTCGCATTTCGCGCGAGACAACCGGCGCGCCGCCACAACGGTTAAGCCATTTAATTTCCGGTGAAGAGGTGATTCATTTTCAGGATGTCGTTCAACGCGTGCCTGTGCCCGACCACATTCACGATGCGGCGGTGGAATTGGTGCGCGCGTCGCGGCCGAAATCCAAGGACGCGCCGGAGTGGATCAAGAGCTGGGTGACGTGGGGCGCAGGCCCACGCGCGGTGCAATACCTGATTCGCGGCGCGAAGGCGCGCGCGGTGTTGCAAGGCAGCTATCTGGTGCGCATGGAAGATTTGGAAGCCGTCGCGCAACCGGTGCTGATGCATCGCATCCTGACGAATTTCCAGGCGCAAAGCGAAGGCGTGACGAGCGGGTTTATTATTGAGAAGTTGCTGGGCGAACTTCGCGAGAAGTCGAGTCGTGCCTGAAAAAGTTTTTGCAATAAATTTCCAAAATCGGAACTTGTAGTTTTTGGAAGCGGGGTTCTAAATACCTTTCAAATCCAGCTATGAGGTGGCCGTTCCAAAAAACGGACGTTGATTTCGTCCAACAATCTCTCGTTCTCCCGATGCTCACGAGTTGGGTTCAACCGTTCAATACCAGCTACCCCAAAATCGGCAGAAGCGGCTCCGGTCACTGTGCCAAGAGCGGTATCACAAACAGCAGGAGGCGAGCAAAATAAGCATGAAGCTGATACACGGCCCGCATGGCAAGACCCCCAGAAGCGACTAGAGCAATTGGCACAAAGCAGCGGCAGTTCACCGAACGGGCTAACACAGCAGGCTTTAATAGAGTGGTCGAACGCGGTGCAACAAATGTCTCAAGAGGTGAATCGCCCGATTGAATTCTACGGAAAAGCGGTGGATGAAAATGGGCTACCTTTGAAAAGTGCCACTGTTGAGTTCAGTTGCGTCATCTTTCCAGAAGGATATTTCGGAACTAACATCCCAACCGATGCGAAGGGACTATTCACGCTCAACAACGTAACTGGTGCAGCACTGACCGTTCTGGTGAGCAAAGAAGGTTACGAAGAGGTGCCAGACACCAATCAGAATAGGTTCATGTTCCATTCGGCTCTAGGCTTCAAGGGTTTTCAGCCAGATTCGAATAATCCGGTCATTTTCCATCTTTTGAAAAAGGGGCTGGAGCAGAAGTGAGCACTGGCCTTGTCCCGAAAAAGTGGGCTACCGTCGCATGAGCGTATAAGCGAGGGCGGACTTAGCTTCCGAAAATTCTCTGCAAGCCGCGCCAGCGTCCCGGCGCTTCGGGATAATACAATGAGCGCGCGTGTTCGAGATCAATTTGCATCAGGAGTCCAATGCTGTGCGCGCCCCGGCCGTGCGTGCGAATGGCGTCCACGCCGTAAGCGTAGCCGGCGAGCACTTTGAACGCGCCGGAGGGCGAGCGATACATCACGCCCGCGCCGACGCCTGTGTGCCAATGACCCGGTTGTTCCAAACCCGGCAAATAATCCACCACGGCCGTCGCAATCGCGCCGTTGAGGCTCCAGCGATTTTTGGAGTCCAGCGCCACGGAATAATTTCCGCCCGCAAGGACGAATCTTTCCGCCGAGATTTCCTGATAATAATATCCAGGCAGCGACAGCGGAAATTCCGAGACGAGCGGCAGCAACGCGCCGAGCCGATACGCGCTGAAACGGTCGGCCTCGACGCTTGTTCCCGCCGTGATGCTGACGTAAAAACTTTGCATCCAGTTCGTCAGCGTGTAGGCGAACAGCGCCCGCGCCCAAAACAAGTGCGAGCGCGGTTCGATTTCCCGGTCGTTCATCCGACCATAGCGCTGCGATTCGAACCGGACTTGTCCCTCATACCAAAGCGAAAGCTCCATCGCCAGCGAAGGAAAAAGCACCGGCTCTCTTCCACCCCACCGCAACCCGGTTCGGAAATGAAAGACCGGTTGGTCGTCGGGAACTTTGAACGCGAGGTCGGTTTCATCATCGCGCTCGAAAACGCTGTGATGAAATCCCGCGCGCAAAATTCCATTGAGCGGGACTTGATGGCTTTCGTCGCTCTCAATGAAACAATGATACAGGCTCACGCCCATTTCTCCGCCGTGGCCGGTGAACGATTCTCCGCGGATAAATTTTCCCTTCCTGATCTCGGTGTAGCTGTCGGCAAATCCGCCGCCCGCAACGCCGATGCCCAAATCCGTGCGTTCGCCAAGCGCGCGCTGGATTCCCAATTCCGTGTCGAGAAAAACCGGCACGATGGCGAGCCGCAACGTGAGGTTCGTGCGAAGAAAATTCGGCTGGTTGCGATAGTAGAACGCGTAACCGGCAAGCGGCGCGTGGCCCACCAGCGACTGGTTGTAGCCAAGCTGAAACATCTCGCGCTTGACGGGATCAATCTGGCCAGAAGCTGTGATCGAAAAAAGAATTCCGGCCCCACCGACCACGAAGCGCCAAAGCCTTGATGTCATCACGGCGCTTTGGTAGCGAAAACAGGGAAAGCCGACAAGTGCATTTTGACCTGCTGTTTTCGAATTGCGTCTTTGCCTTGCCGGTCTTCGGCATTATTCTGACTTCATGACAGTGAAAAAACTTTTGCACACACGCTACCGCGTCAACGATTTGGAAAAGACGGTGAAGTTCTACAAAGAGGTTCTCGGCCTCGAAGAACTTCGCCGCCATAAATCGCCGCGCGGTTCGGAACTCGCGTTTTTGAAAACACCGAACAGCGACGAGTTGATTGAAATCACTTTTTTCCCCGGCAGCGGTCCGGTTCAAGTCCAGCCGGACTTGACGCATCTTGCGTTTGAAGTGGACAGTCTCGATGAATTCGGCAAACACCTCGCGAAGTTCGGCCTGAAATATTCCGACGGTCCCACGACCAGTTCCACCGGCACCACATTTGCCTTCATTGACGCGCCGGAGGGCTACGAGATTGAATTGATTCAGCAGGCGAAACCGACCGGGGGATTGTAGGGCGTGTTTTCAATATCCGATGGGTGGCACAGGCCTCTGGCCTGTTGTTTCGGGCGTCCCGCCTGAAACCGTCGTGGAACGTGCGCTGGCTTTTGCTTTTACGAACAACCAGCAGCGGACAACCTCTGACGAAATCCGGCGGGACGCCGGATTTGACGGGCGAGACGCCCGTTCCACCATTTTGAAAACACGCCCTAGGCCATTTGAGTTTATTCCTGGAAGAATGGAAACAGCCGTTTCAATTCCGTTTTGTCCGGACGCCGTCCGTATTCGCAAATCTCAAATGCCTCGGCGTATTTGATTTTTTTGCCCGCATCTTCGCCATACCACTCAATGAGCTTGTCGCGAAAACGATCCGCCAGTCCCTTGTCGCGGCTGTCGAAAGCGTTGCGGACTTCCTGGACGCGCTTGACTCGTTGCTCCGGCGTTTTCGGCAGCAAGCCCTCGTTTCCGAGCGCGCCGCCTTCGAGGAATTGCGACTCCATCACCGCGAGCGCATCGAGTTTTTTTTCGATCACCGAATCAATCGAGACCGCAATGTCCGGCTGCGACGGCGTCGGTTTCTGGAAACGGTCGGTGTAATACAGGAAAACAGGGTTCTTCTTCAACGGCGGCACCTCCGGCACGATGAACGGCACCGCGACCATGTAGGCCGCGTCCTGCACCAGCACGCCGGTGTAACGATGATCCGGGTGGTAATCGTTCGGTCGCGGGGCAATCACAATGTCCGCCTGCCACTCGCGGATGAGGCGCGTGATCTTTTTGCGGTTTTCCAGCGTCGGTTCGAGTTCGCCGTCATGAATGTCCAGCACTTCGCTGTGAACGCCCAGCATGCCGTCGGCTTGTTCGACTTCCTTTTTGCGTCGCAGCGCCAGCGGGCCGCCGGCCTCGCGCCAATGGCCGATGTCGCCGTTGGTCGTCGAAACGAACTTTACGTGGTGTCCCTTGCGCGACCACATCGCGCCGACGCCGCTGGCTTGCAATTCACAATCGTCAGGATGCGCGCCGAAACAGATGATGCGCAGCTTGCCGTCGTCCGGCGGAACAAATCGGGCGGCTGGCGCTTTTCCCGCTGGTTCTGCCGCGGTTGCGCAGACCCATGAAAGCGCCGCCAGGCTTGCGATGACGAGCCTAAGAAAGTTGCCGCTGGGAAATTTGAATCTGTTCATAAATAGAAAAAATGTTAAGGATGTATCGTTAGGCGGTAGCTCTAAAACAAAAACAGAGCAAGACAAATAAAAACCCGGATGATTCTGCGCGCCCGCCAGTTTGAATTTCAATTCCCACGCCCCGCGCTCGTCATGGGCATCGTGAATGTCACGCCCGACTCGTTTTCCGACGGTGGAAAATTTTTGGACGCTAACGCCGCCGTCGCTCACGCGCTGAAACTTGTTGAGGAAGGCGCGGAGATTCTCGACATCGGCGGCGAATCCACGCGGCCAAAAGCCGAGCCGGTCGGCGAAGCGGAAGAACTTCGCCGCGTGTTGCCGGTCATCGAAAAAATTGCGGCAAAAAAACTTCGCGTCCCGATTTCCATTGATACGATGAAGCCCGGTGTTGCGCGCGCGGCGTTGCAGGCCGGCGCGAGCATCGTCAACGACGTGGCGGCGAACCGCAGCGACGACGCAATGTGGCGTGTGACCGCTGAATTCGGCGCGGGCTACGTGGTCATGCACATGCAAGGCACGCCGCAAACCATGCAGGACAATCCGGCCTACGGCGATGTCGTCAAGGAAGTTGGAGATTTTTTTTCCGACCGTCTCGCGCGGTTGAAAAAGTCGGGAGTGTTCGCGGAACAGGTCGTTCTCGACCCCGGCATCGGTTTCGGAAAAAATGTTGGGCATAATTTGAGATTGCTCGCGGGCTTGCGGAGTTTTACAAATTTAGAACGGCCACTGCTGCTCGGCGTGTCGCGAAAATCTTTTCTGGGAAAAACCGTGAGCGAGCGTTTGCCGGCTGGATTGGCCTGCACGGCGCGGGCTGTTGAATCCGGCGTGAACGTTTTTCGCGCGCACGATGTCGCAGAAACATTGCAAACGATCCGCATGACCGAGGCAATTTTGGCCCAGAAAAAGTAAATGCATTACGACCTGCACAACGTCTGGCGGCCGGCGCTGGAAATTCTCATCCTCTGGGTGGGGATTTTTTACGCCTCCCGTTTTGTGCGCGGCACGCGCGGCTGGCCGGTGATGATCGGCTTCGTCATCGTGCTGCTCACGCTGGCGCTGGTGACGACGCTGCTGGATTTGAAAGTGTTGCGCTGGCTGCTCGGAACTTTTTCCGCCTTTTTTGCCCTGGCCGCGCTGGTGATTTTCCAGCCGGAACTTCGCCGCATTCTCGGCGAACTTGGCAACCTGCCTTTGTTCACCACGGCCCATGAGCAGCGCGAGAACATCGAGGTCATCATTCAAACGGTCGAGCGACTGGCGGACGTTCGCATCGGCTCGCTAATCGCCATCGAGCAATCCATTCAATTGCAGGAAGCTGTCGAGTCCGGGATTCCAGTGGATTGCGAAGCAACACCTGAAATGTTGGAGACAATTTTCTTCCCGAACAACGCCATCCACGACGGCGGCGTGATTCTTCGCGGCGACCGGATCGCCTACGCCGCGTGCATTTTTCCGCTGACGCAGCGGCAGGATTTGAGCAAAAGCCTCGGCACACGCCATCGCGCGGCGATTGGATTGAGCGAGGAAACGGACGCCGTGGTGGTCTGCGTGTCCGAAGAGACCGGCGCGATTTCATACGCCTACAAAGGGCAGTTCGTTCGCGGCGTCACGCTGGAAAAACTCCGCGAATTTCTCACAACTGTGCTGGTGACTCCGGTCAAGTCGCGCACGCTGGTCGAATGGATCCGCAAGCGCACTCATCGCGCGAAGCCCGAGCCGGTCGTCGTGAAGCAGGACGAAACTACCTCCGCGACCTCGGCGGAAATTCCCGCGAAGTGACCGGCCATGCGTGATTTAATCTTCAAAGATTTCTGGCTGAAACTTTTTTCGCTCGCGCTTGCGGTGTTGATCTGGCTGACCGTTTCGTTCGCGATCCAACGGGAATCGGCGAATCCGCTCAAGCCATCCGGCAAAACTGACGCACCAACCAATTCCATTTTTACTCCGACAAAATGAGCACAACGTCCTTCAAAAGAATCTTCGGCACCGACGGCGTTCGCGGCGTTGCGAACGTCGAGCCCGTCACCGCCGAAACCGCGTTAAAACTTGGCCGCGCAGCCGGGCACGTTTTCAAAAATCTGGAAACTCAATCACGCGGTCGCGGTCGCCACCGTATCGTCCTCGGCAAGGACACGCGGCTCTCCGGCTACATGCTGGAAAATGCCCTCTCATCCGGAATTCTCTCGATGGGCGTGGACGTTCTTTTCATCGGCCCGCTGCCGACGCCCGGCGTTGCCTACGTCACGCGAAGTTTGCGCGCGGACGCGGGCATCGTCATCACCGCCTCGCACAATCCTTACGCCGACAACGGTATTAAATTTTTCCGCGCGGACGGTTACAAGCTCGACGAAAAAATCGAAGCTGAGATTGAAGGTCTCGTTTTCAGTGGCGAAATCGAAAACATCCGCCCGACCGCCGACGACATCGGCAAAGCCGTCCGCATTGACGACGCGCTCGGTCGCTACATCGAATACGCAAAAAGTTCGTTTCCGAAAAACCTAACGCTCGAAGGCATGCGCATCGTCGTGGACTGCGCGCACGGCGCGGCCTACAAATCCACGCCCTGCGTCCTGCGCGAGCTGGGCGCGGAAGTGATTCTTTACGGCAACCAGCCCGACGGCATGAACATCAATCGCGACTGCGGCTCGATGCATCCTGATTCGATGTGCGAAAAAGTCCGCGCGCACAAGGCGCACCTCGGCATCGCGCACGACGGCGACGCCGACCGCGTTTTGCTCTGCGACGAAACTGGAACGCTCATTGACGGCGATGACGTGATGGCCATCGCCGCGCTTGACATGCTCGCGCAAAATTCTTTGGCCCAAAAAACCCTCGTCTCGACCGTGATGAGCAACGCCGGCCTCGACGACGCCATCAAATCCGCCGGCGGAAGAATCGTCCGCACCGACGTCGGCGACAAAAACGTGATTGATGAGATGCTGCGGAACAATTTCAACTTCGGCGGCGAGCAAAGCGGCCATTTGATCTTCCGCGACTTCGGCACGACCGGCGATGGGTTGGTTGCCGCGCTGCAAATCCTGCGAATCATGCGCGCGAAAGAAACGCCACTGTCAAAACTCGCGAAATGCTGGACGCGTTTCCCGCAAGTTCTCACGAACATCATCGTGCGCGAGAAAAAACCTTTCGACGAATTGGATGGCGTCAGAAAACTTGTTGCCGAAGCCGAAGCTGAATTAAAACCGCAAGGTGGCCGCGTCTTCCTGCGCTACTCCGGCACCGAACCGAAAGCGCGCCTGCTCCTCGAAGGCCGCGACGCTGCGACGCTGGAAAAATGGAGTCAGATGATTGGCGAGGCGATTAAGAAGCAGGTGGGCGCTTGAACAAACATCATAGGCATGCACCGTTAGCAGGGTGTTGAAAAAGTCATTTTCGGACAAAAATCATTCTAAAAGCCTAATGATTTTGATGGTCAATTTTTCAAAACACCGCTTTTTCAACAGCCTGTTAGTAACGATGGAAGCCGACCCGACCAAAGCCTACAACCTGGATGACGCCACGGGATTTCATCCGGCTCAATGCGCTCCATCTGAAAGTCGCGGCAAAGGTGCATGGGAAGAAATAGACACGCAATTCCTCCGAACAAGAGTCAACAATGAACACTGTATTAGGGGCTGTCCTAGGGAAACGCTGATGTCAGCGACCTCCGGCAAAGCCGGAGGCTTGAGATAGCGCGGA
>CAYMCQ010000094.1:0-14711 GCA_964389025.1 uncultured Verrucomicrobiota bacterium
AATGGCGTCCGAGTGGCGGATGAAAATCAGCTTGCGCGTGAAGAAATATTTGAAGGTGATGAGCTTCTTGTTTCCTTCGATAATGGGATTGGCGCCTTGTTCCCACGGCAGGCGGATGTTAACGCCGAAACTTTTTTCCGGGCCGGCGCCTTCATGCCCGGCTTGCATGATGCCCGGGCCGGCGCCGGTGATGACCATGTAGCCCGCTTCGACAATTTTTTTTCCGAACTCGATGGCCTGCTGATATTCCATGCGGCTGGGCTGCGTGCGCGCCGAGCCGAAGATGGTGACTTTGCGCTTGGTCGAATAGGGCGCGAAAAGTTTGAAGGCGTAGCGCAATTCGCGAAGCGCAGTTTGAATGACCCGCACGTCACCGCGATCCTCCACGTCGTGAAGGATTTTCAGCGAAGTTTCAATGATGTCTTCGATGAGATCCGCGTTGTAGCCGCCGCCTTTGGTTGCGATAAGTTCTTCGATCCGTTGCTTCAATTCCGGGTCAACGGGAGGTTTTTCCAATTTAATCATGCCGAGACGATAGTGAAATGAGTTTGAATTGCAATTTCGTTCTGCGCGCTTTCAGACTGATTGACGCGCGCAGCGCTCCAATTAAAGTCGGAGTGTGCGGGAAAGACCCGGACGGCGCATGGGTTTGTTGCGTAAGATTTTTTCTTCAACGCAAAGGCGCAAAGGCGCGGAACGAAGAGGCCTTCGTAGAATAAGAACATTTTTCCGTTTTCTTCTTCGCGGCTTTGCGGCTTTGCGCCTTTGCGTTAAAAAAACAGGAATGAATATTGTATTGCTCGAACCTGAAATTCCGCCGAACACGGGCAACGTGGCGCGCCTTTGCGCGGCGACGAAATCCACGCTGCACCTCATCGAACCGCTCGGCTTCAAGCTGGATGACGCACAACTCAAGCGCGCAGGAATGGATTACTGGCAGCACGTCGAGTGGCATCGCTGGGCGGACTGGAAAAGTTTCGCGGGAAAAATCCCGTCGGGCGCAAAGCTATGGTTCATCGAATCCGGCGGGACAAAGATTTACAGCGAAGCGAAATTCGGCGCGGACGACTTTTTAGTTTTTGGCCGCGAGACAGCGGGCTTGCCGAAAAAGTTGCTGGAAGAAAATCGCGAATGCTGGCTGCGGATTCCGATGTTCAATCCAAAAGCGCGGTCGCTGAATTTGTCGAACTGCGTCGCGCTGGTTTTGTTTGAAGCGTTGCGTCAGCAGGGGTTTCGCGGTGAGCTGTGAAATTCATTATCCGGTGGAAAAAAGAAATGCGTGTGAATAAAACGATTCTGGAAAAATTTCTGGATGCAGAAGTGTGAGGCCGGTCAATTTGGAATTCTTCTCTTTAAGGCTCGGTAAAATTCAATTCAAATGCATGTAGCGATGAGGCTGAGTCCTGCGATTATGAGAAGAACGAACCAGATGTCTTTGCCTAGCCACTCTCTGGCGGAAGTCGAGAAACCCAGATAGAAAGTCAGAAGCGCTAAACATCCTGTAAGAATACTCCCTGCTCCTCCCAGAATAAATAATCTCATGTGTCGCTGCACTGGTGGTGAGGGGCGGTCGAAAATCAATTTGGTTACATAGAATGCGCCAACAACAATCAATGCCAAGATTGCTGCAGCTCTGAGGCCTACTATCCAATCTATGTAATTCATACAGCAAATGTGTAACAGTAATTATGCCGGGTAAGCCAGTCTATCTCTTGAACAGTTGTGCTTTCCTTATGGAGTTTTTCACTGACAAGGTTTCCCTACCTCAGCTATTTTTCGCCAACGATGAGCAAAGCTCCTTTGATTTTAATTTCCCCGCACGTCGAGAAAAAGGGCGACGAGTTCGGCGATGTTTCCATCAGCTTGTCGGAAACTTACCAACAGGCGCTCATCGCCGCGGGCGCGATTCCGCTGGTGCTGCCGATGACGACTTCGCGCAATGTCATCGCCGAATGTGTGAAGCGCAGCGACGGCGTGTTGCTGACGGGCGGGGATGATGTTGCGCCGAAATTCTACGCGAAAAAACTTTCGCCCAAGCTGCGCAAAACCGTCGGCGTCACGCACGGCGACCGCGACAAGCGCGAAATGATTTTGATTGATGAAGTTTTCCGCCAGCGCAAGCCGTTGCTGGCGATTTGCCGCGGACAGCAGATTTTGAACGTCGCGCTGGGCGGCACGTTGGTTGTGGATATTCCCACGCAAATTCCCGGCGCGATCAACCATCGCCGCATGGACAAAAAGTGTGAGGTGGTGCACGAAGTGGCGTTGACATCGGATTCATTGCTGGCAAGAATGACGCGCGCCCGGCGTCTCGGCGTGAACAGCACGCATCATCAGGCCGTCGCGCGTGTCGCCGAGCCGTTGCGGGTGACGGCGCGGAGCGACGATGGAATAATCGAGGGGATGGAATTGAAGCCGGGCGCGAGGAAGCTGCTGCCGTTTTTGCTGTCGGTGCAATTTCATCCCGAGCGGCTGGCGGGAAAATATGCCGGGCATCGGGAAATTTTCAGACAATTCACGCAAGCGTGCGTGAAGAACGGTCGAAAGAAACTATGAGCGAGCACATTCTTGTTGTGGACGATCAAGCGGACATCCGCGAGTTGCTGAGGCTTGTCCTGCAAAAAACCGAGGCGCACATTTCGGAAGCCGCCGACGCCAACTCGCTCAAGAAAGCTTTCAACGCGCCGCAGCCCGATCTTGTTTTGCTGGACATGCATCTGCCCGGCGAAAGCGGCATGGATTTGCTGCCCCGCATCAAAAAGGAGTGGCCGGAGACGCAAGTCATCATGATCACCGGGCAGCCGACTTACGAAATCGCCGTCGAAGCGATGAAGCGTGGCGCCTACCATTTCATCACGAAGCCGTTCGACAATGCGCTTCTCCTTGTCACTGTCGAGCGCGCGCTCGAACACAAGCGGCAGCGCGACGACATTGACGACCTTCGCGCGACCAAGGGCGGCACGAACATTTTCGAAAGCGCCGCGATGAAAAACGTGGTCAAGAGCGTAAAGAAAATCGCGCCGCAAGACGTGGAAGTGCTCGTCACCGGCGAAAGCGGCACGGGCAAGGAAGTAGTCGCTCGGCTGATCCATGAAATGAGCGCGCGGTCAAAAGGCCCTTTCGTGGCGGTGAACTGTGCCGCGTTGCCGCGCGAATTGATCGAGAGTGAATTGTTCGGCTCGGTCAAAGGCGCTTACACCGGCGCGCACGCTGACCGCGAAGGTTTGTTTCGGCAGGCCGAGAACGGCACGCTTTTTCTCGACGAAATTTCCGAGATGGCGGTTGATACGCAGGCGAAGCTGCTTCGCGTGTTGCAGGAAAAAGAAGTTCGTCCCATCGGCGGGAAAACGAGTTACAGGACGAACTGCCGCATCGTCGCCGCCACGAACCGCAAACCCGACGAAGCGATCCTGGACGGCAAGTTGCGCGAAGATTTGTTTTACCGCATCAGCGCCATCACGGTTCATCTGCCGCCGTTGCGCGAGCGCCGCGACGACATCCTGCCGCTGGCAAATTCATTTTTGAAACGCTTCGCCGCGCAAGCCGGCCGCAACATTCGCGGCTTCAACCTGCCGGCTGCCGAGCGCATCACTGCGTTCGATTGGCCGGGCAACGTGCGGCAGTTGCAGAATGAAATCCAGCGCACCGTTCTCCTGTCCGAAAGCGACGAGGTGGACGCGAGCGATTTGTCCATCACGAGCCAGCAAACCGCTGCCACCGCCGAGACTTCAGACACGAATTTCACATTGCTCGAAGGCGTCGAGCGCAACGCCATTGTGAACATGCTCAAGGAGACGAACGGCAACAAACTGGAAACCGCCAAGCGCCTCGGCATTGGCAGGCAGACACTCTACAACAAAATCAAGGCTTACGGGATTGAGGCGTAAGCTTGGTTGAAAAAATTATTTCCCGCGAAGGCGCGAAGTTTGCGAAGAAAAATAAAAGCCTTCGCCTCCTTCGCCCCTTCGCGGGACATCTTCACATCGCAGTCCAGCCGCCATCCACTGCCAGAGCCGCGCCGGCAAGCTTCGATTCAGTGGGTGGCACGCGCGTCTCGCGCGTCAAATTCGGCGTCCCGCCGAATTTCGTCGTGAGAGATTGATTGGGGATGGACGAACGACATCGGAGGATTTCCAGCACGCACCACGGTTTCGGGCGCAACGCCCGAAACAACAGGCGGGACGCCTATGCCACCCATGAAAACTGTTTCACGTCTTGAACTGTTTCACCGCTTGAACACATCTGCCGCAAATCGTCGGATGCTCTGGATTCGAGCCAACGTCCGTTTCCCAATGCCAGCAGCGCTCGCATTTCTGGCCGTCGGCTCGTTCGACGCGAATGATTTCTTTGTCACCACCCGATGTTGGTTTGTATTGAGAAACATTTAGAAGTTCCTGAAAAGTCTCATTGCCAGAAAGCATTGCATTTGGAGTCTGCAGATTGGGTGTAAAAATGACCTTTGCTTCCAATGATTTGCCGATCGTTTTCGCTTGCCGCGCCTTTTCCAGTTCAGGAAGCATTAATTCGCGGTATTTGAAGAAAGCGTCCCAAGCAATCTTTTCTCCAGCCGACAACTCCATTGGTTCGTATTTCCAGACAACTGAATGAACGGACGCGGAAGTTTTTCCCGGCACAAACTCCCACGCCTCATCCGCCGTGAACGCCAGAATCGGCGAGAGCATTTTGCACAGGCCGGTCACGAGTCGGTGCAGCGCGGTTTGCGTCGAGCGGCGGCGATGTGAGTTCGCCGGGTCGGTGTAAAGCCGGTCTTTGACGACGTCGTGGTAAATCGCTGACAACTCGACGGCAATGAACTGGCTCAATTTTTGATAAACGACGTGGAACTCGTATTTGTCGTAAGCGGCGATGACTTCGTTTTCCAATTTCGAAAACTCGGCGAGAATCCAGCGATCCAAGCCGGTGAGTTTTTCGTCCGCGACTGCGTGTTTCGCCGGATCGAAGTCGTAAAGGTTCGAGAGCTGGTAGCGCAGGCAATTGCGGATGCCGCGATAGGTCTCGGCGACTTTGTTGACGCGCTCCTCGCTCACGATGATGTCGTTGCGAAAATCCTGCGACGCCACCCAAAGCCGCACGATGTCCGCGCCGTATTTTTTCACGTAAGCCTCGGCGGTCTGCGGCTTCTCGTAAGTCGAGCCTTTGCTCTTGGAAATTTTTTCGCGGTCGGCGTCCACCATGAAGCCGTGAGTAAGCACCGTCTTGTAAGGCGCTGCGCCATTGCCCGCGAGCGACAGCAGCAACGACGATTGAAACCAGCCGCGATGCTGGTCGCTGCCTTCGAGATACATGTCGGCCTGCCAAAGTAGCGCAGGCATCTTGCCTGCGAGTTCGGGTGGCGTCTCGCCGCCAGAATCACGAGGCGCAGACGCCTCGTGAACCCGCAGGCTGGAAGCCTGCGCTACGTTATGCTGTAGTTCCGCGCGCCGCATCAAGACCGAGCGCGACGACGAACCGGAATCTATCCAAACATCGAGCGTGTCGTTGGATTTAGAGATGGCTTCCACGCCCCGCCAATCTTTCGGCTTCACGACCGACCAAAGTTCAGTCGCAGACTTTTCAAACCAAACATTTGAGCCGTGCTGCTCAATCAAATCCGCGACATTGCGGACGATTTGCGCGTCGAGAATCGCTTTGCTCTGCGCATCGTAGAACGCCGGGATCGGCACGCCCCACGTGCGCTGGCGCGAAATGCACCAGTCAGGGCGCGATTGCACCGCGCTTTTGATGCGATTAACTCCCCAGTCAGGAATCCAGCTCACGCGATCAATCTCGGCGAGCGCCTGTTCGCGGAAGGTAGGGCCGCGCTGCTGCGCGGCCTGGGAAGTTTGGGACGAGCGGCAGCTCGTCCCGACCGCGTGATCAATTTTAATAAACCACTGATCCATCGCCCGAAAGATGACGGGCGTCTTGCTGCGCCAGCAGAACGGATAGCTGTGATGATAATTTTCCTGATGCAGCAAAACTTTCCGCACGCGCAACTCGTGCAGCACGGCTTCGTTTGCGTCACTCTTCCCGTGCTTTTCCAAAATGGATTTGCCGATCAATTCTTGTGGCATTTGTTGCTCGCGTGGCAAATCGTCGGTGTAAGCGAAGCAGCCGTTGTCGTCCACGGGCGAATAAATCAGCAGGCCGTTTTGCGAACCGACGCCGTAATCTTCAAGACCGTGACCGGGAGCGATGTGAACGAACCCCGTTCCGGTATCACTCGTGACAAAGTTATCGCCGGCAAAAAGTTTTCCAGTGCGATTGCAGAACGGATGTTGGAACTGGAGCTTTGATAATTCCTCGGCGCTCACAGGTTGCTCCGAAAAATCTTTCCAGCCGCATTTATCAGCAACGGCAGGCAGCAAGCCGCGATACAAGATAAAATTCTCATCGCCCACGCGGACTTTTAAGTATTGAAGCGTTGAGTTGTAAGCGACGGCGAGATTGGCAGGCAAAGTCCACGGCGTCGTCGTCCAGATGACGATGGAAGTGTTCGGCTGACCGGCGACAGGAAATTTTACAAAGATGCTTTGGCTGACGTGGTCGTTGTATTCGACTTCGGCTTCAGCGAGCGCGGTGCGGCAAGGGATGCTCCAATAAACCGGCTTTTTTCCACGGTAAACAAAGCCTTTTTCAACGATGTCCGCGAACATACGCAATTCGTCGGCTTCGTATTTTTTGTTGAGCGTGAGGTAAGGATTTTCCCAATCGCCAAGCACGCCGAGGCGTTTGAACTGAATCCGCTGAAGATCAATGTATTTGCGCGCGTAGGCTTCGCAGGCTTTGCGGATGGTCGCCGCACTGGTGTCAGTGTCGCCGGCCTTGCGCATCTCTTGCGAGACTTTGAACTCAATCGGCAGGCCGTGACAATCCCAGCCCGGCACGTAGGGCGCGTTTTTGCCGCGCAGCGTGTGATACTTGACGATGAAGTCCTTGAGAATCTTGTTCAGCGCCGTGCCGATGTGAACATCGCCGTTGGCGAACGGCGGGCCATCGTGCAGGACAAATTTCGGCGCGTCTTTACGTGCTTCCTGAATTTTCTCGTAAAGTTTTTCCTCCTCCCATTTTTCCAGACGCTGCGGCTCGCGCTGCACCAAATCGGCTTTCATGGGAAAGTCGGTGCGCGGCAGGTTGAGCGTATTTTTGTAATCCGTTGGCATTTAAAGGAGGCGCAAAGTAACAGTGGAAAATTCGAGTGTCAACGAACGGGCTTCTTCGCAAATTCGCCGGCGAAGATTAAACAGGCTGTCACCTGCGTTTTGACGAATAAAAAACTTTCCACAAAACAAGCCCGTGCGCCGGCGCGCTCATGCCGGCCACACGCCGGTCACGATGCGAAAAGATTTTTTTGATTTCGTCAGTCGCAATTTTTCCCTGACCCACTTGCACCAGCGTTCCAACGATGCCCCGGCACATCTTGTAAAGAAACCCGTCGCCCTCGATCACGAACGTCAGCAGCGAGCCGCTCCGTTTGATGTCGCAGCGCGTCAACGTGCGCACCGTGGATTCCATTTCATAATTTCGCGTCGCCGCGAACGATTTGAAGTCGTGCTTGCCGGGGAAAAGTTTCGCCGCTGCCCGCATCGCCGCCAGATCCAACTTGCGCGGAACGTGCCACGCCTGATGCCGCAGCAACGGATTCATCGCCGGATGGTTCCAGACGAAGTAACGATACTGCTTGCCCGTCGCATCGAACCGCGCGTGAAAATCTTTCCGGCAACGCACCGTCGACACGACGCGGATGTCCTGCGGCAGAAATGCGTTGATGGCCAGCGCCAGTCTGTTCGCCGGCATCTTGAATTCCGCGCGCGGAATCTCCACGTGTGCGATCATCCCCAGCGCGTGAACGCCAGTGTCCGTGCGGCTGGAACTGTGGATGCGCTTGACGCTTGGGAAAAGTTTGCCAAGCGCCTCCTCGATTTTTTGCTGCACCCCGACGCCGGTTTTCTGCACCTGCCAGCCCTGATACGCCGCGCCGTCATAGGCGATGTTGAGTTTGAATTTGAGCGAGTCCACAGGCGAATTAAACCACGGATGGACACAGATGGACACGGATAAACACCAGCGACGAGGGCAAACGAAAACCCCTCACCCGTCCTGCGGACACCCTCTCCCCATCGGATGGGGAGAGGGGCGGGGTGAGGGGCATCTGTGTTGATCCGTGTCCATCCGCGGTTAAAAAATCAGGCCAGCCCATCCAGATAACTCTGCAACAAAATCGCCGCAGCGGCCTTGTCCACTTTTTGTTTCCGTTCCGCGCGGCGGACTTCACCTTGAATCAGAAAACGGTTTGCCTGCGCTGAAGTCAATCGCTCGTCCCACGTTTTGATTGGAATTGTGATCGCGTCTTTCAGAACGGCGGCAAACTCTTGAACTTTCAATGCCGCCGGGCCGTAACTGCCGTCCATGTTTCGCGGCATCCCGATCAAAATCATTTCCACTTCCTTCTCGCGGATGATTTCCTTGAGCCGCTCCAAAAACTTCGCGAACGGCTCGGCGGGAATAAACTCCAGCGGCTGCGCGATCATCTTCAACTCATCGCTCACCGCGACGCCGATGCGAACAGTTCCGTAATCGAGGGCGAGAATGCGCATGGGAATTACAAGCTTTTCAAGACTTTGGCTGCTGCTTTCACGGTCTGCTCAATGTCTTTTTCGCTGTGCGCAGTCGAAATAAACCCTGCCTCGAATTGTGATGGCGCAAGATAAACGCCTTCGTTCAACATGCCGTGAAAATATTTTTTGAAACGCTCGCGGTCGCTATGCATCGCGTCGGCAAGGTTGTGAACGGGCTTGTCTGTGAAATAGCCGCAGAACATGGAGCCGATGCGCTGGAACTGCGCGGGGATTTTCGCAGCGCGTGCGGCGTCTTTCATTCCCGCTTCCAGTTGCGCGCCGAGTTTTTCGAGAAGCTTGTAGCCGCTCGTTTCGGAGGGCGGAGTTCCACGACGCCCTAACTTCGTTTTCAATTTTGATTTAGGGCGTCGCGGAGCTCCGCCCTCCGATAATTCTTCGAGCGCCGCGATTCCTGCCGCCATCGCCAGTGGATTTCCGCTCAACGTGCCGGCTTGATACACCGGGCCGAGCGGCGCGAGACAATCCATGATATCCGCGCGCCCGCCGAACGCGCCGACGGGCAATCCGCCGCCGATGATTTTTCCAAAGCAGCTCAAGTCCGGCGTGATGCCGAAAAGTTTTTGCGCGCCGCCGAAACTCAAACGAAATCCAGTCATCACTTCATCGAAAATCAAAACCGTTCCGTGCTCGCTCGTGATTTTGCGCAGAAATTCCAGATAACCCGGCTTCGGCAGATACAAACCCGCATTGCCCGGCACAGGCTCAATGATGATTGCGGCGATTTGATTTTTGTTCGCAGCGAACGCGGCTCTGACGGTGTCAACGTCGTTGAACGGCAGCACGATGGTGTCGCGCGTCATGTTCGCTGGAACACCCGCGCTGTCGGGACTGCCGAAGGTCAGCGCCCCGGAACCAGCTTTCACCAAAAGAAAATCCGCGTGGCCGTGATAGCAGCCGTCGAACTTGATGATCTTGTCGCGCTTCGTGAAGCCGCGCGCGACGCGGATGGCCGACATGCACGCTTCCGTGCCGGAATTTGTCATGCGGACTTTTTGCACGCTCGGCACGGCGTCGCAGACGAGCTTCGCCATCTTCACTTCGAGCGGATTCGGAATGCCGAAGCTCGTGCCGTTGTCAGCGGCGGCTTTGACGGCGGAAATGATTTTCGGATGCGCGTGGCCGAGAATCGCCGGCCCCCAGGTGCAGACATAATCAATGTATTCGTTGCCGTCCACGTCCCACACGCGGCAGCCTCTGGCCTTGTTGACGAAAAACGGCTGCCCGCCGACGGCGCGGAACGCGCGCACCGGCGAATTCACTCCGCCGGGAATGTATTTCAGCGCTTCGGCAAAAAGTTTTTCGGATTGAACGCGGCTCACGGAAAAAAATTAAGGAAGACCAAGCAAAGTTGCGAATAAATTAAACGGAGCCGTAACACATGTTTTACCAAGATAAATGGTATTTTTTGATCTGCAACAAACGCCGGATATGTTTTCCAAAATACAACCTTCCCAAATCATGTCAGCGGTTAAGTCTGCAGGCAACAGAAATACCGAACTGAGATTGGTTTCTATGTTTCGGGCAAGTGGAGTCACGGGCTGGCGAAGAAATCAGAAGCTCCCGGGAAAACCAGATTGTATTTTCCGCCGTGAACGATTGGCCGTCTTTGTGGACGGATGCTTTTGGCATGGCTACGGACGGCATTGCCGGATGCCGCAAAACAACAAGCGAAACTGGCAATTTGAAATCGCTCGAAACATGGTGCTGGATAATAACGCGACGCGACGGCTTCGAAAAAATGACCGGGGAGTCTTGTGTGAGTGGGGGAACATTCGCTCAAAGCTCCAATTCAGGTTGCGAAGCGCATCAAATCAGTATTGAGTGCGGACATTGAATACCTTATCCGGTTTGGGAAGAAAATTATGCGCCACAAGAAACCACCAAAGCGCTGGAAAAAAAATCGTCTCATATCGCAACCTCAGAAAGGCAACCCGCCGGGCTGCCGTTTGATGTCGCTGCGATCCGAAAAGAAATACAGGCGTTCTTCGAGAGTCTTGATGAGGACGGCAAGAAGATCGGCGGCCGAAAATGGGGATACGACGGTGAACGGAGGCATTATCCCCGATGAGATTTTTCCTCACCGGAAACATCCCGATGTTCGCATTGCTCGTCGCGCAAGCACGATTGCAAGTCTCGCCCGTGTCATCAGCGAGAGGAAAGTTTCAAAAGGACTTCGTCAGACTTTGTTGACTCAAGCGCGGCGTCTTGAGCGGCTTGCTGCGGAACGATTGAAAGATTTTCCAAAAGACGCTTCGGAAAATAACGACGAGTAGATTCACCCTTAGCTGCTCAAATACTTGTTTCCGCATTGTCCATAATCCCATGCCATGTTTTGTTAACTGGAAACGAAGGGTTGCACGCGTGCTGTTAATACCGCTCATTCTCTACCTTTTGCTCGTCGTCGCGATTATGCTTTATCAGCGACGGCTGCTTTATTTCCCGACGAAGTTGACTCCACAACTCGCGGAACAGATGGCGAGGGGAGACGGGCTGTCGCCGTGGAAAAACAAAGCGGGCCAGATCATCGGATGGCAGTTGCCTGCAAGCGCGTCTTCGACGGGCGCGATTCTCGTTGTTCATGGAAATGGCGGCTGCGCTGTTGATCGGGGTTATCTTGCCAGGCCGATTCACGCCGCCGCGTCCGTTGACGTGTTTGTGCTCGAATATCCCGGTTACGGCGCACGAGATGGTTCACCCAGCGCGAAAAGTTTTTTTGCGGCGGCTGAGGAAGCGTTCGATCTGCTGCCAGCCAGCGTTCCGAGATTCATCGTGAGCGAATCGCTCGGCGCGGGCGTCGCGTGCCATTTGGCCAAGACGCGCGAAGTCGCCGGTTTGATGCTTTTTGCGCCTTACAACAATCTGGCTGCCGTCGCTCAAAAGAAAATGCCGTTTCTGCCGGTGCGGTTGATTCTGAAGGATCGGTTTGATCCAGCGCAAAGCCTCAAGGATTATCGCGGCCCGCTGGGAATTGTTCTCGCCGGGTCAGATGAAGTTATTCCGCCGAAATTCGGCCACCTGCTCCACGACGGCTACGCTGGACCGAAAACGATCCAGATCATTTCTGGCGCTCGTCACAACGAGATTTACGAGCAGTCGGCGGACTGGTGGAAAAAAGTTTTTGCGTTCTGGCAACAGAATGGAAAACACTCGTGAACGCCGTGGCAGCCGACGTAAGGAGGCTCATTATTTCCCGGCCAAAGAGTTAGAGCCTCCTTACGTCAGCTACGACCGAGTTTTGCTCAGCTGCCTCCGAGCAGCGAATAGGGATTGTTCACGTCGCTGTTCACGCCGAAGCGCGGAAACGCCTTGATCGAAAAAGTGACTGCAATCGTGAAATCATCCGAGGCGTTGCGGTGGTCGCGCAGCCGAAGGCTGAGCGCGCCGGTCCAACTGCGCATGTCCTTGTAAATCGTGTAGAGTTGTTCTTCGAGCCGTCCGTCGCGCGCCTCAAAGTGATGCACCGCGCGGAAGCCCCAGTTCTCGTTCAACCGATAAAGCATCGCGCTGCGGATGAGATTGTTTCCAACTCCCAGCGCCGTCGTCGTCGCCCGCAAATCGTCCCGCAGATAAAAATGCCCGAGGCTCCAGCTCCACGTTTCGTTCGGTTGCAGGGTCAGCGTGTTGTAGGACATCGTCCAATTTTCAGAGTTGATGTCGTAGCGAATGACGGATTCGAGCGCGATCCAGTTGCGCGGACGGAAAACCAAATCCGAATAAACGTCGGCAAAAGTTTTTTGACGGTGATGTGGAACCAGCCGCCAGTCGGTGAACACCTGCCAGTCCACGAGATTTTCGACCGCGCCATCCCGTTTCGTTTGAAGCCTGTTGCGGAGGCCGAGGCGGAAAACATTCTGGCTGTCAATGGAATCAATGGCGTTGTAATCGGGAAATTCGAGCGGCTGCAGGCGCAGGCTCGGCAGTTCGTAATCGAACTGCGGCAACTCCTTCGGCGCCCTGTTCGGCGCGGGAACGAAAACGTAATTCAGCGACGGCTGGACGATGTGGCGCAAGCCGTCGGCGTCGAGCAATTTGCTTTGCGCGCCGGGCCAGACGCGCGAAGCCTTGGTGGAAAGTTCAGCGCCGGTGTTGAACACACCACGGACTTCCTCGTCGGTCGCAGCGCCGGGGCCGCGAGTTTCGCCGTAGTAGGTGAAGCGCCCGCCGATTCGCGGGGTGAAATTCAGCCAGCCAAAGAAATTCAGCGGCATCACAACCTGATGATACGTGTCGGCGCGCGCGGCGGAGTAATCCATCAGCGCCGGGCCGTTCGTTTCCGCGAAAAGGCGGCGATAATATCCCGCCGAGCTTTCACTCTCGTAGTAAAAGTAAGAATCGCCGAGTTGCTGGCGAAAACCGGTGAGTCGAACGTCGGGCAATCGCTCGACTGTTTCAAAAAAATCGTTCACCTGCGGCTGCACGTAGGCGTCGAGGCTGAAATTGTCCCAGAACTTGTTGACTTCGACGAACGTGCTGGGCTGCGGGTTTTGCCGATACTCGCCCTCGAAGAATTCGCGGACGACGCGCGGGTCGCTTTGATAACGGACTTGCGAACGGACGTTGAAATTCGTGAATGGATGGGCGAGCCAGGAAAAATAAAACCGCTGGCGATTTTCCGGCATGACTTTTCCGCTCAAATCTTCCTCCGGCTCCTGGTCGCGCAAATAATAATACCGCAACGAGCCGTCGCCCCAACGACCGAGGTGAAAATTCAAGTCAGGCCCGCCGGCCACTCCGCGCTTGATGCGGTAGTCGAGATGAATCGCTCCATCCAGTTCGTCGTTCCAGAACCAGTTGTAGCTGCCCAACAGGAACGGCCCGAACCTGCTGCGATAGCCGGGCGTGAAATTGAAATGATTCGCGCGCGCGCCGAGCGTCCGGCGGTAAAACGGAAAATAAAAGACCGGCACGTTGCCCACATACAGCGTGGCGTGCGTGGCCTCGACGTATTTGTCTTGCACAATCACCAGATGTTTCGTTCGCACTTTCAAGAGCGGCTCAGAAACGTCATCCATCGTCACCATGGCATCTCGCGCGGTGTAAATTTCGTTCGTGTCCGAACTCAGTCCCTTGCCTTCCATGAAGAACGGGTCTTTGCCGGAACGAAACTGCTCGGACTCCATGACGCCCGTTTTGAAGTTATAGCGGATGTGTTCGCCGACGAAAACCTGGTCGTCGAGCTGGATGCGAACGTCGCCGTCGGCTTCAGCTTGATAGGTTTTCTCGTTGACCTTCGCCCGGTGCGCCGTGAGAACAGAGCCGCCTTGTTTGATTACCACACCGTTTGTCGCCACCGCCAGCCCCGTGGCAAGGTCATAGACCAACTCGCCGTTTGGGGTGGTGATTTCCCACAGTTGTTCCTGCGATTGATCCTGGGCGCGCAAAAAGAAAGTTGCGAGCGGAAACACCAGAAGCACGATGGCTAGTTTTCTCATTGCCGGGCAAAGCTAAACAGAAGGATTTTTCCCTGCCAAGCGGGATTTTCCTGGAATCGTAATCGCAATCGTTCTCGTCCCTCGCCCTCGTTTTGCCTCGCAGCGAATTTCGAGGACGAGGACGAGAACAATTACGGGAACGAGTAGAATTGCCGGTGAATCCACGGGAAACCAAGTCTGTGGAAAGTTTTTATTGGCACATGAACTGCAATAGCGATTCCCGAAGTTATGAACGTAAAACTCATCAAAGTCCTTCGCGACATTCGGGACCTGAACTCGACGCCGGTGCGGCGGGTTCATCCGAAGCCGACGATGCTTTACCTGATGGAACTGCGTTCGCACGCCTACCACAACGGTTTTTCCCACCGCCAAATCGCCATTCCCGTCCAGATGAAAAATGGAAATGACGAGCAGGCTCTGGTCGTGAAAATCAAGCATCTGTAATCTTGTCGGCAGAGCGCGTCATTCCAAGACCGTCTCAAAACTCGATGATTTCTTCCTCTCCCCATGAGGAACGAATGGGGAGAGGGGTATTCCGAACAAAAACGATCCTCCTCTCCCCAACCCTCTCCTCCATCAGATGGAGGAGCAACGGTATTTAGTTTTGGAGTTCAAAGGTGGGATTTTTAAGGATGTGGTT
>CAYMCQ010000095.1:0-14100 GCA_964389025.1 uncultured Verrucomicrobiota bacterium
TTCGCCCGGCGCAAAATGCACCTCGCTTTCGTTCACGTCCGGACCGAGGACTTCCACGTTGAAGTTGCGCGCTTCATTGATGTGTTCGGAAAGTTTTTTCGTGTCCGCCATGTCGTTCGTCATCATGGCGCAAAAAAATTCGACTGGGTAATTCGCCTTCAGATACGCGGTCTGATACGCGACGATGGCGTAGGCGGCGGCGTGAGATTTGTTGAAGCCGTAGCCGGCAAATTTTTCCAGCAAATCAAAAATCTGGTTGGCTTTGTGCGCGGGAATCTTGTTTTTCTCAGCGCAACCTTTGACAAACTTTTCGCGCTGCTGCTGCATCTCCTCGACTTTTTTCTTGCCCATCGCGCGGCGCAAAACATCCGCGGCGCCGAGCGTGTAGCCGGCGAGCACCTGCGCGGCCTGCATCACCTGCTCCTGATAAATCAAAATGCCGTAAGTCTCCTTGGCAATCGGTTCGAGAAGCGGGTGTTCGTATTCAATTTTTACCTCGCCATGGCGGCGCTTGATGAATTCAGGGATTAGTTCCATCGGGCCCGGACGATATAACGCTACGAGCGCGGTGATGTGTTCGATGGAACTGATCTGAAACTTGCGGCAAAGGTCGCGCATCCCACCGGATTCCAATTGGAAAATGCCGAGCGTGTTCGCCTTGTTGAGCAGGTCGTAAGTTTTCGAATCGTCGAGCGGGAGGTTTTCGATGGGCACTTCGATTCCCTTCGTGCGCCTGACCATTTCGCAGGCGTTGCGGATGACCGTCAAAGTTTTCAGCCCGAGAAAATCCATTTTCAGCAAACCCAAGCTGCCAACGGGATCCATCGCGTATTGCGTGACGAGCGTGCCGCTCTCGTCCTGCTTGAGTGGCAGCAGATTCACGAGCGGCTCCGGCCCGATGACGACGCCGGCGGCGTGAACGCTTGCGTTGCGCGTCAAATCTTCGAGCACGAACGCGGTGTCAATCAGTTCGCGCGTCGTTTCCTCAGTCTCGTAAGCCTGCTTGAGTTCGGGTGATTGCTTGAGCGCTTTTTCGAGCGTCATCTTGAGGTCGAACGGAATCATTTTCGCCAGCCGGTCTCCGTCGCCGTAGCCCAGGCCCATCACGCGCGCCACGTCGCGCACCACGGACTTCGCGCCCATCGTGCCAAAGGTGATGATCTGCGCGACGGAATCGCGCCCGTATTTTTGGCGGACGTATTCGATGACGTCGGCACGGCGGTCGTCCGCGAAATCAATGTCAATGTCCGGCGGGCTGATGCGCTCGGGATTGAGGAAGCGCTCGAACAGCAGGCCGTAGCGAATCGGGTCAACGTTCGAAATTTCCAGAAGAAACGTGACGATGGAACCTGCCGCCGAGCCGCGCGCGACGCAGGAAATCCCTTTGCTGCGACCGTAACGGATGAAGTCGCCGACGATGAGAAAGTAGCTGATGAAGCCGGTTTTTTCTATGACGTGAAGTTCGGATTGCAGGCGGTCAATAATCGTTTTGATTGCGGCAGCGACGGCGGGGTTCGTAGCGCAGGCGTCCTCGCCTGCGGGTTCACAAAGCGTCCGCGCTTCGTGATTATTGGAACTGGGAGCGGAGACGCTCCCAGAACCCGCAGGCGAGGACGCCTGCGCCACATACGTTGGCAACCGCTTCGGGTCTTCAATGCTTTCAATAACAAATTCCTTTCCCTCCGCTCGCGCGCGGATTCCGTAGCGGCGCTGCAAACCTTCCGCGAGCCATTGGCGCAAGTAACCTTCGCGCGTGAAATGTTCCGGCGGATGAAAGACCGGGAACTTCAATTTGCCGAACTCGATCTCGACGTTACACTTCTCCGCGACCTCCAAAGTGTTCTGCACCGCCTCGGGAATTTCCGCAAAGCGCGATTTCATTTCGTCGGCGGAGCGGAGATAAAATTGTTCCTTCGCGTAATTGGCGCTCATCCGCTTCGGGTTGCTCAACTGATCCTGCGTGCCGATGCAGACGAGGCAATCGTGCGCGTGCGAATGGCTTTTCTCGATGTAGTGAACGTCGTTCGTGGCGACGAGCTTCAGCCCAAACTCCTTCGCCCACGGGATGAGCGACCGATTGACTTTGGCTTGTTCCGGGATGCCGTGGTTTTGTAATTCGAGATAAAAATTCTCCGCGCCGAGCGTTTGCTTGAACCAGTCAATCGCGTCGCGCGACTTCTGCAACTGGTCTTTCATGATCGCCTCGGGAATTTCGCTCGCAAGACAACCCGACAACGCGATCAAACCTTCCTTGTTCGCCGCCAAAAGGTCTTTATCAATGCGCGGCTTGTAGTAATAGCCTTCGAGATGCGCCGCTGTGACAAGCTTGATGAGATTTTTGTAGCCGGTCTCATCCTTCGCGAGCAGGACAAGATGATTGTAAACATCGCGACCGCCGCTCGTGGTTTTTTTCTCAAGCCGGCTCCCGGGCGCGACATAAACTTCGCAGCCGATGATGGGCTTGATGCCTTTATTCCTCGCCGCCTGATAAAAATCAATCGCGCCGAACAGCACGCCGTGGTCGGTGATGGAGAGCGCGGGGAATTTCAGTTCATGCGCCTTGTCCATCAACCGGTCGAGCCGGCATCCGCCATCGAGCAGCGAATACTCGGTGTGCAGATGGAGATGAACGAAGGCGGCGTGCGACATGAAATGAATTTACCTTGCGACACGATGCACACGCAAGGAAGGGATATTCACAGCGCGCCCGACTGCAGGAAAAATCAAGCCGCGACAAGCCGTGTCTCGACACGAAATCCAAGTTCCCGAAGCAGCGCCTGATAACTTTCAACCTGTGACAAGTAGCCGCGTGCTTTGCCCGCGCTCAAGTCAGACAACACACCAAGCAGCACGCTGCCATCATTCTCGGGAAAATCCTCGTCCACCAAAGCGGCATCAACCCACTTGAGCAATTCATCGTGAGAAATCTCGCTGGCGAGATACGCCGCGATCTTCTTCGCACAATCAGCTTTGGTCGTCATAGCTTTTGGTGTCCGGTGTCGGTCGGGAATTTCTGATGGCTTTCCACGAGTTTTCCCGCGTCGTCATATACTTCCTGCCACAAACGAACGGTTTCTTCAAGCTGCGTCTTTGGATCGAAAACAACTTCCTTGAACATGATTTGATGACCCCATTCTGCTCCTTTGCGGCGAAGCCAGTAACGGCGGCGTTTGTCAGGCAAATCTTCCCAATGTGGCCAGTCCCGTTCATTTCTCTGGCGTCTCTTGCTCATTGAAACTTTTGCGTGTCATTGACGCGCTCGGCGATTCGATAAGTGAAATAACGCTTCTTCATCCAGCGCACAGCGAGAAGATCGGCGAAGGATTTGAAAAGGCGATTGCCTATGCCGTAATGGGTTTTGCCTGCGGTGCGGGGATTATGTCGAATCGGAACTTCAACGACCGAAAAACCTTCCATCTTGATCAGTGTCGGTAAAAAACGATGGCCTCCTTTGAAAAACTTCACATCCGCAACGCATTCCCGTTTGAACGCGCGATAGCAACAACCCGCGTCGCTGATCGTCTCGCCGGAAAGTCTATTGCGCACGCCGTTCGCGATCCGCGATGCCGCGATGCGCAGCCAACTGTCACCCTGACGGCGTGATTCGACGCGCGTGCCGCAAACGCAGTCCGCGTTTTTCAGTCCCGCGACGAGTTTAGGAATGTCCGCCGGATCATTTTGCAAATCCGCGTCCAGCGTGACGATGATGTGGCCGCGAGCCGCGCGGATTCCTGCCCACAGCGCCACCGACTGGCCGCCGCGCTCCGCAAGCTGCTGTGCGCGCAATCGCGGGAACGCCGCCGCCAGTTCCCGCAATGCCGCCCAACTGCCATCATCGCTGCAATCGTCCGTGACGATGATTTCGTAGTCCTGGCCGAGCGGCCCGACGGCGGCGCTGACCGCGGCGACGAGCGGGCGCAAGTTGGCCGACTCGTTGTGGCACGGCACGACGACGCTGATGCCGATGGGCTGGCTCATCCGCGTCATATTGGAGAGGAACTGGCGGCGCGCAAATTCTTTTGATTGCCCGGCAAAATCATTTGCGGGCAGAATCCGCAGCGTGAGGGAGCAAAGCGCAATCGAAACCGGAAAGATTTTTCCTGCGGACGGGGAAAAATCCTTCGTGACCAAAGGAAATTTCTTCCTCGCGCTGGCGGTTTACTTCGCGATCCAAGTCGTCTTGCGGTTGGTCACGTCGGGCACAGCCGACCTCGACGAATCGCAGCAGCTTGTCCTGACCCAGCAGTTGCATTGGGGCTACGGCCCGCAGCCGCCACTCTACGTCTGGTTGCAAATGCTGGTCTTCAAGATTTTCACGCCGTCCATCCTCGGGCTGTCATTGCTGAAAAATCTTCTGCTGTTCGGCACTTACTCGCTCACGTATCTCAACGCCCGGCTCATCACCCGCAGCCACGCGCTGGCCGCAGCCGCTGCCGCGTGTTTGCTTTTCATTCCGCAAATCGCGTGGGAATCGCAGCGCGACCTGACCGACTCCGTCCTCGTAACGACGCTGGCCGCCGCAGCATTTCATTTTTTTCTGCGGTTGCGCGAGCGACGGTCGGCGGCGAATTATTTTTTCTTCGGCCTGTGCTGCGGACTTGGCTTGCTGTCGAAATACAACTTTGCAGTGTTCTTGCTGGGCTTGGCTGTCGCCGCGCTGACGTTGCCGTCGTTCCGAAAAATAATTTTCTGCCCGAAAATCTTTTTTGCCCTTGCTGTTTTCGCTTTGGTTGTGCTGCCCCACGCGATTTGGGCATTTCAAAATGCCGGCGACGCCACCGCGACTTCCCACAAACTCAAAATCCACGGCGATGCGCTGTCATTCAAGATGGTTTTGACCGGCTGGAAAAATTTGGTGTCGGCGACGGCCACGCACGTCGGTGCGCTCGTCGGAATTCTGGGTATGCTCGCGCTGAGTTCGAGCAAGCCGTCTCCGCGCGATCCAGCCGCGCGCGATTTCGCGAGGCTGATCCTGCGTGGTGTTCTTGTCGTGCTGGCGACGCTGGCGTGCGCGGTGGTCACGTTCAAAGTCACCGGCTTTCGCGACCGCTGGTTTCTGCCCGTGTTCTTCTGGCTGCCCGTGGCGCTGATCGTTTTGTGGCGGCACCGGCTCGGCGCAAAACAACTCCGCGTCCTCTTCGCGTTGGCGTGCGTGGTCGCGCTTTCCGTCATTATCGCAATGCCGTCGCGGGTTTGGTTCGCGGAAAAACTTGGCCGCCGCGAACTGCTCAACGCGCCTTTTGACAAGATCGTTGCCGTGCGCGCCGCGTATTCCGAAAGGTATCTGGCGGAGAGTTTTTGGATCGGCGGCAATCTTCGCCTGCGATTCCCTCAAACGAAAGTGCTGACTCCGCAGTTGCCGAAGACCTGGCATCAAAATGGGGAAATCTGCCTCGTGGTCTGGGAGGAGACACAAAAAAAGAAAACGCGCCCGCTTGAGACTTTGAAACAGCTGGCGGAATTCGACGAAGACAGCGCCTTTTTTCGTGAAGAGAAACTGAAATTTCACCAGTCAAAGCAAATGCGCGTTGGATTCGCGCGCGGAACCCTTCGAGCATCCGGCCCGTAACCCGGGGCTGCTCAACAGAAAAATTTCTTGACCGTTTTTGCGACTCGTTCGATTTGCTCCTCCGTCAACTCCGGATAGATTGGCAGGGTCAAACATTCGCGCGCGGCTTTTTCGGCGACGGGGAAATCGCCGGGCTTGTGGCCGAGGTGGGCGTAGCATTTTTGCAAGTGCAGGGGCAGGGGATAATGCAGCGCGCAGCCGATGCCGTTCGCTTCGAGATGCTTTTTCAACTCGTCGCGTCGCGGATGGCGCACGACGAAACAATGCCAGACGCTTTCGGAGCCGGCGGTTTCGCGCGGAAGCTGGAGCTGCGTGTCGGCAAGCAATTCCAAATATCGCTTCGCGACGCGGCGGCGTTCGGAGTTCCACTTTGCGAGATGCTTCAATTTGATTCCCAGCACCGCGCCTTGAATCCCTTCCATGCGGTAATTGAAACCAACTTCGTCGTGAAAATACCTTTGCGTCGAGCCGTGTTCGCGCAGCGAGCGGGCGCGGGCATCGAGCGCCTCGTCGTTCGTGACCAGTGCGCCGCCTTCGCCGAACGCGCCGAGATTTTTGCCGGGATAAAAACTGAAGCACGAACTGACGCCGAAAGTCCCGACGGTTTTGCCCCGATATTTCGCGCCGTGCGACTGGCAGGCGTCTTCGACAAGCGGAATTTTGTATTTCCAGGAAAGTTTCAGCAGCGAGTCGAGGTCGCACGGGTTGCCGTAAAGATGGACGGGCAAAATCGCCTTCGTCTTCGGCGTGATGGCCTTTTCGACGAGCGCGGGATTGATGTTGAACGTGGCATCGTCAATGTCCACGAAGACCGGCGTCGCTCCGACGTAGGAAATAGCCCAGCTCGTGGCGACGAACGTGAACGGTGTGGTGATGACTTCATCGCCGGGTTTGATGTTCAGCAACAGCAGCGCGACGTGCAGCGCGGACGTGCCGCTGTTGAAGCCGGCGCAAAACTTCGCGTCACAAAACTTCGCGAACTCTTTTTCGAACTGCGCCACGTCCGGGCCGAGGCAGAAGGTGCAATTGTCCAGCGTCTTCGCGATGGCGGCGTCAATCTCCTTCCGCAGCGGTCGCATCTGCGCTTTGAGGTCGAGGTATGGAATCGGGTCAGGCATTTGAAATTGTTGGCGCGAGCATAATTGAAACTGCGTCGGCGACAATTCCTGAATTCGCAAGCGCTCGTGCCGTCAATCTGATTGACTCCCGCGACAATCTCGCGACCATGACGAGCGGACAATGAGTAAAATTTTCAACGTGCTGGGGTTTGGCTGGAAATATCTGCGCCGTTACTGGGTGCGGCTGGCCGCGGTTTTTTTGTTCAGCATTTTTTTCGCGGCGGCAAACGGCAGTTTCATCGGCGCGATGCGGACAGTCATCAACTGTTTTTCCAGCGAACCAACGACGCAAGCTTCTCCGGCAACCACAACTGCGATCAAGGCATATCCGTTCTCGGAGCAACTGCAAAAGATCAACCAGTCGCTGCAAAGCGCCGCCGAAAAATGGCTGCCGCGCGCCGGCCAGCCGATGAGCTGGCAGCAGAGCGTCGGCATCGTATTGTTTCTGATGGTGCTCGTCGGTTTCCGCGCGTCATCCGATTATCTCAGCAACTACTGCATGGGCTGGGTGAGCGAGCGCGTGGTGCGCGACGTGCGCCTGGACATCATGGAAAAGTTGAGCACGCTCTCGCTCGATTTTTTCACGCGGTCGAGCACGGGAGATCTGCTGACGCGCATCAACGTGGACTCGCAAAATCTGCTGCGCTCGTTCCGGCAGGGCGGCGCGGACTTGATCAAGGAAAGCATTTCGATCGTTGCGATCCTCGTGATTTTGCTGGCGCTGGACTGGAGGCTGACGTTGTGGACGATGATTTTGCTGCCGGCGTGCATGTTTCCGCTGATCGTGCTGGGGAAAAAAGCGCGGCGCGCGATGCGGGCCAGCCTGAGCGCAAACATCATGCAATCGAGCCATCTTGTGGAACTGCTCGGCGGCATCCGCGTCATCAAGGCGTTCAACCGCGAGAAGGAGGAGATGGCGCGCTTCCGGAAAACTTCCGGCAAACTCGTCCATGCCGGGATGAAGGGCATCCAGGCGAAGGAACTGGTCAACCCCATCATCGAACTCATCGGCGCGCTCGGCTTCGGCGCGCTGCTGTTCTATTTCTTCAAGACCGGGCGCGGCGGAAAAGAGCTGGCGGGTTTTCTCACGGGCATCCTGCTGTTTTTTTTGTCGGTGAAAAAACTGGCGGGTCTCCACATTTTGTTCGAGCAGGCGAACGTGGGCGTGCAGCGGCTGAGGCAGATTCTGGCAGAGCAGCCCAAAGTCGTGGAGCCGTTGAATCCCAAACCGTTCACGGAGTTTGCTTCGGCCATCACATTCGACAAGGTCAGCTTTGCCTACGCCGACAAGGAGGTGGTGCGCGATTTCAGTCTGACGATTCCGCGCGGATTGAAGATCGGACTCGCGGGTGAAAGCGGTTCAGGCAAGACGACGCTGGTGAACCTGCTGTTCCGTTTTTACGACCCGACGCGCGGCGTGGTCAAGATTGACGGGCTGGACTTGCGTGAAATTTCCCTGTGCGACTTGCGGCAGCAGATGGCGCTGGTCAGCCAGGACATCGTGTTGTTTGACCAGACTATCGCGGAAAACATCGCGTGCGGGAAACCGAACGCGACGCAGGCGGAGATCGAAGAGGCGGCGAAGGCGGCGTTCGCGCATGATTTCATTTTGCAACTGGAACACGGCTATCAGTCCCACGCCGGCGAACGCGGCGTCAAGCTGTCCGGCGGACAACGGCAACGCATCTGCATCGCGCGCGCGTTCGTCCGCAACGCGCCGATCCTTGTGCTTGACGAAGCCACTGCGTCGCTCGATTCGAAGGCGGAAGCGGAAGTGCAGGCCGCGATTGACCGGCTGGCGGAGCATCGGACGGTGATTTGCATCGCGCACCGGCTCTCGACGTTGTCCGGAATGGACAGAATCATCGTGCTGGCGGATGGAAAAATGGTTGAGGTTGGAAGTTTCGACGAGTTGCTGCAAAAGCGTGGAGTTTTTTCCGAAATGGCGGCGAGGCAGGGAATTTTTTCAACGCCGGTCCGTTGATTGGGCGGAAAAGTTTCCGGCTTCCGGGGGTTTCACCGGGATTTCATTAGTGGCAAGACCCCGCCATTTTTTAGGGTTCTCAGCTTTGACAGGACGCTGATTAAACCTATAATGATAGCGTATGAAAAATCTGAAACATCCAGTCACAATCGGAATCGTCCTCGGCATCACCACTTCGCTGCTCTTGATCCCATCGCACGCAAAAGCCGAAGCGGGCGGAACGAGCATTTTGCATCTCGCCATTCGCGACACCATGATCAACACCGGCGTGAATACGAATGCGGCGGGCCGCGTTGACGCCAAACAGAACAAGCAAGGCCGCTCGAATGTCCAGCGGCTCGACATTTCCGCGAGCAATCTTGAACCCAGCGCGCCGTATCAATTGCTGGCGCTGCTGGGCGACGACACCAACTCCACCGCGGTCGCGAATCTTACGAGTGACGCCGATGGAAAAATTGCGCTGCGCTATCGCCGGGTTGATGCCGGCAACGGCAAGGGCAACGGCAATGGCCATGCAAAAGGCCTCGGCAAGGGCAAAAGCGCGCTGCCGAATGTGTTGAATCCCATCAGCAACATTCGCGGATTGCACATTCAAGACGGCGCCAATCTAGTCGTGCTGACCGCTGATTTTGCCGCGCCGGACAAGTTCGAGTATCTGGTCAAACGCCCGCTTACAAATGACGGTTTTGACACGGATGCCGCCGGCACACTGCGCGTCAAGGGCAACCTGAACCAGGCCAATCTCCGCGTGGTCGCGTCAAATCTGCAAACGAACGCCGACTATTTCCTCGTTCTCAACGGCAGCATCAACGAGACGAACACGACCGACTCCGCAGGCAGGTTGACAGTGACGACAGCGCTGCTGAGTCCGGTGGACATTCTGGGTCTGCGGACGCTCTCAATCTCGGACACTGCGAGCAACAGCATCCTGAGCACGCAGTTGCCGTAGGGAACTAGAAAAAGTAAGTCAAAAGCTGAATTACGAAGTCCGCCGCACGGCTTCCGAGCCAAACGGCGGCGTGCTCCACGACTTCGACAACCGCCCCGTCGGCACTGCGGGAATCGCCATGCCCGCCTGCGAGTAATGCGACGTGTCGTTGAACAACGAGAGCCGCGCGTGAACCGGGTCTTTGAAATCCACGATGTTCAACGCGGCAGGGCTTTGCTCCAGATTGTCACGGAAACGGCGCGGATCAAACCCGAGGATTGAACTCAACAGCAACCGAATTGTCGCCTTGTGAGAAACCACGATCACCCTTTGGTTTGAATGCGCCCGCACGATTTCTATGAGCGCCGGCAATGCCCGCGCTGTCACGGCCAATCCGCTCTCCCCTCCTTGCGGCGCAGAAGTGTAGGGGTCCTTGTCCCATGCCGCCGCTTCCTCGGGATATTTTTCCTCCACTTCGCGCCGCGTCATCTGCTCCCATCGCCCGTGCGAAATCTCCCGCAACTCCGTCCGCGTCTGCACCGGCAACTTGTGCTGCTCGGCGATGATGCTCGCTGTCTCAACCGTGCGCGACAGGGGCGACGCGAACACGGCGGCGATTTTTTCCGCGCTCAAGCGCTGTGCCAGTCGCCGCGCCTGTTCGCGGCCCTCGTCGGAAAGTTCCACGTCCGTCGCGCCCGCGAATCGGTCTTCGGCGGTCAGCACCGTCGCGCCGTGACGGATTAAAAATATGCGGGTGGTTGATGACGGCATCGGAGCGAGTTTCCGGTTTCGGGCTTCTAGTTTCAAGTTTGAACTTGCCCCACTCCCGACGGAGATCTGATAAATATTTTTTGCGTGTTCACCCCTCGCCTACATTTGTCACTCGTCGCATGCAATAATTCCGCGCAGTCATTTTTTTTCTTTCCCGCTTGACTCCCCCGCCAAATGGATGTTCATGAGTCCTTATCGGTTTTCACCAAGCTTTCGTCCGTCAGCCCGTGTTGAAAATGAATGCGAAGCCTTTCAAACAGGCCTTTTGCGAGTATTACGATTGTCCGCCCGAAGATTTTCTGCGCGAGGCGTTCCTGCGCACCTTGTATCCGCGCGCGCGCCCGTTCGGCAGGTTGATGTTTTGGTTTGGAGCCACCGAGGGGTTGCACCTGCTGGCCGAAGCCGGCACCACGACGAGCGCGGAAGAGCTGCTCGATGCCATCCAGCAAAACGAACTCGACGCCCGCGAGCGCGGCCTCTCGCTGGTATGGCGCTGGAAATTCCGTGTTTCCGGCCAGCGGCTGGTGGAGCTAAATGCTCGCGTCCGAAGACAAAAACCGTGAGGCTGTCGAAGACGAAATCCCGATTCCTTTTTCCTGCGGATATTTTTCAACTCAACCGCATCGGCATCACGACGTAAAGGAACGGCCCGTTGATCTTCAGGACGCCGGGGCTGAGTTCATCTATCAGTTCCAGATAAACTTCGTCGTTGGGCAGCGCGGTCAGCGGATCAATCATGTAGCGCGGGTTGAAGGCGATGGCCATTTCCTTGCCTTTGTAGTTGATGGCGATGCTTTCCTTGGCCTCCCCCACTTCGGGTGAGTTGGCGGTGATGACCAGGTTGTTCTTGCCGAAGGTGAGTTTGACGGAATTGGATTTGTCGCTGGTCATCAGTTCGGCGCGGCGCAAGGCGTGCAGGAATTCGTCGCGCGCGAGGGCGATGCGTTCCTTGGTTTCGCCGGGAATGACCTGCCTATAATTCGGATAATTGCCTTCGATAAGTTTGGTGATGACGAGAATGGCGTTGCCCTTTTCGTCTTTCAAATTGAACGCGGCCTGGTTGTCGGTGTAACGAATCTCGACTTCGCCCTTGTCCTGAAAAAGGCGGTTCAACTCGTTCACCGCCTTGGCAGGCACGATGAATTCGCCGCTGCTCTTTTCTGCGATGTCCACTTCCTCATCCACGAGCGCGAGCCGGCGTCCGTCGGTGGCGACCATGGTCATCTTGTGGTCTTTGAGGCTGATGAAAATACCGTTGAGGACGTAGCGCGACTCGTCTGTGGAAATGGCGAAGGACGTTTTCTTCATCATCCCCTTGACGGTTTCCTGGGGCAGCGTGACTTTCTTGTCCTCCTTGAATTTCGGCATCGGCGGAAATTCATCAGCCCCGAGTCCATTTATTTTGTAAAACGACGCGGCGGCGCGAATACTGGTGAAGTTTTTGTCGTCGGTCTCAATGTCAATTTCTGAATTCTGCAATTCCCGGACGATGCCAAAGAGTCTTTTAACTGGAATAGTCGTCGCGCCTGCCTTTTTAACTTTTGCTTCGACGCTGCATGAGACGGTGACGTCGAGGTCTGTGGCGGTAAGTTCAAGTTTGTCGTCCTTGGCGTTGAGCAGCACGTTGGAAAGGATTGGCAGCGTGGTGCGCGTGCTGACGACGTTCTGGACGGCTTGAAGGCCGTTGATGAGATGGTCTTTTTGGATCGTGATGTTCATGCCCTTAATAGATTCTTTTTTATAATTAAAGACTATCAGTATTAAGGGGTGTGAATAAGGCAAACAACCCGGGGTGTCAAGGAATCGCAAAGTAAATCGCGCGGGTGGTGGTGTGAAGAAAATCCAGAAAACGCGAGAGGAAAAGTTTTAAGTCGGAGTTGTTCGCAGAGCGCACAGCAAGTTCACAGACAATTAGGAAGTTATTGGAAGAGTTATCAGGAGCAGGAGACGGGGTAACTAGGCACAATTCCATTTTTTTGAGGGAGACTCCTCACTGCATCGGCCTACGATTTCTTTTGTGCGCGTTTAATGATGTTCGGCAAAACACTTTCCACAAACTCAACTTCTGCGAGCGCCGAATCGCGCCCCAACGAGAGGCGAACAAGGGAGTTCGCCAGTTTCTTGTCCACGCCGAGCGCGGAAATGACGTGCGACGGTTCAAGCGAACCCGCAGAGCAAGCCGAGCCGCTGGAAGCACAGATGCCTTCAATGTCCAAACCCGCGAGAAGCGCAATGCTGTCCGTGTTTTCAACGAGGAAGGACACGGTGTTGGCCAGTCTTCGTTCGCGCGGACTGGCCGGATGAACTCCGGGCAAAGACGAAATGAAATGAAAAAGACGCTTGGTGAGCGGCACGAGCTTGGTTTTGTCAAAGATGGGACTATGCACAAAACGCTCGAGTGCTTCAACCAGCCCAACGATTGCCGCAAGATTCTCTGTCCCGGCCCGCCGTTCATTCTCATGGCCTCCGCCAAAAAGGATTGGGTCGGGATGCAACGGCGACTTGGCGAAAAGCAGCCCCGCGCCTTTTGGCCCGTGGAATTTGTGCGCGCAGATGGAAACCAGGTCGGCGTTGAACTGGGAAATGTTTTCGAACGGCTCTTTGCCGAACCACTGGACGGCGTCAGTGTGAAACAAAACACCGCGCTCGCGGCAAATCTTTCCAAACTCGGCGACAGGCTGGATAGTGCCGATTTCATTGTTCGCTGCCATGATGGCAACAAGAACCGTGTCGGCGCGGATTGCTTTTTTCAGATCATCCGGAGAGACGCGCCCCTCGCGATCAACAGGCAGCAAAGTCAGCTCGAATCCCTCTTTCTTCGCCAGATATTCGCAAGGATGCAGCACCGCGTGATGTTCGATGGCGGACGTGATGATGTGGCGGCCTTTTTCCTTCAGCAGCCGAGCAGCCCCGAAGATTGCCAGATTGTTCGATTCTGTCCCGCCGCTGGTGAAAATGATTTCGCTTGGTTTGCAGCCAAGAACCTTCGCCGCGCGGTCGCGGGCATCGTCGAGAATCGAGCGCGCCTGTTGTCCGATGTGATGAACGCTTGAAGGATTCCCCCAAATTTCTCCAAGGAACGGCAGCATCGCCTTGCGCACTTGCGGATCAAGCGGCGTCGTGGCGTTGTAATCGAAGTAAATCGTATTCACTTTCAGCAGCCAGAGTAGTTGAAAAAGCTCCAAGCTCCAACATCCAAGCTCCAGAGAACCTCCAACAACCAAATCTAAAGCCAACCGCGCCCATTCGTTTGGATGTTGAAGTTTGGAGCTTCTCTGTATGTTGGAGCTTGGAATTTGGAGCTTTTCAGGCGAGCCTTTCCCCATGTTCAAGCCAGCCGACCTGTTTGACCTGTCGCAAACCGCGCACGCGCAAATCTTCGACGGCTGCGAATTCGCCTGGGACGCGCTGAAAAAAATCCAGGAATACGTTGCGCAACAACCGCGACAGAATCCGCCGAAAAGATTTCCCGGCGCAACCATCGGCGAAAAAGTTTTTATCGGCGAAGGGACAATTGTTGAACCCGGCGCGATGATTCAAGGCCCGGCCATCATCGGGCGCAATTGCCAGATCCGCCACAACGCCTACATCCGCGCGAACGTCATCGTTGGCGACGATTGCGTCGTCGGAAACTCGACCGAAATAAAAAACTCGCTCCTGTTCAACCACGCCGTCGCGCCGCATTTCAATTACGTCGGCGATTCCATCCTCGGCCACAAAGCGCATCTCG
>CAYMCQ010000096.1:0-13730 GCA_964389025.1 uncultured Verrucomicrobiota bacterium
TGAAGTGGGGAACTACATCAAGAACAACGCGTATCCGACCTGCCCGGCCAGCGGCACCTACACCATCAACGCGGTGAACACCGACCCGACATGCAGCCTGAGCGCAAGCGGCCACGTGTTGCCCGCTCCGTAATCCAATCTGTTTCCTTGCAAGCCCGAGGCATAATGCCTCGGGCTTTTTGTTGAACGCAAGCAAACGACTTAAATTCGCTCGCCAAAAATGCAGATGCGCTTGTAGCTTTTGGAAAAATGAACCCAATCCTCAAAACCGAAAACCTGCGGGTCGAATACGGCGGCGAGAACCGCAAAGTTGCGTTGAAAGGGTTGAGTTTGAGTGTTCATCCGGGCGAAGTGTTTGGGTTTCTCGGCCCGAACGGAGCCGGGAAAACGACAACCATGAATGTTCTTCTCGGATTCGTGAACCCAACCGCAGGCGACGCCTATCTTTTCGAAGTCAACGTCCGCAAGCCTGTCGCCCGACAACGAATCGGCTACCTTCCCGAACTGACTTACTACTACAAATTCCTGACCGCCGAGGAGCTTCTACGCTTCTACGCGAAAATTTTCAAAATTCCGGCGGGCGAAGCCGAGCGCCGCATTGATTTTGTCTTGAAACTCGTTGAACTGGAGCACGCGCGAAAACGCCAGATCAAGACTTATTCCAAAGGGATGCAGCAACGCGTCGGCCTTGCACAGGCGTTGATCAATAATCCCGACCTGTTGATTCTCGACGAGCCGACGAGCGGCCTCGACCCGATTGGCCGTATGAAAGTGCGTGAGATCATCCAGCGCCTCAAGAACGAGGGCAAGACCGTCTTCTTTTCCTCGCACGAACTCGGTGAGGTCGAAACCGTTTGCGACCGCGTCGCGATTTTGAACGAGGGCGAACTCAAGGTCGAAGGCCGTGTCAGCGACTTGATTCAAAAATATCAAACCAACCTCGAACAAATTTTCCTGCGCATCATCGGATACGAACCTGTCGCAGCATGAATGTCATACTCGCCATCGCCGGAGTCGTCATCAAGGAACTTTATCGCCGGAAGGATTTTTACGTTCTCTTCGTTCTCACCGCGCTCATCACTTTGCTCATGGGTTCGGCGAACTTTTTTCATGACGATAAAATCATCCGCTACCTGAAGGAAATCTGCCTGCTGTTGATTTGGATTTCCGTGCTCGTCATCGCCATCACGACCGCGGCGAGGCAGATTCCCGCCGAAAAGGAGGCGCGGACGATTTTTCCGCTGCTCGCCAAACCGGTCACGCGCGGACAAGTCGTCGTTGGAAAATTTGCCGGCTGCTGGTTTGCCTGCGGACTGGCGCTGGTTGTTTTTTATCTGTTCCTCGCCGTTATCAGCGGTGCAAAAGAACACTCGTGGCCCTTGCTCAATTATTTTCAGGCGGCGTGGCTGCAATGGATGATGCTCGGCGTCGTGATCGCGCTTGCGCTGGCCGGCTCGGTTGTTTTCGCCGCGCCATCTTCAAATTCAACAATTTGTTTCGTCGTCGTTGCCGGCATCATGTTTCTCGGCAGACATTTGCACCTCGTCGCCGTTCAACAAGGCGAACCTGTCAGTTCCCTTCTTTCCGCGATTTATTTTTTGATGCCGCACCTCGAATGGTTTGACGTGCGCGACCTCATCATTCACGGCAGGAGCCTGGTCGCGTGGCCGGCGTTCGCGCTGGCAAGTCTTTACGCCGCCGCATACGCCGCGCTTTTCCTGTTTGCCGCGTGGATTTTGTTTCGCCGAAAACCGTTGAATTGAAAACCTCGTCGCCAAAACTTCTTTTGCTGTTGCTGCTGACGATCTGTTTCACGCTGGCAACGGTCCTGCAACAATTGGCCGTGACCTGGAGCGCGAGCCGCGGTCACGAGGACAACTTGCTGGCCATCGTGCTCGGCGATGCGCGGCGGATGTTTGCCAGCCAGTTCTTGACGGAGGCGGACGTTTATTTTCACAGCGGTTATTACCCGTCCGTCTTCGATGAAGCGCAAGCGCAGCGGAAAAACCACCTTGCCGCAAGCGCAAGCCTGCCTGAACACGACCACGAGGCGCCTGGACACGACCACGAACACTGCAACGCAGACGAAATCAGTTTTCTCGACAAGCGCCCGAACGATTGGATTGAAAAATTCGGCAGAAATTTCTTTGTGGCCGAGCACACGGAACTTTCCGGCGGCGACACGCGCGAACTGCTTCCGTGGTTGCGGCTTTCTGCGGAACTTGATCCCACGAACCCCTTGACCTACACGATGGGCGCTTATTTGCTGCGCCAGCACATCCACAAACCACAAGAAGCGCTGGAGTTTTTGCGCGAGGGACTTCGCGCCAATACGAACAGCTTCGAGATTCTTTATGAGCTTGGACGGCTCTTCGACGAGGATTTTCACGACACTCGACGCGCGGAAAACCTGTGGGAAAAGGCGCTCGAGAAGTGGGAGGCAACCGAAGGCAGGAGTCCCGAACCGGATGTCACAACGTATCGTGAAGCGCTGACGCATCTGGCGACTTCTAAAGAAAAATCTGGCAGGATCGCCGAAGCCATCAGTTATCTTTCCCGTGTTAAAAAACTTTCACCGGATCCCGCGGCGATCCAAAAACGAATTGACGAACTTCAGCAGAAATCCGCGGTGCCTTCGAATGCGCCGGGGCAGAATCGTTGATTCACGCGACATTGCGGTTGTTTTTCATCCGCCAGCCAGTTTAACTACGGTGCATGCAATGCCGCCGTTCAAAAATCAAACGCGTCACTAAGGAGACGCGCGTCGAAATCAGTCTCAACATTGACGGCTCAGGCAAGTCCGCGATCAAGACGGGCATTCCTTTTTTCGATCACATGCTGACGCTCTTCGCGAAACACGCCGTCGTGGATTTGCGCCTCAAAGCCATCGGCGATCTGGAAGTGGACGCACATCACACCGTCGAAGATTGCGGCATCGCGCTCGGCCAGGCATTTGCAAAGGCGCTAGGCGACAAAAAAGGAATCCGCCGCTATGGCTCTGGCTTCCATCCGAAAAATCCGTTCACCGGCGAAGCCTACGTTCCGATGGACGAATGCCTCGCGCGTTGTGTCATTGATTTTGGTGGTCGGTCGCATTTGATCTGGCGCGGGCTGGACAATTCTGCTTACAAGCGGCTTTCCTTCGCAGAAAAAAAACAGGATTCATCCACGGCATTTCGGTTCGGACTCGCGCGGGAATTTTTCCAGGCCTTCGCAAATGAAGCCCGTTGCAATCTGCACATGGAGCTGCTTTATGGCAATGAACCGCACCACATTGTCGAGGCCGTTTTCAAGGCGTTCGCGAAGGCGGTTGACGCTGCCTGCCGGCGCGATCCGCGCATTTCAGGCCGGCTTCCCAGCACCAAAGGCAGGCTGTAACGGGGTTGAATAGCACCCCGTCTTTTGCCGTCGAAAACATGACGACCGAGCCAAATCCCACCTCGGCTGACGATCAGAAGCTCGTTAAGTCGGCAAAGGGTGGAGACATGGCGGCGTATGAAGAACTGGTCGCGCGGCATCGCGACAAAATTTTCGCGCGGGCTTACAGCATGGTTCGGAATGAAGAAGATGCGATTGATCTTTCACAGGAAGCGTGGGTGAAAGCGTGGCAGCGGTTGAAACAGTTTCAGGGCGAGTCCAGTTTCGCAACCTGGATCACCCGGATCACGATCAACCTTTGCCTCGACCATTTGCGAAAGCAAAAACGCCAGCGCACCGAGTCCATCGAAATGCTGGATGAAGAATCCGGCGGCGTCGAGCGGCGGATGCCGGTTGTGACCGTGAATCCAACGGAGCGGCTCGAGCGCGGCGAGTTGCGGAAACGAATTGATGAGGCGCTCGGCCAGTTGTCGGAAGCGCACCGGACAGTTTTGGTGCTGCATGAATTTGAAGAGATGGAATACAAGGAAATTGCAAAGACGATGGGCTGCTCGATTGGCACGGTGATGTCGCGGCTGTTTTATGCGCGGCGAAAAATGGCGGCGCTCTTGGCCGGCCTGAAAAAAGAAGACGAAACGTGAACGGAGAATTTCAACTGAAATTGCAGGCGCATCTCGATGGCGAGCTTTCCGCCAAGGAAGCTCGCGAAATCGAGACGCGGCTTGCCTCGGACAACGAAGCTAAGGCGCTGTTAGGTGAATTGCAAAACACGCGCGCCGCATTTTTAATGTTCGGGCAGGAACTCAAGCTGCCTGAGTCCCGCGAATTTTTCTGGTCGAAGATTCAGCGCGAGATTTGTGCGTTTGAAAATAAGCCGCTACGCGATACAGCCGGACCAACTTGGTTCGCCGCCGCGTTTCTTCGCCGGATTGCAATTCCTGTCGGCGCTTTTGCAGCAATTGCTTTGGCCGCGATTTTCACAGTCAACCAGACCGGTATGTTTTCCACCAAGTCACCGGATTTGAACGGCGTTGAAATCGCCATGACCGACGATTCCGAGGCGGTCACTTTCACCGACCACTCTGCGGACACGACCGTCGTCTGGCTTTCCTATCCTGCCGAAAAAGGATTTACGGAAACCGACTCGCAAGATACTTTCCAGTAGATGAGCATCAAATTGACTTCGCGCTTCCACTTGCTCCCTGCTGTCCTGGCAATGCTGGTTTTCGCCGGCGTTTCCGTCGCCGTCGCCGCTGACATGAAACTAGGAGCCCAGCTCGTATGGGGAACCGATGACGCGCGGGCTTCCGATCCGAAATTAAAGCCGGTGGATCCTGAACTGGAAAAGAAACTCAAAAATTCTTTCAAATGGAAATACTACTTTGAAGTCAGTCGCAACCAGATTTCTGTGCCGCTAAACGCCGAGAAAAAAGAGGCAATGAGCAAGCAATGTGAAATCGCCATTAGAAATCTCGGCGGCGATAAGGTCGAGGTGCAATTGTTCGGAAAAGGAAAACTCGTCGAGAAAAGGACTCAATCACTTGCCAAAGGCAAATGCCTGATCATTGGTGGCAACGCTGAAAACACGACTTCGTGGTTCGTCGTTCTCAAGCAGACCGATTAGCTTTACTGCCGGACAAAAAAAGCCCCGCGCTTTCACGCGGGGCTTTGTGCTTCAAAAACGTTTACGACTCCTGCACCACGCTCGCCAGTTCCTCGTTGTTCGCCACGTTCACGATCTTGAACGCCTCGGCGTGCAGCGCGGCGTCCGCGCGGAACGAAAGCTTTCCGAAATAGCGCTTCTCCATTTCGATGAGATGCTTTTCGTCCTCGGTGCGCAAACGGTCGAGCACGCTCGGATGGACGACGATGCGGAGTTGGAAGTCTGATTCGTCGCGCGGGCGTTTCTTGAGGATTTCGCTGAGCTTGCGCTGAATTTCCACGCTCATCGTCAGCGCGCTTTTCACTATGCCGCGGCCTTTGCAATAGGGGCAGTCGTCATAGACCGCCGCATGAAAGCTCTCGGAGTGGCGCTGGCGTGTCATTTCCATGAGGCCGAGCTGCGAGATGGGCAGAATGTGCGTCTTGGCCTTGTCCCGGCGCAATCCTTCCTTCATCCGCTGATAAACATTCCGCTGGTCGCGTGGATGTTTCATGTCAATGAAGTCGAGCACGATGAGTCCGCCCATGTTGCGGAGGCGCAACTGCCGGCAAATCTCGTCGGCGGCTTCGAGGTTCACTTTGAGAATCGCAGATTCCTGGTCGCGACCGCCTTTGTGACGGCCTGTGTTCACGTCAATGGCAACAAGCGCTTCCGTTTCGTCAACAACGATGTATCCGCCGCTCCGCAAATTGACCTGGCGCGAGAAGGCGTTCTCCAATTGCTTGCTGATGTTGAACCGGTCAAAGATCGCTTGTGACTCACTGTAAAGTTTCACCTTGCCAGCGGAGCGCGAAGATATCTTCGTGATCATGTCACGCATCCGCTCGTAGGCTTTCTGGTTGTCCACGACGATGCGCTCGACGTCTTCCGTCAAAAAGTCGCGCACGGTGCGCTCGATCAAATCCGGTTCCTCGAAAACGCATGTCGCAAGCGGCTGACTCTTGATCCGTTCCTGGACCTTTTTCCATTCATCAAGCAGCAGCGCGATATCGCGAACGAAATAGCGCGTCTGCTGGCCTTCGCCCGCCGTGCGCATGATGACACCCATGCCGTCGGGAATGGACAGACCGCGAAGGATTTTTTTCAGGCGCTGGCGTTCCTGCTGGTTCTCGATCTTGCGCGAGATGCCGCTCTGGTCGGAGTTCGGCAACAGCACGAGATAGCGCCCGGGCAAAACAATGTTCGTCGTCACACGCGGGCCTTTCGTGCCGATGGGGCCTTTCGTGACCTGCACGATGATGTCGCTGCCTGGCGGATAAACGCGCGGGATGTCGCGTTGCGTGATGCGCGGGCGGTCGCGCCGTCGGCCTTCGCGCTCGACGATTTCCACGCCGCTGTCGAACTGGTTCGGAACGATGTCCCAATAATGCAGAAACGCGTTCTTCTCGAAACCGATGTCCACGAACGCAGCCTTCAATCCATCTTCAAGATTGCGCACTTTGCCTTTGAAAATGCTGCCGACAAGCCGCTCCTCGCTCGTGCGCTCGATGGTGAATTCCTCGAGCCGGTTTTCCTCCATCACCGCCACGCGCGTCTCCAAAGATTCGGCGTTGATGATGATTTCCTTGTGGCTTTCCTTCGTTTTGTGGACGAGGCGCTGGACTTTTTTAATGACCTTCTCGGCAACATTGCGGAATTTCTCCACGATGCCCTGTGACGGCGCGGAAACCGGCACCGGCTCGAATGGCTTTTCAGGTTCAATGGGCGCGGTTGGCGCGGTCGGTTCTTTTTCGTCCGCCGTGATTTTTTGCGGCAAACCCTCCGGCGGCAAACCCGCCGCGATGTTTTCCGCGCGCTCGATTTCCTGCGCGTGGCGGCGGTCATAGACTTTTTCCTGCCCGCCGCTTTCGCTGGCAACTTCCGCGCGCGCTTCAGTGGCTTCGCGGTCCTGCTGTTGTTGACGGCCCAGCCCGCCGCTTGGCCGGAATCTCATGCCGCCGCGGCGTCGCCGCGAAAAACTTCTGTCGCTCATAATTTCAATAACCCTTTCGGTGTATGTAAACGTTTTGCATCAGGCCAATGGCGATCAACGAGCACAGCACTGAAGACCCGCCGTAAGAAAGCAGCGGCAGTGGGATGCCCGTCACTGGCATGATGCGAATGTTCATGCCGATGTTGATGAACACGTGGCTGAAGAGGAGCGTGACAACGCCCACAGCCAGCAGTTTGCCCAGGCGGTCGCGCGCCTGGCTGGCGATTCTTATTCCCGTGAACAAGACCGCCGCGTAAAGCGTGATGACGATCACGCTCCCAACGAACCCTTCCTCCTCGGCAATGACAGAGAAAATGAAGTCGTTGTGTGCCGCACCCGGCGGCAGGAAACCCAAAGCCGTCTGATCGCCCCGATGCCAGCCTTTGCCGGTCAACCCCCCGGAACCGACCGAAATCAACGCCTGCCGCGATTGGTAGGACTTGTTCCATTGCAATTGTCGCGCACGCGACTTTTCCGCAGCCGAAGCATTGGCAGGCGCAAAATCTTTTCCAAAGTAAACCAGCAGCCGCTGCCTTTGATATTCCTCCAGCTTGATCTGCCAGTTTGGCGGCGCAAACAAAACGTCCACAAGAAAAAGCACCCCGCAAACCGCCACCGCGCCTCCAACGCGAACCAGAAACTTCCCCGGCACGCCCGCCACAAAAAGCATCGCCACTCCGACCGGCACCAGCACCAGCGCCGAACCGAGGTCCGGCTCCTTCATGATCAGCAAAAATGGCAGCGCCATCATCCCGATGGCCTTCCAGAAAATGTTTGGCAACCGCAATTCATCCGCAGGCCGGCTCAGAAAATTTGCCATCGCCAGAATGAACGCGAGCTTCGCAAATTCACTCGGCTGAAACTGGAAGAAGCCCAGATCAATCCACCGCTGCGCGCCGAATCGCATCGAGCCGACGCCCGGAATGATGACCGCGACGAGCAGCACGATCGCGACCCAGTAGCCCACGTAAGACCACCGCGCCAGCGTGTGATAATCAATCAGGCAGATCGCAATCGCCGCAGCGATGCCGACGCCGAACCAGATCAATTGCCTGAAGAAAAACTGCCCGAACATCCAGCCGGCGAATTCTCGCAATGGCAGTTCGCGAAACTGGTGCGACACGCTCAGCGGCGAATTCACCATCGTCGCGCTGTAAATAAACAGCACGCTGAAAACCATCAGACCGCCCACAGCGATCAATAGCGGCGTGTCCGTGCGCGATGTCCGTTCGTTGAATGTGTTGGTGAACATTTTAATCCGCCTTCGCCAAAGTTTCCGCTCTGCCGCTGCCTTGTTGCTCGCGTTTCTGAATCGCCAGATAAATTTCCCGCGCTATCGGCGCGCACGTCGCGCCGCCTGAACCACCGCTCTCGACCATCACGACGACCGCGTATCGTGGGTCTTCATACGGCGCGAACGACACGAACCATGTCGTGTGATCAGTCACCACATTTTTTTCGTTCATCACTTGCGCCGTTCCGGTTTTCCCGCAGATCCGAAATCCTTTGAGCCGCAGGCTGCGTCCGTCGGCGCCGTTGAACGCCGCTGTTGCCGTGCCTTCGGCGTCTTCGGTGTCCGCGAGCATCGCATCGCGGATGATTTTCAAGTTCGACTGCTTTACCCGAAGCTGGTCGCGCACTTCAGCGGGCGGAAAAATTTCAGCTTTGCCGCTGGGAAGCAGATCCTGTGGCTCGATTCGTTGAACAAGCCGCGGCCTGAAAACTTTTCCGCCGTTGGCAACCGCCGCCGTCATCACGGCCATTTGCAGCGGCGTCACGGCAAGCTCGCCCTGGCCGATGGAAACGTTCGCCGTGTCGCCATCGAACCAGCCGGAGCGGATCCGTTTTTCAGTCGGAAGAATCCCGCTGACTTCCTGGCGCGTCGGCAGACTCGTGCGCTCGCCCAGATGAAGCTGCTGTCCGATTCGCACGATGTTGCGGATGCCACATTTGATTCCGTTGGATATGAAATAGGAGTTGCTGGATTTCAACATCGCGCGCCGAAAATCGTAATCGCCCGGCGGCGCAGTGTCTTTTTTCTTCTGCTTGCCGACAAAGATGTGCGCCTTCGAGGGATTGTCCGGGTCAGGATTAAAATGAAATTTTTGCGTCTCGTTCAATCCCGCTTCGAGGCAGGCGAGGCCAGTGACAATTTTGAAGATCGAACCCGGCGCGTAATTTTCCTGGGTCGCGCGATTGATTTGCGGACGAAGTTTTGGATCATTCAATCGCCGCGCCTCGTCTGGCGTGACTCCTTCGACATACCATTTCGGATCAAACGCCGGCGACGAAACCATCGCCAGCACATCGCCGTTGCGCGCGTCCATGACGACGACCGCTCCGCGAGTATTTGCTCCGAACGGCCCGAGTTTTTGCATCGCGCGCTCGGCTCCCTGCTGGATTTGCAAATCAATCGTGAGGACCACGTTTTGCCCCGGCTCAACCGGACTCCAGATGCTTTCCGTCTGGCGATAACCGAGATTGTTCACCAGCACGGACTTCACGCCCGCCTTGCCGCGCAGTTTGGAATCGAACCCCGCTTCGACTCCCAAAAGCCCGCGATAGTCCGGCAAACGGTAGTTGAAAAATGCCTCCTCACCGACTGCGGAACTGTCGTCCTTCGTCAGGTGGCCGATCAAATGCGCCGCCGCCGCGCCGAAGGGATACGTGCGCACCGGCTGCGTCTCCAAATCCACCGCTGGATCAAGATTTTGTTCTTCAAAACGCGCGATCTGCGAGGCGTTCAGTTTTGACAAGACGGGCAACGGCATAGCGAGGCTCTTCTGGTAGTGGCGGTTGAAATTGGTCTCGGCAATGAACATCGGCTCGTCGAGCGCATTGCTGAAACGCGCCAAAAGATTGCTGACGACTTTGTAGCGCGTGCCGCGGCCAATTTGAGCGCGCTGCTCCGTCGTGAGAATGAATTTCTTTTTTTCCTCTTTGGTGAGTTTACGATCCAACCGTTTTGTTTCCGCGGCCATCGCCTCGTTCAACGCTTTTCTGACGCGCGCCACTTCCTCGGAATAGGCCGGCTGAAACGCCTTGCGCAGCTCCTCGAGGTAAAGATTCAAATTGTAACTGGGGCTGTTGTCTGCGAGCGCGATGCCATTCCTGTCGAGAATTTTTCCGCGAATCGCCGGAATGCGGACGGTGCGGAAGGATTGCGTCTCAAGGTTCGCCCGATGTTCGCCCGCGCAGACGATTTGCACCCACCAAAGCCCGCCCAGCAAAACCAAAAACGCGCCGAGGACCACGAGCGTGAGGACGCGCAGTTGCGGATCGTTCTTTTTCAGTTGGTCAAAAATCAGCATCGGTCAAAAATGGGTGGCGCGGGCGTCTCGCCCGTCAAATTCGGCGTCCCGCCGAATTTCGTCGCGAGAGTTTGTTTGCCGTGAGACGGGCGACAACCGAAAATTTCCGACACCTACGACGGTTTCCGGCGAGACGCCTGTTCCACCCAGGAAATGTTTGCGGCAAACCTTCATAGTTTTCTTCCTCGCTCGATTTCGCGGTCGGGGCGGAAAGCTGTTTGTGTCGCGGGACGGTAAAAAAGCGCGCGTTCGAGCGATCCAAAGAAACGGAAGACAACCGGCGTCAGGATTCCGCCGCCGAGCGTCATCACCAGCCACTGCCACAATGAAAACCAGCCGAGCAGCGGCTTTTGGCCTTTGCTCAGGAGCCACAGCAAAGTCAACAGCGGCGCGGCCGCGCTGGCGCTGAGGCCGAGGACGAATTGGGCAAAAGTTTGCTCGCGTAAAATCAGCGCGCGCTGCGAGTAAATCGCCGTGCCGATCAACAGCAGCGGCAGCACGCTCACGCCGGGCGGGTTTGCGGAAAGCGAATCGAAAAACAATCCGCCGCAAACTGCGACGAGAATGATTGTCACGAGGCCGGTAGTCAGGCTTGTGTAAACGATGAGCGCCGGCAGCAAATCAATTTGTGCGCCGAGGAAATGCCGCGCGCCGTCGAAGCTCGCCTCGGCAAACACGACGAGATAGACGACGAGCAGAATCAAGATGGGATGGATGGCGCTCATTCGCACAACACCCACACTTCTTCCAACGAACTCAGGTTTGCGGAAAGTTTCACACGCGCCTCGGTTTGAAGGCCGTAGCTGACCGGCTCGGAGTCCACGATTATGCCAATCGGAATTCCCTGCCGGAAAATTTTGCTCTTGCTGCTGGTAAAAACGTTCTGGCCGGGTTTCAGATTGCTGCCGGGCGGCAAATAGCCGAGAGCAACGAGCGAGTTGTCAAGGCTCGACGAACTGTTGAGGAGCACGCCCTCGTTGCGCGCGTCGTTTTCGACGACGGCGGGCACGCGGCAACTCGGGTCGCCGAGCAGGACGACTTGCGAACGCGTGAGACTGACGTTCGAGATTCGGCCAACCAGCGAGCCGTCCGGTGAAAGGACCGGGAAATTCATTTTCATTCCGTCGCGGCTGCCGAGATCAATCTGCACTGTGCGCCACCAATTTGCCGGCTCGCGCAAAACAACTTTCGCGAGTTTCACGTTCCATTTGGTTGCGGACTTCCAGTTCACTTCTTTACGCAATCGCGCATTTTCGCGCATGGCTTCCTGCGTTTGGGTGAGTTCGAGTTTGAGTTGCTGGTTTTCGCGCTGGAGTTGTTCGTTCTGGCGGATGAGTTCGCTCCGGGGCACGAGGGAGTCGGCGACGCGCTCGGTCGTTTGCTGGGTTGAGCGGCTCAACCCAAACAAAGGAACGAACAGGCTGCCAATGGCCAGCTTCAGGCGGTTCGCGGTCTGGCCCGGCAGATTCAAAATGACGAGCACCAGCAAAACGACCACACAAAGCACGATATATTGCGGCTTTTTAAACATTCATTTCCGAGATTAAGATTAAGAAGAAGATTAAGATTGAGAGAAACCGGAATCGGCGGTCTTAATCTTATTCTTAATCGTAATCTGCTTCCTGCGGGTCACTGACCCGCGTTCCAGAACTGCCGCGAACTGAGAAGACTAACCTTTGGAATTTGTGGAGACGCGCTTGAGGAATTGTAACTCCTGCAAAACCCGCCCGGTGCCCTCGGCCACGGCGCTCAACGGATCGTCGGCGATGTGGACGGGCAGTCCGGTCTCTTCCGCCACGAGGCGGTCAATGCCGCGCAACAGCGAGCCGCCGCCGGCCATGACAATGCCGCGATCAATGAGATCGGCGGACAGTTCGGGCGGGCAGCGTTCGAGTGTGATGCGGATGGATTCCAGGATTTGTGAAAGCGGCTCTTGCAAGGCCTCGCGAATTTCTTCCGAGCGGATGGTGAGGGTTTTCGGCAAACCCGCGCTCAAATCGCGTCCCTTGACTTCCATGGTCAGTTCTTGCTCCAGCGGAAATGCAGATCCAATCCGGATTTTAATTTCTTCCGCGGTGCGTTCGCCTATCATCAGGTTGTAGGCGCGTTTCATGTGTGCAATGATCGTTTCGTCGAATTCATCGCCGCCAACCCGCAGGCTGCGGCTGAAGACGATTCCGGCGAGTGAGATGATTGCGATTTCGCAAGTCCCGCCGCCGACGTCCACGATCATGTTGCCCGCCGGTTCATGCACGGGCAAACCGACGCCAATGGCTGAGGCCATCGGTTGCTCGATCAAATAAACTTCACGCGCTCCGGCATGAGTGGCGGAATCTTTGACGGCCCGTTTTTCGACTTCGGTGATCCCCGACGGAACAGCCACAACCACGCGCGGCGCGATCAACTTTCGGTTGTGAACTTTTTGAATGAAGTGGCGGAGCATCGCCTCGGTGATTTCGAAATCAGCGATGACGCCGTCTTTCATCGGGCGGATGGCCACGATGTTTCCGGGCGTGCGGCCAAGCATCCGCTTGGCTTCCTCACCGACGGCCAGCACATTGGTCGTGCCCGCCTGGATCGCCACGACGGACGGCTCGCGCAAGACGATGCCCTGATCGCGGACGTAAACAAGCGAGTTGGCAGTCCCGAGGTCTATTCCAATGTCATTGGAAAACAGGCTTTTGAGCTGTGTGAACATGAATTTGCCTAACGAGCCCGGATTATGCGCGGAAAGAAATGGAGGTCAAGGCTATTAACCAGGCGATTAACCGTGCAAGAACAAAAGCGCCGCCGCACTCGCGGGCAAGATCACCGCCGCAAATTCCTACTCCGTCGGAGCGCAGGGGGGACTTCGGCCTGTGACTTCGACGCAGAGTTTTCACTTGATTTGAATCGCACGCGCCGCAGGACTTGGTTGAGAAACGAAACCCTCTCCGCGCCGACATGCTTCGCGAGCGGTTGAAACAGGTCAGCTGCCCGACAATCAAACTGCCGCCAAGCTCGGCGAATTGAACGCCGCTAGCTTGTCACGGTGTGGCTTCGGCGAAGACAGAAGGAAACCTCGCAAAAAAAGAGCCGAATCAGTTTTTGACCCTGCAGATTTTACCGGAACCTTTTGATGAAGTCGCTCCAACGACTGAAAACCATTGGCTAAAATGGCAGTTTCCATTGAAGAAATTGAATGGTGGTAGGTGCTGGATTCGAACCAGCGAAGGCGTAAGCCAGCAGATTTACAGTCTGCCCCCGTTGGCCACTTGGGTAACCTACCAATCCCTGCCATTCTAACGCGAGCGCGCGATTCTGCCAGACGCCGCGCTTCCCTCAAGCTCAAAGTGGCGCGTTTTTGACGACGGGCGCAACTTGACACCACCACCATGACCGGGGCGCGGCGTTTACGCCGCTTCAT
>CAYMCQ010000097.1:0-13486 GCA_964389025.1 uncultured Verrucomicrobiota bacterium
CGCATTCATGAGGAACCGAACACTCAAAGTATGGGGGAACTGTCAAGATGCACACTTTGTCGGCGCGGGAGTAGATATTTGACTGTCCGCAGTTCTTTGAGCAGTATTTTTCACCCGGAACGACCCTGAAAAATCCCATGAACAAAATCAATCTCAGCCAGGTCCCAGTCGAGGAAACCATTTCGCCAAAAGGCCGCTTCAAACTTTCATATCAGGATATTTCGCAGGCGATGCTCGGCAAACGCCCGTCCACCGCCGAACATCCGCATCCGTTTGAAGTTGAACTCGTGAAATTGCCACCGCGCGCGGTGAACTATCCGTATCATTCGCATTCCGCACGGTGGAAATTTTATCTCTTCATCGTTGGGCGCGGCCAGATGCGCTCGCTGGACGGCCTGACGGAAGTTCGAGAAGGCGATTGCCTGATGGTTCCGCCGAACGAGCCGCACCAATTGATCAACACCGGCGCGAACGAACTGGTTTATTACGTCATCGCCAACAACGTTATTTCCGACGTTTGTTACTATCCCGACAGTGACAAATGGAAATTTGCCGGACAGCCAAAAGCATTCCGCGTCAGGAACTCGTTGGACTACTACGACAGCGAAGAATAAAAATTCTTGCTGTGCGCGCAGTGTCCTCTAAACCTCTGGCATGAACGCCACGGAAAAACGCCCGCTCACAACTGTTCAATGGCTGATTGTTCTCATCGCAATCATCGGTTTCGCCTTCGACATTTATGAACTGCTCATGTTGCCGCTCATCATCAAGCCGGCGCTGGCAGCGCTGGGTGGTCTCGGGCCAGACGGCCTGCCGGCGCTCGTGCCCGGCTCGCCTGAATATGTCCAATGGGCACGCACGCTGTTCTTCGTCCCCGCGATTGCCGGTGGTGTGTTTGGTTTGCTCGGCGGTTATCTCACCGACCGGCTTGGACGCAGGCGGGTGCTCACGTTCAGCATTTTGCTCTATGCGTTTTCAGCTTTTGCCGCCGGCTATGCGACGTCGCTGACGCAATTGCTTGTGTTTCGGTGTCTGGTGTTCATCGGTGTGTGCGTGGAATTCGTGGCTGCCGTGGCGTGGCTGGCGGAATTGTTCCCCGACCGCGACCAGCGCGAAAAAGTTCTCGGCTTCACGCAGGCGTTCTCGTCGTTCGGCGGCCTGATGGTCGGCGCCATGAACGTCCTCGCAGCGAACATCGCCATGCACCTGCCAGCGATCCATGGTGGACATGAAGCGTGGCGCTACACGCTCATCTCCGGCGTCATCCCGGCCATTCCGCTGATCCTCATCCGCCCGTTCCTGCCGGAATCGCCTGCCTGGAAAGCCAAACGCGAGGCAGGGCAACTCAAGCGGCCAAGCATTCTTGAACTGTTCAGTCCGGAACTGCGGCGAACGACCGTGCTGACGACGCTTGTTTTCGCCGCCAGCTACGGAATTGCGTTTGGCGCCATTCAGCAATTGCCGCAAATTCTCGGCGCACAGCGCGTCGGCACGCCAACCGAGGCCGGCCATTCGGCGATGATCACCACAGCCAAGTCCGCTGTTGGCAAGGCCGTCGCCGCCGCCAAAGAAGCCAGCCAACCCGAGCTTTCCCCCGCGAAGAAACGCCAGATCGCCGGTAATGCTTCCGACGAAGCCGTGGCCAAGGTGACGATTTGGCAGGAAGTCGGCGGGCTTGCAGGGCGGTTCATTTTCGCGATGATTGCGGTGCTCTTCATCAGTCGCCGGGCGTTGCTGCGCGTGTTCCAGATTCCGGCGCTCATTTTTGTTCCGCTGCTGTTCTGGTGGATTTCCACCTCGCTCGGCAACGCCGACACGCTGACGTGGATCAAGATCGGAATTTTCGTCGCGGGCATGTTCACCATCGCGCAATTCAGCTTCTGGGGAAATTACATCCCGCTTGTGTTCCCGCTGCACCTGCGCGGCACGGGCGAAAGTTTCGCGGCAAACATCGGTGGGCGCGTGCTCGGCACGGCAGCGGCGTGGATCACGATCACGCTCTCAGCGTCCGCTCCACCCAGCCCGGCGAAAATCGCGATCGCCGGCGCGTGCGTGGCGGGCGGCTACGCGCTCATCGGCGCGATTCTGACGAAGTGGTTGCCCGAGCCAAAACAGGAAACGTTGACGGAATGAAGTTTCCGTCGGAGGGCGGAGTTTCACGACGCCCCAACTTTCCAAGCGAAATAGAATTAGCGCGTCGTGGAACTCCGCCATCTGAGCATGGAAAATAATTTCCTGAAAACACCCGTTGCATTCGCCGGGACTTTGACGCATTCTCGCCGAAACCCCCGTCCTCCGCAGCATCACTGCCGAGGGTGGAAACCGAAGGAAAATTTATGAGCGCTGTTGCTGAAATGACAAAACTGCAGACCTCGCAGGCAGTTACCCAACTCGACCAACTCAAAAAGTTCACGACAGTCGTCGCCGACACCGGCGACTTTGCGACGCTCAAGCAATTCGCGCCGCGCGACGCCACCACGAACCCATCGCTCATCCTCAAGGCCGCGCAGATGCCCGAATATAAATACCTCCTCGACAAAGCCATCGCCGACAATCGCAACGCCAACCTCAGCCGCGAAGAGACGGTCGAGGAGATCATGGATACATTGCTCGTCATGTTCGGCTGCGAGATTTTGAAGATCGTGCCGGGTCGCGTTTCCACCGAGACGGACGCCCGCCTTTCGTTCGACACCGAAGGGTTGTTGCACAAGGCGCTGAAGTTCATCCGGATTTATAAAAAGAACGGGATTCAGCGCGAGCGCGTCCTCGTCAAGATCGCGACGACTTGGGAAGGCATCAAGGCCGCGGAGTTTTTGCAGAAGCAGGAAATCAATTGCAATCTCACGCTGCTCTTCTCGCTGCCGCAAGCCGTCGCGTGCGCCGAGGCGAAGATCAAACTCATCTCGCCGTTCGTGGGCCGCATCCTCGACTGGTATAAGAAAAACACCGGCAAGGATTACGCGCCGGCAGAAGACCCCGGCGTGGTTTCGGTGAAGGAAATTTATTCCTACTACAAAAAGTTCGGCCACGAAACCGAAGTCATGGGCGCGAGCTTCCGCAACAAGGGCGAAATCCTCGAACTTGCCGGCTGCGATCTGCTGACGATCAGCCCCAACCTGCTTGCCGAGTTGAAAAACAGCACCGACCCCGTCGAACGCAAACTCAGTCCTGAGATCGCAAGGCAGAGCAAGATCGAGAAGCTTCCGCTCGACGAAAAGAAATTCCGCTGGTTGTTCAACGAGAACGCGATGGGCACGGAGAAAACCGCCGAGGGCCTGCGCATGTTCAACGCCGACGCGGTGAAGCTGGAGCAATTCATCGCGGCGAAACTTTGAGGCGAGCGCGGATGTTTTAGCACCGTAGGCGCGGCATCTTTGTAGTTATCCGACCAAACACAATTCAAGCTTCGTCAGGAGCGACATCATCGGGAAAAGAAACGGAAATATGCCGCCCCGACAGGGCTGGAGATTTTATCGTTCGTTTCGACTATGAAGATTCCGCTCCTGACGGAGCTTGCAGCGTTGCAAGCACGTCCAATAGACCCACGCGATAAAAACGATCTGCAAGGGAAGTCGCGCCCAAAGAAGCCAGCTCGGAAAGGAATCGCCCATCCCTTGAAGTGCGATATGAATGTTAGCCGGGAACACGGCAATCAGAAGCGCGATGAGACCCCAACCTGCAAATCTCCGCGTCGCGGGAATGAGGGCGCCGATGCCACCGGCGATTTCGACTGCGCCGCTGAGATAAATCAGTCCAAGTGGCCACGGCAAATAGGGCGGCATTATCGAGAGGTAGAATTTCGGCGAAACAAAATGGTTCGCTCCGGCTGCAACGAAGAACACAACCAAAAGCCAGCGTGATATTTTTTTAGGCATTGCCCGGTCTTTCAAACGAATTAGAGATTACCTTACTACAGGCACTTCTCGACAAATTTTTTTAACGAAATAATGTTCAAAGCCATGATCTGCCTCACGAACAAAGAGTGCCTCGAGTGGTTAGAGGCTCGTGACATTGATGGAGTATCCGCAGAGGGCTGGCCGGAAGTGGTCGGTGATTACGAAGTTTTCTTTGCCGCCCCAACGGAGGCGCGTGCTCAAGGTCTACTTGCTCGTGATCTGGTGGCTTGGGTTGGCGAGTTTGAGACAGCGCTCTTTTGGCTTTCGGACTGGCCGGCCTACAAGTTAGACGAGATGGCTATTGCATTGAGCTTGCGGCGTGCGCACGGAGAACAGCGGTGGCTCATTGACGCACCCGGTCATGTCTTCGAATTCAAAGAGCGTGACGAATTGGTAGGCTGGGTTTCTTTGATGATGAGTTTTGGATGGGACGGGCATTTGTTCACATCACCATTTCGCAGCAGTATGTTCCAGACTTCCCACGAGGATTTTGTCTGGGTCGTTACGTCTGATCTACAGCAGTTCGCCGAGGCTCGAAAGTTTGTTCGCAAATATGAAGTCGAGATTTACCGGGAGACAGAGGTGGCCTAAATCCCGATAGACTGGAAACATCTTCACCGCTGACTACCCGCTCTTTCTCCGATACGGCAATTCTCGCGGCTTGCGGTATTTCACGCCGACGAATTTGTCCGCGTCGCGGTCGCTGATGATCTTTTCCTTGTCGTCGTCCCAGACGATTTTGCTTTCACGTGCGGGAAACGTTCGTCGCCGCCGGAAACCGGTTGTGATTGTCCGCTGGATTTCACGGGTTGCAGTTTGCGGTGCTTTGGTGACAATGTGGCAACGTATGAAATTACCGTATCATTGGATTGGCCTGTGCCTGCTGGCGGCGGCCATCGGACGCGCCGAGACTGGCAGCCGGACGAACTACTACCTGAGCTTGTCGCAACGTCTGGAGCGTCAGCATTTGCAGGCCACGCACGAAGCGCGGCTGCGTTTTGCGCAGGAACGCCGCCCGCCGCCTGACCATGGTCTTTACGAGGATTGCCGCGCCATCATCCATTCGCGCGCCCAGGATGCCAAACACGCGAAAGACACGCGACAGGAGTTACTGGCCGCAGCGCAGAAAACGGGCATCCGCGTCGTGATGATGACGGACCGTCGTGGCCCCAATCCGGAGTCCTTGCGCGGCCTGCATGACGGCGTGCTGCATATCGCCGGCTCCGAAACCGGCGAAGGAATTTTGTCGTTCCCGGATTTCGACCCGGACGGCAAGCCGATTCCGGGCAGTGACCTGCGTTTCTCAAGCCATGTCGAGGAAGGCAACCCGGCGGATGCAACGGGCATGGCCGGCATGGAGATTTACAACCGCCACACCGACTCTGTCCTGGAGAAGCGGTTCGAACAATATCTGGCTTCGGCGGCAGGTGATGCAAAGCGTTGGCAGGCGGTGGTGGATGACTTTCGTTCGTATCCGGATGAATTCTTTGGCGCGGGGATGGATTATCACCCGGAGATTTTTGCCAGGTGGGACCAGGAAACCCAGAAGAAGCCGTTCACGGGAATTGCCGCCAACAAAGCGCATCAAAACGTCATCCGGCAGGGCGTGACCTTCGATCCCTACGAGGTCAGCTTCCGAAATCTGGTGACGCACATCCTTGCCCGGGGATTGACCGAGCCGCTCATCCGCGAAGCCTTGAAGGGCGGGCACGTCTATGTGGCGCATGACTGGCTCTGCGATCCCACCGGGTTCACGTTCGGCGCGGTGAACAATCTGGGAGTGTTTTCCATGGGCGATGCCGCGCCGATGCTGGGCAAGACGAGGGTCATGGCGATATTGCCGCTGGCGGCGAAGCTGCGCCTGATTCACAAGGGAACAGTCATCCATGAAACCACCGGCACGAATCTGATTTTCGAGGCGAAGGAGCCCGGCCCCTATCGTGTCGAGGCGTGGCTGAAGGTGGGTGAGGAGGAGCGCCCGTGGATTTACTCCAACCCGGTGTATCTGAACGCGCCTGATCTTGCGGACTTGCGACTGCCGTCCATGGCGGTTTCGCCGGAGGTGGTAACGCGCAAGGATATGACCTACCGGGAAGGCACCGAAGCGGACACCGCCAAACACAAACTGGACATTTACATTCCCAAAGGCAAAACGAACGCGCCGGTCTTTTTCTTCATTCATGGCGGCGCGTGGAAGTCCGGGGACCGCGCACTATATCCGGCTTTGGGGAACCGCTACGCGCGGGAAGGTTATGTCACGGTCGTGCCGAGTTATCGACTGGCACCCAAGCACCCGCACCCGGCGCAGATCGAAGATGTCGCGGCGGCGTTCGCCTGGACCGTCCAGCACATCGCCGAGCACGGCGGCGACACCAACCGGCTCTATGTGGGCGGCCACTCAGCGGGCGGTCATCTGGCGGCTTTACTTAGTGTGGAGGAGCGATACCTGGCGGCGCATCAACTTTCGCCCAAGCTCATTCGCGGTGTGCTGGCGTTGAGCGGAGTTTACAATTTCACCATCGGGGAATCCCAAGATTCGGTGTTCGGCAAGGACCCGAAGGTCCGCCGCGACGCGTCGCCGCTGTTTCACGTCAAGGCCGGCGCGCCGCCGTTTCTGGTCACGTATTGCCAGTGGGATTATTTCAGTCTCCCGGCACAGGCGCGGCAGTTCCATAACGCTTTGCGGCAGGCTGGCGTAGGCGCGGAATTGGTCTATATCCCGGGTGAAAGTCACATTTCCGAAATGCTGAATGTCTCCAGCAAGAACGACCCCACCGTGGCGGCTGCTGTGAGGTTCATGAAACAGAGCAGCAGCCAAAATAAATTTTAGGATAGACGCGCGCTGTCACGTTTCCTTTTCGGAAATTATTTATCCGGCGTGGATGACGGATTTCGATCAACCAGAATGTGGATTGCTCCAGAAAGCTAAAACCGCGGTCCGCTTTGAACCGCTTGGAACATCTTCGCGCGGAGTTCATACATTTCCTTCGTGTCGAGTTTGGGATTTGCCGCAATAGCTTGATTCATCTGTTGGATCGCCACGCCGACGGCCTGTTTTTGCGCGTCGGTCATGGGGCGCTCGGCGATCAACGGAGCCAGGGTCCTGGCTGCTTCGGAATAATTCCCCGACTTGAGACTGTTGTTGACCGTCTCAATGGTCTTCTTCACCTCGGGTTCGGCGGTTTGAAATGACTGCTGAAGCGGTTGAGTTGCATCGGCCTTTGCCTCTTTTTTACAACTCGCCAGAAATAACGCCAAGGCTGTTACGGTAAGGAAGGAGAATAGAATTGAGGATTTCATGGTTAGGATTTCCCGTTCATGGTTGATAAATGTAAGGTGCCCGGGAATGCAACTCGGTGGGCTGCCATGCAGAATCTTGGAGGCGCGTGTCCACCAGTCCAAAGTCGAGGCTGGAGGTTTGTTTGTTCTTCTTATATTCGGCATGACCATCACAAGAGACGAGAATGCCCCCCTGCTCGTGGAGATTGTTGTAATGCTCGCGCGGGGTGCCACTCCATTCGCTGGAGTTGGAGGCCGTCCATGTGTGCCACTGGGTGTAGTTGTTCCCCGACCCCTCCGGTTCATACCAGAACGCGCCCATCAAGCAGTAATTCTCCTGAAAGATCACGGTGCGGGCTGGATTTCTGAGTTTGCTGATCCCCTTGTTCAACACCAGTTGGCTCACCAGCATGGCGGTGGAACTGACTGCTGTTGGCACATATCCCGGCTTTTTCGAAGGCACGGCAGTGGGGCAGATGTAAACTTTCGTTGGAGCCGTGACATTCTTCACGCCGACGTAAGGGTTGAGGGCCTTGAGCACGTTGTCCTGGGCAAACTGATTGTTGAAGTCAAACGTTTGATTGCCACCCGGGTTGGGCAGTTTGCCATTGGCGTCGGTGTCATACATCTGGAGCGCCACGCCTACTTGGCGCATGTTGCTGAGGCAGGCGGTGCGCTTGGCTTTGGACTTTGCCCTGCTCAACGCCGGCAGCAGCAGCCCCGCGAGGATGGCAATGATGGCAATCACCACCAATAATTCAATCAACGTGAAGCCCCTGCCTGGCAGGGACCGTTTAGGCGTAAGGAGATGCAGCTTCATAATCAAGTTGTCTTTCGTCGAAAACAAGTTTCCTGACCCCGGCGCGGTTGATGCGCCTGCCGAGGGGCGACCGTTTCAACAACCGACGGATGATTGAGCAATACTGGATTGACCACACACACAGCCTGCCTGAAGTCGCACCTCAGTTCAATGCCAAATTTCATCTGAAAATTTTTCAGCGCGGATTATTGGAAGCAAAATTGCCAGCCACCGTTCATTGCCGGCTGTTTGAAAGCGTCACTCTTGGCGTCCAAAATTCGTTGCGCGACTTTCTAGTCCCGCGTTCTCAGGCTTTCCTGCTTGCCAGTTGAGTTGTCTTGAACGAAGAAAATGCGGCTGCTTCGTTGGAAGAGGCGGCATCGATTTTTCATAGGCAGACCAATTTTTTTAGAATGCCCGGCATTGAAGTATCTACGTTAGCGGATTGTGGGCGAATACTCGCGGATAGCGCGAGGATTCTGACGGATGGCAACAACGCCGGAGCTTTTGCTGGAGGTCAGCCCAGTCCGTGTTCTAAGTCCCTGATAAACAGATATCAAGAAATGGAGCCAGTTGTCGGATTTGAACCGACGACCGACGGTTTACAAAACCGTTGCTCTACCACTGAGCTAAACTGGCCTGAAAGTGTAATTTTTTAAGCTACATTCGATAATTTGGCAAGCGATTCGCCTAATTGGACTTTCCCCGGGTTTTGTAATGGAAGTGAAAAAGCCAGAGTTGAGAAGTAGTCGGTAGCGGCACGTGTGTGCGACTCATTGCACTCACTCGTGAGAGCGGCACGCGAATGCCGCCGGCCAGCGCGTAGTAGTGAAACTGCGGCACGCGGAAGAACTGTTTGGCCGCCTTCAACACGCGGCTGCCAGCACCGCCAGCTTGAGCGATTCGCCCAGCCATCCCGCCGCAAAATAGGCCGCCGCCATCACCAGCGCCGCTGCAAGAGCGGCAGCACCCGCCGACTGGCCGGCTCACGCGCCAGAGCCACGCCGCTCCAGTAGCCCGGCACCACTTCCTCCGTGCTGCCGCCGCGCACAGTGGCCAGATACGGCATGACTTTGGCGTGGTTTCTGCGAATGTCCGTGGAGTCAATCACGATTCCCGTTGTTCATGCGCGGCGGGCAAAACTTCGAGGCACCGACGCAACTCTGCGGCTACTTCTCCGCGATGCAGTAGAGGAATCGCTCGCCACGCAGGTAAAGTTCCTTGTCCACCAACGCAGCCGAGGCGCTGAAAGAATCGTCGAGGCGATTCACCGCCAGCGTTGTGTTCTCCTGGTCGTGGCGAAGAACGACCGTTGTGCCGTCACGGGCGGTGACGTAGATGCGTCCGCTCGCGCCGACCGGCGATGAGAAAATGAAATCGCGGATGCCGTCGAGCCGGAGCGGTTCGTCACGCAATTTGCCGGTCGCCGGATCGAGCCGCACGAGAATGTTCTGGTTGTGGCGAATGTGATAGAGCATGTCGTCGTAAAGCAGCGGCGAGGAGACGTAGGGCGTGAGACGGTTTAGCTTCCACACGACGTTGGTGGTGCCGGTGAGGTCGCCCTTCGCGCCCGCGAGGCGAATCGCCAGCATGGCTTGCGAATAGTAACTGTTGCCGGCGATGATCAGGTCGCGCCAATGCACCGGCGAGGAAACGACGTTGTCGGTAAGTCCGCCGCATTCCCAAAGCTGCGCGCCCGTCGCGAGATCGTAGCCGCGCACGCGCTTCGTCGCGCTGACGATGACTTGCGGCTTGCCGTCCCGCTCGACAACGAGCGGCGTGGACCAGGAAGTTTTTTCATCGCGCGCGGCTTTCCAAAGCTGCTGGCCGGTGCGTTTGTCGAAGGCATAGAGGAAGGAACTGCCTTCGTGATCCCAATTGACGATCAGAGTGTCGCCATAAAGCACGGGCGAACTGCCTTCACCGTGCGCGTGCAACGTCTGCATCTTGCCGAGATCCTTCTGCCATTTCACCGCGCCGTCGAGGTCGAGACAGTAAAGTCCGCGCGAGCCGAAGAAGGCGTAGAGCAATTCACCGTCGGACGTCGGCGAATTGGACGCCGGGCTGCCCGTCTCGTGCCCACCTTCGTGAGGCCATTCCTCGCGCACAGCCTTTTTCCACAGCACATGCCCGTCACTCCGGCTCAAGGCCATCACGATGTATTGATGCCGGTGCGTGACCGGTATGCTGTCATGCACGCCCGGCGCAGAATCATGCACCGGCTTCTGTGCTTCACCCACGGGTGCCGCCGTCATCACATACACGCGGCCGCCGAAGACGACGGGCGAAGAATGTCCCTTGCCCGGCAGTTCAATCTTCCAGCGGATGTTTTTCTTCTCGCTCCACTCGACCGGCGGGTTTGCGAGTGGCGCGACGCCATTCGCCAGCGGCCCGCGCCACTGCGGCCAGTAGCGGAGCGAATTCGTGGTGGAATTGGCGGTCGCGCCTTCAACGAACGTCGCGAAGGCGAGCAGGCAACCAAGCATCGCGACCTGAGAAAGTTGTTTTCGCATTTGTGAACCCGCCATCGAGGCTACCGCACCGCTCCAGCTTTGGCCATGCCGAGCTTGATGACCTTGAGCGCCACGCGCCGCCGCACCTGCTCGGTCTGTTCGGCGACATACACCACGACCTTGTCATCCCGGCAGACAGCTTTTAGAAAAGCGTCGCTTTCAGTCGCAGGTTTTTCCAGCGCCAGCGCAAACAAGGCTTCTTCACGGATCGGACTCACGGTTGTTTGCTCTCAGCTTTTTCCTGCACCTCCACCGCCGCGATCTCCTCCCACGACGGAGCGCTCCACGCCTGCCAGGGCGGGTAGACGAGGAGCACATGACCGTCGCCGCTCCAGACGGGCTTCTCCAATACTCCGCCGACGCCGCTCAGATTCAGGAGTTCCTGCCGGGTGCTGACATCCCACAGTTTGAGAGCTTCGCGACCACCCGAGGCTGAAACCAGCCGTCGTCCATCCCGAGAAAAAGCGATGTTGTGAGCCGAGTTGAGATGGCCGTGAAGCGAGCTGATCAACGTGCCATTGGTGGGATTATAGAGTTCCAGCAGTCCCGCATGCGTGGAAACGGCTACGAGACTGCCATCGGGCGAGACGGTCAGGCCGTTGGCCCGGTCTCGGCCCGCAATTTGTCGTAGTGGTTGCCCCGGGCGAGCCAGATCATAAAACGTAATTTCATGATCATTGTCCACCAAAGCCAACGTCACCAAAACTCGCCCACCGGCGGCGAAGGACACGCCAGAAAACACCCCCGCACGGGAGATCACAGGTGCGGCAGCCTGAAGGTTCCAAACATTGAGCGGCCCAAATCGCGTCCAGCCGATCAGGTGGGTTCCAGCGGCATTGAACTGGGTGGGGATGATTTCCGGAAAATCGCGTTTCAGTTCAATCCGGTTCCCCGGTTCATTGAGGCTCGCGACATGAACCAACGTCGAAGGTGGCGACTCAGTCCACGCGAGCAATTCGTGCTTTGGGTCGTAGAGCGCACCGGAAGGCCGTTTGCCGGATTCAATTGTGATCCCTCCGCGCCGGCTGAGCTTCATTCCGCGCAGTTCGCTCGCAACAATCTGATTCGTCCCGTCCCAATGACAGATCAGGTTGGTGTCCGTGAGGCCCAAGAAACTGTCCGCTGCGGCCAATCCCGGCAGAGCGTGGGCCTGTAAATCCTCATTGAAGTCAATCAACGCCGGCGGACTGCCGCCCCTCATTACCAGTGCCCGCGCGTGGTCCAGTGGCAGGACGGATTGGGCGACCAGGTGTTCGGGAAGACGCGTGTATCCTTGCGCCAGGCCTTTCCCGTCCGTCTGCCACAACATGAGGTCGCCGTTCTTGCTCACGCTGGCGATCAGTTTTGCCGTCTCGGAAACTGCCAGGGTATGCACTTCATCCGTGTGACCGCGCAGCACCCTGGTCTCGGTCCAGTCATGCGTGTCCCAGAAGCGGATGGTTTGATCACTGCTGGCGGAGACCAGTCGCTTTCCATCCTTGGTAAACTCCAGGTCGCTGACCCAAGCCGTGTGGCCATTCAGACGGTCAAGATGCTGGCCGGTCTCCGCGTTCCAGAGGCGGATGGCGCTATCCACGAATCCCGTGGCCGAAGCGAGGAAGCGTCCATCTGGTGAAACGGCGAGTGCAGTCAAGGCTCCGTCGGACAGCGCCTCCGTGCGCCACAACTCCTTCCCGGCGGTCAGGTCAATGCACTGAATGGAGCAGTCGCCGCCGGGAGTCTCCAGGTAAAGCCGTCGGTTGTCAGCGGAAAGACGTGCCGCCCCCATTTCCGTCCAGCCCATGTAGAACCGGCTGGGAAACCGGTTCTCAATCCTGCCGGAGATGTTCGCGACCCAGACTGAGCTGACCCCCTTTGCGACGCATTCCCCGTAGATGACCACCCGTGAGCCATCTTGGGAAAAGGCCAGGTCTTTCACCATCCAGCCGGCGTCGTCGGGTGCCGTCCAAAGAAACAACTCCTTTCCGGAGTTCAGTTCATACAGTTTCACGGTTCCGGGTTCAGAATTGGCCACCAGTAAATTGGCCACCGGGGAAAAAGCGACTCTGCCCGGGGTGGAATTGTTTGCAGTAGAGAGCAGCCGAATGCTTTTCCGGGCCGGGACGTTCCACAAACCGACCTGGCCATCTTGCCACCCAACAGCGAGCCAGTTGCCATCTGGTGAGAAACAAACATCCGTGCCGTAGGTTGGACGGTTGACCAGCGTGGTCAGGGCTTCGCTGCGTGTCAGTTGCCAGAGATAGCGCCACTCCCAGCCACGGAGGTCTTCCTCGCCCGGCTTCGGCCGGTGACGGTCCACGAGGCGACGGGCCCGGCCCAGATTGTTCAGTATGAGCGCCTGCTGGGCGAGATTCATGTCGGACGCGTAGAGCAGCCGGCGTGAATACTCCAGGTTTTCCCGAGCCTTCGCGGTCTCCTCGTCGGCCCGCTTGCGCTGGAGCTCCGCCTCGCTCTGTTTTGCTCGGGCCTCACTTTCGGCCGCCTGCGCCGTGACCCGCAAACGACTCTGCTCTCTCTCCGCCCGCCTGGCCCGCGCCGCCTGCCAGGCGCTCACAACCACACCAGCCAACAGCACCGCAATCAGTGCCCCCGTCGCCGCAAAGCCGATCTTGTGTCGCCGGAAAGTCTTCTGAAACTCATACAGCTTGCTTGGCGGTCGGGCGAGGACCGGTTCATTATTGAGATGCCGCTTCAAGTCGGCGGCCAAACCGTTGGCCGTGTCGTAGCGCCGTGTCCGGTCCTTTTCCAGACACTTCATCACGATCCAGTCGAGATCGCCGCGCAACAGCTTTGCCAGCTTCGATGATTCCACCGAACGCCGCTTCGCCGTCGTCGTCAGTTCATCTCCCTGAAGCGTCGCCAGCTTCGTGCTGGGCCGGACCGGATCCTTCTCCCGGATCGTCTTGCGCATCGCGTCGATCCCGCCGGCCATCAGTTCCTTCGGATCGAACGGCGTGCTGCCGGCCAGCAGTTCGTAGAGCAACACGCCCAGGCTGTAG
>CAYMCQ010000098.1:0-12680 GCA_964389025.1 uncultured Verrucomicrobiota bacterium
GCTTTGAGCGGTCCGCGCTATCTCAAGCCTCCGGCTTTGCCGGAGGTCGCTGACTTTTGCATTTTGAATTCAACCTTCTTTCGGCACGAATTGTTCGAGCGTCCGTTTGGCGATGAGCAAGCCAGCATCTTCAAGTTTTTGTCCAGCAAGACGATTGGTTCCCGACAGCTTGATGTCTTCGGGCGGGACAGTGTCGTGATCACGAAAGACGGGGTCGTGCCGGCCTTCAATGTTTAAATCCGAATCGTAACCGGCACGCAGCAGCGCGTGGACAATTTCTCCCCAGTTCGCCTGACCCAATCCGGGGAAGCGATGCTCTGCGACGCCGTGATGGCAGATGCCATAGACTTCAAGAAGTTGCCGGCTCACAAAAGCGTCCTTCGCGTGGACGTGAAAAATCTTCGAGCCGAACTTGCGGATGTTCGTGACGGGATCAATGAGTTGACACATCAGATGGCTCGCGTCCCATTCGATGCCGATGTTGTCGCACTTCGTCTCGTTGAAGAGACGCTCCCACATCGCGGGCTGCGCGAGCATGTTGAAGCCCATCACCGGCAGGTGATACGCGCCTTGCGGACAATGCTCGAACGCGATGCGCACGCCCATGTCGGCGGCGGTTTTAGCGATTGGCTCCCAAAATTCCAGCAGGCGCGGCAGAAAATTTTCGAACGGCTTGTAAACGGGATTGTTGCCTTTGGGATTCGTTTCCAACTCGATGACCGCGCCGGGAAATCCGCAGACCGTTTTGATTCCGAGATGAGACGCAGCGTCAATCGCGCGAAGAAACATCGCGCGGGCGAATTCACTTTGCGCCGGGTCGAGCGGATTTTTGTAGAGCGCGCCGATGGCGGAGATCCGGATTCCCCGCGCAGTTGCCGCGGCGGCAAAACGGTCGGCATAAGGCCGCCAAATCTGCTGCGTCGGATTTGCGAAGCTGCTGTCGAAACGGATCCATTCGATGGAGCCGAACCCGTTTTCCTTCGCCCATTCGAGGCGAGTCACGTCCGCGTCAGTTAGAATTCCGATGCGCATAAAAATTAACGCCCGGACTTGTTGAGCAGGTAATAACCGCTGTCGTCCACTTCAACAAACTTTCTGGCGGCGAGCGCATTGAGAGCCGCGTCGGCCCAGCGTGGGTCTTCTTCAAATTCAATCCGCTTGACGGCTTTGCGGCTGACTTCTTTTCGCGAAAAACGCGCCTCGGGGTTCTCTTCAAAAAACCGCATGAGGATGGATTCGGCGTTCGACGACACGACGACATGATGCGAGAAGCCCTGAAAAATAAAAGCCCAATGAATCACCGACGTCCGAAGTGATAACCCTGCGCCGCAGCCTGCCCGCCGCCGAAATGAATGACCGTCGAGGCACAACTGTCGTAGTTTGCAGTCGTGTAGGATTGTCCGCCGCCGATGTGAATCACTATTGACGGCGTTTCCGGCTCGCATGCTGTCGGACAGTAATCCGGCACGAGCGTTCCGTAAAAAACCGGCCCGTTGTAGATCACCGGCGCGTAATAGACGACCGGTCCGTTATAGACCACAGCCGAATCGTAAACGACGGCGGGAATGTAGTAATCGGCTCCGGTTGTCGGCAGATACAGTTCCTCCTGGGCATGGGTGGTGGTCAGGGTGAAGGCGGACAAAAACAAGGCGTAAATTGTTTTCATAAGTTCGTAATCTGATTGACGCAACAACGTGGATTCAAATTCATCAAACACCGTCCAAGAACTCCGGTTTCGAAAAAAACAGGCTCGTTGGCCGCTTCACGGCAACGAGCCTGTGCCCGATAGTTGATTAAAGGTTGTCTCTCCTTTGTAGCGCGTCAGTAGGGCAATGCAAGCAAACAATGGCGCAAAATGGGTTGTCTCATTAACACCCCCTTTGGCTGGGTGTAAAGAGGCGGGGAAAACATTGAACCGCCTCAGCGATTTTCTGGTTCGAGCAAACAGTGTCACTCGTCCTGGATCCACTCCACGTAAGCACGCTCGCCAAAGTATTCGTAGCCCTTGCTTTCGTTCTTCGTCCCGAAAACCATCGAGTGGATGAAGCCGTTGCGCTCGACTTGGACGGTGTGGAAAATTTTCTTCTCAGGATTTTCCTTCAGCAGAAACAGGATTTGCCCGTCGAGCGCGGAAACTTTTTCCAATCCGTCGCCAAGCTGCTGATTTGAGAACTTGAACGTCGCGCCCAAATCTTTGAGCATCGCGCGGCTGCGCCCCCACGTGCCGCCTTCCGCGCTCACGAATGACTTGCCGTTCAGCAGAGCGACCGCATCGTTGTAAGCCAGCACGCAAAGGCGATGTTGCTTGGAACGCTTTAACCACGCCGTCAGCTTCGCCAGATGGTTCGTGGAGTTGTAGGCGTAATTGCTGTCCAGAAATGCGATGCGCGTCACGTCGTCTGGAATTTTTTCCACGGCGTTCATGTAGCCAAAAATAAAACTGCCGCCGCCGCTGTGTCCGCTCAGAACGATATCTTCAGACGCGCCCCTCACCCTGTCCCTCTCCCCATCCGATGGGGAGAGGGTGGCCGCAGGCCGGGAGAGGGGTCGGACAACTTCACGCACCGTCGAGATGATTTCAGGAATTTTCCCGTCGCCATGTTTCTTCCGCCATGCAGGCCAGCTTTTCATCTCCGCTTCCAGATACGCGACGACGATGACGCGGTCTTTGAGCATCTCGCGCAGAAACCGCGTCTGCGCGCCGATGTGCTGGATGTCGAAATGCCAGTCATCGCCCGGCTGAAGTTTTCGGCCAATCGTCTGCTCCGTCGTGTTCCCGTTCGGCAACGTGAAAAAAACCAGCAAGATTTTTTTCCCCTTCGTGAAGGCCGAGATCGTCGGCGCGTTGATGTGGATTTTGATTTCGGGATTGAAAGTGAATGATGCGATGCGTTCGTTGAATTGTCCGCTATCGTGAAAACCAGAGAAGCCAGCGGGCAAATTTGTTTGTGCGAATGCAGCGTCCTCGGCCACAAGAAGCAAAATGCAAAGCAACAAGCGGGTGATTTTCATTTGCGGAGCTTTCGCCTGGCGCTTTATTCGCGCGCCCCATGTTCTCGAAGAAATGTTGCCAAGGCGTCTTCCCCCTTTTGGACGGCTATAGTCAAGGGAGTTCTCTGCCATTTATCTTTAAGATTTATTTTTGCTCCATTTTGTATGAGGAGTTCAGCCATAGGCCTGCTTTTCACTTCTGCCGCCCAATGGAGAGGCGGCATATCCCCCTCGTTGATATTTGCCCCTTTGGCAATTAACAGTTCAGCGATCACTTTATGCTGGCACAGGATCGCCCAACCTAAAGGGGTGGTTCCTGTTCGGTCTTTGATTTCGAGATCGACGTTGTGAATTAAAAAATGCTTTACAATTTCCACGTCCCCCTTCTGAACTGCTTGATGTAGTGCCGCGTAATTACTGGCGTTGAGGTGCGCCACATCAGCTCCATTATCCAGCAGGATAGAAACAACTTCGGGTTGGTTTCCTTTCACAGCGAAGTCCAGAGCAGAATACCCAGCTTCGTCCCAGACACCAAATTGTGTCGTGAAGAAAGACCGCCACAAACCCCGCAACTTGGCGAACAAAACCTGAACAAACGTCCGGCCCGAATTGCTGCTCCCGCTCGCATTAAGGCTCAGAGCCTCTGGATTGCCTCGGAATGAGTTTATGACATCTGGATGGTTTCTGAGAATTGTCCGGACGGTCTGAATATCACCGATGTAAGCGGCTTTACGAAGAGTCTTACCGTAATCATCATGCCCGAAAAAATAAAAAAACGCGAATAGCGTGGTCAGCACCCCTGCTGCAATGACCGACACTCTCCAAGCAAACTTTTTCGATGGGGTTTTCAAGCTATCAATACAGCCCAACAGTTATATTAACCAACACCCATGTTGGCCTATTGGAATAGGAGACACTTGGTCACAGTTTTCTGCAAATGAATCCTTTCAAGATGAACATCGGGATTATTTGGCGGCGAGGGTTTTCTGGCGGCGGCGAATGATGCCCGCCAGTGCACGCAACGAACTGTTCACCGCATCGGCGCTGGGAAAAACCTTTGCCACGTCCGGCTCCAGCACGATCACATTTGTGCCTTGCGCGTAGCGGCGTGCGTATTTGCCGCGAACGCCGCGCGAGAAATCATACTCTGCGCGCATCTCTGGTTCCGACGATTTGTTAAGCGCTTTCTTCATGGTTCGTTTGTTCTTTTCTGCTCGCGCGCCGGGCGCTGATGATGCGGATATTATCGCCCCGTTCCGTATGCACGACAACCAATAATTTTCCACTGTGAGATTTCCCGATGACGATAAAACGATGTTCAGTCTGTGAATGCGCCGGGTCAGGAATCGTCAGCGAAAACGGATCGCCAAACACCGTCGCGGCTTCTTCAAAACTGACACCGTGCTTGGCCGCGTTCGACCGGGCTTTGTTTTCATCCCATTCAAAATTCAGCGGCATATGGGATTAGACTTTATCTTTTCTCGGAAACAGCGCCGCCGGTTCGCCAATCGCATGGCCAGCTTTCAATCCGCCCCATGTTGCGGCTGAAAATTTATCTGGCGAATCTTTCAATCCAAGCTGCCCGAAAATCTTTTCCGCAGTCGAAGGCAAGAATGGCCAAATCAAAACTGCTAGCACGCGGCATGTCTCCACTAGATTGTAGAGAACTTCGTCGAGCCGTTTCGATTGCGCCGGGTCTTTGGCGAGTTTGAACGGCGCAGTTTGGTCAACGTATTGGTTCGCGCGCGTGACGAGCGACCAGATTTTTTGGAGCGCGGCCTGCAATTGGTTTTGTTCCAGCAAGGCGCGCGTTTCGGCGACGACTTTGCTGGCGTCGGCGGCAAGTTCATCGGAGCGCGCGGGAACAATTCCATTTCTGTAACGTTTCAGCATCGAGAGTGAGCGGTTGACAAGATTGCCCAAACCATTCGCAAGTTCAGCGTTGTAACGCGCTTCAAATCCGGCGTCAGTCCAGTTTCCATCCGGGCCGATGTCGAGTTCGCGGATGACGTAAAAGCGGAACGCGTCCACGCCCCATTCATCAATCACCGCGATGGGATCAACGATGTTGCCGGTGGTCTTGCTGATTTTTTCGCCTTCCTTTTGCCACCAGCCGTGAACGAGAAGTTGCTTGGGCAGCGGCAGGTCAATCGCCTTGAGCATGATGGGCCAATAGACGGCGTGAAATTTCAAGATGTCTTTGCCGATGACGTGGATGTCCGCAGGCCACAATTCGATTTGCGATTTGCGATTTGCGATTTGCGATTTTAAGGCAGACGAAACAGCAACGTCGCCGTGAGCAGCAGGAACACTGACATAGTTCACAAGCGCATCGAACCAAACATAGGTCACAAAATTTTTGTCGAACGGCACGGGGATGCCCCAGTTCAATCGCGAGACGGGCCGTGTGATACACAAATCTTCCAGCGAATTGTTTTTCAGGAAGCCGAGGATTTCATTTCGTCGCGTCGTCGGCTGGATGAAATCAGGATTTTTTTCGATGTAATCAATCAACCATTGCTGGTGGTCCTTGAGTTTGAAGTAATAGTTGTCTTCCTGAAGTTCGACGACTTCGCCGTAGGCTGGATCCCATGTTCCGTCGGAACGGCGGTCTTTTTCCGTGAGGAAAGTTTCTTCCTTCGTGGAGTAAAACCCCTTGTGGCTTTGTTTGTAGAAATGGCCGTCGGCGTGCAGTTTCGAGAGGATCACCTGAACGACTTCCTTGTGGCGCGGCTCGGTGGTGCGGACGAAATCGTCGTTCGTCAGTTCAAGTTTCTTTGTGAAATCTTTCCAGATGACGGCAAGCTCATCGCAATAAACCTGCGGATCTTTTTTCTCGGTAACGGCGACTTGCTGGACTTTTTGCCCGTGCTCATCAAGTCCAGTCAGAAAAAAAACGTCCTGCCCGAGACTGCGCCGCGCGCGGGCGATGACGTCGGCGAGCAACTCTTCGTAAGCATGGCCGAGATGCGGCGAGCCGTTGACGTAATTGATGGCGGTCGTGATGAAAAAGCGTTTCGACATTCGGGCGATACTCTGGCGAAGGAAGTGGCCGTTTGCAACTTCCGGGTGGAACAGGTGTCCCGCCTGTTAAATCCGGCGTCCCGCCGAATTTCGTGGCGGAACGTGTTTGCCGAAAATCGTTACTTGGTCCAAATGTTGAGCGCACCGACGGTTTCGGGCGGGACGCCCGAAACTAGGCGAGACGCCTGTTCCACCCAGTAAAGAAACTTGCGTTCGCACGTTTTGTGCGGCTGATTGATTGCGGAAACAAAACAAGCCGTGGAACCGAAGAACACATTCGGGAAAATTCTTGAGCGCGGCCATTCTTTCCTGCGCGCGAACTGGAAACGGCTGTTGCGCATCCGCCAAAAAGTCTGGCTCAGCGAGCAGGCGCTTCATCTCATGCTTGCGGGCGGCGTTGGCGTCATTGGCGGGTTGGTGAACCTCGTTTTTTACTACGGCATAGAATCCGCCAAGCAGCTTTTTTTTAATCGCGGAGGCGACCCGGTCGAGATCGCCGAAATCATGACGCAACGACATGGGGTGTCGCATCTCTTTATTGTTATTACCCCGGTGCTGGGCGGCGTCGTGGCGGGACTGGTTCTTTATTGGGGCCTGCGTCTCGTTCCACAAAAAGGTCCGACCAACATGCTGGAAGTCGTCATCGCCGGTGACGGCAAATTACCATTTCGCTCCGCGCTCGTGAAGGCGTTCTCATCGCTCGTCAGCATTGTCACGGGCGCGTCGCTTGGGCGTGAAGGCGCGATTTCACAACTGACGGCGACGCTCGCGTCGAAATGTGGACAACTGGCGAAATGGCATCCGTATCGTCTGCGGATGTTGGTCGGCTGCGGCGCGGCGGCGGGAATAGCGGCGGCCTACAACGCTCCGATCTCAGGCGCGGTTTTCGCGTCGCTCATCGTGCTGGGAAACTTTTCCATGAACCATTTTGCGCCGTTGGTTTTTTCGTCGGTGGTGGCAACGGTTGTGTCGCGAAGTTTTTTTGGGATTAGCCCGTGGTATTCCGTGCCGGCGTTTGAATTCAAAAGCTTGACGCAACTGCCATGGTTTTTGGTGCTGGGAATTCTTTGTGGCGGCGTGGGCGCGCTGTTTTTGAAAATGCTGGCTTACAGCGAAAAATTTTTCGAGCGTTTACGCGCGCCGATATACTTGAGGCTGGCGGTCGGCGGACTGATTGTCGGCGTGATCGCGCTGGCGTATCCGGGCGTGTGGGGAAACGGCTTCGTGATCACCAATCGGATTTTGCACGAGGAATTCGACCCGCATTTCCCATTGCTGATGCTCACCGGATTGTTTTGCGCGAAGCTCATTGCGACCAGCACGACCATCGGCTCGGGCGCGGTCGGCGGCGTGTTCACGCCGACTCTTTTTCTTGGCGCGGCGCTGGGCAGCATGTTCGGCCTTGGCCTGCACGAACTCGACCTTGCAAAGGAGCTGCCGACCACCGCGTTCGCGCTTGTTGGCATGGGCAGCGTGCTGGCGGCCACGACGCACTCGCCGCTGCTGGCGATGATTTTGGTTTTTGAAATTTCACTGAACTACTCGCTCATGCCGGCGTTGATGCTCGGCTGCGTGGTTTCGATTCTCGTCGCGCGCAGAATCCACGCCGACTCGATCTACACCGAGCCGCTGCGGTTGAAAGGTCTCGTGCTCGAACGCGAGTCCGCCGAAATCGGCGTGGCCACCGAGCGCACCGTCGGAGATTTGATGCGCGCTCCCGTGCCGCCCGTGCGCGAGACGGCGACGCTTGCGGAAATGGGAGACCGTTTTTTGATGAGTTCAAATAATTTTCTTCCTGTCGTGGACGCGCACGGCCAGCTCGTCGGCCTCGTCGCGTTGCACGACCTCAAGGAATATTTGCAGGAAGGCCAATACATCGGGATCATCGCCTACGACGTGATGCGCCCGCCGCCGCAATGCGTGACGCCGAACCAGCGGTTGCTCGACGTGCTGCCCATCGTGCTGGCGAGCGAGCAGCGCAACGTGCCGGTCGTCAGTTCGCTCAAGGAAAACCGTCTCGTCGGCGCGTTGACCCGCGCGGAAGTGCTGGCCGTGTTTTCGGAAGCGATTTCTGCGGGAAGCAATCGGGAAACATAAAGCACCAGTTCCAGGCACGGAATCTCTCCAAAGCCACAGCGTTGTAAAAGTTTCTGAACAACTTTTCGCTGTCTCGCCGACACTCGGCGCGATAGCCTGTGAAAAATCATGTCCGCGAAATTTTGGCATCGCCTCTCGCACGAGACTGCGCTTTGGCAGCAGGGTCTGAGCTTCGTCGCGGGCGTGGACGAGGCGGGGCGTGGCCCGCTCGCAGGGCCGGTGGTGGCTGCGGCGGTGATTTTGCCGAAACGCTGGGACGGGGATAATTTCCACGACAGCTTGCGCGACCTGAACGATTCCAAGCAACTCACCGAAGCACAGCGCGAAAATTATTTCGCCATCCTCACGTCGCACCCTGAAATCCGCAGCGCCGTCGCTGTCGTTGACGCGGAGACGATTGACCGCATCAACATCTTGCAGGCGACACACCGCGCGATGAACGACGCGCTCGCCAGGCTGTGTCCGCAGCCGGAGCACGTTCTCGTGGATGGCCGCCCTGTGAAATCCATGAAGCTGCCGAACACCGCGCTCGTGAAGGGCGATTCGCGCAGCTATTCCATCGCCGCCGCAAGCGTGCTGGCCAAAGTCACGCGCGACCGGATGATGGTGGAATATCACGCGCGCTGGCCGGTTTATGGTTTTGCCGAACACAAAGGCTACGGCACGCCGCAGCATCTTGCGGCCATCGTGTCGCACGGCGCGTGTCCAATTCATCGCCGCAGTTTCGCGCCGCTCAAAGCGCAGGAACTGGAACTTTTTCAGCCACAGATTGAACACAGATGAAACACGGATTTAATTTCGCATCTGCGTTCAATCTGTGTTTCATCTGTGGCTGAATGAATCTTCTCGCGCGCATCAAATCGGCTTTCAGAGGTGACAAACCAGAGCATTTGCGTCGCGGCGAACTCGGCGAGCGGGCGGCAAAAAAATTTCTTCGGCAACAGGGACTGAAATTTCTCACCGCAAACTTCCGCTCGCCTCGCGGCGAGATTGATTTGATTTTCCGCGACGACGATTGCCTCGTGTTCGTCGAAGTCAAAACCCGCTCGTCGGAAGATTGGACGCGGCCGGCGGCCGCGGTGGATTCGCGCAAGCGGCGGTTGCTTTCCCAGTGCGCGCTTGATTATTTGAAGCTCCTTAAAAATCCTGAAATCAAAATCCGTTTCGACATCGTGGAAGTTTTGTTGAGCAACGGAAAGGTTCGCGAAGTGCGGCATTTGCCGAACACATTCACGTTGTCGAAGCCGTATCGCTATGGGTAGCACAGGCGTCTCGCCTGTCGAATTCGGCGTCCCGCCGAATTCCGTCGGGAGACGAACGATTTGTGTGCGAGTTGAGTTGTCGAAGTGTTTTTATCCTTGCCCGGATTCCGGCGAGACGCCGGAATCAACAGGCCGGAGGCCTGTTCCACCCAAACCCACGGATTTGACTTGCGCCAACGGCAATTTCAAACGATTCAAATCTCGCCATGACTTTCAGCCCAGACCGCTTGATGGCCGGCGTGCTTGAGCCGGTCTTTGCCATCCGCACCGAGCGTGACCTCGGCATCGGCGACACCGAGGGCGTCCGCCAGATGATTGACTGGTGTCATCGCCACGGTCTGAACATTTTCCAAACGCTGCCCATCAACGAGACGAGCGACGATAACAGCCCCTACAACGCCATCAGCTCGCTTGCGATTGACCCGGCGACCATCGCGATTTCGCCAAAGCATGTTCCCGATCTGTCGGCGAAGGATTTTTCCGCGAAAGCAAAACCGTCGTTGCTGAAAAAACTTCGCACCGGCCCGGTCAATTATCCCGAAGTCAAAAAACTGAAACGCGCGCTGCTCGAAACCGCATTCAAAAATTTTCTCAAGCGCCATTTCAACAAGGAAACCGCGCGCGCGCGGCTGTTCAAAAAATTTCTCATGGAAAATTCCGAGTGGCTTTCCGACTACGCGCTGTTTCGCGTGTTGATGGAGGAAAACGGCGGCCACCCGGCGTGGGAACGCTGGCCGCACGAGCATCAAGGGCCGCGACGCGCGCGGACGTGGCTGCTGTCGCTGCCGGAAAAGCGCCGCGACTCGCTGATGCGAAAGCAGCTTTTCTTCATGTATGTCCAGTGGATCGCGTTCAGCCAGTGGAACGCGCTCAAGGAATACGGCGACGCGAAAAAGGTTTTTCTGATGGGCGACATTCCGTTCGGTGTGAGCCGTCACAGCGCGGACGTTTGGGCGAACCGCGCGATTTTCGACCTTGATTGGAGCGGCGGCGCGCCGCCGGAAAAAGTTTTCAAGGTGGATCCGTTCACCGAAAAGTGGGGACAGAACTGGGGCGTGCCGATTTATCGCTGGGACATCTTGCGGAAGGAAAATTTTTCGTGGTGGCGGACCCGCGTCGGCAATCTGCGCAAGGCATTTCACCTTTTCCGCATTGATCATGTGCTTGGATTTTTCCGCATCTACTCGTTTCCGTGGACGCCCGACCGCAACCAGGAATTTCTCCCGCTCACCGAAGCGCAGGCGGCGGAAAAAACCGGCGGACGCTTGCCCGGCTTCAAGCCGTTTCCCGACGACACAAACGAGCACAAGGAATTCAACCGCCAGCAGGGCGAGGAAATTTTACGAATGGTTCAGGAGGCGTCCGGCGACACGAAAGTCATCGCGGAAGATTTGGGTTGCGTGCCGGAATACGTGCCGCATTCGCTGCCGAAGCTCGGCATTCCCGGTTTTCGGATTCCGTTTTTGTTCCGCGAACACGACGGAAGTTTTTCCGACCCGAAAAAATATCCGCGCCTTACGGTCGCACAGCCCGCGACGCACGATCATCCGCCCATCGCTGCCGCGTGGGAAGATGCGTGGAAACAGATCGAGGCTGGAAAAGCCGAGGAAGGCCGGCGGGAGTTGAAGGCGATGATGGATTTCGCCGGGCTGAAAAACGAAGAGCCAGAGCGGGAATTCACGAGCCGTTTTCACGAAGCTTTTTTGAGCGCGGTGATGCAGTCGAACTCATGGTTCGTGATTACGATGATCACGGACGTGTTCGGTCACCTGTCGCGCTTCAACGTGCCCGGCTCAACGGCGGCGACGAACTGGTCGAATCGTCTGGCGGAAACCGTCTCGCAACTCGACAAAGACCCGCAGCTTTCGTTGAAGGCGAAAATGTATTCGAGACTGGTGAAGGAGAGTGGACGCGCAATTTAATTCAGTAATCGCATTCTTGCCATGCGGCGACGTTTGATTTAGAAAAGGCTCGTTCAACTCTTCAACTGACAAAGCCTATGAAAAATGGAAAATGTTGCAGTGACCCAAAAGCCGCCGCCGTCGCGCTAGCGCGTTGGTGCGTCGGAATCATCATGCTCTTTGCCGGAATATCGAAATACTCTATGGGTGTCGACGAATTCGCGTCGATGATTACGTTGATGTTCGAGAAAACTTGGCTGCCGAAGGTGCTCTTGGTTACATACGGCTACGCACTGCCGTTCGCCGAGTTGATTCTTGGCGTCCTGCTGATCATCGGGCTGTTCAGAAACTCTGTATTGTCCGCAACGACGCTGCTTTTCATTTCTCTGACGTTCGGACAGTTTCTTCTGGCTATGGGCGGCGACGAGAAAGCCAGCTCCGGCATGTTTCAAAACACGGTGTTCACATTTCTGGCGGCAGGATTGCTTTTCCTGCACGAGCACGACCGGTGGGTGATTGCGTGTTGCTGTCGCAAAAAGGAAAGTTGCTGCGCGCCACCGACGAATTAAAGCTGCTTCATCGCTGAATCCATCGCGGCGTGAAGCTGGTTCATCGTCGCTTCGGTTTCATCGCCCATGTTTGAGATGCGGAAGGTCGTGCCTTTGATTTTTCCGTAGCCCCCGTCAATGAGGAAGCCGGCGTCCTTCACAAGCTTTTGGAATTTCGGCACGTCAATCGTCCGGCTGCCGGACTTGGCACCGTTGTTCACGCACGTCAACGTCACTGACTCAAAACCCTTTTCCGGAAATAGATTGAAACCGTGACGCGCCGCCCAATCGCGGGTCATCTGCGCGAGCTTTTGGTGGCGGGCGAATCGCGCGTCCAAACCTTCTGCAAAAATATCTTCGAGCTTCGACGCAAGCGCGTATGTGTGCGAAATGCTCGGCGTGCTCGGCGTCATGTTTTGCTCGGCGTTTTTCTGGAACTCGATGAAATCGAAATAATAGCCGCGGTCTTTTGCTGTCGCAGCTTTAGCAAGCGCGGCTTTCGAGCAAACGAAAACAGCGAAGCCCGGCGGCATCGCAAACGCCTTCTGCGTTCCAGCCAGCAAAACGTCAATGCCCAGCTCATCAAATTTGATCGGCACCGCAGTCATCGAGCTGACGGCGTCCACGATGAACATCACGTCGGGATATTTTTTCTTGAGCGCGGCGATCTCGGCGAGCGGACTCATCACGCCGGTCGAAGTTTCGTTGTGAATCAAAGTCAGCGCGTCGAATTGTCCGCTCGCAAGTTTTTTGTCCACGGCCTCGGCGCGAATGGGCGAACCCCACTCGACTTGCAGCGCCTCGGCTTCCTTGCCGCAACGCTTCGACACGTCAAACCACTTGTCCGAAAACGCGCC
>CAYMCQ010000099.1:0-12405 GCA_964389025.1 uncultured Verrucomicrobiota bacterium
CGCCGAAATACACCGGCCAGAACGTCATCAATCCCATCGCCGCCATCAACGCCGCCGGGCTGATGCTCGACTCGCTCGGCGAAACGAAAGCCGCGCAGGCCATCGAAGCCGCCGTGGTGAACATCATCAACACGAAGATCAAATCACTCGCGGCAGGCAAGATGGGTTATGGCACGTGCGAGGTGGGAGACTTGATAGCGGCGGCGGTTTAATCGCACAGGACAGTCCGCCCGGCAGCCCATTCGCGAAGCTCGGCCACTTTTTCAGCCATCACGACCGAGAGCGGACGAGTTTGTTTGATTTCTGCCAGCAAGTCCTCTTGCGTCACGGTGTCTCCCCGCGCGTGCGCTGTGTAGAGCGCTGACACGACGGCTTGCTCGATTTCCGCGCCGGAAAAACCTTCGGTCGCGCGGACGAGCACCTCGACGTCGAACTTCGCCGGGTCAAGATGCCGCTTGCGCAAATGAATCGTGAGGATCGTCTGGCGGTTTTGCGGCGACGGCAAATCCACAAAAAAGATTTCGTCGAAGCGTCCTTTCCGGACGAGTTCGGGCGGCAGGCGGGAAATGTCGTTCGCGGTCGCGACGACGAACACGGGTTTTTTCCGCTCGGACAACCACGTGAGAAAAGTGCCCAACACGCGCCGCGACAACCCGTCATCGTCATCGCTGGCAGACAAACCCTTCTCGATCTCGTCCATCCACAGGACACACGGCGACATGACTTCAGCGGTCTCAAGCGCCTTGCGCAGATTCCGTTCGGTCTCGCCGTAGTATTTGTTGTAGAGAATTCCGAAATCCAGCCGCAGCAGCGGGACGCCGAAAATCCCAGCGGCGGCCTTGGCAGCGAGGCTTTTGCCGCAGCCTTGCACGCCCAACAGCAACATGCCGCGCGGCGGGTCGAGATCGGGCGGTTGGTCGCCGGCAAAAAAACTTTTCCGCACGTCGAGCCACGCTTGCAGGCGGCGCATCCCGCCGATTTCAGCGAACTTCGCCGTTTCATATTCGAACGACAGGAGCGTGTCGCGCCCGAGCAGCTCGTATTTTGCGCGCATGACTTCGGGAATTTCCGATTCGGAAATCACGCCGTCGTCGCCAATAGCTTTCAGGGCGAGGCGGCGCGCGTCAGTCGCCGTCAATCCACCGAGATTGCGCACAAGAACGTCGAGGGCTTTGTTCGTGGTCTGGACATTGCGTTGGTCGTTCGCGTTGCACCATTCCGCAGCCACTTCGGAGACAATGCCGCGCAGTTCGTCGAGCGTCGGCAACGGCAGGCGAAAAAAGCCGGTGAACGGCCGGAGTTCCTCAGGAATTTTCAGCGCATGACTTACCAAAACCACGGTCGAGAAATGTTTCGGATAATTAAGCGCGATGTCTTTGAGCTGCCGCACGTGGACTTTGTCCTCCATGAACGGATGAAAATCCAGCAGCACGAACAAATTGTGAGACGCGGTGGTTTTGATGTAGGCGAGAACCTCATTCGATTTCAGCACCGATTCCTGCGGCTGGTCGTTCGGGTCGAAGGACTGCATCCCATCCGTCACCGTCCAACGAAATGCTCTGATTTGAAGCCGCTCGCCGATTTGCCGGACCATCTTCACGACCTGCGCTTCTTCGTTGCTCTCGACGGCTATCAAAGGCGTGCGCGAGCGGATGACGGCTTCCAAATCGCGCAATGGACTTTCCGTGGCGAGCGAAACGGCTGTGCTGGATGTTTTGGAACGCAGGTTCATTGTGATGGGTTCAAGACACGGGGAATGACGCCAACATTCAAGCGAAAAATCCTGGCGACCCGGCCACAACGCAGCAGGGCTTGTCCCGTTGGTTTTATTTTGCTTTGATGCCGCGCATGGATCCATTTCTCCAAGCCGCGATTGACGAAGCGAAAAAAGGCCTCGCCTCCGGCGGCATTCCCATCGGCTCAGTGCTGGTGTGCGACGGTAAAATCATCGGGCGCGGACACAACCAGCGCGTCCAGCACGGCAGCACGATCCATCATGCAGAGATGAATTGTCTGGAAAATGCCGGTCGGCTCAAGGCTTCGGTTTATCAGCGCTGCACGTTGTATTCCACGCTTTCGCCGTGCCCGATGTGCAGCGGCGCGGCGTTGCTCTACAAAATTCCGCGCATCGTCGTCGGCGAAAACGTCACGTTCCAAGGGCCGGAAGATTACATCCGCTCGCAAGGTGTGAAGCTGGAAATCCTGAACGACCCGACGTGCATCCAACTGATGAAAGATTTCATCAAAGCCAAGCCGGAGCTTTGGAACGAAGATATTGGCATGTGAGTTGACCGCGCCTGATGATTTCTCTAGCTTCATCGCATGCCGAAAAAGCCCGCCGTAAGAATGCCCACTTCACCGATGAAATCCTCCGCGCTTGTGGACACGCGGCTCATCTATTGCGGCAACAACATTGAGCGGCTGGAAAACCTGCCCGATACCTGCGTTGATTTGATTAATAAAGATTCTATTTCGATCCACTGCCGAATTCAAACTCGTATTTGGTGAATAGGATGTTCCGTTGCCTAATGGAGCAAACCGCCGAATTGTTTTCGACAATCTTGAATCGCGCCAACAGAAATCTTTTTTCTCGGCAAATTGCCAGCGATTCTTTTCCATCGGAGTCACAGAAAACAAAAACAGGACGCCGAACTGATCCCGATTCTGTCGAGCGCCGCTTCAATCCCGTCGTTTGAAATCGCCAGACAATTTGACTATCGCGGTTGTAAATTTCTCCATCATCATCCCAATTGGAACAAAAACAATAGTCTTTGAATTCGTTCATCTGTGTTTAACCCGTGTTTCATCTGTGGCTAATAATTTTTCCACTCGCGCCACATCCCCCGGCGCGTCCACTCCCACGCTGTCGTAATCCACTTTCACGACGGCGATTTGGATTCCATTTTCCAGCGCGCGCAGTTGCTCCAGCTTTTCCGCACGCTCCAGCGGCGACGGCGGAAATTTCACCAGCCGCAGCAACGTCTCACGCCGATAACCGTAGATGCCCAAGTGTTTTAGAAAAAGGAAGGCCGCCAATTGTTCGTCAACTGAATGACCGGCGGCATCTCGCAAAAACGGAATTGTGCGCCGCGAAAAATATAGGGCGCGACCGGCGGCGTTGACAACCACTTTCACCGCGTTCGGGCTTTCATAGTCGGCGGCGCTCTTGATGGGCACGGCGGCGGTGGACATCTCGTTGTCCGCCAGCGCGCCGGCCACGGCGTCAATCACGGACGGATCCATCAACGGCTCGTCGCCCTGGATGTTGATGACGGCATCGCACTCGCAACGCGACACGACCTCCGCGATCCTGTCCGTGCCGCTCGGATGATCCGGCGCGGTCATTTCTGCGCGGCAAAAATTCTGCGCGACTTCCCAGATGCGCGTGTCGTCCGTTGCCACGATGACATTGCTCAACGACTTCGCCTTCTGGCACTGCTCGATGACGCGCTGGATGATCGGCTTGCCCGCAATGGGCGCGAGCGGCTTGCCGGGGAAGCGCACGGCTGCAAAGCGCGAAGGAATGACGCCGATGATTTTCACGGCGGAGATTTAGCCACAGATGAAACCCGAAGAAAAGTTTTCAGTTTCCAGTTTCAAGTTTTCAAAATGAAATTCTTGGACTTGCTGAAAACTGCACGCTTGAAACTTCATTCATGGCTTAAAATCCACTCCACCGCGCCGCTCAAACCATCCACGATGATTGCGCGCGGAGTCTTTCCTGCGAGGGTCTTTTCCGTTTCCGCGCCGGAGCCGGTGCGAACGAGGATGCTTTTCTTCACTCCGGCGTTCCAGCCGCACTCGAGATCGATCAGCTTGTCGCCGATGAAATAACTTTGCGACAGGTCCACGCCGAACTCATCCCGCGCGTCGAAAAGAAATTGCGGCGAAGGTTTGCGGCCACGGCTCGGCGCTTCGGGCGCTTCAGGCGCGATGTAGATTTTTTCAAAGTGGACGCCATCACGGGCAAGCACGGCGGCGAGGTGGACGTTGACTTTTTCCACTTCGGCCATCGTGAAGTAGCCGCGCCCGACGCCGGATTGGTTCGAGACGATGAAGAGTTTGAAGCCTGCGTCCTGCAACTTTTTCAGCGCGGCGGCTGCGCCGGGAAAGAGGACAACGTCCTTCGGATCGCGCAGATAATTTTTGTCCTCGATGATGGTGCCATCGCGGTCAAGGAAAACGGCTCGGTTCATTTGCTTGCCGATTGAACAGGAAGCTTTGCGAGAATTGCAAACCTCAAATGGAAAAGGCGGCACCCGAAGATGCCGCCTGAAAACGATCCGGATCCGTTCCACCGGAAAGCGACCGTCAGAAATTCGTCTTCACGAGTCGGAAGTAGGCGTTGGTGGTTAGCGGCGTTGTCACCGAGTAATTGCTGCCCACGATGGTCGTGGCCGGCAGGCCGTTGGACGACCAGCTTGCCGCGCTCAAGGTCGCTTTCTGCTGGAGTGTGTATCCGGGGAAATTCGTCAGCCACGAGATGACGGCGTTGTTGCCGGACTGCGCCACCTTCAAGGCCACTCCGGCGAACACGTTCACCACGTCATAGCGCATCGTGCCGCTGGTGCCGTAAGTGCCGGCCGTTCCCACATAATTTGCATTGGTCGTCCCGATGGCCGTGCTTTCGAATTCCGTGACGATCCGGAACCCGAAGTTCGGGTTGTTGTTCACTCCGGGAAGCCCCGAAAGGTCTGCAAAGTAGATGATGAAACCGGTGGCGTTTTCCGTCGCCATGGTGATCGGGTTGATGCCCACAAAGTTGACCCCGTCTGCGGTGTATTGCAGGCGGGCGTGTTTGCTGGCGGTGTTGCTGTGACGCGCTTCCCACGTCAGGAAAATGCCTCCGTAGTCAACGGTGCTGACATTGAAGCGCACACCGGCGGTCTTGTTGCTGTTTCCCTGTGACGGATAACCCGTCGTATGCCAGGCGCTGTTGAGCGGGCCGGGCGCGCCATCAGCGTCGGAGAAACTGCCGCTCTGGAACGAACCGGAAATCCCGCCCTGCAACGCGCTGCTGCCGCTGCCAACCGACGGCGCGGGACTGCTGGCAGAAAGGATGTTGGTGTCGTTGAAATCCCACCGCGCGAGCAGCACCGGCGGTGTCTGCAAGATCGTCAGCGTCGCCGCGCTGCTGGTGATGGAATTGGGAACTCCGCTGGTGACCACGATCGTGTAACTGGCCTGATCGTTGGTCGAAACGTTCAAAATGTTGAGCGCGTTGCTTGTCGCGCCGGAAATGTTTCCCCCGTCCGCGAGGTCAATTCCGTTTCTCTGCCACTGATAGGTCAGGAAGGGCGTGCCCGCGGCGCTGGCAAAAAAGTTCGCGGTGTCGCCCGCCACGTTGGTGCGGCTCGCCGGCTGGGTGAAGAAACCGGGGTCATTCACGGTCAACACCGCCACGGCGCTGTTCGTGGCCCCGGCGCCGTTCGAGACGATGACGTCATAACTGCCTTCGTCCGGATCGGTCACGGCGGTGATGCTCAACGTCTGGTTCATCGAACCGGAAGTGTTGCCGCCGTCGGAAAGCGGGCTTCCGTTCTTCCGCCATTGGTAGGTGAACGGCGCGGTGCCGTTGGCTGACACGGTGAAGGTGGCGGTGGTGCCGTAGTTGTTCGTGCGGCTCTGCGGATGCGTCGTGATTCCCGGCGGCATGATGGTGGCGACGACGCCGTCGGAGGTGATGGTCAGATCGTCAATGGAAAAGCCGTGGTCGTTGCCAGTGTCATTGACATCCTTCCAACGGAAAAAGACCTCCTTGTTTGTCAGAACAACCACATTTGTCAGGGTAGCCGACAATGCCACCCTGTTGGCGGCGTTGTTGCCGTCCACTGCACCTGAGGAGCTGACGTTTGGAGTGTTGAAATCGAGCGCCTGGAATGGAGTCCAAACCTGTGATTCTTCCGCATCCGAACTGGTGATGGCGTCATTGCTGATGCGGTAGGAGAAGGCGAGTGTCTGTGTGACCGTGTTTGCGCTGCGCCATTGCTCGCCGGTGAAGGAGATGGTGATGTTCGACCGGGAGAGCGTGGCGTGGTCATTCGTGAAACGCAGGCCATAGGCGATATTGCCCGGCGTGCCGGAATCAGTCGAGCCCAGCGCGCGGTCGGTGGACGCCGCAGAGCCGAAACTGTAAAGCGCCCCGGCGGTGTCGCTGCCCGTGCCGGCGCGATAGTTTGTGAAAGAGCCGCCGATCTGCCTGGAAGCATACCAGCCGTGCAACGTCGTGTCCTCGACCCATAGATTCGCGGTGCCGTTGGTCGCCAGCGTGTTGAAATTCTGCGTGTAGTTGCCGGAACTGAAGAGCAACGGGTCTGTCTGCGGGACAAGGATGGTCAGCACGGCAATGCTGCTGGTGGATGCGCCCAGCCCGTTGGTGACCACTATCGTGTAACTGCCGGCATCGCCCGCGATGGTGCTTGGGATGCTGTAAGTCAAATCCGTGGCGCCCGCGATGTCTGCGCCATCCTTGCGCCATTGATACCCAAGCGTCGCCGTTCCTCCGGCGGTCGCGGAAAAATTTGCCGCACTGCCAAGCAAAACAGTCTGGCTGGCGGGCTGCGTGTTGATGGCCGGGTCAATCACCGTCAGCGTGACGACGTCGCTGGTGACGGAATTGATGCTGTTGGTCAAGACAACCCGGAAACTTCCGGCGTTGAACGCGAGGGCATTTGTGATGCTCAGTGTCGCGCTTGTCTTTCCATTTGCATTCGTGTCTGAAATGCTGGTTCCGCCCTTCAACCAGAAATAGCCGGCGACGTTCGTGCCGCTCACGGTAAAGGTGGCGGTGGTTCCCGCGTTGTTAGTCCGGCTGGTCGGCTGGGTGGTGATTCCGACCGGGCCGCCGCCACTTGTGCTGCCCGCAACCACGAGAAAATTATCAATGCGACCAGTGCCGCTGGTTGCAACAGAGCCGCCACTCGTGGAAGTGGTTGAATTATCCACAAGGCGGAAATAAACGGCGGAAGAATTATTTATAGCTGTGACCGACGTTAAATTAAACGAGAAAGACGAAGTGGTAGTGTTAGTAGTGCTGGGACTCCATGAAGGACTATTGGTCACAAGGTAAGCACTGCCAAACTGAGTGAAGTTGACTCCGTCCGTGCTGTAAGCGAGGTAAAAATCACGGGGACCGGTGCTACTACCGATCTGATCAAAACTGACGCTGATGTCCTGATAACCCGCTGTGCTGAGGACAACCTGCCAATAGTCTCCAACCGACCAGTTATTGGCACTCAAAGCTTTTGTCGAACCATTACCGCTGGGAGTGCTGTAAACAGCGGTTGTCGTAGCATGAAAACCAGAGGCGGTTCCGCTGCCGACATCTGCGGCGACATTTGTAACGTAGCCGTCCGCAGGATTGTTTGTGTATGTCGTGCTCAATGTCAGCGCATCAAAATTCCACTGCGCAATCGTGGTTTGGGCGGATGCAACGGGTGCCGACAAAAGGACGGCGGCGAACAATGCGAGGGTGGTGAGGAATGACGACATGCGTCCGGTGGAAACAAGAGAGGTTTTTTTCATAAGGTTGACGATTTGATTGTTTGGTAAATGAGCGGTTCAGGGATTGCGGTAGGGCCACCAATAGACGTCGGTATTCACCGGCTCGGCGCCCGGCGCGTAAATCTTGGCGGTCTTAAAGTAGGCCGCGTGGCCGTCCAAAAAATTGATGTTGCCACCCTTGTCATGGCGGGAGGCAAAACTGCGGTAGCGGTTGGCGGGATTCACGGAGTTGAACTGTGGTGAATTGTTGACCTTTTCGGTGACCGGATTGAAAGCGCAATCGAACTGGAAGACGACGGTTGAGACGTGAGGGACCGTTGCCAGCCTGGGCATGTTCGGATACGGAATGACGCTGCCGGTCGGCGGCGATGAATCTCTTTTCAAGTCAATGTTCATGGTGTAACTGAAAAAGCCTTCCACGCCACTGCCCATGGGAGCCTCTCCGGCTGGATATACTGCTGAGGGCATGGCCATTTTTGCGCTGGCGCAATGCCAGATTTTTCCCCTGCCGCCGGGGAACGGATATACTTGATAGGGCTGGGTGGCGCCGGCTGGAGGGGAATTGCGATACTCAATAAGGGTCTGGTCGGAAATGAGTTTCGGCAAAAGATTGAACCATGCGTTCGGATCGGCGTGGTCGCCGCTGCCGCCCGGGGCATAAGTGCCGCCTGCGCCCATGCCGTCGCGCGGCAGTTTGTCGTCATTTTCCTGCACATACATTTGCAACGCCAGCCCCCACTGCCGGAGGTTCGAGAGGCAACTGATGCGCTTGGCCTTCTCCTTGGCCTTCGCGAGCGCCGGAAGCAGCAGTCCCGCAAGAATGGCGATGATGGCAATGACGACCAGCAGTTCGATGAGGGTAAAACCTGCCACGGCGCGCTTCTGTTGGCGCGAGGCCCGGCTGGAGATTGTTGTTGAGAACCGCACATCAATACTTCAGGCGGAAGAATAATTGTCCACTGGCGGTGTTGGTGTAGGGATTGGTTGCATTGGGAACGTCTGTGTATGGGCCGGCGAGGTCCGGCGCGGATTGCAGATAGAGCAGTCCCGTCGGATCGGTCCAGCTCAAGATGACATTGCCGCCAGCAGACCCGGCATTGATCGTCACGGTCCCCGAGGGAAGCGCTGGAAGAACGCTGGCAAATGACGTGGCGACGACGAGATTGTCGAGTTCCAGATAACCGGAGGCGGTAGTCTGGCGGATGCCGTATTGGCCGCCTTGGGAGCTTGTCAGGTTGTCTGTGGCCGCAATATTCTCAGAGCCGGTTTCACTGATCGGATTGAGCCAGAGCCATCCCTCACCCGTGGCGAAATTGCAGCGGGTGACCACCACATATTTTTGGTTCAGGTTCAAGTCCTTTGAGTATTGCGCGCTTTGAAATCCCGAATTGTTCGCAAGCCCGAAACGGAATTGGCCGGGGGCGGCGTTGTTGGTGCTGGCAATAACCCGCGCTCTCCACGTGATCCCCGAGGCCGAATCCCTGAACTGGGCAAAGTTGTCGCCGCCGTTAAACTTGGGCAGACTTTTGAAGTTGACCGTGAAACCGGAGTATAAAACGACGCCATTGCTTCCCTGATAGGGGCCGTTCGTCAGCGCACGGGCCACATTTTCCCCGTTGCTTTGAGGGAATATCAGAGCCGCGCTATTGGAGACGAGAATTTGAAAAAAACCTCCGCTGGCATGAGTCCATGGGCTGCCATCAGCGAGATAAAGGCTGTTCGTAGTGCTTAAGGAAAAACTCGTGTAATTGAAATTCTCCGTCAAAAGCACCCCAATCAACGGTCGCGCCGTCAGTTTGAAAACAGAAGTGTTGGTTCGCGCCCCATCGCTGACATAAATCGTGACGGTGGAAACACCGATTTCGCCCGCAACAGGCGTGAGGGTCACAGTCCGATTCGAAGCGCTGCCTCCAAATGCGATGTTGCCTGTCGGCAGGAGAGTCGGGTTCGAAGAGTCGGCAAGGAGTGTCAGGCTGCTCGCGGCAGATTCCGCATCGCCAACCGTGAACGAGATGGCCGGCGTGGCAACATTTGAAACGGTGATCTGATTGGCGATGGGTGAAATGTAGGGATAGCCGACCTTCACTTGGAAAGAAACCTCGCTGGTGTATACGTTGTCAGTGGCATACACATGGATGGTGGCCAGTCCCTGCTGGCCCGTGGCGGACGAGACGGTGATTGTGCGGTTAGTGCCGGAGCCGCCGAAAGTGATATAGCCACCAGAGTTGGGCACCAGGGCTGGATTGTCAGAGTAATTTGAAAGCACCAGACTGCCTGCCGGAGTGTTGTCATCCTGCACCGTGAAGGCGACGGCAGGAGTGGAACCATCGGCCGGAATGCTTTGGCCGGCAATGGATGAAATCAATGGCGGCGTGTTGGTCCCGGCCACGTCGTAGAAAAAAGTGCCGACTTTGAGGTTGTCTATAAACATCACGCCTTCGCCCGCAGCCTGCCGGAAGGCATAAGAGTAAATGTTAATCCGGTTGTCACGGACTGTCCCTGGCCCATTGATTCCATCATCAATGGCTTGAACGGAGTAATCGGTTTCATCACCCGGATTAAGCCAGATTCTGGCGAGGCCGTTAGAAGGATCAAACCGGGTGACCACGGTATAGGTGACATTTGTGGTCAAATCATTTGTGAGCTGGCCGCTTGTGTATTCGGTTTGGGAGCCGTTGCCGATGCCGAGCCGGAATTTTGAGGGATCGGTCAATGCGGTTTGGGTGACGGCATCATAAATACTCGCAAACACACGACCGCCGAATCCTGTTGCAGCACCCTCATTGTTGTCCTTGAAGTGCGCGAAGTAACCTCCCGGGACACCAAAGGCAACAGTGGGAAGCGCGGTGAACGTCACTTGGAAGCTGCTGTATAAGACCGTGGGGCTGTTCGTGGTGTAAGGCCCGCCTTGCAACAAAGCGTTGATGTCTTGGGAGTTCGTAGTATTTATTTGAATCGTATTGTTCACAACATTTACTTCAAGAGTGCCACTGTGAGGGGACCACGGCGAACCGGCAGCTCCAACAATAGGCCCGTCCGGGTAGGTAAAGGTGTCGCTCAAGACAAGTGCGGCCTGCGTGATGACCGCCGTGGCGGATAAGAGGCAAAGGGTGAGGATGATTTTTTTCATGGGAGGATTGGATGTGGTTTTGTTTTTCTTGGTTCGGTGTCAAAAAAAGTCTGCAAATGTGAACCGATAACTTCATAACGGCGGTGTTGTGGACGTTGGAAACCAGTAAAACACCCTCTCTCGTTTCCATTCTTCTGATGATCGATTTGATTCGGCCACAGTCCTGATAAAGTCATTTGTCCTTCCAGAGCGCGCGCTTCCATCGGACATCGCCATGTTTCCCCGCTTGCCGCCGGAATGCCGGCCAACGGCGTATTGTCCCGTCACGTTCGACTGCGCGGGGAGTTGGTTGTCTGGAGAATTCGGGTTAACTTCTGCCACGAGGATGGTATCACTTGATTTTGGGATCGCGGAGAATTTGGTCTGGGCAGCGCCGCGGGCACGGTCGCCTCTATTGACGCAGACCCGTCCATTCTCTCCATACATGAAAAATGCGCGACGGACGGTCGGCGGATTGTCATAAGGTGCCGTGGGATTGTTTGGCTGCGGACAGGCGGGGTCGGAAAAAATGGTGCGCGTGTCCGGCAACGGCGGGGCGGTCGGAGTCCCCTGATAAAGATCCGCCAATTTTTTCTGGCCAAGAAAAATCGGAACGCTGTTATACCATGCTTCGGTCAAGTTGCCGGATGGCGGGTCGGTGATGGGCAAGCCAACGTTGCCCTCTTCGGGAACATTGTCGTTGTAATCTTCCGCATACATTTTGAAGCCCAACGCCCATTGTCTCATGTTGTTCAAACATGAAACCGCCTTGGCCTTGTCCTTCGCCTTCGCCAGCGCGGGCAGCAACAGGCCGGCTAGGATTGCGATGATGGCGATGACGACAAGAAGCTCGATGAGGGTGAACCCAGCCACAGCGCGCATTTGCCGGCGCGAAGCCCGTCCGGAGATTATTTTTGAGTGCCGCACGTCAATATTTCAGGCGAAAGAATAATTGCCCACTCGCAGTGTTGGTATAGGGATTGGTTGCATTGGGAACGTCTGTGTATGGGCCGGCGGCGTTCGCCGCTGATTGCAAATTAAGCAGGCCGGTCGGATCGGTCCAATACAACACGACATTGCCGCCGGCCACTCCGGCATTGATGTTCACGGTTCCCGACGGAAACGCCGGAAGAACGCTGGCAAACGACGTGGCGACGACGAGGTTGTCGAGTTCCAAGTAGCCGGCAGCAGTGTTCTGGCGCAGGCCGAACTGGCCGACCTGGGAGCTTTGCAGGGTGTCTGTGGCCGCGACATTGCTGGAAAGGGTTTCGTTGTTGATTGGATTGACCCAGAGCCATCCCTCACCCGTGGCGAAATTGTGGCGGGTGACCACCACATATTTTTGGTTCAAATTCAAGTCTCTCTGGAACTGCACGCTTTGGACTGACGAATTGTTTGCCAGCCCCAAACGGTATTGGCCGGGGGCGGCGTTGTTGGTGCTGGCAAAGACCCTGGCTTTCCACGTTATCCCCGTGGCCGTATCTCTGAACTGGCAAAAGTGGTCGCCACCGTTAAACTTGGGCAGTTCTTTGTAGTTCACCGTGAAGCCGGCGTATAAAACGATGCCGTTGCTTCCCTGATAGGGGCCGTTCGTCAGCGCAACGGCCAGATTTTCCCCGCTGCTCTGGGAAAAAATCGTCGCCGCACTGTTGGTGACGAGAATTTGATAGAAACCGCCGCTGGCATGAGTCCACGGGCTGCCATCAGCGCCATAAAGGCTGTTCGTTATGCTTCCCGCAAAACTCGTGTAATTGAAATTCTCCGTCAAAAGCACCCCAATCAACGGTCGCGCC
>CAYMCQ010000100.1:0-12400 GCA_964389025.1 uncultured Verrucomicrobiota bacterium
CCTAGAACTATTGACACTTCCCTGACCAACAACTAATGACACTTGCCCGATGAACGCAGATGGTCACAGATAAGAACTCGTCTTAAAAATCTGTGTTTCATCTGTGTAAATCTGTGGCTCAGTCAGTTTTCAAAATCCAATCCAATGTCCACCGCGCGCGCCGAATGTGTGAGTGCGCCAACGGAAATGAAATCCACGCCGGTCTCAGCGATGTCGCGGACGCTCGCGAGATTCACGCCGCCGCTGGCCTCGGTCTGGGCGCGGCCTGTGCATTTCTGCACTGCGAGACGCAACTGAATCACGCTCATGTTGTCGAGCAGAATCAGGTTTGCACCGGCATCGAGGGCTTGCTCGACCTGCTCTAGCGTGTCGGCTTCGACTTCGACTTTCATGTTTGGAAAGCTTTTGTGGCAACGTTGGATAGCTGCGGCGATGGCGTTCGGTTTTCCATCTCTCAACGCAGCAAGGTGGTTGTCTTTGATGAGCGCCATGTCGAACAGGCCGATGCGATGATTTTTTCCACCGCCGCAAGTGACGGCGTATTTTTCCAGTCGTCGCAAGCCGGGCGTCGTCTTGCGCGTGTCTAGAATCTGCGCGTGCGTGCCTTTGATGGCTTCGACGAATTGTGCCGTCAGGGTGGCAATGCCGGACAGGCGTTGGAGAAAATTCAACGCGACGCGTTCGGCAGAGAGAATGGCGCGGGTGGAGCCTTCCACTTGGAGAATCTCTGCGGCAGCTTGCGCGTGTGTGCCATCTTGAATAAGCCGGATTCGATGAATGTCCGGGCAAAGCTGGCGAAAACTTTCTTCGGCCAGCGCAATGCCCGCAAGCACGAGGGGCTCGCGCGCGCGCATGACAGCTTTGGCCGTCGCATCTTCCGGGACTGTTGCAAGCGTTGTCACGTCGCCGCTGCCGATGTCTTCGGCCAGAGCGGCTTCCACAACGCGGCGGACTTCTTCGGCGGACAATTCCATGCGGCAAGAATGCGAGCAAAGACCACAGTGGAAAAGAGAAAAGCATTAGCGATGCATTCCTCGGTTACGGATAAATCTCCGCACAAAAAAACGGCTGGTCGCGAAGACCAGCCGTTTTGTGGAAGACGGTCAGCTTACTGATACTTGATGACCACGTTGCTGCCCACTATCGCGACTACTTTATTGATAGTGATGGGACCGTAAGTGCTGTCTGAAGTCAGCCGGTAATACTGGGCCGAGACAGAGACTGGCACGGTTATCGTCTTCGCATCGGAGTCGAATACGGCGTCGGTGCGAAGCGAATACGGACCGTTAACAGTCGCCGAAGAGTGCAACTGAATCGGAAGTGCCGGGGCGAAGACTTTGACCACGCCTGCCGGGTTGCTGGGATCGTTGACATTAAATGTGGAATTATCACTCAAATTGACCTGTTGGAATCTGTAGTGAGCAGCGCCACCATCTTCGAACCAGATGCAACGAACCGGATACAAGCCCTCTGCTTCCGCGACGACGTCGAAGGTGTTGCCATAACCGCCATTCCGCCGGGCCAGAATGGTGGTGCCCGAACTCACCTCGAAGCCATCATCGCAGTCTATGCGGAAGCGATGAGCGCCCGCCGTCAGATACATGTAACCCAAGGCTTCCGTGGCTATGTTGTCATAAGGTCCAGGTGCATACCCGGATATCCCACCATCCAGTCCGGGGATATAGCTCGGCACGCCACTATCATCGTTCCACTGCAAGACACTCACGTTAGTTGCCCAAGATCTGTCAGGGGCAATAACGGGAGGAGTTGATAATTGTTCTTCCGCCGTAGCCAAGTCGTTGTGTGGCTCGATAATGTCGGTTTGCACCACGCGAAAGGCAAATGCCCGCACAGGCAGACCGCCGACCAGACGGTTGGTGGCATACAGGAAGCGGTAACCGTAGGTCCAAGTGTTGGTGATGCTGACCCCCTGGCTATCCTTGTAGATCAAGGTGTTGGTGATCGTTGGCGTGGCCGGCACGGAAGCGAAAGACCAGTCCACATCTATTCCACCGGGGGTGGCAGTATTTGTGAACGGAACATTCACCCCGTTCATCCTGAACGCGACGACGTTGGTCACCGTCGTGTCCCGATTGGCAATGGAGGCAAATGTTCTCCCGGTCGCGGGTCCCGACCTGAATGTGTCGCCGGGTGCCGGTGCCATATTGGCCACAATCGGTCTCAAGGTGCCTGGATCCGCCGTCGGAACAAATATCAGATAATTGTGGAAAATATCTGAATCATCACCGTCATCAACGTAGCGATCCGAGAACCTCACCGTGTTCGACAAACCGGTGCCAAAGCGAACGACCGCCGGATTTCCGGAGACATCCGTGAGCTGCACGAAGCGGTGAAGATCGAATCCCGTATTGCCGGCAATGTCACCCTGTTGCTGGAAGATTCCCAACCCAACCGTTACCTGGTTGCTGGTTGTAGAATCACTTATTACTCTTTCAAGAGTGCATAGTGATCCCGCTGGTATCGCATACGCGGACTGCCGGGAATAGACATGGTAAGTTCCTGAAGCAAAAGAGCGCGTATAGTTGCGCCAATTGTCGTTTTCGTTGTCAGTAACTATGTATTCAGGCTGGCTGGCGGCAACGTATTGCGCCCGAGCCGGGTCGCCGGTGGGAGAAATCTCCACTCCCTGGAATACCCGGTAATCAGTTGAAGTGTCAGTTCTATCAAAAAAGTCGATATCCTTCGTGCCCTCAAGACCGGCGTAGGCATTCAACCCACCGTCAATGAACTTGCCACCGGTCACGCCTACATTGTCGCTGTAGTTGAAATCCTCGGCTTCCACCTGGAGGTTATTGGTCAGGAACGTGCTGAACTCCCAATGATCGTCGATGGAGAGGCCTGCGGCGTCTGTAACGATAATGCTGCCTTTAAAGAAAACGTTCGTAGCGAGGTTCGTGAACGTGAAAGTGCGGAGCGTGGCGGAACCGCCTGGCGGCGTGATGGTGACGCCCGGCGTGCCATTGGTGTGTGCCACGCCATTGAAGACCAACTTGATGTTGTCAACTGGAATGTTCGTGTCACCAACCACGTTGAATGAAAGCCCACTCTGAGCGGGATGGAATGCCTTGCCATCAGCCGGCGTTCGGGTTGTAACAATGGGTGGTGAGGCACCTGCCACTTTGTTCACCTCAGCATTGTCGTAAACGGATATTTCACCACCCGCCCCGCCGAGCCGATACCTGGTAATTGCAAAGTTGCCATTGAAGCCGATATACGGGCTGGAGGAATCAACACGCATGTATTGATGCAGCACACGGGCCGGGTCGTTGACATCCTTGCTCAGGTCTTCCGCCCGGCTTTCGATCCGGACAGTAGTGCCTTCGCATGTAAGAGTTTGAATCGCTCGAACATTGAACTGCGGGTAAGGGAAGTTCTGGTTGCCGTTCTCATAGATACTGGTTACGGCCTTGCCCAGGTAAATAACGCCAATGCTATAGGCATTAAAATATTCTGACAGCGTTGAAAAGTCGATGAGGCCGTGGGGAATATAGCCCAAAACCGAAAGATCAAAGCCGCCGGCCCCCAAATCCAAGTTATCAACACGAAGTTCCAGACGCACGCCATCAGTAAGCTTGAAAACTTTGTCAGACCTGTAGGTTCCACTGACAATTCCCGGTGTCGTCGCGGAAACGGTTTTGAGGGAGCCGCCACTCACGTAATTGGTGCTGCCGGTCGGTCCGCCGTTGTTTCCTTCGGTGAAGTCCGTCCAACCAACGCCGGGATACGCCCCTGAAAAATCATCTATCACCACTCGAACCGTGTCGAAATAATGCAGGTCATCGAAGTTGGCCGAGGTGGCGGTTGCTGAACCGTCGTTGAACGCTCCAAGGCTTGCGTTTCCTTCAGTGCCAATCAGAGGTGTGACAGTATTCGTCACGGTGATTTCAAATAACAGGTTGGTTCGACCGTCGCCCTTCTTATACACGGTGGATTTCACGATCATGTTGGCGCCATCGGGCGTCATCCGCATCGCCAAATACATGTCGGAGCTTGGAAGCACGAAATTATCATGCAAGACGGTGTCGGCATACATACGGACAAATTCGTTGGTGGTGTAAAGCACAGTCGAGTTGGCAAGAATCGTAACTCTGTTCGTTCCGACACACAGCGCATAGCCATTGGTGCCCAGAGCGCCGCCCGTCGGCACCCAGCCCAACACGGCCTGTCCGGGCCCGCTTATGCTGTTGACCAGCACCCTGAATTCAAGCGTGTGCGTGGCTTCGTTCGAGAAAGCGAGGGAGGTTTTCTTGCTGGAGGTGCGGGAGTTGGCGACGGCTGCAGCCGCGACCGTAAATGAACCACCCGATTGATACACACTGCCTGCGTTGGATATGCTGGTCCAATCGGTTATGGCACCTGTAAAATTGTCCAGGACAAATGCCGGGGCAGTGAAACTGAACCCAAGCAAAAGCGCCAAAGACAATATTGCCCGGACTGTGGAATTGCCGAATGTTGAACATAATGACTTCCGGTCGTGCAGAAGTTGAATTTGTGGGTATTGGGTTCGGGTCTTCATAATAACTTGGCGCATTTAAGGGTTTGGTTTTACTTCAATGGTTTATACCGGAATTCAAAGCAAGCCTAGTAAATGTCCCGGTTGGTGTCAAGGGGTTTTTCTCATTAAGGACACGGAGTTTTTCTCGTCAATGACATCTCGGGAACAACGGCGGCTTGTCCGCTGTTGCGATGATTGTTTATCTTTTGCGGATGCGACCAATTATATTGTTCCTGTGCGGACTTTTGCTTTTTGCCCCGGCGACTCTCGCTGAAACGGACTACGAGCGCGCTTGCGATAAACTTGCCGCCAGCAAACGCCCTGACGCCGCGCGGCTTCACGAATTGTTCAAGTTGAGCTGGGATTACGCGATGCGCGAAAGCCCAGAGCTCGCCACCGATGTTGGCTACCCGGGACTGAATGACCGCTGGACTGACAATTCCAGCGCGTCCATCGAGCGGCGGAAACGCGAAACGCGTGCGCCGTTGAAAGTCATCAAGTCCATTAACCGCGCCAGACTCAATGCCGCCGATCAGCTTTACTACGATCTTTTCAGGCGCAATCACGAGGAGGCCATCGAAGGCGAGCGGTTCAAAGGAGAATATTTTCAAATCACACAGCTCGGCGGTGTGCAGCAGGGCGCCGCGCAGACTTTGGAGATCGCGCCGCGCACGAAGGTCAAGGATTACGAGGACATCATCGCGCGGCTCAATGGTCTGCCGACGGTCGTGGAGCAAAGCATCGAGCTCCTGCGCAAAGGGCTTGAAACTGGAATCACGCCGCCGCGCATCACGCTGCGCGATGTTCCGCAACAAGTGAAGAATCAGATGGTGGAAGACCCGGAGAAAAATCCACTGCTGGAAGGATTCAAGGAATTCCCGCCGGAAATTTCTGCGGCGGAACGCGGGCGTTTGAAAACGGAAGCAGCGGCTGCGTTGAAGGAAAAAGTTTTGCCTGCGTTTGGAAGGCTTCACGAATTTTTGGTGAAAGAGTATTTGCCCGGCGCGCGCGAAAGCATCGGCATGAGCGGATTGCCCGACGGCAAGGCGTGGTATGAATTCAGCGCGCGCGTTTCGACGACGACAAGGTTGTCGCCAAAGGAAATTCACGAACTCGGTTTGTCCGAGGTGAAACGGATTCGCGTGGAGATGGACAAAGTCATTGAAGGAACAGGTTTCAAAGGCGACTTCGCCGAGTTCACGAAGTTTTTGCGGAGCGATCCGAAATTTTATCACACGAGCGCGAATGATTTGCTGGCGGGCTATCGGGACATCTGCAAACGCGCCGATCCGGAGCTTGCAAAGCTTTTCGGCAAGTTGCCACGGTTGACTTACGGTGTTTTGCCGATACCAAGTTACGCGGAAAAGTCACAAACGACCGCCTATTATCAGCCCGGTTCACCGCAAGCCGGCCGCCCCGGATATTTTCACGCAAACACTTATCGGCTGAACACGCGGCCCAAGTGGGAAATGGAAGCGCTCGCCTTGCACGAAGCCGTGCCGGGGCATCATTTGCAGATTGCGCTGGCGCAGGAAATGGAGAACGTGCCGGAATTTCGCAAGCATGGTCACTACACGGCGTTCGTCGAAGGCTGGGGACTTTATTCGGAAGGCCTCGGTGAGGAGATGGGCTTTTACAAAGACCCATATTCGAAATTCGGCCAACTGACTTACGAGATGTGGCGCGCCATCCGGCTCGTCGTGGACACGGGAATCCATTCGATGGATTGGACGCGCGAACAGGCGATAAATTTTTTCAAAGTGAACGCGAGCAAGACCGAGCACGACATCACTGTGGAAGTGGACCGCTACATCGTCTGGCCGGGACAGGCGCTGGCTTACAAGATCGGCCAACTGAAACTCCGCGAGCTTCGCAAATATGCGACGGAGCAGCTTGGAGAAAAATTCGACGTCCGCGCTTTCCACGATCAAGTCCTCGGCAACGGCGCGCTGCCGATGGATGTTTTGGAAAAGCGAATAAAGACGTGGGTTGCTGAACAAAAAGCGACGCGGAAATAGTTTTAATCGAAGCAGCCGACGTAAGGAGGCTCATTTATTTTCAGCGAAGAGAGTCAGAGCCTTCTTACGTCGGCCGCTACGAGTTCATCGCCACGCCTCGCGCAATTTCTCCGGCGTGATTCCTTTTTCGCGGAACGAACGCAGGCTCAAAGCATCGTGTCGCTTCGCGAGCCGGATTCCTTTTTCATCGTTCATCAACTCGCAATGAAAAAAATCCGGTGGAGTCAAACCGAGCGCGCGATAGAGCAAAAGCTGCCGCGCGGTTGACTTGAGCAAGTCCGCGCCGCGCACGACTTCGGTGATTTGCATCGCGGCATCGTCCACGGTGACGGCGAGTTGATACGATGGAATGTCGTCGTGCCTCCAGACGACGAAATCGCCGAAGTCTTTTCCGGCGATGAATTGCTGTGCGCCGAAATTTTTGTCGGTGAAAGAAATGGTTTCGCCGTCAGGAACGCGGAAACGCCAGGAGAATTTGGCAGATGGTAGATTGGAGATGGTAGATGGGGATTTGTTGCGGCACGTGCCGGGATAAACTGTCTCATCGTCGCCGAGATTTGGCGCGCTGGCGGCGAGTTGAATGTCTTTGCGCGAGCAGGTGCATGGGAAAAGAAATCCGCCTTCGCGAAGTTTCTCGAACGCGGCGCGGTAAAATTTCATGCGCTCGCTTTGATTGTATGGCGCAAATTGCCCGCCGATGTCCGGCCCTTCCTGCCATTCAAAACCGAACCAGCGCAAGTCCTCGATCATCTGCGGGACGAATTCCAGCTTGAAGCGTGTGGAATCAATGTCCTCGTTTCGTAAAATCAATGTGCCGTTGCTCGCGCGCGTGCGTTGCAGCGCGATCCAGAAAGTCCGCGCGTGGCCAAGATGCAAAAGGCCGGTCGGCGATGGTGCGAGACGACCGCGATATTTTGAACCCTTCATTCCTGACAGGATTATCAGGATTCGACAGGATTGAATTCAAAAATCTAAATACTGAAGATCCTGCCCATCCTGTCTAAAAAAATCGTTTGGGTTTGTGTCGAGCTATTCGGTCATGCTGAGCAGAGGAAAAGTGAGAAGCTTTTGCGCTTCTTATGCTGATGGAGTCCATTTAGCGGTAGATTTCCTTGCGGTCGCCAATGGCAAGAATCAACACGAGCAAGACCGAATCGTGAATCTCGTAAATGATGCGGTAGTCTCCGACGCGGTAGCGGTAGCGATTTTCGCCGCCGGCCATTTTTTCGGCGCCCATGCGACGGGGATTTTCCGCGAGTTTGTCGAAGGCGTCGCCGAGCCGTTGTTGCAGGCGGGCGTCGCGGATTTTTCGCAAGGTCTTTTCGACAGACGGGCGGATTTCCAGCCGATACCGCGTCATGCCCACCCCAGGCGCTTTTTTGATTCCGACCACGGGATGTTTTCGCCCGGCTCAGCGAGCGCGTGTTCCGCCGCCGCGTTGTCCCGGCGGTCTTCTTCCCGGCGCACGACCTCGTCCACAAACCGGAGCACTTTGCGACGTTGCGTTTGCGGCAACTTCTTGATTTCGGAAATGACTTCAGTCGCACTCATGGTTGAATTTTACGCCCGGCGGTGGACTTTGCCAAAAACAATTTTGGCGAGGATTCAATCAATCAATCGCTTCGTCAACCCGCCGTAAGCGTCAATCCGCCGGTCGCGAAGGAACGGCCAGTGGGTTCGCGTGACATCCACATCCGCGAGGTCGAGTTGCACGAGGAGATTTTCTTCTTTGCTCACACTGGCTTTGGCGAGGATTTCACCGGACGTTCCGGCGACGAAGCTTTGCCCCCAGAATTCAATGCCATCCCCGCCGTTGGGTTTTTCAAGGCCGACGCGGTTCGGGACGCAGACGTAGCAGCCGTTGGCGACGGCGTGGCTGCGCTGGATGAGTTCCCACGCGCCGTGTTGTTTCGCGCCGTATTTTTTCTTCTCGCTTGGATGCCAGCCGATGGCGGTCGGGTAAAATATAATTTCCGCGCCTTGCATCGCAGTCAGGCGCGCGGCTTCGGGATACCATTGGTCCCAGCAAATCAGGACGCCGATTTTGCCGTGCTTGGTTTTCCATGAGCGGAAGCCGAGATCGCCGGGCGTGAAATAAAATTTCTCGTAGTAAAGCGGGTCGTCGGGAATGTGCATCTTGCGATAGATGCCGAGCAAAGTGCCGTCGGCATCAATGATTGCAGAGGTATTGTGATAGACGCCGGCGGCGCGTTTCTCGAAGAGTGAGGCGATGATGACGGCCTTGTGTTTCTTTGCGAGCTTTTGAAACGCGGCGGTAGTCGGCCCGGGAATTCTCTCCGCAAGGGAAAAATATTTATGGTCTTCAATCTGACAGAAGTATTGCGAGCGAAACAATTCCTGTGTGCAGATGATTTGCGCGCCGTCTTTGGCTGCGCGTTCTGCGGCGGCCAAAGTTTTTTTCAGGTTCGCGTCGGGATTTGGCGAGCAGGAAGTTTGAATCAGCCCGACGACAACCTGCCGGGAAGTTTTGCCGCGCTTCATTGCCGTCACGATTCTTGCGCGAGACGGGCGCTGTGTTCGAGAATTTTCGTGCTGCCGCGATCATCCGTGGCGCTGGGAGGGACGCTCTGGCCGAACAACTCGCGGATGAATTTCCCGAGCGTCTCATTGGTCGGCCCGTAGCCGGAGTGGTAAATGTAGTGCTCCAACTCGTAGAGCAGTTTGTCCGCATCCGGATAACGTTTGGCAAGGTCGCGCGACAGGCAACTGTGGATGATCTCATTCAGCTTGTCGTCAATGCGCTCATCCAATTGCCGGAAATCGGGCAGGGGCATCGTCATGATCCGCTGGCGGGACTCTTCTGGCGTCGGCGCCTTGAAAATATTTCTGCCGAGCAACAGGTGCGCAAGAACGACACCCGTCGAAAAAATATCGGAACGCTTGTCAGTGATTTGAAAATCCGCCTGTTCCGGGCTCATGTAATCCGCCTTGCCCGCGACGACTTCGCCTTCGTTATCAATCAAAAATCCGCGCGCCTTCGCAATGCCGAAGTCGGTCAGCTTCACGTCGCCTTCAAAGGCGATCATGATGTTTTTCAGGCTCACGTCGCGATGGACGATGCCGAGGGGCTTGCCGTCAACACCGGGCTTGGCGTGCGCGTAAGCCAGCCCGCGAGCGACGCGGCTGGTGATGAAAACGGCCAGTTCACGGGGTAAAATGCGCTTGCGTTCGATGAGTTGATCCAGGAATTGCTCGAGGTTCGCGCCGCGGATGAGTTCCATGGCGATGAAATAGCTGCCGTTGGTTTCGCCGAGGTGATAGGTCTGGACGATGTTGGTGTGGATGAGGTCGGCGACGAGTTTGGCTTCGCCGATGAAGTTTTCGATGAACTGTTTCTGTGTCGCGTAGTTCTGGCGGACAACCTTGATGGCAACGCGCTTTACGAAGGCGCGCGAACCGTGTTGATCGGCTTCATAGACGATCCCCATGCCGCCCTCGAAAAGCTTGCGTGTGATTTCGTAGCGGTAGCCGCAGTCAATGTTGAACAGAGCCACGCAGGGATGTTGTAAGAATGTCAATCGAAGTCAAGCCTTCGGGCGAGAAATCGGGCAGGAGGGAAGCCCGCCAGATACCGTGATTTTTTTTAATTTTCTCCTTGCACGAGTTCGTCGGGATGCTTAACTACGCCCAAGTCGAATGACTTTTTAACAAACGCACTAAACGAACAACACACAACAACGAAGGAACTATGGCTAAAGCACTCTCAAAATCCCAAATAGCATCCGCGCTCGCCGATAAGGTCGGCATCACCAAAAAACAGTCAGCCCAATATCTCGAAGAGCTGGCCTCGCTGGCTTACAGTAACGCGAAGAACACCTTCACGGTTCCCGGCCTCGGCAAACTCAAATTGAAAGACCGCGCCGCGCGCATGGGCCGCAATCCGGCCACTGGCGAGACCATCTCAATTCCCGCCAAGCGTGTCGTGAAGTTCCAAGTTTCCAAAGCGGCCAAGGACGCCATCCTCGGCGCGAAATAGCCCGCTGCTTTTCCCACAGGCACTCTGAGGTTCTCGGAGTGCCTTTTTTATTGATAAAATCGTCCTCGTCGTCGTCCTCGTTCTCATAATCGAGGCTGAGTTCTCAAGGACGAGGAGGAGAACGAGGACGATTACGAGAGCAAAATGCCAATGAAAATAGCCATTGTAGGCTGCGGCGCAGTGGGAAGTTACTACGGCGCCATTCTGTGTCGCGCCGGGCAGGACGTGCATTTTCTCCTTCGCTCCGACTACGACGCAGTCCGAAAGAACGGTGTCTTGATTCGCGATGAGGCCGGCGAATTTCGCGCTCAACCCAACTGTGCGAAATCACCGGAGGAACTTGGCGTCAGCGATTTGGTCCTCGTGGCGCTGAAGACGACCGCGAATTATCAATTTCCCAACCTGCTCCCGCCGCTCGTCGGCTCAAAGACAACCGTCGCGACTTTGCAAAACGGCTTGGGCAACGAAGATCAACTCGCGAAAATTTTCCCCGCAGACCAGATTCTCGGCGGACTTTGTTTCGTCTGCCTCAACCGCACCGCGCCCGGAGTCGTCGAATACAAGGCGCACGGGCAGGTCGTCCTCGGTGAATTTCAAGGTATGCCTCGGCAACGCACTCACGACATTGCCGCACTCTTCAACGAGGCTGGCATCCCCTGCAAAGTCACGGACAACATTGCGCGGGCGCACTGGGAAAAATTGATTTGGAACGTTCCCTTCAACGGCCTCGGCGTCGCGGGTGCTGCCGGCTACGATGCGCTGCTGGGTCGGCTACCGGCTATTGGCGATCGGCCATCGCTTGGTCAGTGCTTAACGACGGACAAGCTGCTCGATAATTCCCGCTGGGAAAAACTCGTGCGCGAGCTGATGCATGAAGTCATCGCCACCGCCAACGCGCACGGCCTCGGCGTCTCCGAATCCCTCGCTGAAAAACAAATCGAGCGCACCCGAACGATGGGCGCTTACAAGGCGTCCACATTGATTGATTTCGAGCGCGGGCAGCCTTTGGAACTGGAAAGTTTGTTTGAAGAACCGTTGCGCCAGGCGAAAAAGGCAGGTGTGTCAACACCGCGATTAGAAGTTTTGTGCAGCGTGTTGCGGCAGCTTAACCCTGCGTAATCACAGCATCGGCGCGGCTCGTTTCACGAATTGCAGCGCCACATTCCACGGGTCGCGGAGCATCATGATTTGATCGCCAGCCGGAGTGGTCGCCACGTCCGACACCACGCGGGCGCCGGCTTTGACGAGACGGTCGCGGTCTGCCGTCAGGTTGTCTGAGACAAATGCCAGATGCAGAAGCAACGGATCCATCGAACTATAATCCGGCATCGTTGCGCGCGGGTCGTTGTAAATCTCGATCAACACGCCGCCCGCCAGCAAAAACCGTCCGTGCGCCGGTTCGCCGCCCGATCGCGCGACGGTGCAACCGAGGTGTTTCACATACCAATCCGCCATCGCAATGGGGTCGGGAATTTGCAACGCGAAATGTTCGAGCCTCATGTCGCCATTATGCGCATCAGGATTCCGTTGTTCCAGGCAAATTCCAATTATGCCGACCCGCTGACTATAATTCGCCCTCTTGTATCTGAATTTCCATCTAACCTTGTCTGTGCGTAACGGCATGGGAAGATGGGACTGTCCTGCCGCCTGCAGGCGGCAGGACAGTGGCGCGGACGAGCTCGTTGCCCTCTGGCACTGGTTTTTATCCAAGTGCGCTGGGAGCCTGAGCCGTTCGTGCCTGTGTCCTAAACTCGAACCGTTGATTGAGCGGCCCACTAAAGCCAGCTCGCATTTGCAAGAAAGAGCCAGAACACTATAGCAATTCATATTGACATTGGCACATAGTCTGATAAGGTCAGAGGCATGAAA
>CAYMCQ010000101.1:0-12219 GCA_964389025.1 uncultured Verrucomicrobiota bacterium
GGTGGCCGCTGGCACAATTCCTTTCCCTGCAATACGTGGTGGCGCTCCGACTCGGTGGCTCGCCGGAAGACGCATGAGCAACGACAGACGCCAGATGACAATGAAATGAACCCCCACCCCTTGAAATTGAAACCTATGAAAACTCTCTTGTCTGAAAGGTATTTGAAACTGACGTTCCTCTTCCTCGTGGCAGCGCTGGGTTGGGCGCTTTGCGCGCAAGCCCAGTTCGCCACTAATGCCCCCGCTCCGCTTGAGCCGGAGGCAGTGGTCATCGTCCAAGCCCCGTCGAAAGTCTGGCTCACGTTCGGCCTCGATCGCCTCGCGCCACTGCGTTACGCGCCCTTCGCTGACATTCCGCTCTGGCAGTATCTGAGTTCGCTCATCTACATCTTCCTCGCGTTCTACGTCTCCAAGGCGCTTGACGCGCTAATCGCCACACGGGTGAAGAAATGGGCGGAGAAAACCACAACGAAATTCGACGGCCTCCTCGTTGATTTGCTGCGCGGGCCGGTGCGCATCGTTTCGTTCGTCATTCTGCTACACGTCGGAATGCAGGTTTATGCCTGGCCGACCGTGCTGGAGGACTTCTTTTCCAAGGCTCTAAAAATCATCGTCGCGGTTTCCATCACCTACGTTTTGCTCAAGGCCGTTGACGCCCTAATGCGGGTCTGGAAGGAACGCACTACGACGCCGGAGAACGAACAGTTCAGCCGCCAACTGCTGCCACTCATCAGCAAGACCTTGAAAGTCTTCGTAGTTGTCGTCGCGGCCTTGGTCACGTCGCAAAACCTCGGCCTCAATGTCACGAGCCTCCTCGCCTCGCTATCCATCGGCGGTCTGGCCATTGGACTGGCCGCACAGGATACGCTGGGCAATATCTTCGGAGCTGTGGCGGTGTTGATGGACAAGCCGTTCAAGGTCGGCGACCGCATCCAACTCGACTCTTTGGACGGCACTGTTGAAAGCATCGGATTCCGCAGCACGCGTGTGCGCAATCTTGACGGGTATCTTGTTACCGTCCCCAACAAGACAATGGGTAACGCCACGATCACCAACGTGGCTGCCCGCCCCAACATCAAGACGGTGATGAACATCGGCGTCACCTACGACACACCGGCGGACAAGGTTGAGCGCGCGATGCAAATCATTGAAGAGATTTATCGGCCGCACCCTAAGACCGCCGACCTGATCATCAGCTTCAACAAGTTCGAGAGTTCGTCGCTGAACATACTGGTCGTTCACTGGTGGGACTCGACGGACTTCAAGGAATACCTGCTTCAATTCCAGAAACTGAATCTCGAACTGAAGCGCCGCTTCGACGCAGAAGACATCAGCTTTGCGTTTCCGACGCAGACGCTCCACCTCAAGCAGGATTCCGATTGGCGCGTGACCAGTCCTAACAGTCCAACGGCCCGAAACTGATCTCGTCCTATGAACGAAGACATGGTGTATGCGCTGGAGTTTTCCAGGAAGCTGGCGCAACTCGGCTACGTCCTGACGGGGAATTTGGGTGGGGCGCTGATTTTGGGAGGGGTGTTCTTCCTAGGTGACCGGAAGCGCCGCGACGGATTGATCGGGGGAGTGGTCGTCTGTTTTGCAATTCAACCAGTGGCTTATCACATTTGGAAAGACGAACTGCCGGCTATTGGTGGACGCAGGCGCAGTTCTTCACTTTCCAATTGCTGGTCGGGGTGGGGGTTGAGCGAGCGTTCAGTTACGCCTCGCGATGGGGATGTCCGATGAGCAGCGGAACTGAGAGGAAAGAGAGCCGAGCGGCTTAACCACATCAAGCATATGCGTTTAGTTATTGTTTCGAACCGGCTCCCGTTTACGGCGGCGACCGACCAAGGCAGGCCGCAGTTCGCGGTCAGTTCAGGAGGTTTGACGACCGGATTATGGAGCTATCTGGAGCGTGGCACATCGGGCGGCTCGGGCGAGCGACCGGATTTCGTGTGGCTGGGGTGGCCCGGAGCCAACGTGGCACCCGAACACGAAGAGGCAGTGAAGACCTACGCGGAGAAGCAATTCAAGGCTATGCCAGTTTTTCTGCCGGAGGAGAAAATGGATCGTTTTTACCACGGTTTTTGCAACAAGACGCTGTGGCCGCTGTTCCACTATTTTCCCTCGCTGGCGCACTACGAGGAGGAGTTCTGGCAAGAGTATAAGCAGGTAAACCTGGTATTTGCCGAGGCGGTGATGAAGGTGCTGCGACCGGACGACCTGTTGTGGGTGCATGATTACCATCTCATGCTGGTGCCGGGGCTGGTGCGGGAACGGTTTCCGGACCTGCCGATCGGGTTTTTCCTGCACATTCCGTTTCCATCCTACGAGGTGTTCCGGCTTTTACCGAGGGCCTGGCGGACGGAGATTGTCGAGGGATTGCTGGGTTCGAGCTTGGTGAGTTTCCATACACACGATTACGCGCGCGATTTTCTAACGAGCGTGCTCCGGACGGCGGGATATGAGCACCAACTAGGGAGCCTGACGTTGCGGGATCGGGTGGTCAAGGTGGACACATTTCCTATGGGAATTGATTTCGAGCGTTTTGCCAAGACGTCGGCGTCGAGGGAGACGGAAGCGCGTGTAGCGGAATTGCGAGCGAAGTGCATGGATCAGAAGGTGATCTTTTCGGTGGATCGTCTGGATTACACAAAAGGGCTGATCAACCGGCTGCGAGGATACGATCTCTTTCTGAAGCGGAACCCGCAATGGCACGGGAAGGTGGTATTCCTGATATCGGTGTCGCCGTCGCGGATAGGAGTCGAGACCTATCAGGCAATGAAACAGGAGTTGGAGCAAACGGTGGGACGGATCGTGGGAGCATACGGAAATGTGCACTGGACGCCGCTGGTTTACCAGTATCGCAACTTGGGGTTTGAGGAAATTGTCGCGCTTTACCGATTCTGCGACGTGTCCCTGATCACACCCTTGCGCGATGGAATGAACTTGGTCGCGAAAGAATTCGTGGCTTCGCGCCCGGACCAAACGGGGGTGCTCGTGCTGAGTGAGATGGCGGGCGCAGCGAAGGAGATGGGGGAGGCACTGATTATCAATCCGGTGCACAGCGGTGATTTTGCCCAAGCGCTGGAGCAAGCGCTGGCGATGCCAGTCGAGGAGCAGGTGCGGAGAAATCAGTTGATGCAGGAACGCCTACGCCGCTACAACGTGATCCGGTGGGCGGAGGATTTTGTGCAGGCGCTGGTATCAACGCAGAGGACGGAGGCGGCGCGACGGGCGCGAGCGCTGACGGGCAAGGTGCAGGCGGCGCTGGTGCAGCAGCACCGGGCGGCAGCACGGCGGGCGTTGCTGCTGGATTACGATGGGACGCTTGTGCCTTTCGTGGAGGATCCCAAACTGGCGAAGCCAGACGCGGAGTTGATGGAGATGCTCGGCTCGCTAGGGGCGGCGGCTGGGAATGACGTTGTGATTGTGAGCGGTAGGCCGCGCCGCGACCTTGAGGAATGGTTTGGGTCTTGGCCGGTGGCTTTGGTGGCGGAGCATGGCGTGTGGCTGCGGTCGAAAGGAGGCGAGTGGAGAATGCTTAAGACGATCACGACACAGTGGAAGGAGCGAGTGCGCCCGATCTTGCAGGTGTATGTAGATCGCTTGCCGGGGGCGTCGCTGGAGGAGAAGGAGTTTTCGCTAGCGTGGCATTTTCGGAAAGCGGATCCAGAGCAGGCGTTGCTTCGGGCCAAGGAGTTGTTGGATGACCTGTCGGGTTTTACGCGGAACATTGATGTGCAGGTGCTGGAGGGGAACAAGGTCCTGGAAGTGCGGAATACGGGTGTGAGCAAGGGGACGGCAGCCACGGAGTGGCTGGGTGGACTGGGTGCCGATTTTATCTTGGCGATTGGGGATGACTGGACGGACGAGGATCTTTTTCGCGCGCTGCCGCCAACAGCGCATTCGGTGCGAGTGGGGTTGGCGCAAACGGCGGCGCGGTATCACTTGGGCAGCCACACTGCGGTTCGGCGGTTACTGCGCGAACTGGTTGTGGGGGCGGGTGCGGACTAGCGAGGCGGCGCGCCGTGATCCTAAAGCCGGTGGCGCGGCGAAGGCGAATGACGGATCGTCCGGCGCTTGAACATCCTAGTAATAAAAGTTGCTGCCAAGACACCGCTACTTGGACTCCTGGCGAGGTGCGCCGGCGAGGGAACACACGCCGAAGATGGCCAATCGCGGTCAACGCGCATCGACTATTCGCAAGGCTTGGATCGTCCGCGTATTCCTAAAGATTCTACATTCACAAACAAATCTTTGCACTTTCAGCTTTTCAAATTAAATTCTCGCTTCCAAATGAAAGCCAGCAGACCGATTTTGTTTTTCAGTTTGTTTCTTGCGGCGAATTTCGCGCTCGCAAAGATTTCTCCTGAACAGGCGAAAACTTTGCCGCCGCCTGCGGATCATCTGGTTGACTTCATCAAGGAAATCAAACCCATCCTCGAAAAAAGCTGCGTCAATTGCCACGGCCACGGCCGCAGCAAGGGGAATTTCAGGATGGATAACCGCGAGACTTTTTTGAATGGCGGGGATTCAAGCGCGCCAGTCGTTGTCGGAAAAAGTGACGAGAGCCTGCTCATTGAACTGGTGATGGGTTTTGATCCTGACTCAGTCATGCCGCAAAAAGGCACGAAGCTGACGAGGGGGCAAATCAGTCTGCTTCGCGCGTGGATTGATCAAGGCGCAAAGTGGGATGAGGGCGTCTGGCTCGGAAAAGTTGAAGCGAAGAACTTGAAACCGCGCCAGCCGGAAATTCCCTCGAACAAAAAATTCTCCAATCCCGTTGACCACTTCATTGACGTTTATTTTGAGAAAAACAAAATCAAATGGCCTGAGCCGGTGACCGACCGTTTGTTTGCGCGACGGGTTTATCTCGACATTCTCGGGCTGCTGCCACCGGTTGATGACCTGGAAAAATTTGTCGCCGACAAAGCGCGCGACAAGCGCGCGAAGCTCGTCGCCAGGTTGCTCGCGGACAATCGGAGCTACGCGGAGCACTGGCTCACGTTCTGGAACGACATGCTCCGCAACGATTATCAGGGCACCGGCTACATTGACGGCGGGCGCAAGCAAATCACCAAGTGGCTTTTCGATGCCTTGGAAAACAACAAGCCTTACGACCGCTTCGTCGCCGAACTGGTCAATCCCACGCCCGAGTCCGAAGGCTTCACGCGCGGCATCATCTGGCGCGGGGTGGTGAACGCCTCGCAAACGCCGCCGGTGCAGGCCGCGCAAAACATTTCGCAGGTTTTCATGGGCTTGAACCTCAAGTGCGCATCGTGCCACGACAGCTTCGTCAACGACTGGCAACTCTCCGATGCCTACGCGCTCGCGAACATTTTCTCCGACGAGCCGCTGGAAATTTTCCAGTGCGACAAACCGCTCGGCAAAAAGGCGGCAACGAAATTTCTTTATCCCGAGTTTGGCGAGATTGACGCCAACACTTCCAAAACAAATCGCCTCAAACAACTCGCTGAGTGCATCACCAACCCGGAAAATGGTCGCCTCTCTCGCACGCTCGTCAACCGCCTGTGGGGAAGATTTTTCGGCCGCGCGCTCGTCGAGCCGGTTGATGACATGGAGCAGGCCGCGTGGAATTCCGATTTGCTCGACTGGCTGGCGGAAGATTTTGTCGGGCACAACTACGACGTGAAACATCTCATCGCGCAGATTTTGACTTCGCGCGCCTACCAGCTTTCCGCTGTCAATCTCGGCGAGCAAAATGGAAAAGACTATGTCTTTCGCGGCCCGTCCGTGCGGCACATGACCGCCGAGGAATTCCGCGACGCGCTCACGACGCTGACGGGCATCGGCTATTCTTCCCCCGCGACTTCGGAAATCCAACTCGGTGAAACCGCCGAGAAAAAATTTGCGCCGCCACTCACTCCCAAATGGATCTGGAATGACAAACACGCCGCCGACAAAGCGCCGCCGGGCCGCGTTTATTTCCGCAAAACAATCGAGCTTTCGGCTTTGCCCACTGACGCCACCGCGCTCGTGACCGCGGACAACAGCTTCACGTTTTTTGTGAACGGACAAAAGGTCGGCTCAGGCAGTGAGTTCAAGGAATCTTTTCGCTACGACCTGCGTCCGTTTTTGAAGAAGGGCGAAAATGTTCTTGCAGCGGAAGCTGCAAATCATTTTCCCGACAACAGTCCGCCCGACCCGAACAAAATCGGCGGCGAAAATCCTGCGGGCTTTCTGTTCTACGCGCGGCTCCGGCATTTCGAAAACGGCGCGGAGAGAACGAACGATTTTATTTCCGACAAGTCGTGGCTGATGAGCAGCGAAAAGAATGACGGCTGGGAAAAAGCTGGTTTCGCGGACGCGGGCTGGGACAAAGCCATCGAGCTTGGGGAATTGACGATGCAGCCGTGGCGCATGTCCAAATCTTACATGGCAACGAAGCTCGCATCGGGCTATCCCGGCCAGGTGCGCGCGTCGCTCGTCACCGCCGATCCGCTGATGGTCGCGCTGGGCCGGCCGAATCGCGAGCAGGTGGTCACTACGCGGCCGAGTGTGGCGACGACGTTGCAGGCTTTGGAAATGACAAACGGACAGACGCTCTCGGACATTTTGAAACGCGGCGCGTCGCGCATCTGCGGAATGGCCGGCGATCCGAAGTCGGGTCGCGCGCTGATCCGGCAGATTTACGAGCAGGCGCTGGGACGCAAGCCGACTTCCGCCGAAATGAAAATGGCCGAAGAACTCGTCGGCGCGCCGGTGAAAAAAGAAGGCGTGGAAGATTTTCTCTGGGCGATGACGATGTTGCCGGAGTTTCAGTTGATTTATTGAAATTGTTCCAAGTGGTATGACGAACTTCTCAAAAATATTGGAACGCGCGAAACTTGGAGATTCACAAGCTCAGTGTGAGTTAGCTTGGGCTTATGATTCCGGCAAAGGTGTTCGGAAATCCTTTCGCTCGGCGGCTTATTGGTATCGGAAATCCGCCAAACAGGATCATCCCATTGCTCAATACAATCTTTCGTTATACTACCTCCTTGGACAAGGAGTGCGAAAAGATTTAGCGAAATCGTTCGTTTGGAATCGCTCTGCCGCCGAATCAGGTGATGAAGATGCTCAATTAGCAATGGGATGGTTTTATCACGGCGGAAGAGGAGTGAAGCCAGACCTCAACAAAGCAAAGACTTGGTATTTGAAAGCAGCCAGAAAAGGGAACACGAGCGCGATGTTTAGCCTCGGCCAGATGGCATACGACCAAAAACATTTCAAAGAAGCAATCCGTTGGTTTTCGAAAGCCTCAAAACTTGGTCATCCACGTTCGAACTATTATCTGGGAAGCATATTGCTTTACGGTAAGGGAATTCCGTCTGACCCATTTCGCGCAAAAAAATGTTTGGAAGCTGCTGCGGACACCGGAGTCGGCTACGCAAAGCGATTGTTGAACGGCGGACGGCTTAAACGACTTTTACTACGAGAGAATAACGTGGCCGTTAACCGTTGGCGAAAGGGTGCATTGCTGCCTGCAATTTAAAATTTGTCTTATGAAATCGACACCTCAATTTAATCGCCGCGAGTTTTTGAAAACCGCGAGCGCGGCGACGCTCGGAGCTTCGGCACGGTAACTTTCGCCGATGAAACAGATTTCCATCTTCGTTCTGTGTCTGGCGTGGTTCGCTTTTGCAAATTCCGCGCTGGTTGTGTGCGCCGCAGACCAGCCGCAATGGGGACAAGCGTGGACGCGCAACATGGTTTCGGATGAAAAAAATCTGCCGGACTCGTTCGATCCCGCGACCGGCAAGAACATCAAATGGACTGCGCGGATCGGAACGCAAAATCATTCCACGCCCGTCGTGGCAGGTGGCCGCGTTTACATCGGAACGAACAACGAGGAGCCGCGCGACCCGAAACATCAAGGCGACCGCGGCGTGTTGATGTGCTTCGATGAGAAGACGGGGAAATTTCTCTGGCAACTCGTCGTCCCGAAACGCGACGAGGACGATTACATGGACTGGCCGCGAATGGGGATTTCCTCCGAGGCAACGGTCGAAGACGACCGCGTTTACACCGTCAGCAGTCGCGGCGAAGTGATGTGCCTCGACGCGCGCGGCATGGAGAATGGCAACGATGGCCCATTCAAGGACGAAGCTTGGCACATGACCGCGCCGACGAATTCCGGCCCAAGACAAAAAACCGTTATCGGAACTGAAACCAAACCGCTTCCACTGCCGCTGGCGGAAGGACGAAAGTTGCTCAAGCCCGACAAACTGGACGCCGACATCATCTGGCTTTTCGATCTCGTTGCCGGCGCGGGTATCTGGCCGCATGACGCCGCGCACAGCTCCATTCTCATTCACGGCGATTATCTTTACCTCAACACCGGCACCGGCGTTGACAACACCCACAAACGCGTCCGCACGCCGGACGCGCCCAGCCTCGTCGTGCTGGACAAACGCACCGGAAGGTTCGTCGCGCGCGACAACGAACGCATCGCGCCAAACATTTTTCATGGAACGTGGAGTTCTCCCTCGCTCGCCGAAGTGAGTGGCAGGCCGCTCGTCTTTTTCTGCGGCGGAAATGGAGTCGTTTATGCGTTTGAAACCTTTACAAATCAATCGGAGGGCGAAGCGCCGCGCCGCCCTGATTCGATTTCAAGTCAGGGCATCGTGGAACTCCGCCCTCCGAAAGTCGCGACTCTGAAAAAAGTTTTCCAATTTGACTTTGACCCAACTGCACCGAAACAAAACGTCCACCAATACAACAGCAACCGCCGCGAAAGCCCGAGCACCATTTACGGAATGCCCGTGTTCCATCGCAGCCGTCTTTACGTCGCCGGCGGCGGCGACCTTTGGTGGGGCAAAAACGAATGCTGGCTCAAGTGCATTGATGTGACGGCCCTCACTCGGTCCCGCCCAAGCGGGACCACCCTCTCCCCATCGGATGGGGAGAGGGACGGGGTGAGAGGTTTGGTCTGGTCCTATCCGCTTTCCAAGCACGTCATGTCCACACCCGCTGTCCACAACGGCCTCATCTTCATCGCAGATTGCGGACGCATGTTTCATTGCGTGGACGCCGAGACTGGCAAACCGGTTTGGACGCACGAAATCAAAGGCGAAGTCTGGGCATCACCGCTGGTCGCGGACGGAAAAGTTTATCTCGGCACACGCAGTGGAAATTTCTACGTCTTCGCCGCGGGCAGGGAAAAGAAAGTCCTCAACGAAATCGAACTCACCACACCCATCAGTGCGACCGCAACGGCGGCAAATGGCGTCCTTTACGTCGCAACGATGACGCAACTGTTTGCCGTGCGAAACAGCGCGCAGTGATTTCACGGAATGTTGCTGCCTGACGCCGACGATGGATCAATCCTGCGCCACGGCTTTGAGTTTCGCGATCACGTCTGCCGCCTTCGTCCGGTCGCCGTGGCTTTTGCTGATTTTGGCGAAGCGGACGCTCCCCTTCCGGTCCAGCACGAACGTTGATGCGTAAGCCGTTTCCATCGGCGCGTCCCAGCGGAGGTTGTAGGCGTTGACCATCGTGTAATCCGGGTCCATGACGAAAAGAAAATCCTTCGGCCACTGTTTTCCTTTCCATTCCGAAAACGCTTTCGCGTGCGCCTTCAAATCCCCGGCGGGGCCGGGATAAACGAACACCACGCTCGCCTTGGCCTCCGTAAAATTCGTCGCCGACCTGATGAAATCCTGCACCTGCCGGTCGCAGAGTGGGCATTGGTAACCCGGCCAGCCGCGCAGCATGACGAGAACGACCTCGCCCTTCGCCGTCAACTCACTCAAGCGCACCGTCTGGTCGTCGAGCGTTTTGAGCGCGAAGTCCGGCGCTTTGTCGCCCACTTTCGGCGGCTCTGCGGCGTTCAGGGCGAGCGGCAGCGAACAGGTCAGGAAAATCAAAGTCAGGATGCGGAGGATTTTATTTTTCATGGAGCGTTGGACGCGTGAATGTGCTTCTTATTCTAGCAATGGACTTCAAAGCGGCAACAACGAAGCTGCGCGACTCTCCAAGCACAAGATTTTTAACCACGGATGAACACGGATTTTTACGGGGTAGCACAAACAACCCACCGAGCGCTTCAATCTCGCTTGCGCTTGCAAATCCCGCGCAATCCGCTTCGATGAATCCATGTTTCCCTACGTCGCATTGGCCAAAGACAAAAGCTGGCAGCCCGGCCCGTATGAAGGCGTCGAGCTGATGATGTTGCACAAGAACGAGAACACCGGAGGCGTCGTGGCGCTGCGCAAGTTCAAGGCCGGACACACCATCCCGGCGCACACGCATCCGGACGCGAACGAATGGGCTTACGTGCTTTCCGGCGAATGGGAGGAATCCGGCGTCACCTACACGACCGGCGCGCTGTTCCACGCGCCCAAAGGCGTCCGCCACGGCCCGCACATCGCGCGCACGGAGGTCGTCAGCCTGACGATTTTCGATGGGCCGCTGACGGTGGTATAATTTTCTCGTAAACGGTGTCCCGTCTTCGCTCTGTGAGCTTTACTTCAAAGGTTCGATCTTGCCGTTGACGGTCACGAAGAACGCAGAGCCTCGCGGGGCGCGCTCGGCGGTTTTGATGAGATCCGGAAAACATTTGGTGAATTTGTTCGCTTGATCCCAGAATGGAAGATTCACCCAGCCCGGTTTCAGAAAGAAGATTGTGTGACCCGCTTGTTTCCACGCCAGCACTTCGTGCGGGTTACGGCTGATTCGGATGTCCGCCGTCACAATTACGAGGTCCGTTACCCGAGCCAACGCCTGCATCCATACGACGTCCTCCGTGTTGCCGGGGAAATCGTCCTTCAGATGAACCACATGATGATCCGGCTCGACCATTTGGTTCAAGCCGTGGGCCAGTTTTGGGGCAAGATGATTGTCGAAGAAAAACTTCACGCGGCGAGCATCTGCTCGAACGCGACCGCTTCGTGGACGGAAGCCGAATGGATTTCAAACCAGCGCGCAACCTCGTCCACCGAACCGTTTGCCTCCACGCTCCGGGCCAGGACGGAGGTCGGAACACCGTCGCGAAAAACAATCGGCTGACCAAAACTTCTGCGGGGGTCGAGGGCCACCAAGTGGGCTTTGCCCTTTGGCCACCACCGGCGAGGAACCTTGCCGCTGTCGAACTCGACGTTCTTGAGAAACGGCTGGATAATTTTTTCAAACACGCGCTGAAGGTCACGCATATCCCAAAGCGTGACTTCGTCATGTTTCCCGCGCTCTTCCATGAAGATGGTCTGACCATCTGTGGCAAACTGATTCGTGCAGAAAGGATGCGCGTGGCCAACCAACTTCCTAGCCTGCTCATGCACTTGGCGGAGCGTCTTCCAGCCTACGCCCGCAGTGACGAAAGCGTCTACACACCGAACTTCAAGAAGGTCGAGAAAACCCAGCGCGACGGCGTGATCAATCTGGTCGAGTTGAGTGCTCCAAACAGCAGGCGAGCGACGTCGCCCGTGTTTGACTTTGAATTCGTATCCCCTAACCCATCGCCGAATGCGCCACGGGGTAACACCTGTCAAACGTGATGCCTCGGGCACTGTATAGATTCCCGTTTGTAGCAAGGTTGTCGTCATAATATTTGCTTTCTACCGCAACACCCTAGCCCCGCGACTGTGGCGTTTGCAAACGAAAAGGCAGATTCGCTCTGCGCGGCGGAAGGATCAACTTTTCTATCTGAATCACGCCGCCGCCTTCGCCGCTGCTAAATCACTCCGCCGTTGGGCCATGGATTTGAAGAACTCGTATCCCTCGCGCAAGCGGCGCACGCAAACGTCTTTGTCTTCGAGCATCGTTTTGATGATGCGCAGGATCGGTTTCGGGCGCAGGTAGTAGCGATGATAAAATTTTTCGACGCTCTCGAAGATTTCTTCTTTGCTCAAGCCGGGATAGGCGAGCGAGCTTTGCTGGAAGCCGTCGCCTTCGACGAGGTCGGTCTTGTCTTTCTTGGTGAACCAGCCGTTCTGTCGCGCCATGTCGAACAGTTCCGTGCCGGGATACGGCGCGGCGAGCGAGACCTGGATGCTGAACACGTCGAGTTCCTTGGCGAAGTTGATGGTGTTCTCAATGGTCTGCTGTGTCTCGACGGGCAATCCGAGGATGAACGTGCCGTGAATCACCACGCCGGCTTCGTGACACGCCTTGGTGAAGCGGCGCATCTCGTCCATCGTGACGCCTTTCTTGATGCGCGTGAGGATGTCGTCGTTGCCGCTTTCGTAGCCGACGAGGAACAGGCGCAGGCCGTTGTCTTTG
>CAYMCQ010000102.1:0-11928 GCA_964389025.1 uncultured Verrucomicrobiota bacterium
GCTCCCCGCGCACTACTTACGAAATCCCAAACTCAAAAACCGGGGATAGTCCTGACACTTGAAAGATGCAATTGCAAGATTGGAAGGTTACGTTTACAGCGACACTACGAAGAAACGATCTCTTTTCGAAGCCGAGCTTAAATCTTTGGAAGCTTGGACTGGCCTCGGTGATCCAGGATTTCCGGAAATTCGGGTGGAGTCGGAAATGGAAGTTCCGATTAAACGCGAGCGATACAAGTCTTATGACATAATCGGGTATGCGGACCTTGTGCTTTCAGTGCAAAAAACTCGGCCTTTTGTTTTCGATTTCCCATACGGTGATTACAGAGCACCAGAACCAATTGTGTCCTTGGATCAAGTGCTGACTTGGCAAACGGAATGGACTGAACCTCGGAAGATTGCTTTTGACGCAAAGAGCTCTATCGGCTCGTTGGGTGAGTTGATTCGTCAATTCAGGACATACGAACAATATTGCTCTTGGCCGTTTTTCATTGTTTCACCCGATAAACGCTTTGCTGATGAAATCAGCGATGAAGGCTTCGGATTTATCCATTACCCGGAAGGTAAGATTTCTTATCCAAAGCGATCTAAATCCCGTTGAGCTGTGTGAAGGTCATCAAGTAAGAATACTTTTCACCACTTTCCCCTCCACATCCGTCAGCCGGAAGCGCCGACCTTGGAAGTGATACGTGAGCCGCTCGTGGTCAATGCCGAGCAGCCCGGAGGGTTGCCAGAAATTAGCCGGGGGTTGAGGAGCGCAGCGACGATACCCCCGGTTGAAGCGGAATTTGAACGACCCTGAAAGGGTCGCAGAATCGGAAAACATTTTTCGGCGCCCTTGCACCCCTTCAGGGTGCATTATTTTTGGGAACGTTTTCCGGGGGTGTCGCTCGCGGACTCGCTCAACCCCCGGCTAATTTCTTTCATCGCTCCGCGATGCAGTTCACGCGAGAATCGCTTTCACCACTTTCCCCTCAACATCCGTCAATCGGAAGCGTCGGCCTTGAAAATGATACGTGAGCCGCTCGTGGTCAATGCCGAGCAGGTGCAGCAGCGTCGCCTGAAAATCGTGAACGTGGACGCCGTCCTTCGCGATGTTGTAGCCGAACTCGTCGGTCTCGCCGTAAATCGTGCCGGGCTTCGCGCCGCCGCCCGCCATCCAGATCGTGAAACAGCGCGGGTGATGGTCGCGGCCATAATCGGTCGCGGTCAGTTTGCCCTGCGAATAATTCGTCCGGCCAAATTCGCCGCCCCAAACCACCAGCGTGTCGTCGAGCAGGCCGCGTTGTTTCAAGTCCTGGATGAGCGCAGCGGATGGCTGGTCGGTTTCTTTGCACTGCGTGCGCATGCCGCCCGGAATGTTACCGTGATGATCCCACCCTTGATGATAAAGCTGGATGAACTTCACGCCGCGTTCGGCAAGTCGGCGCGCGAGCAGACAATTGCGCGCGAACGTCCCCGGCTTTTTCGAGTCCGTCCCGTAAAGTTCGTAGATGTGTTCCGGCTCGTCCTTGATGTCCACGACTTCGGGCACGGAGCTTTGCATCCGAAACGCCATTTCGTATTGGGCGATGCGCGCGTTGATGTCCGCGTCGCCGAGCCGTTGCGCGTCGAACTCGTGCAGTTCGCGCAAACGGTCGAGCATGAGCCGCCGGCTTTCCGGCGCGACGCCGTCGGGATTGTTCAGGTAAAGCACGGGGTCTTTGCCGGAACGGAATTGCACGCCCTGATGTTGCGTCGGCAAAAATCCGCTGCCCCAAAGCCGCGAGTAAAGCGGCTGATCCACTTTGCCCGGCGTGATGAGCACGACAAACGCGGGAAGATTTTCGTTGTCGCTGCCAAGCCCGTAATTCACCCACGAGCCAATGCTCGGGCGGCCGGAGATTTGCGAGCCGGTCTGAAAAAACGTGATGGCCGGGTCGTGATTGATGGCCTCGGTGAACATCGAGCGCACGATGGAAAGTTCGTCCACGACTTTGGCGGTGTGCGGGAGAAGTTCGCTGACCCACGCGCCGTTGCTGCCGTGCTGCGCGAATTTGAAGATCGAACCGGCCATCGGCAGCGTGGCCTGATTGCCCGTCATGCCGGTGAGCCGCTGTCCCATGCGAACGGACTCCGGCAATTCCTGCCCGTTGCGTTCGTTCAGCAGCGGCTTGTAATCGAACGTCTCCAACTGCGACGGCCCGCCCGCCATGAAAAGAAAAATCACGCGCTTGGCCTTCGGAGCGAAATGCGGGAGGCCGGGAAGCCCGCCAGTCTGGCTATTGCCTATCGCCAATCGGCTATCGCCAACTGCCGCGCGAAGCGGATTCATCAACGTCGCGAGCGCCATGCTGCCAAGGCCGAGACCGAAGCGATTGAGAAACGCGCGGCGGTTCATCGCATCCAGCGGCAACGGGCCTGTGCAGAGCGGGTTCATTTGCAAACACCAAAATCCAAACACCAAAATCCAAATAAACTCCAACTTCCAAACACCAAAACTTCCATCTGGCCACCCGGTTGAGATTTGGAGTTTGGGATTTTGTTGGTGTTTGGTGTTTGGTGTTTGGTGTTTTTCATCATCTTTCCATCACAAATTCATCATGGTTCATCAGCGCGCTCGTCAAAACAGTTGTCGCCGCGAGCTTGTTTGCCGGAAACATTTTATCCGGCGGACGCTCGCCAGTCGCCAGATATTTTTCAGCAGCTTCGGGATTTTTGGAAAAGAATTGAAGCTGTTCATCGTAAAGCTGGCGCAGAATTTCGCGCTCGCGGTTTTCCGGCTTGCGGCAAAGCACAGTTTGAAACGCAATCTCAATTTCAGCATTTAGGTTGCCGCCGTCACGCAGGATTTTTTCCGCCAAAGCCCGCGCCGCTTCGTTGAACTGCGGATCATTCAACAACGTCAGCGCCTGCAACGGCGTGGCTGTCACCGGACGGCGCGCGGTGCAAACTTCGCGCGACGTGGCGTCGAAGGTCAGCATCGAAGGCGGCGGCGCGGTGCGTCGCCAGAATGTGTAGAGGCTGCGACGATACAGACTTTCTCCGTGATCCTGCGTGTAAGTTTTGCCCGTGCCGGATTCTTCCCAAAGCCCGGCGGGTTGATACGGCTTCACGCTTAACCCGCCGATTTTGCGTGAGAGCAATCCGCTGACCGCCAGCGCCGCGTCGCGGATCTGTTCGGCGGACAATCGTTGCTTCGGGCCGCGCGCTAGCAGGCGGTTGTCAGGATCGGCAGCGATCAATTCCGGCGGCGCGACCGATGACTGGCGGTAAGTCGCGGAAGTGACGATGAGTTTGTGCATCGCCTTCACGTCCCAGCCGCCGTCCATGAATTTTTTCGCGAGCCAGTCGAGCAACTCCGGGTGCGTCGGCAATTGACCCTGGCTGCCGAAATTTTCCGGCGTCGCGACGAGACCCCGACCGAAGTGCATCGCCCAGATTCGATTGACCGCCACGCGCGCCGTGAGCGGATTGCGCCGGTCAATGAGCCATTGCGCAAAGCCGAGGCGATTTTTCGGAAACTTGCCAGAGAATGGAAAAATGCTTTCCGGCGTTCCCGGCTCGACGGGTTCATCGGGCGCGTCGTAAGCGCCGCGCTTCAGCAGAAATGTTTGCCGGCGTTGCGGCATTTCCTTCATCACCATGATTTCGGGGATGTCGTTGGCTAAATCATTTTCCGCATCGCGAAGTTTTTTCAGTTCGGCCAGCGCGGTCTGGTATTCGTGGTCGTGGCGGTGGAGATAGAATTCGAATAAGGCTGCGAATTGCCGCGAGGTTTTGGATTGCGGCAGTCCTCTGCCGCTTTGGACATGCAGCGGTCGGTTTGAAAGCGCCAGAGGACTGGCGCAGTCCAAGACGCTGTCGCGTTCGCTGACGCTGACAGGAAATGAGGCGCCAGAAAGACCCGACGCAATCCCCCTCACCTCCACCGCCGTCAGCTCGCGGTCAAAAACCTTGAACTCATCAATCAGCCCATTCTTGAATCCCGAATCGCGGAAACGCGCGGCGAGGGTCAGTTCGATTTTGCCGGCTTCCGCGTCGTTCCATTCTTTGCGGTGCACGATATCTTTGTAGAGATTGTCGCGGAGGACTTCGGCTTTCATTTCTTCGCCGTTGCGAAAAATTTTCAGGCCGTTGGCGCGGCTTGAACCGTCGTAAGTCAGAGTAAGATGCGTCCACTCGTTCAATGGCAGTTCCTCGTGTGCGCGGATGCCGATGGCGTTGCCGGGCCAGAAATGAATCAGCGCAAAAGTCGGCCTGCCCTTGTCCAAAACCAGTTCGTAGCCGCGACTGCCAGAATCCGTCCACGCGCGCGAGTGATGAAGAACCACGGCGCGATCCTGTTTCACAGCCGGCTTGAGCCAGAGACTGAAACTAAATGGGTCGGTGCGCGTGAAGTCGCCGATGCCTTTGAACGTCACGGAATTTTCTCCGTCGAATTTCAGCGCCTTGCCGACGCGACCTTCGACGGGCCGCGGATTTTCCAGAAGCTTCGCGAAATTTGTTCCTACCTGACTCGGCGTTTTGGAGTCAGCGACATTTTCAAAATCGAAGGCGGCGATGGGATTCACTTCGGAGGGGCGAGTTACACGAGTCCCATTCTCCTGCGTTAAGTCAGGGACTCGTGTAACTCGTCCCTCCGAAATGAGCCATTCTTCAAAACGCTTTTTCGCCGACGCGGCGATTTGCGGAAGCGATTTTTCCCTCGCGACGATTTGCTGTTTCAACTGTTCGTGCTTTTTTTTCGAGTCGCCGGCGTAGAGCAGCAGCGTGGGTGACGGCGTGGCGCGCGTGAAGTGCGAATAGAGCCCCGACTCGTCAATGTTGTTGAAGAACGCGGAGAGCTGGTAATAATTTTTTTGTTTGATGGGATCGTATTTGTGGTCGTGGCAGCGGGAACATTCCAGTGTGAGGCCGAGCATCGCCGTGCCCATTGTGTGAACGCGGTCGGAGACGTATTCGACGCGGAATTCCTCCTCAATGCTGCCGCCTTCGTTCGTCTGGCGATGAAGGCGGTTGAATGCGGTTGCCAGAATTTGCTCGTCCGTCGCGTTCGGCAGCAGGTCGCCGGCGATTTGCCACGTCACAAATTTATCGTAAGGCAGGTTCCGGTTGAACGCTCGGATGACCCAATCGCGCCACGGCGACATGTCGCGGTCAACGTCGGCCTGATAGCCATAAGTGTCGGCATAGCGCGCGAGATCGAGCCAGTCGTTGGCCATGCGCTCGCCGTAGGCAGGCGACGCAAGCAGGCGATCAACAAGTTTCTCGTAAGCGCGGGAGGATTTGTCTCCGAGAAATGTGTCCACATCCGTGACCGACGGCGGCAAGCCGGTAAGGTCAAAAGACAATCGGCGAATGAGCGTCGTTTTGTCAGCTTCAGGTGATGGCTGGAATAATTTGCCCCTCTCCCTGGCCCTCTCCCCATCCGATGGGGAGAGGGAATTGTCTCTTTGCGTTTTTGAGGACTCAGAGATCAGTGAACTTGACTTGGGTGTGAAATTTTTCTCCCTCTCCCCGTCGGACGGGGAGAGGGTTGGGGTGAGGGGTTTGATGTTTTCCCGTTCGAGTCGCGCGAGAACAAATTGGTCAATCCCGTTTTGCGCCCGATCACTTTTGATTTTCAGCGGCTGCGCTTTGCCGACGGGAATGAACGCCCAGTGCGTTTTGTATTTCGCGCCTTGCTCGATCCAGGTTCGAATCAGCGCAATCTCATCCTTGTTGAGCGAGAGATTGCTGTCCGGCGGCGGCATGTGGTCGTCGGGATCGGTGGTGGTGATGCGGCGGATGACTTCGCTTTTTTCCGGTTTGCCGGGAGCGATGATTTGCGCGCCGGTTTTCTTGTCAATGACTGCTGTTGCTCCGTCGGGGATGTCGAGCCGCAGCTTCGCCTTGCGGCTTTTTTCGTCCGGCCCGTGACATTTGAAACAGCGGTCGGAAAGCAGCGGGCGAATTTGAAAATTGAAATCAACGTGGGCCGGCGGATTGTTGGCGGCAATTGCGCCGATGGGGAATGCAACCACGGCGGCAAAAAAGACAACAAACGCACGGCGCGACATATTTTACGAATGATACCGCGCGTGGGAAATCCAGCAAGAAACACTTGCAACACGTTCATCAAACCCCGTCAACGCCGGTTGCATGGCTATGGCCTGGCAGTCGAAAACCGATAAATGATCGTGTTCTTGTAAATGTCTCCGGGCTTGAGCACGACGGATGGGAAGTCCGGCTTGTTCGGCGAATCGGGATAATGCTGCGGCTCCATGCAGAAGCCGTTGCGGAATTTGTAAACCCAGCCGCCCTTGCCCTTGATGGTGCCGTCGAGGAAATTGCCGGTATAAAATTGCAAGCCCGGCTCGGTCGAGAGCACTTCGAGCACGCGGCCCGTCGTCGGCTCGGTCACGCGCGCCATCAATCCCATCTGTCCCATCGGTTTCTTGATGACCCAATTGTGGTCGTAACCTTTGCCGAATTTGAGTTGCTCGCCGGCTTCGTTGATTCGCGCACCGATGGTCGTCGGCGTGTTGAAATCAAATGGCGTTCCTTTGACCGGTTTCAACTCGCCCGTGGGAATGAGCGTTTCGTCCACCGGCGTGAACTCATCTGAATTGATCATCACTTCGTGGCCGAGAACGTCGCCTTTGCCGGCGAGATTGAAGTAGGAATGATGAGTGAGGTTGATGATCGTGTCTTTGTCCGTCGTCGCGGTGTAATCGAGGCGCAGCGCGCTGTCGTCGGTCAGCGTGTAAACCGCGGTGACCGCGAGATTGCCCGGATAACCTTCCTCGCCGTCTTTGCTCAAATAATGAAGTTCAAGCGCAGTGCCCAGTTTGCTTTCGCCGGGTCTGGCGTGCCACACAACTTTGTCGAAGCCTTTGATCCCGCCGTGAAGCGCGTTGGGGCCGTTGTTCGTTGCGAGTTGGTAAGTCGTTCCGTTCAGGGTGAATCTTCCTTTGGCAATCCGGTTTCCGTAACGGCCAACGATACAGCCGAAGTGGGGACTTGCCTTGAGATACCCGGCGAGCGTGTCGTAGCCGAGGACAACGTCATCCATCTTTCCGTCGCGGTCGGGGACTTTGAGCGACGTGACGATGCCGCCGTAATTGGAAATCTTCGCCTCTACGCCGCGCGAATTCCGCAGCGTGTGGATTTTCACGGGCGTGCCATCCTTGGTTTTGCCGAACAACTTCACGGCAATTTTCCGCGCGACCCGGAAGTTGTCACGCAACCGGGCAGTAGTGCCGCGCATAAAATCACCGCTGGAAGAACCCTGTGCTCGTGCAAGTTTTCCATGTTGGATTCTTTTCGTGTCTTTATCTTCTCATCCGTTTCGCGGACGGCTTTATACCCGGAGTTTCGCCGTCAAGCCAAGCCGGATGTTCCTCAAAACGTAGCGGCGGGCATCCTGCCTGCCGCCACCATGGCGGACATGCGCGAAGATTGGATTTACATGCGCGTGGATTCTCCAATATGTTTCGGGATTCGGCGGCCAAAATTTTTAGGCTCGGCTGATTATTATGGCAGGTTCCATGAGCGCGAAGAAATCCACGGATGCAGGCGCCGCGTTGTTGATACGAGAATTCGTGATCATCAACAAGTTGGGCGTTCATGCGCGCCCCGCCGCGTTGTTCGTGAAGACCGCCAACCGTTTCGAGTGCGACATCTTCGTCGAGAAGGACGGCGAAAAAGTGAACGGCAAAAGCATCATGGGACTGATGATGCTGGCCGCCGGCCCCGGCAGCAAACTCAAGATTCACGCGCAAGGCCACGACGCCCACGCCGCGATCGCCGAACTGGAAGCGCTCATCAAACGGAAGTTTGATGAGGATTGATGAGAATGGTGGCATAGACAATCCATGAACCCACGCCAAAAAGCCTTCAAGATTCCAGGTGACCAGATTAAGCGGCTGATTGCGAACAGCGGTGCGTGCTACACTTCTGACCGCATCACGGTGGACGGGGCTCACGTTGGCTACATGTATCGAGAGCAGCCCGACAACGACGGCGATAGCGGTTGGCGATTCTTTGCTGGCGATGAGTCACAAGAGTATGCAGACAATCCTGACAATTTCGCCATCTACGAAGTGAACACGATCTGCAACTATGACCCAGCAATCATTCCATTTCTAGGTGCGCCATTCGGCTCTGCTTTTGGTCGAGTTCATGGAACTGACAAATTTGAGTCTGAAGATCTAGAGAAGCCGGACAATTAAGTTATTTCTTCCGCTTACTTCACCGTGTAAGCAAATTCAATTTTCTCGCCGCGGAAAATCCTTGCGACCACTACATATGACTGTTCGGCGTCATCCCATGCGCTTACTCAAAAAATTGCGTTACCGAGTTTTTCTCCTGAGTCTTGCCATCGGGAGTTTGTCGCTCGGATTTTGGGTGTTCGACTATTCGGTTTTGTTTCGTCCTTCGTGGACTCTGAACGGCACAGACCGACTCATTGGATTTGATGCTTGGTATTATTACCTGTCAGGCCACGGCTTTTTGTTCGTTGCATTGTCAGTTTTCGGACTCTGGCTGGCCTGTTTGATGTGGTTGCTGCCCGGCAGACTTTTAGATTGTAGAGACTTATGACGCCCTAACCAGCGCGCCCCATCTAACGGCCGCCCGGCTCCGCCAAGTTTCTACTCATAATTCGTTTCCGCTCATTTCATCGCTTCAACAAATTCAACTTCCTCGCGGCGGAAAATCCTTGAGCAGAATTCGGATGCTCTGCGACCAGCCGGTTCAAAAAAATCTTCGCGCTGTCGAAGTCATTTCTGAGGTTCAAGTGCCACGCCGCAACGCACGCCAGCCACTCGGCCTTCTTGAACTCCGGTTGCTCCGGCATTTTCAGAAGCAATTCCATCTGCTCGATGCCGGAATCCGCGTCACCCAAATCCTGCGCGAGCAAACGCGCCAGCTTTTCGCGCGTGGGAACGTCGTTCGGCTCGCGTTTCAACTTCGCGACACACTCGTTCGCAAGGCGCGTCGCTTCGGCCTCGCTGAGTTTTGTCTCGTCCCGGATCGCCTCGTCGTCGAGCGCATTGTTCAACGGAGCGAGATGGATTGTTTTGGCGTGCTGCTGCTGTTCGAGCAGAGCTTCCTTGGTCGCCGGAAGTTGGTTGATTCGCAGTTGCGCCATCTTCGCGAGGTGTGAACCGGGAAACTTTTCGCAAATTTCCTTCAGCGCCCGGAACGCCGCCGCCGGGTCTTGATTGAACTTCAACTGCCAGTCCGCCAGCTTGTGGAGCGCGACGGAAACTTGCGACGCGCCCGTGCCCGGCTGGTCGCAAACGTCGCGGATCGTCGCCTCGGCTTCGGCAAAATCGCCGAAGCGCGACGCGTAAAGTTCCGCCAGCATCATCCAGCCGTCGAAATCGTCCGCGCACCGCTCCAGTTCGCCGATGATTTCCATTTCCGCGTCGGCGTATTTGCCGAATTTGATTTTTGCGATTGCTCTTGAATAGCTCGGCACGGCCCGCGCCACCGGTTCAATTCCGAGGAGGTTGTAGAGCAGCGTCGCAAAACAGATCGCCAGCGCCCAGCCGACTCCCCACCAGCCTTCCAGCAGCAAAATGAGCAGCGCGCACGGCGCGAGAATCCAGCTCCAGAAAATGATGATCGGTTTGTAGTCATCCCATTTGTCGCGCTGCGCGGAAATGAAATTCCAAAGCCACCAGCCGAGAGTCAGCGCGAGCCAGAACGATGCGATGGCCGACACGCCGGGCGTCATTTCCCACAGCAGGACAGGAAACCACGGCGGCTTGCCCGCGACTTTCGCCTGCATCACGCGGATGAGCCACGGCGCGCTGCCGCAGTTGAACAGCGCCCAGACCAAAACCGGCGCGGCCAGTCCCTTGCCGGCCCAAATCCAAAGCGAGCGCCAGTCGCCGTCAAGTTTTCTTTCCAGCAATCGCTCCCAAAAATGGCAGGCGATGGCCAGGGCAACGCCGATGATGATTGTGGAAAGCCAAAAACCCATAACGCTGGAAAATTAGCAGGCGGCAACGGAGACAACAGAGAAAATTGGCAGGGCAGTTGTTCTGCGCGACAGCGTCTTGGACTGTGGCTCTCCACCGCTCTTCGAGCGTGATCTCAAAGCGCCGGAAGACTGGCGCAGTCCAAAATCGTGTGGTGATTCGGATGCTTCACGTCCGGTGGTAGTTTCTTGACCGTTTCCGGCGCGTCCAACATTCTGCTTCAATAAAGTTATGCCGCTGGCCGAAAACATCCTTTCCCAACTGCGACAAATCGTCGGCGGCGAAAATGTCCTTACGGAAAAGGAAGACCTCATCCCCTACTCTTTCGACGGCACGGCAGCGCTTTCGCAAATGCCCGGCTGCATCGCATTCGCAACGACGACACAGCAAATCGCCGACGTTCTCAAGCTCGCCAACAAAACCAAAACTCCCATCGTCACGCGCGGTTCTGGCACAGGCTTGAGTGGCGGAAGTTTGCCAACGGCGGATTGCGTCGTTCTTTGCACCGTGAAGATGGATAAAATCCTCGAACTCGACCGCGCGAATCTCACGATGATGGTTGAGCCAGGCGTGACGACGTTGCAGATCGCGGACGCGGCGATGGCAGCGGGTTTGTTTTATCCGCCCGACCCCGGCTCGATGAAGATTTCCACCATCGGCGGGAACGTCGCGGAAAATTCCGGCGGGCTGCGCGGTCTCAAATACGGCATCACGCGCAATTACGTCATGGGACTCGAAGTCGTTTTGCCGGGCGGCGAAATTTTTTCCATGGGCAACAAGTGCGTCAAAGATGTCGCCGGATATTCGCTCAAGGACATTTTCATCGGCTCGGAAGGAACGCTCGGCGTCATCACGAAAGTTTTGCTACGATTGATTTCGAAACCGCAGGCGAAAAAAACGATGGTCGCCACGTTCGCGGCGATGGATCAGGCCGCGCAAACCGTCTCCGATATCATCGCCGCGCAAATCATTCCCTGCACGCTGGAGTTTCTCGACCGCATGACGATTCATTGCGTCGAGGATTACGCGAAAGTCGGCCTGCCGCTCGATTGCGAGGCGTTGTTGTTGATGGAAACGGATGGTCATCCCGCATCCGTCGCCGAGGAAGCGGCGAAGATGGAAGGGTTCGCCCGCAAGAACGGCGCGCTTCTCGTCCGCGTCGCGAAAGACGACGCCGAGGCAACGGCGCTTGCCACCGCGCGCCGCAGCGCATTCTCCGCGCTCGCACGCGTCGCGCCGACGACGATTCTTGAAGACGCCACCGTGCCGCGCAGCGAACTGGCGAAGATGATCCGGTTCGTCGCCGCCGTCGCGCAGAAATACAAGCTGAAGATCGGCACGTTCGGCCACATGGGCGACGGCAATTTGCATCCAACCTTTCTCACCGACGAACGCAACAAAGACGAAATGCACCGCGTCGAGGCAGCCTTCAAAGAAATTTTCGACGAAGCGATCCGTCTTGGCGGCACAATCACCGGCGAGCACGGTATCGGCCTCGCTAAGAAAAGTTTTCTGCCGAAATTTGCCGGCGACGTTCAGATGCAAGTCCTCCGCCAATTCCGCCGCATGCTCGATCCGAATGGAATTTTGAATCCGGGGAAGATGTTTGATTAGAATTCCGATTATGTCGGATTCTGCTACATGGTGCAGATGGAAGCGCAGAGCGATTGTCGTAATTTTTCTTCTCACGGAATCGCTCGACTCCTATGCGCAAGGAACGGTGAACGGAGTTGGGCCGCCGCCAGAGCCATCAACGGCACCCCGTTTCTTCAGAACAAATTTACCATCGCCCCCCAAACAGTTTTCTCCTTGGACGCTCCTCAAAACGACATTACCAACAAAATATACTTCGGCAGCACATGCACTGTTTGATGTGGGTCTGGCCGACCCGCGCGGTTGCGACTATCGAGAAATTGAGATTATAGCAATTCATATTGACATTGGCACATAGTCTGATAAGGTCAGAGGCATGAAA
>CAYMCQ010000103.1:0-11182 GCA_964389025.1 uncultured Verrucomicrobiota bacterium
CACCCGCCAATACCCATGTCATCTATTCACGTGATGTCCCTGCGGGACTTTGCTCGCGCGACATTGCTCTTGACCGAGAATTTTCCCAGGCGCAAAGTCGAAAGTGTGAAGCGGATCGTCAAACTTTTAGCTTAACCGCAGGTAAGTTCTGATCGCACTAAGCTATGAAAACAATTTCGCTATTTCTCGTTCTGACCATCGCGGTAATCGCCACTGGCTGTGGAGGAATGTTCAAGGGAAAAGAAGCCGCAGAGCAGGGCGTCGCTGATTTCCACAAGCTATACAATGACGGCAAGCTCGCTGAGATTTACTCCGCTGGTCACCCGAAACTCAAGAGTGCCACCACGGAAAAGCAATTTCTGGAATTCATGGGCGCTGTGCAGCGAAAACTTGGTAAGGTCACGCAAACCGTAAATGCAGGATTCAATGTTCGGACATTCAATCTCACCACTACGGTTGTGTTGAACCAGAGCACGACATTCGAGCAGGGAACCGGGACGGAGACTTTCACATTTCAAATGAACGGCGACAAAGCGGTTTTGGTCGGCTACAACATCAACTCGAAAGATTTGATTTTGAAATGAGGCTTACTCCAAGATTAGCCTCAGAAATTTGCTGTTCATTACACCCAATACCTCCACTCCACGTCCGGAAAAATATTGTCCGTCTCCTCGATTTGCTTCAGCCAGTTTTCATTCACGCGCGTGGTGGTGAGTTGTTCGTGAAGTGAAATGAAGCGCAGCAGGTGGTCAGTCACGCGTTTGCGCGCGTAGTCGGGACTCGTGCCGGTGCGCAGGATGAACGGCCAATCGCTGGATTGCGCGAGCAGCAATTCGCGCGCGGCTTGTTTGATGGCGCGGTCTTGCAGGGCAGAAGGGTTCTTAATCTTAACCTTTCTCTTAATCTTACTCTGCGATTTCCCTGAGGGATTACGATTAAGATTAGGATTAAGATTAAGACCCGAAAAGGCCCGCGCCAAATCCGTCATCCGTTCCTGCGCGATTTGCAGGTGCGGATAAATCCACTCGTTCTTTTCGTTCAGCCAGACGCGCCAATAACCTTCCTCGCCCCAACTCGACGCGCCCGGCTGCGCGACTTGTTGCGTCGGGTTCTCGCGCAAATATTCCTGCGGCGTCGCCAGCACGAAAGTTTTCTGGTCGTAAACAGCCTTGCGCACGAACCAATTCAAAAACTCCGGCCCTTCATACCACCAATGACCGAACAATTCCGCATCATACGGCGACACCACCAGCGGCGGCCTGTCCATGATTTTCGCGACGTGCTGGATTTGTTTGATTCGCTCGTTGAGAAAATGATTCGCGTGTTCATCGGCGGCGTGAAGCGCAGAGTTGCGGTCATAGACTTGTTTGTCGCCCGAGCCTGTGATCCGAAAATATTTCAGGCCCGTGAACCCACGATGTTCCGGCGACGGCAAATAATTTTTCACGTAATCGAAATCGAGATCGAACCCAACGTCGCGGTAGAAATCGCGATAGCGCGCGTCGCCGGGATAACCTTCCTGCTTGCTCCAGACCTGCCGCGCGGAATCGAGGTCGCGCCCGAACGCGGCGATGCCGTTGGGCGTGAACACCGGCGCGAACACGCCGTAGCGCGGACGCGGTCGCGCGTGAAGAATCCCGTGCGTGTCCGTGATGAACCAGCGGATGTTCGCCTCCTGCAACACGCTTTCGACGCCGTCCACGTAAGCGCATTCCGGCAGCCAGATGCCGCGCGGCTCGCGTCCGAAACAATGTGTGTAATGGTCGCGCGCGACGAGAATTTGCGCGCGCAACGATGGATTAGTGGCACGGGCATCTTGCCCGTGTGTTCCTGTTTTTGAACTCGCGGGCGAGACGCCCGCGCCACTAGTTATCAGCGGCAGCAACGCATGCGTGGCCGCGCTGGTGATGATCTCCAATTTGCCCGCGTCCTGAAATTTTCGGAACGCGCCGACAAGGTTTTGCCCGCAGGCATTCCACGTGTCGCGAACCGTCGTGAAGCGATGATGATACATCCACGCCAGTTCGTGGAACGCGCGGTCCCAGTGCGTGCGATGAATTTCCTTCTCCGCAAGTTCGATAAGTCCGTCGAGATGGCGCGAGTAGCGTTCGCGCAGGAGCGGGTCGAGCAGCATCGAGCAAAGCGTCGGTGTGAGCGTGAGTGTGAGCCGCGACTCGACGCCGTCGTGCAGCCAGCCGTCCATGATTTGGATGAGCGGGACGTAAGTCTCGGTGATGGCTTCGAACAGCCAGTTCTCCTCCAGAAATTTTTCGTGCTCGGGATGGCGCACGAACGGAAGGTGGGCGTGGAGGATTAAGCTGAGATACCCTTGGCTCATCGCAAAAGAAAAATGAAACCTTCACTTAACTGGATCAATCACAAGTTTCGCTTCAGTGAAAGACGTAATCACAAATGTAACATGGTAATGGCCACCAACAGAAAGCTGTCGTAGTGCGGAGACGTCAATAGGTATAACGTAAGCCTTTCTTTTTTCCAAAGCAGTTCTATCCATTGGCAGCGCGTGAAGTTTTCTGTCGTTGTCGTCGACGAACTCTAAGGTTGCAATGTTTGTTTTTACCAATTTTGGAAGTCCAGCATCATAATGTTTCGCGCCCGCGCCAGGCGGCAAAATTCCGGCGCGGATTTCACCACTGCCCCAGACTACACTCACCCAATCCAGATAATTAGTGCTATCGTTGCGGATGGAAACATCAACCGTCGCCTGAGGATGAAGAGAATTACAGCCAGTGGCGATAATAATCAGGCAAGGCACCGCGATTAGTAGTTCAAAGCGAAAGCGCATTGGAGTAATTACGCCACCGCTTCCACCTTCGGCTTTTCATTAGTGATCACAGCTACATTTTCCCTTGGGAAAAAACTTAATCAAGCCCGCACTGCGCCAAAGAAGATTCAAGAAAACTTCCGCCACCGCAATCGCAATGCGTTTCCGATCACGATCAAATCCGACAAGCCCATCGCCGCCGCGCAAAGCACCGGGCTCATAAAACCCAATGCTGCCAGCGGAATCGCAGCCGCGTTGTAGAAAAATGCCCAGAACAAATTCTGTTTGATCGTCCGCAACGTTGCCCGCGCCAGCGCCAGACTTTCTGGCACCGCTTCGATCTCCGACCGCAGCAAAATGATGTCCGCCGCCTCGCGCGCGATGTCGCTCGCACGGCTCACGGCGATCCCCAAGTCCGCCTGCTCCAGCGCGGGCGCGTCGTTGATGCCGTCGCCGACGAAGGCAACGCGCTCGCCCTGCGCCTGAAGTTTTTTCACGAACTCTGCCTTCTGCTCCGGCTTAATTTCGGCAAATACATTTTCCGCATTTATGCCAACTTGTTTGGCTATGGCGGCGGCGGTTTGCGGGTTGTCGCCGGTGAGGAGAAATGTTTTCAGCCCTTGATTTTGCAAGTGCCATACAACTTTTGACGCATTGGTTTTCAGAAAGTCTCTCAAGCCAAACATTCCAATAAGCGAATCACCCTGCGCCAGACCAACCAGCGTTGCCCCGTCTGCCTTCCACTTTTCAACCAACGCTTCGCCATCGGGAATTTTGATTCCGCAGGCCCGAAGCCAAGACAATGAACCGAGACGGACAACTTCCCTGCTGGCGCTTTCAGAATTCAAATTTGCCTGCACTCCTGAACCGGAAATCTCCTGCCAGTTCTGGAGCTCAATTTTGCCACTAGAAAGCCCCGCTAAAACTTTGCTTATCGGATGACTAGATGGCCGCGCCAAAGCTCCTGCCATTTCTTGTGCTTGTTGAATGGATTGTTTCGAGTCGGTGGGAGTCCATGGTCCAACCATGGCAAGCTCACCACTGGTCAAGGTTCCTGTTTTATCCAGGACAATCGCCGTAATCCTCCCCGCTTTTTCCAGCGCCACGCCGTCGCGGATCAAAATCCCGCGCCGCGCTGCCGCGTTTGAGCCGGCCATGATCGCCGCAGGTGTCGCCAAGCCCATCGCGCACGGACACGCCACGATCAAAACCGCCGCCGCGATAATGAATCCTGCTGCTGCTCCGATTGGCGGATGCGCCGTCCAAAGATGCGGCGCGAGCGATGTGAAAACTTTCAGCGCAGATTCCTGCGCTAATCCCCACCAAAGTCCAGCCACCAGCGCGATGACCACAACGACTGGCACAAACACACTGCTTACCCGGTCGGCGAGACGCTGGATGTTCGCGCGGCTGGTTTGCGCGCGCTGGACTGCGGCGATGATATTCGCGAGCGCCGTGGCTTCGCCCGTCGCAGTGACGCGAATGACGAGACGTCCGTTCAGATTCACCGTGCCGGCGAAAACTTGCTCGCCGGTTTTTTTGTCGGCGGGAATGGATTCGCCGGTGAGCATGGATTCGTCAACGGCGGATTCGCCTTCGGTGATTTCGCCATCGGTCGGGACGTGGTCGCCGGGGCGCAATGAGATGAAATCTCCTATTTGCAAATCAGCTACGGCAATGTCCGTCTCCATAGCCGATAGTCGATTGCTAATCGCCGATTCAGAAAAGGACAGCTTGCGTATATCAAAAAATTCAGCATCGGATTTCTGTGTTTCCTTTGTCTTCTGAATTCTTCTCGCAGTTTGTGGCGCGAGATGCAGCAGCTTTTTTAACGCAGCGGAAGCCTGTGAGCTTGCGCGCGATTCCAGCCAATGCCCGACGCTGATGAGCGTGATGATTGCAGCCGCTTCCATGAAATAGAGATGTCCTGGCAAGCGTGTGAACAACGCCCACGCGCTGAAACCAAACGCAGTCGTCGAGCCAAGCGCCACGAGCGTGTCCATGTTCGCGCTGCGGACTTTGAGCTGCTGCCACGCGCCGCGATAAAACTGCGAGCCGGGAAAAGTTTGCACGACCGTTGCAAGCGCGAACGCCAGCCATTGAAACCAGCGCTCCATCCCCAAGCCGAAAATCCATTCGCCGGCCATCAACGGCAATGTTCCGAGCAAACCGATCCACAAATTCAGCTTCCACTTCGCGAGTTTGTGTTCGCCGTGCTCGTGCGCTTCGATGGCCTTCGCGCCATAACCGGCTTGCTCGATTGAGCGGATGACGGCGGGCGTGTCTGTCTTGTCCGAGGCCCAGTGGACTTCGGCCCGTTGCGTGTCGAGGCTCACATCGGCATGTCGCACACCCGGAGTTTTTTGGATCGCTTCCGCGACGTGGCGCGCGCAATTGCTGCACGTCATGCCGGTCACGGCCAGCTTTGTGGCTGGAGCAGGCGGTGTTTTTGTTTCAGCAGTCATGGCCGCGCTTCTGAAGTTACGCGAACGAGGGGAGAAGTCGAGTTTGCACTGCGCGAGCCGATTTTGCAGCCGTGACTGTCTGCGGTAAAAGTAAAAATGAATCCAGGTTTTTGACTACGGTCGCTAGCGGCCATACCAACCGCACAATTTCCCAATGTCATCAAACCGCGACAGGATGCGGACGCGAAGCCGGGAATTGTTCGAGCCAAGCGCAGGCGAATAGCCGTGATGATGGTCGGCGACGGAAATGGCGCGGGCGATGTCGTCGGCTTGAAGCGTGTGGCGGCCGTCGCCAGCCGCCAGCCACCGCGCGAGCCAAAGCGTGACCGGAAACATCAGCGCAAGATTCCGAAATCCTTCGATGAGCGGAAGATTGTAGTAAGCCGCTCCGCAAAAATGGATGCCCTGAATCTTCACGCGAAAGTAGCGGGTGAAAATCTCCTCAGCTTCAGCGGGAATTCCGCCGAACGGTTTTCCCAGCGAATAAAATGAAACTGATTTGAAAACATCCTGGATCGGCGGAGCTTTGCCAACGCCCATGGAAAATTTCATGGCCGCGCGCAGCAATTTCCACCGATAGCGCCCGGCTGACTCCAGATGGAGCACGGTGTCGCGCCGCGCGTATTGAAGCACGAGTGTGCGAAAAAGCATCTTGCCGAGGCGGCTCGGCGCGGGAAGACCTTCAATGTTTGTCGGAACTTTGTCTTTGGCCGCTTCTGCAAGGACATTCAAAATCTCGTCCAAGTCTGCGCCTGCGATGTTGTCGAATTGCGCTTTCTCAACCAGACGCAACCAAAAAAGCGCGCGCAGAAGTTTCACGGCGACCGGCACGTTCAATTCGGCGAGCGTCGCATCGAGGCGGGCGACGAACCGCAGGAAGTCCGGCCATTCGGGATGAGTGCTTGCGATGATTGCCGGCGCTGGAATTGTTTCCGCGCCTGCCGGAACTACGGCCTCCGCGATTTTTTTGATGTCAGCGGCTTGCTGCGAAACCGCCTTTCCATGATTGGCAACTGCGGAGGGGCAACTGAAACGCAAACTCAACACCACTTTTTTTCCAGCAGGATGAAACGCGTAGGGGAAAATGCGGCAGGCAAGCGGCTTGGCTTCTTCGCCGAACTTCGCGTGGATTTTGCAAAGCCCTTTCGAGTCGAGAAAGACGCACGAGCCGTCATTTTGATGCGCGAGGCGATAACGCATTTTCCCCTTTGGCTTGTCCAGCGGGACAAAAATGGTTTGCCCGCCCGGAATTCCGTCGGCTTCAGTCCAGCGTTGCTTTTCAATTCGTTTCCGTTCATCAGCAGTGATTTCAATGGCGTGGTGCCGGCAGCAACTGCCGCATTGGTGGCAGCTCCAGTTTTGGATCGTCGGCAGTTCGACACGCGGACTCGGCATAGAACTGGGAGATTATCGGGAGTCGCGCAATTGGCCAGACAACTTCGACTTACTTGAGATGATTCGCCGTGTCGTTGACGCCAGATGTGATTTCCTGCCGCGTCTTGAAATTGCGGATGCGGACATAGGCGTCGTTTTCCATGCGGATGGTAAAAGCGGCTTTCAATTCCTGCGCGCGTTTGAACTGTTTGTCCGGTTTCGTTGGCGTCAGCGAATACTCGACTGCCAATCCTTTGGCGCGCAAATCGTGGATGAGTTTCAAAGATTGCGAGCGCAACGCCTCGTCCTCGATCAGGCAAAAAACGTCGGTGCTCGTGTCGAACGGCGGCAAAAGTTTTCGCGCCTTGAGCAGTTCCAGCAAAACAACGTCACCCATGCCGAAGCCGAGCGCAGGCAAGTTTACTTTTCCGCCGCTGATGAGTTTGACCAGATTGTCATAGCGGCCGCCGCCAGCGATGGCGCGGAATTCGCCTTTGCGGTCGAACGCTTCGAAGACAACTCCCGTGTAGTAAGCCAGCCCGCGAATGACGTGGTAATCAATTTTCACGAACGCGCTCAACCCGCGCGCGGTGAGATTTTTAAGGATGGCGCCGAGTTCTTCAGTCGGCTTGCCGCTGGAAATAAATTTTTCAACGTCGTCGAGCGCGATGCCGAGTTTTGCAAGCTGGGCTTTGCTTTCCTCGGGTTTCTCGCGCTCCAGTTTGTCTATGATCTGAAAGAACGCATAAGCATTTCCGTTTCTGGATTCTGGATTCTGGATTCTGGATTCAAAAAATTGCTGCCACGCGTTGCGGCTGCTCAATCGGATCACGAAATCATTTTCCGTCAGGCCGAACGAGCGCAGCGTGTCAATGAGCAGCGCGATCAATTCCGCGTCCGCAGCCACGTCGCTCTCGCCGATGATGTCGGCGTTGAACTGGAAATGCTCGCGCAGCCGTCCCTTTTGCTGGCGCTCGTAGCGGAAGAGTTGAGGGATGGCGAACCACTTGAGCGGCTTTTTGTAGTTGCGCTCGTGGGCGGCGACCATCCGCGCGAGCGTCGGCGTCATTTCGGGGCGCAGCGCGACGGCGCGCTCGCCCTTGTCCATGAAGTTGTAGAGCTGTTTGACGATTTCGTCGCCGCTCTTGGTCGTGAAAAGTTCAAGCGGTTCGAGCGGCGGGCCGTCGTATTCGCGGAAGCCGTAACGCCGCGCGACCTCGCGCCATTTGCTGAAAATGAACTGGCGCGCGTCTGCGCTCCAAAGGTCGGTGGTGGGCAGCGGCTCAGGATAAAAATCGCGGAATCCGGGTAAACGTTCCATGCGCCGGAAGAATGGTGGAAGAAGTCAAAACGTTAAAGCGTTAAAAAATTGCAGCGCCGCGAGGGCTGGCGTCATAAACGTTTTAACGGCTGACCTACGCGTCCAAACCTGCCGGCTCCGCCGCTTGCGCCGCCTTGACTTGCGCGGGCGTGAGCTTGATGACCTGCTCGCGCATTTCCTTGCCGGGTTTGAATTTCACGACGCAGCGTTCCGGGATGGGCACATCTGTTTCGGGCGCGTTGGGATTTCGCCCGACGCGGGCTTTGCGGACTTTGACTTCAAAGACGCCGAAGTTTCGCAACTCGACAGTGCGGCCTTTTGCCACCGCGCTGGAAATGTAGTCGAGCGTTTTTTGGATCACGTCCAAAACCTGTTGTTGCACCAGGCCGGTTTCGTTGCTGATGCGAATGACCAAGTCACGTTTTGTCATAATGAACCTTTTGTTGCAGGTGTCTGAATTCCTTACAAATTCCTATAAACCCCGTTTTACCAACGGTCAAGAGAGGAAAAATGAATTTTTGCTCGCGTGATTACTTCGTTGCAGAAGATCCCACCGCTTCGGCAAAACTTTTGAATCCGTCTGCGCGCAACTTTTCCTCCAACCCCGCGACGATTCTTTTTGCGATGCCGGGACCTTCGTAAATCAACCCCGTGTAAATCTGCAAGAGTGACGCCCCCGCGACGATTTTTTCCCATGCATCGTCCGCGCTGAAAATCCCGCCGACGCCGATGATGGGCAGCGAGCCGCGCGTCTGTTTGAAAAGATGGCGGATGACTTCCGTGCTGCGGGCGCGCAATGGCCTTCCGCTCAAGCCGCCGGACTCGGAATAAATTTTCTGCGGACTGTTTGGGCGCGTGGTTGTTGTGTTGGTCGCGACGATTCCAGCAAGTTTGCGTGTCGCAACCAGTTCGAGAATTTCATCCATCGCCTCGAACGAAAGGTCGGGCGAAACTTTGACGAGAATCGGTTTGGGTGGAGCCGCGTTGAGTTGTTGAATCGCGGCCAGGATTTGGTCGAGCGCCGATTTGTCCTGCAACGCGCGCAAACCCGGCGTGTTCGGCGAACTGACATTGATCACAAAAAAATCTGCGTGCGATTTTAGAACGCGAAACGAATTCGCGTAATCTTCCGCCGCGTTTTCGAGCGGCGTGATTTTAGATTTGCCGAGATTGATTCCTGCGGGGTGCGCGGGCCAGAGATTATTTGCGCGCCACCCGGAAAGTTTTTCGGCGAAAGCTTCCGCGCCGGGATTGTTGAAGCCCATCCGGTTGATGAGCGCTTCGTCCTCAGGGACGCGGAATAAACGTGGGAGTTCATTTCCCGGCTGTGGATGCCATGTCACGCCGCCTAGTTCGCAGAAGCCGAAACCGAGCGCGCTCCACATCGGGACCGCTTCGGCAAATTTGTCCATCCCCGCCGCAAGACCGACGGGATTCGGGAATTTCAATCCAAAAACTTCCGTCGGCAGACTTGGTGCGGAAAAAAATGACGAAACTGCTTCGCAAAGAACTGGGTTTCTGCTCGCCAGATTCAACGCACGGATGGTTCGCGCATGAATCGCTTCCGAATCCTGCGCGAACAAAACCGGGCGAACCAATTTCCGGTAAAACCAACTCATGCGCGCAAGTTTCGAGTGGCAGGTCGCGGGTGTCGAGAATGAATCACTTTGCTTCCGACTTTGGCACGGGCGCGGAATTTATTTTATCCAAAGTTTTGCGGGCGGCTGTGCGCACCGCTTCGTTGGGGTCATTCAGCAATTCGTTGAGCATTGGAATCGCCGGGCGTGCTTTCCACGGAGCTTCGCCGAGATTTTTCACGGCCTGAAGACGAACGCTCGCATCCAGGTCTTTCAGCAAATCCGTCATCGCCGCGACGACTTCCTTTGTCCAGAACCTCATCATGCCGAGCGCGGTGGCTGCGGCGAGGCGATTCGTCGCGTCGTCGTCCTTCAACACGGCGATGAGCGCGGGGATGAATTCATTCGGCGCGTGCATCGCTGTCGCCGCGCCGATGGCCGTCCGGCGGGCGACGCCTTCTCGTTGCACAATCACTTGAAGCACAGCTTTTCTTGCTCGTTCGCCCAGATTGTTCATCGCAGAGGCGCTGGTATCGCGAACCGATGCGTCGGTGTCGCCGAAACATTTGATGAGCGCGGGAAGCGCAGGCGCGGCGTTCGTTCCCATCACGCCAAGCGCGTAAGCGGCCCAGTGCCGAACTGGCGCACGTTCGTTTTTCAAAGCGTGGATGAGGAATGGAACGGAAACTTTTCCGATCCTGCAAAGCGCGGTCGCCGCTTCCATCGAAACCCCGATGTCCTTGCCGCGCAAAGCTTCATCCAGCAACGGCACGGCTTCCTTCGCGTCCGGCCCGATGATTCCCAATGCCCGCGCCGCGGTCAGATGAACGTCCGGCCAGTAAATCGGTTTCACAAAGCGCAACAGCAAACGTCTGATTGGCAACGGCAATTTTGGCGCGAATGCAAAAACTTTTCTGCGAAACCAGGAATCTTTACCGCGAAGCAACCTCATCAAATCCGGGACGGCGCGTGCGCCAAGCTCTTTGAATGCGATGGCCGCGTCATCGCGGGTCTTCTGATCGCCGGCGATCAAGTCAGCAGCCAATTGCCCGACAGTTTTCCCTTGGTAGATGACCGGCTTGGGAAGCGAGACTTTGACGAAGATAACAAGGTTCAGCGCAATGACGAAAATCACCAGCCAGCGAAAAAGTTTTTTTGAAGCTTGTGCGTGCAACGACGGAAGTTTCGCTCAGAGAACCCCCGGATTCAAACGAACAATATCACTTCGCGAAAACGTGTGGCACGGGATGGCCGTTGATTTGTGCGCTGCTTTTCACCGACGCGCCAGTTTCAAGAATGTTTCGATAAGTCGCCAGCGCCAGCAGCGGCCAACTGTTCCGATACATGTCGTATTTTAAATAGAACACGCGCGGAAAACCTGTGCCGGTCGTCTCATGTTCCGTCCACGAGCCGTCGGCGTTCTGCGTGCGGGTCAGATACTCGATGCCGCGCCGGATGCTCGGGCGGTTCGGGTCGTCGAACGCGCAAAGTCCCATCACAGCCCACGCGGTTTGCGACGCGGTGCTCGGGCCCTGCCCTTTGTAAATCGGATCGTCGTAAGTGTTGCAGCGCTCGCCCCAGCCGCCGTCCTCGTGCTGGACGCTTTCAAGCCAGTCGCGCGCCTTGAGCAGCCACGGCTGGTTCATGTCCAGGTTCAACGCGC
>CAYMCQ010000104.1:0-11050 GCA_964389025.1 uncultured Verrucomicrobiota bacterium
CTTGACTCCGGCCTTCTTCGCCTTCTCTATCACGCTCTTGGGGGTGCTCATGTGTGTGTCGGTTCTCTTCTGATTTGATTTTTAGACGATAAAATTCCCTCTGAAAATTTCAGAAATGGACAAATTAAACGGCTTGCTCGCCCGTTTCCTCGGTGCGAATCCTCACCGCGTTCTCAACCTGAGAAACAAAAACTTTTCCGTCGCCAATTTTTCCAGTCTTCGCCGCTTTCACGATGGTTTCGACTGCGGATGCCACGAGGTTCTCGGCCAAAACAATTTCCAATTTTATCTTTGGCAAAAAATCCACGGTGTATTCGCTGCCACGATAAATTTCCGTGTGCCCTTTTTGCCGACCAAAGCCCTTGACTTCCAAAACTGTCATCCCCGTGACGCCGATGCCTGCCAGAGCCTCTTTCACGTCTTCAAGTTTGAACGGCTTGATGATCGCCTCAATTTTTTTCATAACCCGTCGTGATTTCGGATACTAACAACCGATTCGTCGCTGTCCACAGGAAATATTTTTTTTCTGAAATTTTTTTGAGCAGAATGCCAGCTCCGCGCGTCAGAGAAAACGAGCACAGAAATTTTGAGTCGTGCCAAACTTATCTTTGAAAAAAACTAAACTGATACCTTTCAGGGGGTGTTTGACAAAGATAAGGATGGATGATTAAATGTCGGTAGATTTTCGACGCAGATTTTTGGGCAAAGATGAACTGTTCTTTGAATGCCCGCTCAATTTTCGGTCGCTGCTTGTTACAGGCGGCGAACGGAAAATCTACACAATCCCACGATTGTAACTAACTCGAAAATTCCCCGGGCTTCTCGGCCACCCTCTGGCCGCTTAGCCCGGTTTTTTGTTTGTAGGCGTCGCATCGGTCAGGCTACTTTTCGCTCGCAAATGAATTTGGACAGGCTCCGACATCACTCTTTCTCCATTCTGTCCGTCAAATTCTTTATCTGCGCCGCGTTTTGTCAGGTCTTCCCGGCATTTTCCGCAGATCCATTTGCTGAATTCGTTCGCAAAACTGACCCGCTAAGCCCGGCGGACGAAAAAAAAAGTTTTCACCTGCCGCCCGGTTTTGAAATTCAACTCGTCGCGTCCGAGCCCGATATCTGCAAACCGATGAATCTCGCTTTCGACGCGAAAGGCCGTCTCTGGCTCACGCAATCACGCGAATATCCGTTTCCTGTTTTGCCTGTGGAAAAATCGGGGCGCGACAAAATCATGCTGCTTCAAGATTTCGACGCCAACGGTCGCGCAAAAAAAATCACCACGTTCGCCGAAGGTCTGAATATTCCCATCGGCCTCTATCCCTACAAAAACGGAGTCGTCGCGTTTAGCATCCCCAAAATTCATTTCTTCGCTGACACGAACGGTGATGGCAAGTCGGACAAAGATGAGATTCTTCTCACTGGTTTCGGCTACGACAAAGACACCCACGGCCTCACGAGCAATTTCCGTCGCGGCTTCGACGGCTGGATTTATGCCGACCACGGTTTTAACAACAACAGCAAAGTCGTTGGTCGCGACGGCAGCGGCATCGAAATGAAGTCCGGCAACTGCTACCGCTTCAAACCTGACGGCTCGCGCGTTGAACAATACAGTTGGGGGCAGGTCAATCCATTCGGTCTGATGTTCGATCCGCTCGGAGATCTTTGGTCGTCGGATTGCCACAGCTCGCCCGTCTATCAACTTCTGCGCGGCGCGTATTATCCGAGCTTCGGCGCGCCGCACGATGGACTCGGCTTCGCGCCAAACATTTGCGAACACACCCACGGCTCGACGGCAATTGCGGGAATGGTTTTTTACGCCGCGGCAAACTTTCCGCCCGAATTTCGCAACAATACTTTCATTGGCAACGTCATGACCTGCCGCATCAACCGCGATTCCTACATCGAACACGGCTCAACGCGAATCGCAAAAGAAGAACCTGATTTTCTCACGAGTGATGACCCGTGGTTTCGGCCTGTTGATCTTCAACTCGGTCCCGACGGCGCGATTTACGTCGCCGATTTTTACAACCGCATCATCGGCCATTACGAAGTGCCGCTCGACCATCCCGGCCGCGACCGCGAGCGCGGTAGAATCTGGCGAATCGTTTACACCGGGAAAAATGTAGCGCAGGCTTCCAGCCTGCGAGTTCAGAGGCGTCCCGCCTCACTTGCCCTTCCAACCAGCCTGAAAGGTTTAATCGCCGAACTCGGCGACGCGAACATCACGCGCCGCATGTTGGCGATGAGCGAAATCGTTGACCGCATCGGCAAACCAGCCGTCAAGCCGGTTGAAAAAATGCTGGGCGACAAACAATCCAACGCGTTTCAAAAAATCCACGGCCTTTGGATTCTTCAACGGCTGGGTGCGCTTGATGAACGAATTCTGGTCGCGGCGGCAAAAGACTCAAACAACCTCGTCCGCGTTCACGCCATGCGCGTTTTGTCCGAAACCGAAAATTGGACTCCGGCGCAGCACGAGTTGGCCCTGCAAGGTTTGCAGGACAGCTTTGCTTTCGCCCAACGCGCCGCTGCCGATGCGCTCGCCCGTCATCCAGCGATTGAAAACATTCGTCCACTACTCGGCGCGCGGCAAAAAATTCCAGGTGAAGATTCCCAACTGTTACATACCGTTCGAATGGCGTTGCGCGATCAACTCCTGCCCGAACAAAAGTTGGCCTCGATTCAAAACGGGGAATTGAATGAAACCGATTCTCGCGCCATTGCCGAAGTCGCGCTTGGAATAAAATCCACCGAAGCCGGAGTATTTTTGCTCGATCACGTCCAGAAATTTTCTGAAGAGCCCGGCAAGCTGACGGATTATTTGAGACACTCCGCCCGTTTCGCGCCGGAGTCCGGGTTGGGCGAGCTGGCAAAATTCACGTGCGAAAAATTTGCCGGCGATCTGGATTTTCAACTCGCGCTTTTCAAATCCGTTCAAGACGGCCTGACCCAACGCGGCGCAAAACCTGGCGCTGAAGTTGCCGTTTGGGGCGCGGAGCTTGCCGAAAAATTGTTCGGCTCCGTGGGTGAAAAATCTCTTGATTGGCGCAACTCGCCCGTCAAGGGCAATGACTCCGTCAATCCGTGGTTTCTTGAAAAGCGAAAATCAGCCGATGGCGACAGCCAATCGCTGTTCATTTCCAGCCTGCCGCCCGACGGTGAAAAACTCACGGGCATTCTGCGCTCAAAAAATTTCATGGTGCCAGACAAGATCACTTTCTACATGGCCGGACACAGCGGCTTCCCCGACAAACCACCGCACAAAAAAAACGTCGTCCGGCTTCGCGATGCCGGGACAAAAAATATTCTCGCTGAAAGCTTCCCGCCGCGAAACGACGTTGCCCAAAAATTTACATGGGACTTGCGCCAGCACGCCGGCCGGCAGGGCTACATCGAAATCACTGATGGCGACACAGGCACCGGCTACGCGTGGCTCGCCGTCGGACGCTTTGAGCCGGAAATCGTCCCGTCGCCGAAAATAATTCCTAACCATGTGGACAAACGCCAGGAAGCCGCCGCTGAACTTGCCGCAAGCTTGAAGCTCGTCAAACTTGAGCCGCAACTCGCTCAACTTCTCGCGGATCAAAATGCCGGCGAGCCATCGCGCGCCGCCGCCGCGAAAGCCTTGCAAACTTTGACTCCCAACGCGCACGCCGCGGAGTTCGGAAAAATCTTCGGCGACTCGGACGAGCCGCTGAAGCTGCGCGAAAAATTGGCCGCGCTGCTTGGCGAAATCAATTCACCGGAGACACGGAACTTTTTAATCGAAAAAATGAACTTCGCTCCCAATGGCCTGCAAACTCAGATTGCCCTTGCGCTCGCTGCCAGCACGGATGGCGTTGAAGCATTGTTGCAAACCGCCGGGAGCGGAAAGATTTCTCCGCGCGTTTTGCAGGAACGCGCTGTCAAAGACCGACTGGCCGGTTTGAAATCAACCAACGTGACCGGGCGCGTCGAACAACTCACAAAAAATCTTCCACCCATCAGCGCGGAGAAACAGAAGTTGATTGATGAACGCGGCGCGGCATTCGATCCTGCCGAGGCATCTGCGGTGCGTGGCGCAGATGTTTTCAAACAAACCTGCGCCGTTTGCCATTCCATTGACGGGCAGGGCGGATTGGTCGGCCCGCAACTCGATGGTGTTGGCGCGCGCGGAGCGGAACGGCTCATCGAGGACATTCTTGATCCAAGCCGCAACGTTGACCCGGCATTTCGATACAGCATCGTGACGCTGAAAAACGATGAAGTCGTCACCGGCCTGCAACGCCGCGAAGAAGGCGAAGTTGTGATTTTCGTTGATGCGACGGGCAAAGAGGTTTCTGTTCCGAAAAAAGAAATCAAAGAGCGGCGGCAATCGGAACTTTCGCTGATGCCGGACAATTTTTCCGAAGCGCTCAAGCCGGAAGATTTCAATGACTTGCTGGCGTTTCTGCTTTCAAAAAACACTGCAAGCGCGGCTAAGAAATAGTTTGCCTGTAACCTTCCCACATGAAACTCCTTTCGTGGAACGTCAATGGGCTGCGCTCCGTGTTGCGGAAAAATTTTCTGGAGTTTCTCGACGCCGAACAGCCGGACGTTCTTTGCCTTCAGGAAATCAAATGCACGCCGGACGACGTGGAGCAACTCTGGCCGCGCCACTACACCACGTTTTGGAATTGCGCCGAGAAGAAGGGCTATTCCGGCACCGCCATTTTCATCAAGAGCCGCCCGCTCAACGTCGCGCCCCACATCGGCATCGTCGAGCACGACCGCGAGGGACGCGTGCTCGCAGCCGAACTCGATGATTTTTTTGTCGTCAACGTTTACGTCCCGAATTCCAAACGCGACCTGTCGCGGCTCGCGTATCGCCAGCAATGGGACAGGGATTTTCTCACCTACCTGAAAAATCTGGAGAAGAAAAAACCGGTCATCGTCTGCGGCGACCTCAACGTGGCGCACACGGAAATTGATCTGACAAATCCGAAATCCAACGCCGGCGAACACGGTTTCACCGACGAAGAACGCGCAGGCTTCGGCAATTTTCTGCAAGCCGGTTTCATTGACACGTTCCGCGAATTTGAAAAGGGCGGCGGACATTATTCCTGGTGGGCGCCGTTCGCGAACGCGAGGAAACGAAACGTCGGCTGGCGGTTGGATTATTTTCTCATCAGCGCCGCGCTGCGCCCGCGACTCAAACACGCCTTCATCCTCCCCGAAGTTTTGGGCAGCGACCATTGTCCGGTAGGGATTGAGATTGAATGAACTCGACGAATACTTTTTCTCCGCAGATTAATTTACTTCGGCCACTCGCTTATTCGAGTCCACCAGTAATCAAGTCGTTCTTGATACTCCCGAGGTTTCTTCATCCGCTCAACCAACGATTGGCTGCCAAGTGATTTGTCTGGCCACAAATGCAAATGTTTCTTGATTCCCAGTTCTTTCGCTAGTTCCGAAACGGTATGCAAGGCTTTCACGGCATAGTCTTGCCAGCTTTCGCGTGTCGCAAAAACCTCCGTCTTCAACGGCACACCGACAGATTCAGCTTGTTCTTCGATGCGCGCCACGTTTTCGGCTCGGATGTTGATTGGCTCGTGGAAAATCGTAATCGGTTTTAGTTCGCCGACTGCTTTCAGCGTCGCGCGCAAATCCATTTCATCGCACTCAGGATAAGTCGGCGCAACCGCTACATACACATTCAGCCCAGCATCTTTAGCGGCGTGAAGTGTCGCGAGACGCTGCGATGGGGCGGGAGCTTTCGGTTCATAAACTTTTGCCAAATCGTTGCGCAACGTCGGCAAACTCATTCCAAACACAAGCCGCTTGCCGAAGCTTTTGAACAAATCAAAATCCGCTCGCGCTAGCGGACTGCGAGTAAGAATGCGGACATTGAGCGTGGACTCATCGCGAATAAGTTCAAGCGAGCGACGCACAAGAAACCGTGAATGTTCCGCCAACTCCTTCTGCCGCGCCGGGTCAGGATGACGAATGACCTGGTAAGGATCAGTCGTGCTGCAATAAATCACCGCCCGATTACCGTCCGGCTTAAGTTGTTTGCGCGGCGTGTTCTCAGCCGAGCGGAGTGAAGCGAGAAACTTTTGCTCATCCCATGGTCGCAGCAAAACATAATCGCCCCATTCGGCATCAGGATCTTCAACTCCATATTCAGCCAGCTTCGCTCCTTGTTTGATTGTCGCCGCACTCGGCACATAACAAAACCGGCAAGCGTGCGAACAACCGACCGCGATGTTAAACGACCAATTCGAAAGGCTTTTGTAAATGAAATGATTCTCCGCGATGACTGCCGGTGCGTGCCAGAAATCAACGGGTTCCCGTTGCGATGGAATGCGGCGATCCGTTCTTTTGACTTCGGCTGACAGTAGCTGATGTCTCGGTCGAGACAAAGAAACGGCTTGGGGCTGCTTCTTTCGAAACGGTTCGGTGATTGAATCGATGTGTGCCATTAGAAATTTGGTTTGAGAATATCTTGCGCGATTTTCAGGCCGGTCTTGCCTCCGCTACCCGGGTTGCCTGCGGCAAAACACAAAAGATACAGCGGACAGTTCGCGGAGTTGAATAAAGGAAGAGGACGTTTTGCGACGTGCGGAAATACGCTTTCGAGACGCTTCAGGAAATACGCACTGATTGTTTCGAAGTTGGCTTGCTTGTAAGTCTCGACTGTCGGTTGGCCGCTGAACAACTCGTTGTATTCCACTTTTTGGTAAAACGCATCATACCAATCTGAGGCTCCAAAGGTCGCATCAAGCCGCGCCCGCCATGACGCAGGAATTTTGCCATCACGCTTGAGTAACCGATTTGCTCCTGTTCCGAGTGGAAACAGCAACCACAAATCGATGGCTTCGGTTTTTGCGATTGCGGCGATCGTATTCCAAGTTGCTTGCATCCCGAATGGGTCAAGGAAAAGCACCGCACGATGATTTTTCCAGTTACGATTGAGACACAAATCGCCAAGGTATGTATTAGCGTCAGCGTTTACTAACTGAATGCGGTCTTGAAGCTCAACAAATTCTTTTTTTAGTTTCGAGAGTTCTGCAAACCGAACCGCGTTATGCTCAATGAAAATGTAGCGGTCAAATCGCGGCTCAACCTTCAGCGCAATACGAGCTGATCCGTCTATGAAGCGTTGGGCATCTGAAGAACGAGCGCCTTCGAAAAACGGAGCAAAATCATCACGCTTCTGTTTGGGCGTGGTGTAACCTGTGCCAGCGAATGCATCAATATACGCAAAGCGAAATCCCCGCTTCTTTTCGCGTTGCGCGTTCATGATTGTTGCGTAGGCAATAAGATATTTACGGACGCGCTCCAGCTTTTCCGCAGTCCAATCTCCACCGAATTGTTGTTTCGCTGGCTTCATTGTTCAAAGTTTGCCAAAGCCAATGTTGTATTGCGAACATTTTGCCAAAGAGTGTTGGACAAATGCAGTCCACTCCGCGCCTCTCTGCGTCTATGCGTTAAAATTTTGTCTCAATCCAACGCCTCCGGAAATTTCGTTTGACACTTGCGCTCAAGAACTGCTGAATTCGCGCGTCACCAAAAGATTTTTCGCTGTGATTACACACCAATTTCGTAATAAGGAAACCATGAGGGTAGGAATTTTAAGTTTCTTGGCTTCCTTATGAAAAAAATAAATGTCGCCATCGTCGGTCTCGGTTTCGGGGCTGAGTTCATTCCCATTTACCAGCGCCATCCCAACGCCAGCATGTATGCGATCTGCCAGCGCAATCGCAAGAAGCTCGACGCCATCGGCGACGCGTTCGGCATCGAGAAGCGTTACACGGATTTCAAGCATTTGATCAAAGACCCGAAGGTTGACGCCGTGCACATCAATTCGCCGATTCCCGATCACGCGTGGATGAGCATCGCGGCGCTCAAGGCGGGCAAACACGTCTCGTGCACGGTGCCGATGGCCACAAACATCGAGGATTGCAAAAAGATCGTGGACCTCGTGAAGAAGACCGGCCTCAAATACATGATGGCGGAAACGGTGGTGTATGCGCGCGAGTATCTGTTCATGAAGGAGCTGCTGGATGCGGGCAAGCTCGGCAAATTGCAGTTCGTGCAGGCGAGTCATCAGCAGGATATGGACGGCTGGCCGAATTATTGGCCGGGTCTGCCGCCGATGTGGTATGCCACGCATTGCGTCGGGCCGGTCGCGGGTCTAATCGGCAAACCGGCTGAATACGTGAGTTGCTTCGGCAGCGGAACGATCCGCAAGGAACTCATCCGCAAATACAAATCCCCGTTCGCAGTCGAGACGGCGCACATCAAATTCAAGGGCACGGACGTGAATGCGCGGATCATCCGCTCGCTGTTCGACACGGCGCGGCAATATCGCGAGAGCATTGACGTTTACGGCAGCAAAGCGGCTGTCGAATGGCCGCTCGTCGAGCACGAGCCGCTGATCATGCACACGGCGAAATTGCCCGAGGCGAAAATTCCCAAACCCGTTCGCACGCCGGATTTCGCAAAGCGTTTGCCGAAAGGAATCCAGCGGTTCACCACGAAAGGCGTTTACGATCTGGGCAAGAAAACGCATCTGAGTTTCACGCAAGGCGCAGGCCACGGCGGCTCGCATCCGCATCTCGTCCACGAATTTTTGACCGCGCTCGTCAAACGTCGCGATCCATTTCCGAACGCGAAACAATCCGCCAACTGGACGTGCGTGGGCCTTTGCGCGCATCAATCCGCGCTGAAAGGCGGAGAGATTGTAAGATTGCCTGTGTTTACGCTTTGAATATCCTCATCTCCAAAACCAGCACCCACTAACCCAACCAACCAACCAAGATCAAACTATGAACATCAAACAAGACGGCATAGCACCAAACGCAGGACGCCTGTTATGGGCGGGTTTCATGGCCATTCTCGCCGCCGGCGTCGGCTTCGGCATCCGGGGCGGCATCCTGGCCAACTGGGGCGCTGATTTCGGATTCACCGGGGCGGAACTGGGCGACATCAGCGGCGCGGCGTTCACGAGCTTCTGTTTCGGCATCATCATCGGCGGCTTGATCTGCGACCGCATCGGCTACGGCAAACTTGTGATTGCGGCGTTTGCGCTGCATGCACTCTCCGCGTTCGTCACGTTTGCGCCGACGACCGCAATGGCGAAGGACACGGTTTACAAGCTGCTCTACGGCGGCATGTTCCTGTTCGGCTTTGCGAACGGCACGCTCGAGGCTGTCGCCAATCCGCTGGTGGCCACGCTCTTTCCAAGCAAGCGCACCCACTACCTGAACATCCTGCACGCCAGTTGGCCAGCCGGGTTGGTGCTGGGGGGCGTCGTCGGTTGGGTGCTCGGCGAAAAATTCATCTGGCCGTGGAAGGCCCAGCTCGCGATCTTCCTCGTGCCAACGGCGATTTACGGCCTCATGTTCCTCGGCCAGCACATGCCCAAGTCCGAAGCCACACAAAAAGGACTGGGGCTGGCGGAACGGTTGAAGGATGTCGGCATCCTCGGCGGCTTGATCGTCTGCTTTTTGCTGGCGTTGTTCTTCAAGGGCATCATGGGGCTGCCCGATGGGCTGGCTTATGGTTTGGCGGGCGTGTTGCTGGTGGTCGTTGCGGTGATGACCCGGTTTTCCATCGGCGCCTGGCTGCTGTTCATCCTTTACATCACGCACGCGTTGATCGGCGCGGTGGAGCTTGGGACCGATGGGTGGATTCAGAACATCACCGGCAACATTCTCACGCCCGGCGAAGGGAAGATTCTCTTTGTGTTCACCTCCGCCATCATGTTCAGCCTCCGCTTCTGCGCGGACTTCATCGAACAGAAGTTGAAACTTTCGCCGGTGGGCATCTTGCTGGTCTGCGCCATTCTTGCGTGCCTCGGCCTGAATCTCTCCAGCAACATCGCCACCTTCGGCGGCGCGATGCTGGCCCTGGCGGTTTACGCGGTGGGCAAGACTTTCTTCTGGCCCACGATGCTCGCGGTCGTGGGCGACCGTTTCCCGCGCACCGGCGCCGTGGCCATGAGCATCATTGGCGGCGTCGGCATGATGTCTGCCGGGTTGATCGGATCGCCGGGCTTGGGCTACGCGAAGGACCGCTTCGCCAGTGAAGCGCTGCAACAGGCCGATCCCGCAACCTACGAAGCTTACAGAGTTGCGGACACCAAGGGCTTCCTGTTCTTCAAGAAAGTCTCGGCCATTGACGGCAAGAAACTCGGCGAGGTGCAGGAAACGCTGAAAAAGGCGAGGGAAGAAGCGACGAAGGCCGGCGAGCAAGACCCGAAAGCTGCGCTCAGCAAACTCGACCCGGCGCAGCAAACAGTGCTCGAGTCCAGCATCAACGGCGACCGCCGGACGCTTAAGGCGGACTCCTTCATCCCGGCGACGATGGCGGTGATCTACCTGCTGTTACTGCTCTATTTCAAAGCCATTGGCGGATACAAGACGATCCACATCGTGGAAGGAACGAACGGCACAAAAGCTGGTTGAACCGCGCCGCCGTTTTGCGGAAACTCGACGGCGGTTCGCGTGAGCCGCCCGTCTTTTTTCTGAATCGAGCCGAACGCAAATTCATTTCGCCATGCCGAACCCCTGGACTGGAAAAGGTAATCCCTACACGCGCAAGGAAGTCGTCGAGCGCCTCCGCGCCACGCTGAAGCGCGGCGACGCCATCATCGCCGCCGGCGCGGGCACGGGCATCAGCGCCAAGTTCATCGAGCGGGGCGGGGCAGACCTCATCATCATCTACAACTCGGGCCGCTTTCGCATGATGGGGCACGGCTCGACTTGCGGCCTGATGGCTTACGGCGACGCCAACGCCATCGCCATGGAGATTGGCGAATACGAGGTGCTGCCGGTGGTCGAGGAAGTGCCGGTGATCTGTGGCGTTCACGCCACCGATCCGCGCCGACGCATGTGGCACTGGCTCGGTCGCGTGAAGGAGATGGGCTTCAGCGGCGTGAACAATTTCCCCACGCACACCATCGTGGACGGACACTTCCGCGGCGTGCTGGAAGAAACCGGCATGAGCGTGAAGAAGGAGTTCGAGATGGTCGCGCTGGCGCGGCGGATGGATTTGTTCTCCGTCGTCTATGTCGGTTCGCCCGAGGAGGCGG
>CAYMCQ010000105.1:0-11039 GCA_964389025.1 uncultured Verrucomicrobiota bacterium
ACTTCACCTGGTGGGTGAACCGCAAGGACGCGAGCGGAAAAAATATTTTTCAAGGCGGCTTCCTCGGCCTCGACAACATCGGCGTGTTCGACCGCAGCTCGCCGCTACCGACCGGCGGGTTCATCTCGCAGGCCGATGGCACAAGCTGGATGGCGATGTATTCGCTGAACCTCATGCGCATCGCGCTGGAACTGGCGATGAACAACCGCGTCTATGAGGACATCGCGACGAAATTCTTCGAGCACTTCCTGCGAATCGCAGCCGCCATCAACGGCGTCGGCGAGGAGACGTTGTCGCTGTGGGACGAGAAGGATGAATTTTATTATGACGCGCTCCACCTGCCGAACAACAACAGTTGCCTGATGAAAGTCCGTTCAATGGTCGGGCTGATTCCGCTGTTCGCCGTGCAGGTTTTGGAGCAGGACATTTTCGACAAGCTGCCGGAATTCACCGGGCGGCTGCGCTGGTTTTTGAACTACCGCCCTGAACTCGCGAACCTCATCTCGCGCTGGCAGGACACCGGCAAAGGCGAGCGCCACCTGCTCTCGCTCCTGCGCGGCCATCGCATGAAAGCCTTGCTGAAACGCGTGCTCGACGAGACGGAATTTCTTTCCGATTACGGCGTGCGCGCCCTCTCGAAAGTCCACGAAGCCGAGCCGTATCGTTTCCAGACCAACGGCACCACGCTCGAAGTGAAATACACGCCGGCGGAATCGCACTCCAGCCTCTTCGGCGGAAATTCCAACTGGCGCGGGCCGATCTGGATGCCGGTCAATTACCTCATCATCGAATCGCTCCAGAAATTCCATCACTACTACGGCGACGATTTCAAAGTGGAATGTCCGACCGGCTCGAAACGGTTTTTGACGCTCAAGGAAACTGCCGATGAGATTTCACACCGGCTCTCGAAAATTTTTCTCAAGGACAAAAACGGTGTGCGGCCAGTCCTCAATTATCATCCGAAACTCGCGAACGACCCGCATTTCCGCGACTACATTTTATTCCACGAATATTTCCACGGCGACAACGGCTGCGGCGTCGGCGCGTCGCACCAGACCGGCTGGACGGGACTCGTCGCAAAAATCATCCAGCCCAAGCCGTATTCTGAAAAGACGATGATTTTCAAGGCGCCTGCAAAGGCGCGCGCTGCCAAACCAGTTGCGGCGAAGTAACGTCGACATTCCTGTCGGCGAGTAGCAATGAGCGGCTGTTTTGGTGATGGATTGAAGAAAACATCGAACGTCCAACACCGAACATCGAACTCTGAATGGCAGATTCGAGCGCCTGCCGGCATTCGATGTTGGACGTTCGGCGTTCGATGTTCGGTGTTTTTTGTGGACTGCGCGCGAGAGGACTTGAACCTCTAATCCTTTCGGAACCAGATCCTAAGTCTGGCGCGTCTGCCATTCCGCCACGCGCGCAACGACTGGAAGATGTCCGATGTATGCCAAAACCTCAAGCTCATCCCGGCGCAATCCATCGCTACAATCCTCCTTCGGTGCAATCGCCTTTGTCTTTTCTCAGCGGAAGCCGGTTATTTTGGAGAAGCAGTCGAGGATTCTTTGCTTCCGGGGACTTTCGTCGCGTAATCGAACGCCTTGCGGTTGGCTTCTTCGAGATCGGCGTGGCTCAACAGCCGCGTCAATCGCTCGCGTCCATTCATCGCCATCAGATGACCGCGCTGGGCAGCGACAAAAAACCACGCGTAAGCCTCGATGAAATCCTTCCGGATGCCCTGTCCTTTTTCGTAATTCTGCGCGAGCTGGTATTGTGCGTCCGTCACACCCTGCGCGGCGGCCTTCAGGAGCCATTGGCTTGCCTCGTTCCAATTGCCAAGCTTCATGTAAGTGCTCCCAAGCTCCCACTGCGCGCTGGCGTTGCCGCGTTCGGCACCTTTGCGCAAGCTCGCCAGGTCCGCGTTGATTTTTTCCGGCGCGCTTTTGCACGAGAGAAGAAAGACAGGCAGCAGTAGAAAAATAAACCGTTTCATCACGAACAAATTCCCGAAACTTCTGTTTTAACGCAAATGCTTTTTCGGCTCATTTGAGCAAGCCTCGTTTCCGCAACAGCACCTCCATCGCCTTGTCCATCATCAATTCCGCTAGCGGCTTCGTCGCTTCGTCGAGCGCGACCGTCGCGGCCTGCAATGCTTTCAAATCCCCGCCGTGCGATTTCGGATTTTCCGCAGCCAATACTTTTTCAATTTCTTTCAAAGCGATTTCGATTTTTGTTTTGCTTGCCGCGTCCAACTCGTCCGCGGATTCTCCCAACCCTTTTTTTGTCGCAGAAACGATTTCTTGCGCCTTTATCTTCGCCTCGATCCACCGCCGCGACGCCATATCTTCGAATGCGTGCTCGACGGATTCCTCGACCATCTGCTGCACCGCCGCGTCGTCCACGTCCACGGCAGATTTCATTTCCACGATGCGCTCCTTGCCGGTCTTCGTGTCGCGCGCGAGGACGTGCAGGATTCCATTCGCATCAATTTCAAATTGCACACCGACTCGTGGCGCGCCGCGCGGCGCAGGCTCGAACTCCAGAATGAATTTGCCGAGGCTCCAGTTGTCCTTCGCCCGCTCGCGCTCGCCCTGCAGAACGTGAATCAACATGCTGCGTTGGTTGTCCACCGCCGTCGTGAACATTTCGCCCGCCTTCACGGGAATCGTCGTGTTGCGCGGGATGATGACGTTCATCAAGCCGCCAAAAGTTTCGATGCCGAGCGACAGCGGCGTCACGTCCAGCAACAGCACGTTGCGAAATCCACCGGACAAAATCTCCGCCTGAATCGCCGCGCCCAGCGCCACGACTTCATCGGGATTTTGCGACGTGTTGAGCTGCGGGCCATCGGCTTTGTGAAAATCGCTGCCGATCCGCAGGCTGCCGCGGGTTTCCTCAAACTCCGCGCAGTGGAAAATTTCTGAAACCATCTGGCGAACGAGCGGCATCCGCGTTTGCCCACCGACGAGAATGACCTGATCCAAATCCTTCGGCTCAATCCCGCGAGGCGGGACATCAGCCATCGCGCGGATGCAGTGCGCCCGCGTGCGCGCGATGATGTCGCGGGTGAGATTTTCCAGTTCGGCGCGCGTGAGTTTGTGATTGAAGCTGAAATCCGGTGTGAGAAACGGCAAAACGATTTCTACCTCCATTTCCGTCGAGAGTTTTATCTTGGCCTGCTCGGCGGCTTCGCGGATTCGGGCCAAGTAGGGCAGGCTTCCAGCCTGCCCGGCGAGCGCGGAAGCGCGAGCAGTTCCACCGACTTCGGCGTTCTGGGGCAGGCTGGAAGCCTGCCCTACTTTTTGCGCTTCGATTCGTTCAACTAGAAAATCCACGATGCGCTTGTCCAGATCGTCGCCGCCAAGCCGCGTGTCACCATTCGTCGAGAGGACTTGGAACACGCCGTTGTTCAGTTCGAGAATTGAAAGATCGAACGTGCCGCCGCCCAGATCATAAACCGCGATCTTCGAGTGCTCCTTGAGCTTGTCCAAACCGTAGGCCAGCGCCGCAGCCGTCGGCTCGTTGACGATCCGCTCGACGGTGAAACCCGCGAGTTCACCCGCGCGTTTCGTGGCGTTGCGCTGTGCATCGTTGAAATAGGCCGGAACAGTGATGACCGCGCGTGTGACCGGCTCGCCGAAATATTTTTCCGCGTCGGCTTTGAGCTTCTTCAAGACTTCGGCGGAGATTTCCTCCGGCGTGAATTCGCGTCCGTGAATTGGAATTTTTACTGTAGTGGCACGGGCATCTTGCCCGTGCGGTTCTGGTCTGTTGGACAAATCCGGATCGCGCGGGCGAGACGCCCGCGCCACAAGCGGATACGTCACCAGCATTTCTTCCTTGGAGATTTCCGAGCCGCGCCGTCCGATGAACCGTTTGACTGAATAAACTGTTTCCGCAGGTCTGATGACGCGAACGCGATTGGCCGCGTGGCCGACGATGGGTTTTTCATCCGCGCTCGGGAAATGGACAACCGATGGCGTGAGCCGATGGCCTTCCGCATCCGCGATGACCAGCGGGATGCCGGAATCCACCGTGGCGACCAGCGAATTGGTGGTGCCCAAATCTATGCCGACGATTTTGCTCATGTTGCGGGCAGATTGAACCACGAACTCCGATGAATCGCGAGCGAATGGAAACGAATTCTTAAAGCTAAAAATATTCTGTTCCCTTTTCGCTTCTGTGGACATTTATAGATGAATGCCAGAGATGGATGATATCGAATTGCTGGCGCAATACGCCCAGCACAATTCGGAAGAAGCGTTTGCCACGCTCGTAGCGCGGCACGTCAACTTGGTTTACTCCGTTGCGATGCGGCACGTCAGCAATCCGCATCAAGCCGAGGAAATCACGCAGGCGGTGTTCATCATTCTGGCGAAGGAAGCGCGCGGGTTGTCCAAACGAACCGTTCTCTCCGGCTGGCTGTATCAAACCGCACGGCTGACAGCGGCGAATTTTCTACGGACGGAAATTCGCCGGACGCACCGAGAGCAGGAGGCCTATATGCAATCCATTTTGAACGAAACAGAATCCGATGCGTGGCCACAAATCGCGCCGCTGCTGGACACGGCGATGGCTGGTCTCGGCGAAAAAGATCGCAACGCCATCGTCCTGCGATTCCTCGAGAGCAAAAATTTCAGGGATGTTGGCACGGCTCTGAGCGCGAGTGAAGACGCAGCCAAGATGCGGGTGAACCGCGCAGTGGAAAAGCTGCGGAAATTTTTTACAAAACACGGCGTCACTCTTTCCGCTGCGGCGATTGCCACAACTGTTTCTGCCAACTCGATTCAGGCCGCGCCCATCGCATTGAAAATTTCCGCCGTGGCCGCCGCCAAAGGTTTGACCGTGACCGCTTCAACCCTAACCCTCGTGAAAGGAACAATGAAAGTTATGACGTGGATGAAACTCAAATTCGCATTCAGTATTGGGACAGCGGTTTTGCTGACGGGCGGCGTAGTTGCCATAGCGCTACCAAAAAGCAATGCCGACAACAAACTCGCGGCGAGAACATCAGAAAAGTTACCCGCGAAACCGGACACGCTTCCGGCCAATCCGAAAATGGAAAATCAAACGCGGAGGAATATTTCAAGTCCCCTTACAAACAATGACACGGACAGCCTCTCAGCGACGAACATTCTCGCGGCGGTTCAGCAGACATACGCCTCCCTTTCAACTTATCGCGATACAGGATTGACGGTTCATAGATGGGGAGACGCGGTATGGACGAATGCGTTCAGCCTGCGGCTTGGACGCACGAATTATTATCTCGTAGAACTGGCAGAACAGCACCCGCGCAGCTACACAAACGTCTTCGTCTATTGGTCAGCCGGAGATGGTGACTACGCCTCGCACGCAATGCATATGAACCCATTGCTGGTGAAAGAATCGAGCCGCAAAAGTTCTGATCTGGCTGGAAATTTGTCCTTAACGACGCACAACACCATAGTTCCAACGGTGTTTTTCAACCTCAGTTGGGGCAATTACCTTTCCTACCTGACAATATCGTGGCGAACCTCGGTAAGTCGGCAGCCGGACGAAAAGGTCGGCGATGTGGACTGTTACGTCTTGGGACAAACGAATTCAAACCCTCAACTAACTTTATGGGTGGGCAAACAGGATTTCCTCATTCGATGCTTTCAAAGATTTTCCACGCGCGAGGCAACTATCGAATCAATGAAGCGATCATCTAATCAAAGTCCATTACAGCCTCAAGATGTGAAGGATCAGACCACGATTGAGATCCACGAAAACATTTCCGTGAACGAACCATTGAACAAAGAGGAGTTTATTCACGAAGTGCCTGCGACCTCAAAACCGCCCAAGGCAGTTCCTTGATGGAGTCCAAGCTTTAGCTTGCTCCCCGCCCGCCCGACAAGCTAAAGCTTGGACTCCAACATGAACTGCATCGTCACAGCCGGTCCGACTTACGAAACGATGGACAATGTCCGTCGGCTCACGAATTTTTCCACGGGCAGGCTCGGAACCGAACTGGCGAATTTCCTGTCAAGCAAAGGTCACGACGTCATGTTGCTCATCGGCGAGCAAGCGACGTTTGGCGGCAAGTCCCATGCAAACAAAACTGAGCGGTTCACCACGACGCAGAATCTTCGGGAGCGATTGAAAAAGCTTGGCGGCAAAAAGGTGGACGCGGTTTTTCACGCGGCGGCGGTGAGCGATTTCATGTTTGGCAAAATCTGGCTGCGCTCATCGTCTGGAAAATTGACTGAAATCAAATCAGGAAAAATTTCTACGCGCAGTGGAACATTGCTCGCGGAGCTAGTTCCGACGCCGAAGGTCATTTCCGAACTGCGCAAATTTTTTCCGGGCGCGCGAATCATCGGCTGGAAATACGAGGTGGACGGCAGACGCGCCGACGTGGTCAAAAAAGCCGTCCAACAGATCCGCAAAAACAAAACAGACGCGTGCGTGGCGAACGGCAAAGCTTATGGGCTGAGTTTCGGTCTGGTGTCGCGCGACGGCGAAGTCGTCCATTTTCGAGACGTGAAGAAGTTGTTTGCCGCGCTGGAGAAATTTATTTCTGACCCGTAGCAGCCGACGCAAGGAGGCTCCAAATTTGAACCTCCAAATTCCAACCCCCAACATCCAGAGAACATCCAAGCTCCAACATCCAAAACTGTGTAAGAGCAGCTTTATCTGGAGCTTGGTTCTTGATGTTTCTCTGGTGCTTGGATGTTGGTTCTTGGTGCTTTTCAGTCAGAGTCTCGTTACCTCGTCTCCTGCGAAATCAAACCTCAAACTTCGGCAGTTGCCGGAACGCCAGTTTCATCGGCAGCCAGCCCAGCGCAAACGAAAGAAGCGCGAACGAGAACGCGCACAACAAGACCAGGCCGGGCGGCGGTTGCGCGCGCAGCAGGCCCGGCGAACTGAACGCCAGCAGCAGCACCGAGCCGAGGATGTAACAAAAACTCAAGACGAGGCAAAGCGTCCCGCCGAAGCCGCTGACGATTTTGGTGGGATTGGTCTCCTTGAAGTTCGGATACAGCACACCGAGTCCGGCAGCCAGTCCGTTCAACGTGAAGGTCATGATGGTGACGACTGCGCCGAAATAATAAATCCGTTCCGGCGGCATGTTGAGCAGGTAGCACGACAGCGAAATGAGCGGCAAAGTGACGAGCAGCGAGGCGAAACTGGCCATCCAATATTTTGTTTTCACGATGCGCGCCAGCCCCATTGGCACCATGCCTATGATCCAAAGCCGCTGGCCTTCGAGGGAGAATTGCGGATAAACGAATCGCGTGGTGAGCGTCGCGAGATTCAACGAACACGCGCCGAGGTTGAGGTAGGAAACGAGATTGATCCAGAACGGCGTGGTGAGTTGGCTGGTGAAATGGCGCAGGTTGACGATGTAAACGGCCAGCAGGCCAAACAGCACGACGGATTGCCCCCACTGCGTCGTGTCGCGCCAGAACATGCGCGCGTCCTTGATGAGCAGCGCGCGGACGTCGCGGCGCAGCCAGCAAAAATATTCCGTCACGCGTTCGGCGGAACCGCGGGCGTAGTTGAAACTCTTTTTGCGCTTGCGCCACGCGCGAAACCATTCCCAGTGTCCCCAGGCGCTCGCGCGGCTTTGCACGACGGACGCGGCGTCATAAAATAAATTTCCCAGTCGCGTGAAAGCGAGCGAGCCAAAGAACGCCACGTGGCTCAACAACACCAGAATTAAAAATCCAGCCGCCGCCCTTGCGCCTTCGGCCCATTGCAGCACGCTGTTGGAAAGCCAGTAGCTTGGCAAAAATGGAAATTGCGCGAACTTCGTTTTCGCCAGCATCTGGTCGAGCACGGGCAACACGCGCAACTCCAGATTTTCTTCCGGGATCGGCTCGGCTTTCCACCAGAACATGGCGGAACTCATCAGCAGCAACACCGCGATCAGCGCGGCGATTTGAAAATTTTTCCGGTCAAGGTAGCGCGCCAGATTGATTGCCAGCCACGAACCCGCCATGCCCGGCAGCACGATGAACAGCCCGATCAGGACGAGTGTGACCGGATAAAAATGCCACGGCACCTGCCGCGTCAGTCCGTAGGCCGCCAGCAACGGCGCGATGAGAAACACGAACGCCCATGACGCCAGCAGTGTTGATTCGATGAATTTCCAGCGAAAAATTGTTTCCATCGGCACCGGTAGCGTGAGCAGAAAAGCCGATTCGCGGTTTCGAAAAAGATTTGTGTAGCTGATGATGAGATTGCTTAGCAGCAGCAGGATGAACAGGAACGCGAACAGCAAATAGAGCAGCCGCTCGGTCAGCACCGCGCCCAGCCCCGGAAATCTCCCGATGAATTGCAGTCCTTGATAGAACAACCAAAACGCCATGACCGCATATCCGCCTATGAAAAAAATGATGATGTCTGTCAGCAAATGCGACTGATGGCGGACGGATTTCAATCGCCGCCAGATTTGCAGCAGGTTGACGCGCAGCAAAAGAAGAAGCGGCGCGGGGCTGGACTGGAATGAACTGTTGCCCGACACCTTCTTACCTTAAACACCAAACGCAAAAGCTCCAAGCGCCAACGTCCAAACTCCATCCCGTTTCGTGGGATGGAGCTTGATGCTTGGAGTTTGGCGCTTCGTTTCGTATCGTCGCCTGCGTGGCCGCGCCTCCACAGCCAGAAAAATCCGCCCTCACCCAACCAGTGACCACGCTATGGGGCGTCGGTTCCGAACGCGCAAGGCAATTGCAGCGGCTGGGCATTTTCACCGTCGAAGATTTGCTGCTCCACAAGCCCCGCCGCTATGAAGACCGGCGAAATCTGCGGACGATCGCGGAGTTGCAACTGGACGAATCGGCGACGGTGCGCGGAAAAATCATCGCCGCCGGCGTCAAGCGCTGGAAGAAGGGAACGCGCGCGTTGTTCGAGTGCATCGTTGACGACGGCACCGCGAAGTTGCATTGCCGCTGGTGGCAGATGCAGCCGTGGATGGAGGATTACTACGCGGTCGGGCGCGAGTTTCTGGTTTTCGGCAAACCTGAGACGCTGCGACCGCGCACGATTGACCATCCTGAAACCGAGCGCATCGAGCCGGATGATGACGAATTCATCCACGTCAGCCGCATCGCACCCATCCATCCGCTCACTGAAGGGCTGACCGCGCGCGCGATGCGCACGCTGGTCTGGCGGGCGCTTGAGAAATTTGAATCGCAAATCACCGAGCCGACGCCCGAGCCCGGTCTGAAAATGTTTCCCGCGCGCGCGAAGGCCATCCGCATGACCCATTTCCCCGAAGCCCTCGGCGACATCGAACTGGCGCGCAAACGATTGGCGCTGGATGAATTTCTCCAACTGCAATCTGCAATGCGGGCTCGCAGGAAAAATTTCGAGGCGAAGTCACAAGGTTTGCCGTGTGGTGGAAACAACCGATTGATGAAGCCGTTTCTCGCGCGCATCGGTTTCAAACTCACCGGCGCGCAAACGAGGGTGCTGCGCGAAATCCGCAAAGACCTCGGCGGTGCGCATCCGATGCGGCGATTGCTGCAAGGCGACGTCGGTTCGGGAAAAACTCTCGTCGCCGCGTGCAGCGCGTTGATGGCGATTGAAAGCGGCTTCAGCGTGGCGCTCATGGCGCCGACGGAAATTCTGGCGGAACAGCATTCGCAAAATTTTCGGCGATGGTTTGAACCGCTGGGGATCAAAGTCCAGTTGCAAACCGGCAGCCGCAAAAGCGGAGCAGATGACAGATGGCAGATGGCAGATGGGAAGCGCCGCCCAACTCCCAACTCCGAACTCCCAACTGCTATTTTCATCGGCACCCACGCCTTGCTGACGGGCGGCTTCGAGATTCCAAACCTCGGCCTCGTCATCATTGACGAGCAGCACAAGTTCGGCGTCTCGCAGCGCGAGCAACTTGTCCGCAAAGGAAATTATCCGCACCTGCTCGTGATGACGGCCACGCCGATTCCGCGCACGCTCGGCCTGACGCTTTATGGCGACCTGGATTTTTCCGTTCTCGACGAAATGCCTCCGGGGCGTGGAGAGATCAAAACTTTTGTTCGCACGGCGGAAAAGTTGCCGCAGGTCTGGGAGTTCATCCGAAAAAAATTAGGAGAGGGCAGGCAGGCCTACGTCGTTTATCCGCGGATCGAGGAGACCGCCGCCAGCGGCCTCAAAGCCGTGGTCAAAGAATTTGAAAAATTGAAAAGCACTTTCGCGCCGCACAAAGTCGGTCTGCTGCACGGCGGGCTGCGAACGGACGAAAAGGAAAAAGTCGTGGACGCTTTTCGGCGAAACACGATCAACGTGCTGTTCGCGACGGCTGTGGTTGAAGTTGGCCTCGATGTGGCGAACGCGACGGTCATGGTCGTCGAAAACGCGGAGCGGTTTGGCCTCGCTCAACTGCATCAACTGCGCGGCCGCATTGGCCGCGGCGCGCATGACTCGTTTTGCGTGCTCATCAATGCGGCGACTGGCAATGAAGCCGCGCAGCGCCTGAAAATTTTGGAGGAGACGAGCGACGGTTTTCGGATCGCGGAGGCGGATCTGAAATTGCGCGGCCCCGGGGAACTGCTCGGCCAGGAGCAAAGTGGAATGCCGCGATTTCGCTTCGGAAATCTGGCCGAAGACCTCGAGTTGATCGAGCACGCACGGCGGCTGGCGGCGCAATTGGTTGGGTGATAAATTTTGCTTGCTGCTTTCGTGGATTTAGTAAAAGGTCAGCCCACTATGAAAAAGACATTGTCTCTCATCGTATTGCTGGGGTTTGTGGCCTCGATGGTGTTGACCGGTTGCGGCGAAAAGGCGCCGGAACATCCGGCGGCACCGGAAGCGCCAACGAACGCGCCAGCGAAGTAAGCCGGTTCCTTATTTCCAAAACATTTTGGGAATATCAAATCAAGCCGGGCAAGGACACACGTTGCCCGGCCTTTTCATTTACAGGCTGGGGCGGCGCTGCCCTGATAAAACAGTGGAGCGCTTTCAGCGTGGGCATCTGCCACTGCTGCGGCAATCAGGAGAAGCCCGCAATGAATTTTTCGGAGGGCGGAGTTCCACGACGCCCTGATTTTTCAGGAAATCTTTTTTAGGGCGTC
>CAYMCQ010000106.1:0-10315 GCA_964389025.1 uncultured Verrucomicrobiota bacterium
GAATGGCATGAAATGAAGACCGGTCTGTTCTACGCGCAGGAGCAGTGTGCGCAAACCCAGAGTGGTCGCGGACTCCTGGCTGATAAACGGATCGTCAGTTGGCAGGGCGAGCCACTGGAACTGGGGCGGCGCTTGCATTGGTTGCGACACGGACAGCACAACAAGGTGCTGCGCCAAGCAGCCGCTTTGGGCAAGGCCGCTGGAGAAGCTGGAAAAATCATCCGGCGCGAACAGGGGTATTTTGCAGCCCAAGCCCAACGAATGAACTACCAGCACATTGCTCAACGCGGCTGGCCCATTGGTTCAGGCGCGGTCGAATCGGCCTGTCGGCAAAAACAGTGTCGCTTCAAGCGACCTGGACAGTTTTGGACTCCGGCGGGACTTCGTCGCTTGGCCGCTCTTGATGAAGCGCGCCGCAACCACCACTGGAATCCACTCTGGAATTAAGAACGGTGCGTAGATGCGCCCGAAAAGACTCTGCACCCCTTCAGGGTGGAAATAATTTTGGGGGGACGCTTCCTAGGGTAGCTCGTTCCTCGCAACCCCAGGCTAATTTCCGTTACGCCTTCAGCGTATTTGAATTGGCGATAATTCGCGCAATTCGTGTTAAAAAAAACTTTGCGTCTCTGCGCCTTTGCGTTGAAAAAATCAGTCGAGTCGGCAGTAAGCAGCGAGTCCTTGCAGACCACCTTCACGGCCAAAGCCGCTTTCTTTGTATCCGCCAAACGGGCTGGTTGGATCAAATTTGTTATACGTGTTCGCCCACACCACGCCCGCGCGGAGCTTGCTCACCATTTTGAAAATTTTGCTTCCTTTGTCCGTCCAGACTCCGGCGCTCAAGCCGTAAGGAATGTTGTTCGCCCGTTCAAAGGCTTCTTCGGGCGTCCGAAAAGTCATCACGCTTAAAACCGGCCCAAAGATTTCTTCCTGCGCGACGCGGTGCGCGTGAGTCACGCCGGTCAGGAACGCGGGAGCGAACCAGTAGCCTTTCGCTGGGAGGGCGCACTGCGACTGCGTCAACTCCGCGCCCTCGTCCACGCCGCTTTGCACCAGCTCGCGAATCTTCTGCAACTGCGCGCTCGAATTGATCGCGCCGATGTCCGTGTTCTTGTCAAGCGGATTGCCAACGCGCAAGGTCTGGATGCGGTCGCGTAATTTCTTGATGACGGTGGAATAAATTCCTTCCTGCACAAACAAACGCGAACCGGCGCAGCACACGTGGCCCTGATTGAAATAAATTCCCGCGATGACGCCTTCGATGGCCTGATCTATCGGCGCGTCCTCGAACAAAATGTTCGCCGCCTTGCCGCCGAGTTCGAGCGTCAACCTCGGCGTAGCTGCGTTCGGTAGAACACGGCTATTTTTCCCCGTCGAGAGGTTGCCGGCGCTCTGCCGAGCGCCGCTACGCTCTGCAATCGCCCGCGCAATCGCCTTCCCAACCTCCGTGCTTCCAGTAAAGGCAATCTTGTCAATATCCGGATGGTTGACGATCGCCGCGCCGGTCTCGCCCGCGCCGGTGACGATGTTCACGACACCCTCGGGCAATTCCGCCTCCTGAAAAATCTGCGCCAGCCGCAGCGCGGTGAGACTCGTGGTCTCGGCGGGCTTGAGCACGACGGTGTTGCCGCAGGCGAGCGCGGGCGCAATTTTCCACGCGGCCATGAGCAGCGGGAAATTCCACGGGATAATCTGCCCCGCGACGCCGAGCGGCTGTGGCGTTTTGCCGGGGAACGCGTATTTCAATTTGTCCGCCCAGCCCGCGTAATAAAAAAAGTGTGCGGCTACGAGCGGCAAATCCACGTCGCGACTTTCCTTGATCGTCTTGCCGCCGTCCATTGTTTCGAGCACCGCCAGTTCGCGCGATTTCTCCTGAATGATGCGCGCGATGCGATAAAGATATTTGCCCCGCTCGCGCCCCGGCATCTTGCTCCAGACCTTTTCGTAAGCGCGCCGTGCGGCCTTCACCGCCGAATCCACATCTGCCGCGTTTGCCGCCGCGATTTCTGTGAGTGTTTGCTCAGTGGCCGGATTGATGGATTCAAAGTGTTTTCCTGATTTGGGTTTAACGAACTTGCCGTTGATGAACAACTCATGTCGCGGGGCGATGACATAGTTCTTCGAGTCCTCCGGCGCGGGCGAGTAATCCCATTTCGTGCCAAAGGTCAGCCGCCGCTCTTTCAACGGCACGACGGCTGGCGAAGCAAGTCGAGTATTGGGGCGCTTGGCGGAAAGTTTGACGGGTTTGATCTTAGTTTTCATGGCCAAAGTTGCTTGAGGTTAAACGCAGCAAAGAGGTTTTGCAAAAGGGAATAATAAGCACACTGAGGGTTGATAATTCAGAATTCCTTCAATAGCCTGCCGCCATGAAACCACTCGTTTGCTTTGGATTGGCGCTTGCGATTGTTGCGCTCGCGGTCGTGGGTTGCGGAAAAAAGTCAGATGGAAAATCCTGGACAATCGCCGTCATTCCCAAGGGCACGACGCACGAATTCTGGAAATCCATCCACGCGGGCGCGGTGAAGGCGCAGCAGGAACTGGTGGCCAAAGGGGTGCCGGTGGAAGTGATTTGGAAGGGGCCGTTGCGCGAGGATGACCGCGACCAGCAGATTCAGGTGGTGGAAAATTTCACCAGCCGCAAGGTCAGCGGCATTGTGCTGGCACCGTTGGATTCGCAAGCGCTGGTAAATCCGGTCGCCAGTGCGGCGCAGGTCGGCGTTCCGGTCGTCGTGATGGACTCGGGGTTGAAGTCGGACAAACACATCAGCTTTGTGGCCACGGATAATTTTAAGGGCGGTCAATTGGCAGGCGAACACATGGCCAAATTGCTGAATGGGAAAGGCAACGTCATCCTGTTGCGTTACGCCGTTGGTTCGGCCAGCACGGAGGAGCGCGAGAGGGGTTTCCTGGATGTGCTGGGCAGGATTCCCGGGCTCAAGTTGATCTCCGCCGATCAATACGCGGGTGCGACGCGCGAGACGGCGTATCAGGCCTCGCAGAATTTGCTGAACCGTTTCGGCGACAAGGTCAACGGCATTTTCTGCGTGAACGAGAACTCAACCATCGGCATGACCAAGGCATTGCGCGACATCGGCAAGGCCGGCGGCAAAGTGAAGATGATTGGATTCGATGCCGGCTCTCAATCGGTCCTCGACATGAAGAACGGGGATGTGCAGGCCCTGACGGTGCAAAACCCGGTGCTCATGGGTTATCTCTCCGTGATGACCATGGTGAAGCACCTGCGGGGCGAGAAAGTGGAGAGCCGGATTGATACCGGCGTGGTGTTGGTGACGCCCGAAAACATGGAGCAGGCCGAGATCAAGGATTTGCTCCAGCCGCCACTCGATAAGTATTTGAAGTGATCCGCTTGGCCACGAGGCTGGATTGCCGGAACCAGAACCCTGCAAAGCATAATTGACTGGCGGCCTTGGCCGGAGCGGAGTAAACAGTATCACGCCAATACGAACTTTTATGAAAGCCGCCGACACTCACCCGAACAGCCATTCGCCTCTTCAAAGTCTTGAAGAATGGGAGGATTTTCTCAAAGAACGTTATCCCGAGCCGCAAACGAAGCCGTTTCAAGCAATTGATCCGAACAAGGCGAAGGAACAATTCCGCAACTACGAAGCTGACGCGCGTCCGAGCGTGCGCGAGTTTTACCGGCAGAACCACCGGCATCAGACCTACGAATTCGCCCAAGCCAAGCGGAAAGAGTTTCTCGCTTTGAATCGCCGGAAGATGGGCGTTTGGGAGGCGGCCGAATATCTCAACACGCTGGTGGACGACAGCGATCCGGACACAGATCTCTCGCAGCTTGAACATCTGCTGCAAACGTCTGAACACATCCGTGCCGATGGACAGCCGCGCTGGTTTATTCTCGCGGGCTTCGTGCATGACCTCGGGAAAATCCTCTGCCTCTGGGGCGAAGCCCAGTGGGCAGTGGTCGGCGACACCTTCCCGACTGGTTGTCGTTACTCGGACAAGATTGTTTTCCCGCAATACTTCGCTGACAACGCGGACAGCCGGGATCCGCGCTTCACGAGTGACCTTGGCGTTTACAAGGAAGGTTGCGGCCTTGACAATGTGCAAATGTCATGGGGCCATGACGAATACATTTACCACGTCACGAAGGATTTCCTGCCTGAACAAGCTCAATACATGCTGCGCTACCATTCGTTTTATCCATGGCATCGCGAGGGCGAATACCATCATCTGACCAACGCGCGCGACCGCGAGATGCTGCAATGGGTGCAGAAGTTCAATCCCTATGATCTCTACACCAAGAGCCACGCCAAGCCGGATGTGAAAGCGTTGCGCCCGTTCTACGAAGACCTGATTGCGGAATTTTTCCCGGCGAAATTGAACTGGTGAGCACTTGGCGGGGGGAGTGTGCTCGCGCCGAGGAAGGCAGGGTTCGTTTTTTTATGGGACATTGTTCTTCTGCATTTTCAAACGGGCGATTTGCTCGTCAAGTTCCTTTGCCTTCGCCTTCGCCTCGGCGAGCGGCAAACCGTGGTTCATCCCGGGCCGTTTGTGACCGGTGTCGGTGAGCCAGGCGTCTTTCATCATTCGCTGCTTGTCTTGGATCAGCTTCAGAATTTCTTGGCCGCGCGGGTGAACAGCCAGCATTGCTTGAACGTCGTCGGAATTCGCCACGTCCTTCGCGCCGAGATGTAGCAGGAGTTGTTTCGCGATAATCCAGTGGCCGGTGTCGCCGCAATGCACGCCATCACCAGACAGAAAAAACTTCGGGTCGAGCGCGCGACGCCCGGCGAGGTAACGATTCATCGGCCCATGCAAATCCGCCACGTCCCAGCCTGCCGCGCGTTGCGACAACAGCCAGTCCGAGTAACGGTCGAGCGCGTTGCTGTAGCCGGGATGGCCACCTTTAAGTTCATCGAACGTCGGTGGCGTGATGTGGATGATCTTTGCGCCCGCCGCCGTGATGCCCCCGCGCAGGCGCTTGATGCCGTCTTGAAATTTTTGAAATCGCTCTACGCCGAACGGGAGATAAATGCCGTCGTTCATTCCGTAACAGGCGATGACGAGGTCGGGTTTCGTCTTTTCCAGCACGCGCTCTAAACGCTCATGCAGGTTGGGCCGGGGAAATTGTCCGCCTGCATGGCCTTCCTCGGACAAGCCGGAAACCGTCTCGCTGGGCAGGCCCAGATTGAGGAACTCCAGTCGCCGATCCGGGAAACGCGTTACGAAGTATGCCTCGACGATCTCGATGTATTGCCCCGAGTAGGTGATGCTGTCGCCGAGGAAGACAGTTCGATGAACATTCCGCAACTGCACCGGCAGGTTCTGCGTTTCGGCTGCGGCGAGAGCCAATGAAAATATCGAAGTTAGGAAAGCGGTCAGTCCGCTGATGGGTTGACGAAGGCGTCGGTCCTTCACGGCAGCGAAAAATAATCTGCGCCCTGATAATTGCCGTCCACTTGCTTGGCGATTTGCATGAGCACGTCGTTGACGAGCGTGCTTGCGCCGAAGCGGAACAGGTCGGGCGTGAGCCAGTCGTCGCCGAGGGTTTCCTTGACCATCACGAGGTAGGCGAGCGCCTGCTTGGACGTGCGGATGCCGCCGGCGGGCTTCATGCCGATGCGGATGCCGGTGGCAAAAAAATAATCGCGGATGGCTTCCAGCATCACGAGCGTGACGGGCATGGTGGCGGCGGGCGAAACTTTGCCGGTGCTGGTCTTGATGAAATCGCCGCCGGCCTGCATGGCGATTTCGCTGGCGAGGCGGACGTTGTCGTAGGTGACGAGTTCGCCGGTTTCGAGAATGACCTTCAGATGCGCCGGGCCGCAGGCTTCCTTCGTGGCGGCGATTTCGTCGAAGGCTTTGGCGTGGTCGCCAGCGAGGAAGGCGCAGCGATCAATGACCATGTCAATTTCATCCGCTCCATCGCTTACGGCGCGGCGGACTTCGTCGAGCTTGGTGGGGAGCGGAAATTGTCCGCTGGGAAAACCTGTGGCAACCGAAGCGACATGCACGGGCGAAACGTCGCCGAGAAATTTCCGCGCGTGGCGAACCATGTTCGGATAAACGCACACGGCAGCGCAGCTCGGCACGTTGTATTTCGCTTCGGCAGGTTGCAGCGCTTTGCGGCAGAGGTAGGCGACTTTGCCGGGCGTGTCCTTGCCCTCGAGCGTGGTGAGGTCGCACATGCTGACTGCCATTTTCAGTCCCGCGAGCTTCGCAGACGTTTTGATGCTGCGCTTGGTGAACGTGGCGGCGCGTTCCTCGGCCATGATTGCGTCCACCGTTGGCACGCTGGAATAGCCAATGGGCGATATCCGATAGCTAACAACGGCGTGACGCGAAAATTTGTCCGGCTTGAGAGCAACCGCTGATTTCATAACGCTGTGACTTTGAAGGCGCGAGGCGCGGGAGTCAATTCTGTTTCGGGGTTCGACGCGAGGCGCGTCGAACTGCACCCGGGGCGGGCGCGCTCCCCGACGTCAAATAAAATCGTTCTGACTTAGACTGTGATTGTTGTCCCGTCGAACTTCGTGAGCGTGAATCCGCTGAAGTTTTCATTGTAACAGCCGCGGTTGTCGCGAAGGATGCTGATGGCGACGGCTTCGCCGAGCTTCAACGATTCAGTTGCGTCCGATCGCCAATGCACGCCGGCGATGTTGCGGCCAACGGCGACGTTCGCGGCCAACTTGTTGAGTTCGCCGCCGACCGTCAGCGGCGCGCCGGTGTATGGAACCAGCGAGAGTCCGTCGGGCGTGGCCTGCACTGGGTTGGGAATGATGGACGATTCGTCGAACCACGCTTTGAGAATCGTGACGCACGCGCCTGCGACTGTCGCGTGGCCTGCGCCGTAGGCTGGATGCAATGGCGAGCCTTCCGAAAAAGCCATCGGCAAAAGCGCGTTGCCGTTCTTGGTCTGAACTGCGGCGAGCGCGGCTGAGTCAAGCGCGTCGCTGTGAATGGGATAATTTGCGGCGCCGGTGATGTGATTGTGGATTCGCCCCGCAAAAACTTCCGGGCGCAGCCGGCGATGGACAAACCATTTTTGGAACCAGACGGCCTTCAGCGCGCGCGTGGACACTTCGGTCAACAGCGTCGCGATGTGCGGCCCGCCGAACGTGCCGAAGCCATCTTGGTTTTGCGAACTGACGTAGGGATTGCCCGCGTCAAATGGCGCGCCGATGCCGCCCGCGTTGATCTCGCTCGAAGGCGGCGCGAGCAAAATCAGCATCGCATGAAAATATGCCTGATACAGCACGTCAATGTGAACCCATTGGCTGAGGTCGCGACCGTTGCGGATGTAACGGCGGGTGGGATCGAAAATTTCTGCGGCGGTCGGAGTGATGCCGCGCTGGATGCTCAACCAATCGGCGTAGTCAGTCATGTGATCGAGGCCGGGAATTTTTGTCCGCATCCGCTGCTCGATGAAGTTCGCGCCGAACGGCGTTGGCAACCAGAGAAATTGCGAAATGTAGGGGCCGACGTTGCAGCCCGGCGCGGTGCCGCGAAAGAGAGTCTGCGCGGTGACCTGGCCGCTTTGTTTTGGCCCGCGAAAATCAGACAGTGCCGACATGTCGCTCGCCGCAAGTTGCGCGGCGGGATTTGCGGCGTAGTCGCTGAACGGCACGTCGCGAGTTAGCGCCATCCAATAATTCTCGACGATTTCGCCGGCCTCTTCGGCGCTGCTGAACGTCGGCGCGGGCGGAATCGCCTGCGCGTGTGAATCGCAGCCTTCGAGATCGAACGTGAGACCAGACTGGGGATTGACGAGCTTGAGGCGAGCCGTTGCAGGTGAACCCATCGGAATTGCCTCGAAGTCCTGCGGCTCGCCGCTCGCCAGCGCACGCGACAAACTTTGGTAGGCGGGCAAATCAACTTCGCCAAGATCGTTGTGCGGAAGTCCTTTGCTGTAACTGCCGATTTTGTTCGGATACAAATCATCGTCGCCGTTATTTGGATGTGCGGGCGATGAGAGTTTCTTTTCATCGGCGGCGGCCTGCACACGAATCCTGAAGGCGCGTTCGCGACGTTGGTTCGCGGTATCAGGACCGATTTCCGCGTCAGTATTTTTCGGCGGCTTGGGGGGAGGCGCGGCGGTTGCCTTTTCAACTGCAAGCGAACTCAAGCCAAGCACAACTGCGCCCGCAGTAATTCCTCCCACGCGTTGGAAAAACTCGCGCCGTTTGAGCGGCGGAGTGGACGTGCTGAAATTTGGTGAGCCAACCTCGGGCGAAATGGGCTGGGTTGGTTCGCTCTTATTCGACGGGTGTCGGGTTGCACTCATGAGTTGCCTTCAACAAAGTGGATGGTTGACTCGCAATCGGTATAGCCACGATGGGCTGGAAGTGACAAGGAAATATAGGAACGGTCGCGCCCTAATTTCGGCTAGGGACACCTCCCGGGATAGGCAGGCAATTGCGGTTCAGTCACAGTGCATCTGCTCAAATCGCCTACGATTTTCACTCGTGCCGCAACGCTTCCACCGGATCCATCTCGGCGGCGCGGACGGCGGGATAGATGCCGAACACGATGCCGACCAGCGCCGAGATGCCGAAGGCGGCGGGCGGCGACCAAAAAGTGATGATCGTTTTCATGCCTGCTGCGTGACTCACAACGAAAGGGATCGCGACTCCCAACAGCACACCGAGAATTCCGCCCGCGCCGGAGAGCAGCACCGTTTCGACGAGGAATTGCGTGACGATGTCGCGGCGACGCGCTCCCAACGCGCGGCGGATGCCGATTTCGCGCGTCCGCTCGGTCACGCTCGCGAGCATGATGTTCATGATGCCGATGCCGCCGACGAGAAGTGAAATCGCGGCGATGGAACCGAGCACGATGTTGAAAATCTGTTTCGTCCGTTCGGCGCGTTTCAATAATTCCAGCGGCACGACCACCTCGAAATCCTTTTTCTTGTGGTTGCGTTCGAGGACTTCTTTGATGGCTTCGGAAACACCCATGACCTTTTCGAGCGACGCAACTTTGATAGTGACTTCGTGAAGCTGGATCCGCTCGGCTTCGAAAGTTCCGGCGCGGCGGCGCATGAGGACTTCGCCGTAACGCAACCTGGCGGTTTCGAGTGGAATGAACATCCGGTGCGCCGCCGGTTTCATCGAGTTCTGCGCTTCGTCGGTTATTGTTTCGCCACCGCGCGGTTCCATCACGCCGATGACCTGATAATAGCTGGCGCCGACCCGCAGATGCTTGCCAAGCGGCGATTCGAGCGGAAAAAGAGCAGCCACCATTTCCGCGCCCAGGACGCAAACGCTGGCTTTGCTTTCCATGTCCGCGTCGGTGAAAAACCGCCCGGACGCGACGCGATGATTTCGCATTTCCGGATACCACGGCACGGTGCCGACGACGTCGCAGTCCACGCGGCGGCTGATGTTCCATGCGTATTCGCGGATGTTGCGCGCGGGCAAAACGACCGTGACGCCCGGAATCGTCGCACGGATGCGTTTCACGTCGGCGTAAGTGACACCGTATTGCAACACGTAGCTCTGGCTGCTTTTGTCAGAAACTTTTTGTTCCTCCGGAGGTTTGACGCTGCGCAGGATGATGTTCTGGCTGCCGAGATTTTTGATTTGCTCCTGCGCCTCAAAACTCGCGCCTTCGCCAATCGCCAGCATCGCGATGACGGAACAGACGCCGAACACAATGCCCAGCACGGTCAGCAGCGAACGCAAGCGATGCAGCCAGAGACTTTTCACACCGAGTCGCACCGTGCGCTTCAGCCGCGCGAGCGAAATGCCGCGGAACAATCCGGTCATGGGATTGGGATCAGGTGCGGACATCGCTTTCAATTTTGCCATCGCGCAGACAGATCGCGCGCCGGGAATGTTTGGAAACATTGGTGTCGTGTGTCACGAGGATGATTGTTTTACCCTGCTCGTTCAGTTCATCAAAAAGTCTTAAAATCTCCGCGCCGGAAGTGGAGTCGAGATTTCCAGTTGGTTCGTCTGCGAGAATCACGAGCGGGTCGTTCACCAGCGCGCGGGCGATGGCGACACGTTGCTGCTGGCCGCCGGAAAGCTCAAAAGGTTTGTGATTCAGCCGCTCCTCAAGGCCGACACGCGCGGCCAAGGTCTCGGCGGCTTTGCGGCTCTCCTCCTCATCGCGGCTTTGGTAATAAAGTGGAATTTCGATGTTCTCCACGACCGTGAGTTGTTGGATGAGATTGTAGGATTGAAAAACAAAACCGAGCCGTGCGCCGCGAATTCCTGAAAGCGAATCGTCATCCATCCGTGAAACATCCTCGTCGCCGAGAAAATATTTTCCCTCCGTCGGGCGGTCAAGGCAGCCGAGCAGATTGAGCATCGTGGATTTGCCGCAGCCGGAC
>CAYMCQ010000107.1:0-884 GCA_964389025.1 uncultured Verrucomicrobiota bacterium
TGCTCGCGCGGCAACTGGATCGGGAGCGGCCGCACGATGTGCTTGCCGATGAGATGCGCGTAGCGCGCGTCCTTCGGGTTCACGGCGACGGCGGTGTCGCCGGGGATGGTTTCGGGCCGCGTCGTGGCGATGGTGAGCCAAATTTTTCCATCGGCTCCGGGGAGCGCGGGCGTCCCGCCCGCACCGGTCGGCGTCCCGCCGACCGGAATTCCCGCGCGCGAAGAAGATTCCGGCAAGACGCCGGAACCTGCGACCGGGACGGTCGCGCTCCCCATCGCATCGGATTCAGCCACCTCGACCTTGAAGTGATACATGAAACTCTTCTGCGGTTTCATTTCCACTTCCTCGTCGGACAGCGCGGTCTGCGTGGCGGGACACCAGTTCACCATGCGTTTGCCGCGATAGATGAGTCCCTTTTTGTAGAGATCAACGAACACGCGCTGGACGTTGCGCGAATATTCCGGGTCCATCGTGAAGCGTTCGCGCGTCCAGTCGCACGAGCAACCGAGCTTCTTGAGTTGCGAGATGATGATGTCGCCGTGTTTTTCCTTCCACGTCCAGACTCGTTTCAGAAATTCCTCACGACCAAGATCGTATTTGGATTTGTGTTCCTCTTTCTTGAGTTGCTTCTCGACCATCACCTGCGTCGCGATTCCTGCATGGTCGGTGCCCGGCAGCCAAAGAACTTCCTTGCCGTCCATGCGCGCTTTGCGGGCGAGGATGTCCTGAATGGTGTTGTTCAGAACGTGCCCCATGTGGAGAACGCCCGTCACGTTCGGCGGCGGAATGACGATGGAATATGCGGGCTTGGCAGACTTTTCATCGGCGGTGAAGCAGCCTTGCTTCAGCCAGAAGTCATACCATTTATCTTCGACGGACTGCGG
>CAYMCQ010000107.1:894-10308 GCA_964389025.1 uncultured Verrucomicrobiota bacterium
CAGACATGAGATACGGATTTAGACACGAATTTCACGAATTAACACGAATTGTGGAGAAGCGTCACAAGACAACCCGCTTCCAGAGCAATGAAACTTCACCGAAGTTGACGAGCAAGCCTGGTTTCAATTTCGCCGCCGCCAGATAATTGAGAACCTGCTTAACATGAGAGTCGGTCAGGCATTCCACAGCTTTGGCTTCTAAGATGATTTTGTCCATAACAACGAAGTCGGCGAAATATTTATGTGCGAGAACAACACCTTTATACGAGACTGTGTATTCCTTCTCGCGAGAACATGCGATTGATTGCCGCCCGAATTCGATCACGAGCGCATCTTTGTAGATGACTTCGTCGCGACCTTTGCCGAGTTCACGATGCACTTCCATACAGCAGCCAACGATCTTAAATGTTTCTTCCTTGTAAATCAGTTCGCCCATAAATTCGTGCTAATTCGTGAAATTCGTGTCTCACTTTTTCAACAGCGCGAACTCCATCGAGTCCACCAGCGCCTGCAAGCTGGCTTCGATGATGTTTTCGCTCACTCCGACTGTGCCCCATTCGTGTTTGCCGTCGGTGGATTCGATGAGCACGCGAGTTTTCGCGGCGGTGCCGGCGACTCCGTCGAGGATGCGGACTTTATAATCTATCAACGAAACTTTTTTCAGTTTCCGAAAGGATTTGGCAAGCGCATGACGCAACGCGCTGTCGAGGGCGTTAACGGGGCCATCGCCTTCGGCAACTTCGTCATGGACTTTTTTGCCAACGCGCACCCGCACTGTCGCTTCGCAAACAGATTGTTTCGAGTCGCGTCGCATCGAAACGTGATACTTGTCCACCGTGAAAAACAGTTCTGGATTGTGGTCGAGGGCGCCGCGAATCAGCAGCGCGAGCGACGCTTCCGCTGCCTCATATTCGTAACCTTCGTGTTCGCGCTGTTTGATTGTGTTGAGAATTTCTTTCAGCTCCGGCGTGTCGGTCTTGAGCTTGAAACCGAGCTCCTTCGCTTTCGCCAGAATGTTGCTGCGTCCGGCCATGTCGCTGATGAGAACGCGGCGGGAATTGCCGATGGCTTCGGGATTGATGTGCTCGTAGCTATTGGCGACGCGCCCGACAGCGTGCGCGTGCATTCCGCCTTTGTGGGCGAACGCGGTCGCGCCAACCCACGGCTGGCGTGGGTCGGGCTTGAAGTTCGCGATCTCATCAACGAAATGGGAAAGCTCGCGCAGCTTGGGCAATGAACTTTTCGGCACGCACGAGATACCCATCTTGAACGCGAGCGTCGGGATCACGCTCGTCAGATTGCAATTGCCCGTTCGCTCGCCGTAGCCGTTGATTGTGCCTTGCACCTGCGTCGCGCCGGCCTCGACTCCGGCGATGGCGTTGGCGACGCCGAAGCCGCAGTCGTTGTGCGTGTGGATGCCGACGCGCGCGGACAATTTGCTTCTGGCAAACGCAGTGATTCGGCTGATTTCGTTTGGCAAACAACCGCCATTGGTATCACAAAGCACGATGCAATCAGCACCCGCTTTTTCCGCAGCCTGCCATGTAGCCAGCGCATAGTCCGGCTCGTTCTTGTAGCCGTCGAAAGAATGTTCGGCGTCGTAGAAAACAATTTTGCCGTGGTCTTTGAAAAATTTTATCGTGTCGCCGATCATCGCGAGGTTTTCATCTGGCGTGCAGCGCAGAACCTCGGTGACGTGCAGCAACCACGTTTTGCCGACGATGCAGATGACGGGCGTCTCGGCATCGAGCAACTGCCGCATCAATTCATCCTTCTCGACGGCGATACCTTTGCGGCGCGTCATGCTGAACGCAGCGACTTTGGCGTTCTTGAATCTACGGCGTTTGACTTGCGTGAAAAACTCCATGTCCTTCGGATTGGAGCCGGGCCAGCCGCCTTCGATGTAATGAATCCCGAAAGCATCGAGCTTTTCGGCGATGCGGAGTTTGTCCGCGACCGAAAAGTTCACGCCTTCGCCTTGCGAACCATCGCGTAGCGTTGTGTCGTAGATTTCCACTTCAGGTTTCATGATTCCCGACAAACGGGAGCGGAATATCTACGCGAAAACGCGCGGTGTTGCAAAGGTGAAATCCAACGGGAAGCTCTTATCGGCGCGTTATCAAAGGTGGATTTTCCTTCAACCTCGAAAAATTCCCCTCCTCACAACACGCCACAAAACTCTCCGTGACTGACTTCAGTTCCTCCCAGCGCGCCCGGATGGTTTGGGATTCTTTGGGCGTGATCTCGTTGTCGCTCGCAGCCGTGGCGATGACCGCAAGCAAGTCGGCGAACTCCTGCACGATTTCATTCGTCGCCGGGATGAGAAATTCCGGATGCGGCTTGCTGGACTTGGGATTGCGGATGAAAAAACCGCCTGCTCGCTGGCAAAGCCATTGGACGATGCGCTGGTCGTTCGTGGCGCGCATCAGCGCTTCGATGCGGTCAAGCGGATTGGCTGTGCCGCTTCCTGTGCCGTCATCCGGTTCTGCCCATTTGTAAATCATCGAGAGCGACAGCCCGAGGTCGGCGGCGACCTGTTTAGCGCTGCACTTCTGGAAAACTTCGCGGAGGATTTCGTGCGATTGCATGGGCGCACGATGGCGCGGCAATGAAAAATTAAAAAGGAAAAATTAAATCACGCTCAATCGAAGGCTGGTGGAGCCGAGGGGATTCGAACCCCTGACCCCCACAATGCCATTGTGGTGCTCTACCAACTGAGCTACGACCCCGACCAGTGGTGAAAAGGTAGGGAGGTGTTGCGAACGTGTCAAAGAGTTTCATGAAGAAGTGACGAGTGAGATGCGACGAGATAACGGGACCCGCTGTTGCTCTCACTTGTCACTCATCGCACATCACTGACCTAACTGGCTTTGGTTTTCTCCAAAATCGTCCGGAGCTTGTCGCGCAAATCATCCGGCCTGAAAGGTTTTTGGAGGAAACCGGCAAGTCCTTTTCCAGCAAAACGGTCTGTCGCATCCTGTTCGTTGTAGCCGCTCATCAACAGGACGCGCGCGCCCGGATTGATGCGGCGGATTTCGCGGAAGGCTTCGTCGCCGTTCAAGCGCGGCATCGTCATGTCCAGCACCACGGCCTGAATGTCCGTGGAATTTTTCCGGAAAGTCTCCACGCCTTCGCGCCCATCGCAGGCTTTCAAAACCGAGAAGCCGAAACTTTCCAACATGCGCGTGGTGACGATGCGAACGGATTCTTCATCGTCAACGACGAGGATGGTTCCCTGGCCACGCCATGACGAACTGGCGGTGACGGTTTTCTGCGAAGGAATTTTCGCTCCGTTGCAGGGCAGAAGAAGCTTGAACGCGCTGCCGTGTCCCGGCTCGCTGTAAACTTTGAGCGAGCCTTTGTGGCCGCGCACGATGCCGAGCACGGCGGCGAGTCCAAGTCCTCTCCCGGTGAATTTGGTGGTGAAGAACGGGTCGAAGATTTTTGCCTTCACTTCGTGCGTCATGCCGCTGCCTGTATCGGAGACTTCGAGAAAAACGTAGTCTCCACCAGGCAGGCTGGGAGCAAGGTAAGTTTTAGAAAGATAGTCCTGGTCGGCGTTGACGACGCCAGTGGTGATGTTGATGACACCACTGTTGTCGCCAATCGCCTCAGAGGCGTTGATGACGAGGTTCATGATGACCTGCTGTATCTGGCTGGGGTCGGCTTTAATCGCGGGCAAGTTCGAGGCGAGATTAAATTTGAGCGTGATCTTTTTGTTGATTGAGACGTTAAGCAACTGCGCCGTCTCTTCGATCAACGAATTCAGCGCCACGTCTTGAACAACAAACTGGCCTCGACCCGAGTAGGCGAGCATTTGGCGGCAGAGACCGGCGGCCCGGATGGAAGTCTTTTCGATGTTCGCAATGTTCTGGCGCGCGGGGAAGCTCTCGGGCATCTGCATTTGCGCGAGGCTGGCGTTGCCCATGATGGCGGTGAGAAGATTGTTGAAGTCATGCGCGATGCCGCCGGCAAGGATGCCGAGGCTTTCGAGTTTCTGGCTGTCGAGGAGTTTGCGTTCGAGAGTCAGGCGCTGCTCCTCGGCATGGCGGCGGTCGGTGATGTTCCTGAAAATTCCGAGAACGAGCGGCGGCTGATTTTCCTGCTCCAGGAACGAATTGGCGACCTCGAGGTCAACGACTTTGCCGCAGCGAAACGCAATTTTCCGCTCGAAATACGGCACGATGTTTCGTTTCCGAAACCGCTCCTGATACTGGCGCACCACATTGTCGCTGATTTCTTCCGGGTAACACACGCTCAGTGGCTGGCCTTCCAATTCCGACACCGACAGACCGACAAGCCGGCAAAAGGCCGGGTTGACCGCCACGATGATTCCGCGCTCGTCAGTCAATCTCATGCCGTCGGCGGATTTTTCCCAGATCGAGCGGAAGCGGCGTTCGGAATCACGCACGCTCTCTTCCATCTTGCGCCGCTCCGTCACGTCCAGTGCCATGCTGCAAACGAACTTTCGCCCATTGCGGTCCTGGAACGGAAATTTCGAGACGAGCCATTCGCGCAGGTTGCCGTCGGGATCGGGAATGGTTTCGGACATTTCCAGAGTTCTGTTCTTTTTAAGCACTTCGGTGTGGTGCTCGCGAAGTTGTTTGGCGACTTTCTCCGGCCAGAGTTCGGAGCCGGTCTTGCCCTTGATCGCGTCGAGGGAGGTTTTGAAAAACTGCTCGAACGGTTTGTTGACGTAAACAAAGTGGCTGCTCTCATCTTTGATCCAGGCAACGGCGGGATTGTTGTCCGCGAAGTGCCTGAAGCGCTCCTGTGTTTCCAGAAGGTCCTCCTCCACTTGCCGGTGTTTCGCAAACATCCGGTTGATGTAGAAGATTGCGAGGAGCAGAGAGACTGAAGCGATGAGCGCAAAAACTTCCTCCCGCACAACTGACGCGAGAGGATCAGGAATGATCGCCAGCCCCGGGAATGTCAGAACAAACCGGAATAACAGCATGCAAACGAACGCAGCGAAAAGTGTCACTGAAACGATGTGTGAGCGGGTGACGCTAATGCTGACCGGCAGAACAACAATGGTCACGGCCAGTTGTATGACCAGCGTGATCAGTCCAAGTATTTCCGCTGTTTGCATTTTGTTGCGTTGGTTACGGGCGTCAAACGACCAAGATTTCGCAAGTTTCAGGCCATTTGCACACGGTTTTTAACGGTCTGCCGCACTGATGAGTTTGACCGTTTGCGCCTTTTCCCGCAGTCTCTGCTCATGCCAAATACTTTCGGCCATTTGTTCCGAATCACGACGTGGGGCGAATCTCATGGCGGCGGAGTCGGAGTGGTCGTGGACGGCTGCCCGCCGAACCTGAAGCTCACCGAGGCAGACATCCAGCCGGATTTGGAGCGGCGACGGCCCGGCCAGTCGAAAATCGTCTCACCGCGCCGCGAGCCTGACGTGGTGCAAATTCTTTCCGGCACGTTCAAGGGCAAAACGCTCGGCACACCGATCTGCATGCTCGTCAAAAACGAGGATGCGCGGCCTGAAGCCTACGAAGAGATGGAAAAAAAGTTCCGCCCATCTCACGCCGACTTCACCTACTTCGCGAAATACGGAATTCGCAACTGGCAGGGCGGGGGACGTGCCAGCGCGCGAGAAACTGTTGGCCGCGTCGCGGCGGCGGCGATCGCAAAAAAAATTCTACGCGAACGGTTTGGCGTCGAGGTCTTGAGCTACGTCAAACAAGTCCAGCGCATCATCGCCAGCGTCAATCCGGACAAAGTGAAATTCAAAGAAGTCGAGTCGAACATCGTTCGCTGCCCCGATAAAACTGCCGCGCAGAAAATGATTTCGCTCATCCAGCGGATGCGCAAGCAGGGCGACAGCGTTGGAGGAATCATCGAAGGCATCGCGCGCGGCGTGCCTGCTGGCTGGGGCGAGCCGGTGTTCGACAAACTCGAAGCCGACCTTGCCAAAGCCATGATGAGCCTGCCCGCGTCGAAAGGTTTCGACATCGGCTCAGGCTTCAACGGAATTCTTTTGACCGGCTCGCAGCACAACGACCCATTCCGCGCACGGAACAAAGAAGTTTTCACAACCACGAATTTTTCCGGTGGCATCCAGGGTGGCATTTCAAACGGCCAGACGATTTTCTTCCGCGTTGCGTTCAAGCCCGTCGCCACGATTCTGCGCGAGCAAAACACCGTGGACGTGAAATTCCAGAACACGAAACTCAAAGCGCGTGGGCGTCATGATCCATGCGTGCTTCCGCGCGCCGTGCCAATGGTCGAAGCGATGACCGCGCTGGTGTTGGTTGACCACGCGCTGCGGCAAAAAGCGCAGTGTGGATGAAATTCGATTATGGCGGAAAGCACCGCATACAGCGCATTCAGGATGCAGACCTATCGATTGGCTTGGCTATGCACATTTGCAGTTTTTGCCATAACGATTCTCATGTGGTTCGTGGGTCACGATGCAAACGGGATTCTTGCCGATGTAGGCATCGCTTTGATCTTCGCTTCAGGTCTATTCAGCATCTTAGCTCGTCGCTTCGCGCCGTTTGGTTGGGCCTTGTTCGGCCTGCTTATTCTTGGAGCGAGTATTAGCGCATGAAAGCACTTTTAATTTGCAAAAATCTTCAAATCCATTGAGCTTGCCCGTGCGCTGAAAACTTTTTAGGAGAATTTTATGCACGTCGTCACCAACAAATGCGTCAACTGCAAGTTCACCGATTGCGTCGAGGTTTGTCCCGTCGCCTGCTTTTACGAGATGGACAACCAGGTGGTCATCCATCCCGAGGATTGCATTGATTGCACCGCGTGCATCGCCGCGTGTCCCGTCGAAGCGATCTACGCCGAGGGAGACGTGCCGGACCAATTCAAGGCGGACATCGAGTTCAATCAGGCGAAGGGACGCGAACTGAAAGATTCCGGCAAGGAAGCCATCGTGAAGAAAAAAGACGCGCTGCCCACGGCGGCGGCTAAAAAAGCGGAACTAGGTTATTGAATTTCGATTTCGGAGGGCGGAGTTACACGACGCCCTGATTTGATTGAGTTGATTTGGGACTCGTGTAACTCGCCCCTCCGAATCAAAACGCAAACAGCGCCTTCACCAAATCCTTCCCGCTAAAAATCCAGATCACCGCCGCCAGCGCGATGTATGGGCCGTAGGGCAGACGACTCGACCACGCCTGTTTCTTCATGACGATGAGCGACAGCCCGACTGCCGAGCCGATGACGGAGCTTGCCATCAGAGAAAAAATCACCGCCTGCCAGCCAAGAAATGCGCCGATGGCCGCCATGAATTTCACGTCGCCAAGTCCCATTGCCTCGCGCGGGAAAGAGATCTCGCTCGTGACGGCTTCGAGATGCGGCACGTTTTGCGGCTCGAATCTGTCCTCGCCGATTTCCAGCGACGCCGGCTTGAGTTTCACGGCCACGTCGCGGTAGCAACGGTCGGCAAGCTCGACGAATTTTGCCTGGAGCAGGATTGCATCGGACTGGCGGTAGAACAATTCCTCGTAAGGCACTTCCTTTTCCGGCAGCACGACGCAAGTTTCGGTGAAATAAATTTTTGATTCCTCCTTGAACACGATGCGCTGCCGTCCGAACAGAACTTTTCCCAACCGCAAGACGAAATAAACCAGTCCCGCGCCAACCGCCACGCCGATGAAACTTTTTTTCAGCGATGCCGTGATCAACTGCTCTCCGTGCAGCGCCGGGATGAAGAATGAGCAGATGACTCCGGCAACAATTCCGCCGAGGGTGATCTGGTCGGGGATGATGAAATGCTCGAAGTCAATGAACGTCGCAGCAATCAGCCCCGCCAGCAACAAGCAATAGACCAAAGCCAGAGGCATTGTGGGATAAGGATGCTGCCTGTCGCCAAATGCGAGCCAGCAACCGAGAAACGCGCAGCCCGTCAGCAACTCGACGAGAAAATACCTCACGGAGATGGGCGCGGCGCAATTTTTGCATTTGCCGCGCAGCCAGAGCCACGTAAGCAGTGGAACGTTGAGGAACCACGGGATTGAGTATTTGCAGTGCGGGCAATGCGACGGCGGCGAGACGATGCTCTGCTCCAGCGGCAGCCGATGAATCACGACATTGAGGAAACTTCCGACGATGGAGCCGAACGCAAAAAACATCAGAGACCAGAAATGAAACGGCACTCGCGACCAGCTTTCCTGGTCAAAAATCGCGTCAATGCCCATAGACCTCCGATTCTAGCGCGCGTCGCATCGTGTCAACCGGAGCGGTTTGGCCAGTCCAAATCTCCAAAGCTTTTGTCCCCTGATACAGCAACATGCCCAGTCCATTAGCTGTGCGGCAGCCGCCAGCCTTCGCCGCGCGCAGCAGCGGAGTTTCCGCGGGACGATAAATCATGTCGTAAACGGCATGCGCCTGGCGGATGGAAAATCGTTTCACGTCCACCGGCAGCGGATCGCTTTCATTCAGGCCAAGCGATGCGGCGTTGATCGCCAGATCAACTTCGCCGCGCGGATACTCAATTTGAACTTTCACGTTTGAATGACGCCGCCGGATTTCCGCGGCAACGGTCGCCGCTTTCGAATGCGTCCGGTTGACGAGAAAAAGCTCGCCGACACTCTCCGCAGCTAGTTTGAGCGCGGCCACGCGGCCTGCGCCGCCGATGCCGACCACAAGCACCCGCGCGCCGCGCAATTCCACTCCCAAATCCTCGCGCACTGACCGCACGATGGCGTCCGCATCGGTGTTGAAACCCTGCGAGCGGGTCTTGTCTGGCTCGTCTTTGAATTGGTGCAACGGCAGCCACGCGCCACTCTTGTCGCGGCCTTCATAGCGGATTGTATTCACCGCGCCCCAGTTCTTCGCCGACTCATCGAGCGCGTCCACCATCTCCATCGCCAGAATCTTGTGCGGCACGGTGAGATTAACCCCTACGAACTTCATTTGTTTCGCGCCCGCGATGGCTTCGCGCAGATTTTCCGGGCGCACGTCAAAGGCGAGGTAGCGCCAGTTCAACCCGAGATGCGCGATACCTGCGTTCTGCATCGCGGGCGACGCGGAGTGTGCGATGGGATGGCCGAACACCGCGCAGACGCGTGTGCTTGCACCGATCTCATTGGAAAACACTTCAGCCACGCGCTGGTTATAGGCGGCAATCGCGGAAGTTCAAAGTTCAAAGTTCACGCTTTCGGAGGTCGGAGTTACACGACGCCCAAAAATGTTTCCCAAAACGATGAGTCAGGGCGTCGTGTAACTCCGCCTCCGAGTCATGCAAAAAAACGGCGCGGACCTTTCGATCCGCGCCGTCTGCGTTACCCTTCTAAATTTAAGGCACGAGGCTATTGGCAATTGGCTATGGGCAAAACTGCCACCCATCGCCGCTTACCTCTTGTCCATTGCCGGATTTACACATCGTAATACAGAAAGAACTCGTAGGGATGGGGGCGCAGGCGGATGGAGTCGTGCTCCTTGCGCTTG
>CAYMCQ010000108.1:0-10137 GCA_964389025.1 uncultured Verrucomicrobiota bacterium
CGCGCTCTCCCATCTCTGGCTTTTTCGCTTCTCCTAAAAACCGGGGAAAGTCCAACTTCTTTGGTGTTTGATGTTTGGTTTTTGGTGTTTTTAACTGTCCGAAAGAATGGACGTGAAAAATCTCAACGAAGTCCCCGCCTTCATCACGAAAGATGGCTCGGAAATCCGCGAACTGCTGGCGCACCGCAATTCAGCGATCCGCAACCAGAGCCTTGCCGAAGCGCGGTTGCCCGTCGGCGCGAGCACGCAGGAGCATTTTCATCCGCGCGCCGAGGAAATCTATTTTATCACCGCAGGCGTTGGAGAAATCCACATCGAAGGCGACCGCCGCGGTGTGAAAGTCGGCGACGCGATCGCGATTCCACCGGGCCAACGCCATAAGCTTTGGAACACTGGAAACGAAACATTGAAACTGCTCTGCTGCTGCGCGCCTGCTTACGAGCACAGCGACACTGTCATCACAGAAAACGACAAATGAAACTGAAACACGTCGCCGTTTTAATTCTCATTCCGCTGCTGGTTTCGGGTTGTTGGTGGCGGCACAAGGAATCAAAACCCAGCCCGGCTCCCGTGACCAAAACCCCCGTTCAGCCGGCAAGGAGTTCCGGCGGCGATTCCAAATTGATAGTCACGCCGGAGACCGCGCTCATCGGAAAAGTTGTCAGGGCGAACGCGAACGCCAGGTTCGTTGTTCTCAATTTTCCCATCGGACGGCTGCCTTCGATGGATCAGCGCCTGAATGTCTATCGCAACGGATTGAAAGTCGGCGAAGTGAAGGTGACCGGCCCGCAGCGCGACGACAACACCGTGGCGGACATCGTGGCGGGCGAATCGAAGATCGGGGACGAAGTGCGGGAGAATTAAATCTCCGATTCCGGCAAACGCTGCTGAACCCTTTCCGCAGCCGCGGGCACCAGCGTTTTTGCAACGACCTGTTTCTGATACGGCGAGGCGAGATTGAAATAAATTCCGCACAGCGGCTTCGGTTCCCCATGCTGGCTGAGAATGACCGTGATGTGTTTATCCAGGGCGATGCCGTGGCGCAAACCCGGCCCGCGCGTCTCGTAAGCCTTGATGGCCTTCTTGACGAGCGAGAGCAGGGCGGCCTGAAAATCTTCCGGAGTTTTGTCAATGCAGATCACGTATTTGTCATACGCGCGCATCGCTTCGGCGATTTCCTGTGTGAATGAATCGGCGGTCACAAGAGGCACAGAATAGCTAACGCCCTGCCAAGTTCAATCGAAATCGCGCGCATGAAATCAGTCGGTGAATTCCTGCGTGCTTGAAATTTTTTTTGCCGCTCGCCGCTCGCCGAACAAGGCTGTGCCGACACGGATGATTGTTGCGCCCTCCTCAATGGCCACTTCAAAATCTCCCGTCATCCCCATGCTCAAATGGGGCAGGGGAGCGCCAAGCAAAGCCTCGGCTCGTTCCTTCAACTCGCGCAACTTTCGGAAATGCGGGCGCGAACTTTCCGCTTCTGGCGTCCACGGCGGCACTGCCATCAACCCGTGAACTTCAATCTTCGGCAGCGCATTGATTTGGTTCAACTCAGCCAGCATTTTTTCCGGCGCGTAGCCAAACTTGCTGGCTTCACCCGCGACGTTGACCTCCAGCAAGATCGGCATCGTCTTGCTCGTTTGCTCCGCGCGTTTTGAAATGTCCTGCGCGAGCGAAAGGCTGTCCACGCTCTGAATCATTTCGAAAAGCTCGACGGCATCGCGCACTTTGTTCGATTGCAGATGGCCGATGAAATGCCAGTGGCAACGGCTGGGACAATTTGGAATTTTCGCCTTCGCTTCCTGCACTTTGTTCTCGCCGAAATAAGTCAGCCCAAGTTCAGCGGCGGCGTGGATCGTTTCCGGTGGATGAGACTTGGTGACGGCGAGCAAGGTCACCGATGCCGGATCACGCCTGCTTCGTTCGCACGCGGTTTTAATGCGCAGTTGAATATTTTCAAGATTGGCTGCTAAATCCACGCAGCAATCGTAAATCGTAAATCGTAAATCGTAAATTCTTTCCATGAATTATTGGCTCGTAAAATCCGAACCCGAAGCCTACTCGTGGGCGCAACTCATGAAAGACGGCAAAACGGCGTGGACTGGCGTGCGTAATTTTGCCGCGCGAAATCATCTGCGCTCGATGAAAGTCGGCGACCGCGTTTTCTTCTATCACAGCGGCGAGGGTAGGGAAGTCGTCGGCATCGCGAACGTTGTGAAGGCTGCATACGCCGATCCGACCGCGGATGAAGGCGACTGGTCGTGCGTTGACCTCGCGCCGGAGAAACCGCTCGCGAAGCCCGTCAACCTGTCCACGATCAAAGCGGACAAAGTCCTCAAGGAAATGGTTGTGGTGAGGCAGTCGCGACTGTCCGTGTCGCCGGTGACGGAGGCGCAGGCGAAGCGGTTGCTGGAGTTGGCGAAATAGGAAGCTCCAAGCACCAAGCTCCAACATCCAGAGAAACCTCAAGCACCAAACATCAAAACAGCGCGCCGCTTTTGGATCTTGATGTTTGGAGATTCTCTGGAGCTTGGATGTTGGTGCTTGGTGCTTTCGATTGGAGCTTGGAATTTGGAGCTTTGTTCGCTACAACACCGCGCGTCCCATGCAAACGCCACCGCCGCAAAAAGTAGATATGCACAGCGAGGAATTCCTCCGCCTGCTGATGCGCAAACAACTCCGCCTGTCCATCGCCTGCGCCGCGACGTTTCTCATCGCGCTGCTTGGATTGCCGCTGGCGAATTATTTTTTTCCTGACGTGATGGCGACGCGGGTGTTCGGGTTCACGCTGACGTGGTTCATCCTTGGCGTTTTGTTTTTTCCGTTCGTGTGGTGCATCGCGTGGCTGTTCATTCGCCGGTCAATCGCGCTCGAAGAATCCGAAGTTCGAGAAGTTGCTGGAACGGACAAGCTCCAAGCTCCGACATCCAACATCCAGAGAAGCTCCAATGACCCAAGCTCCAAAGGCGCGTCGTTGCTGGTCTTGATGTTTGGAATTTGGAGCTTCTCTGGTGCTTGGAATTTGGTGCTTGGAGCTTGATCGCGATGCAAATTGACCCCTGGATTTTTAGTTTCAGCGCCGCCACGGTCATCGCGACGATCTGGATGGGCTTCTGGTCCGCGCGACGCTCGAAGACGGCGCACGATTTCTACGTCGCGGGACGAACGGTGAGCGTGGGCTGGAATGCGAGCGCCATCTCCGGTGAATACTTGAGCGCGGCGTCGTTCATGGGCGTGGCGGGGATGGTGATGAGTTCGGGCTACGACGCGCTGTGGTATCCGGTCTGTTACGCGTGCGGCTATTTGTTCCTGCTGCTGTTCATCGCGGGACCGCTACGACGGTTCGGGGCTTACACGATTCCGGATTTTGCCGAAGGCCGGTTCGACTCGCCGCTGTTCCGCAAAATCGCCGTCGTGTTCGTGCTGTTCATCGGATTTTTCTACACGATGCCGCAGATGAAAGGCGCGGGGACGACGCTGGCTTACATTTTCCCGGGGCTGCCGTATTGGGCGGGCGTGGTGCTGGTGGGCGCGGTCATCACGCTCAACGTCGCGCTCGGCGGCATGAAAGGCATCACGCTCGTGCAAGCCTTTCAATACTGGGCCAAGATGTTCGCCATCTCCGTGCCGGTTTTCGTGCTGATGAGTGTGTATGGGCATTATGGGAAACAAATTGGTTCTAATCGCGAAGTCGTTGAAGGGGAAAAAATACTCAATGCGATCAACGCGGATGAACAATTGAAAAGCAGTTTTCAACCAATCGGCCAAACTATTTATGCCCCTAACATTTTCGGGCTTATAGCCAAGGTGAAGGCGATTTTTAATCCACCTCTAAAACTGAATTGGCGACAAATGGGTGGCACCTCATCGTCATCGAATGTAATGGCGCACATGCCTGCTCCTTTGTTTGTCTGGCAATCAGCCGCGGGAAAAACGGTCCTATGGAATACCAACTTGGCTTCGATGGAACCATTTCTTCTCGATGTCGCGCACACTTCCGCAACAACGGATGCTGAAATGACGGCAAAGATTGAAGCAGGTTTAAAATCGAACGGTGTGACCCTCGTTTCACTATCAGATAATATTGTTCTCGCAATCGCTAGTTCGGAAGCAGCTAGAATGCTGCACGATGAGCCTGATACAAGTGTTCTTCGCAAGCCGCTTCCCGAAAAAGCCCCCAAAGATTCCACATGGATTTCTCCTTTCGGCCCGCTGACAACCAAAGCCGCCAAAGCCGCGAAACCAAAAATTACTTACGATGGCCCACTTTTGATTAGCCCGTTAAGTTCGGCGATAGAGGATTTTTTACCGAGAATTTTCAATAAAGTCAGCGGTGGTAAATATTTCGCTTTTAATGCGGAGCAAGCTTACTCATTTTTGCCAACCAATCACTCGGCCTTCAACTTGGTTCTAACCTCGACGATGGAGAGGCAATTCACTCGAAGAATTTCGGAAATCAGATACGGCCCGCAACTTACCAATCTTTTCATTTCCTGGCCGTCGGAGCCACGGCTGATCAAAGCGAAGGATTTTCCAAAAGAGATGCATTCAGTCCTGGAAAGCAATGGCGTTACGGTTATCGACGACGGCAGAGTGGTCACGGCCTTTCTCACCAGGGACGCGAAGATAATCCCCGTAAACTCACGTCCATACGCGCTTCTCTACACTTACTCGCTCATCATCGCGCTGGTCTGCGGCACGGCGGGGTTGCCGCACATTCTCGTGCGCTTCTACACCAACCCCGACGGCGTCGCCGCCAAGCGCACGACGATGTGGGTGATGATTCTCATCGGCGTGTTTTATTTGTTTCCGCCCATCTTCGGCGTGATGGGACGCAACTTGATGCCGCAACTCTATGAAGGAGTCGGCGCGAAGGGGACCGACAAGGTGGTGCTGGAGTTGCCGAAGGTTGTAGATCGGAGGGGCGAGTTATACGAGCCCCTGAAATCTTCCAGTGAAAAAAGTCAGGGCGTCGCGGAGCTCCGCCCTCCGAACAAAGGAATCCCTTGGGGTTCCATCCTCAGCGGCATCACCTGCGCGGGCGCGTTCGCGGCGTTCATGAGCACGTTCAGCGGATTGCTCGTCAGCATGACCGGCGCGCTGGCGCATGATGTCTATGGCCGGATGTTGCGCCCAAAATCCACACCGCTACAACGGATGCTGGCGTTCAAAATCTGCGCGGTGATTTGCGGCGCGGGCGCAATCCTGCTCGGCTTCCTCGTCGAAACTTTTGAGATCAACAAAATGGTCGGTTGGGCATTTGCGATTGCGGCGACGAGTTATTTTCCGTTGCTGTTTCTGAGCGCGTGGTGGCGCGGCATCACGATGAAGGGCGCAGCGATCGGGATGCTGGCTGGCGGCACGTTGAGTTTGGTCGTCATCGCCAGCACGATGTTCGCAGACCAGGCCGCGTGGGCGAAACCGCTCGCGGATTTTTACGCGGCGCATCCGCTGCTTCGCATTCTCGCCGAGCAACCGGCGATCTGGGCGTTGCCGCTGGCGATCTTCCTGATGATCGTCATTTCCAAGCTGACGAGAAAAGATATTCCCGCCGACATCCGCATGAAGATGCTCGTGCTGCACGCGCCGGAAAAGCTTGGCTTGAAGCAGGAATACATTCAGGAACATCAGGGGCATTGATGGGTGGAACAGGCGTCTCGCCTGTCGAATTCGGCGTCCCGCCGAATTCCGTCGTGAGATTATTTTCGCGTTTAACCGCCGTTGAAGAATTGCGTATCGTTTGCGACGGATTCCGGCGGGACGCCGGAATCAACAGGCCGGAGGCCTGTTCCACCCGAAATTATCAGTCGCACCGTTCGTTGTTGGTTGCCGAAGTTTTTCATTGGTTGACACGAGCCGCGTCGAATTGCCAGTCTGTCGTCACACAAACTTATGAAAACAGTTCACCTTTCCATCGCCCTCGTCATTTTGGCTTTTGCTAGCGGGCTTCGCGCGGCGACGACCGTCACTTCGACGGCAACTGCTGTCGCGAGCGTCGTCTCCGCCAACACCGCAATTGTTCCAGCGCAGCACACGGGCCAGCGGACGGAGGACGTGCTAAAGCGCGCCAAAGAAAATCCCGGCGCGTGCGACGTCGTGTTCATCGGCGATTCCATCACGCAAGGTTGGGAAGGCAGCGGCAAGCCGGTTTGGGAAAAATATTATGGCAAGCGCAAGTGCCTGAACCTGGGCGTGGGCGGCGACCGCACGCAGCACGTCCTCTGGCGCTTTGAACACGGCCAGCTCGACGGCCTCAAGCCCAAGGCCGCCGTGCTGATGATCGGCACAAACAACTCGAACAGGGACGACAACAGCGAGGCCGACATCCTCGCGGGTGTGCAAGCCATCGTGAAGCAGATGCGCGAACGTCAGCCGCAGATGAAAATAATCGTCGTCGGCATTTTCCCGCGCGGCGCGGTCTTCAACTCGCAACGCGGAAAAATTTTGCAGGTGAACCAGGCGCTCGCGAAACTGGCAGACGGGAAAAAGGTTCACTTCATTGACTTCGGCCCGCAACTCATCGAGTCCGATGGCTCGATCTCCAAGGCCATCATGCCGGATTATCTTCACCTCGCGGAGCGCGGCTACGAAATCTGGGCGCAAGCCATCGAGCCGAAGCTGAAGGAACTGCTGGGGGAGTGACGCGCAAAAGTCATCGTTTCACACCGCCAGTTTGTCGGACTTTGCCGAAGGCAGAAACATATTTCGGCGCAAGCTGAAGGAAGATTTGTCACCGCTTCTTCGCAGGCAACGGCGGGACTTTACTGGGCATGTTTTCAAAATGGTGGCACGGGCGTCTCGCCCATCAAATCCGGCGTCCCGCTGGATTTCGTCAGAGGATGTCCGCTGCTCGTTGTTCGTAAAAACAAAAGCCGACGCATACCCCGCGACGGTTTCGGGCGGGACGCCCGAAACAACAGGCCGGAGGCCTGTGCCACCAATCGGATTTTGAAAACACACCCTACGCAGTTTGCAGGACGATTGCCGGCCCTTCACTCTTTTCGCCCTTTGGCGTCGCTGGTTCCGGCTCTGCGCCGTTGGAGAACGCGAGGTAGAGGAACGCAAACAGGTTCGTGATGGGAAGCAACAACATGATCGCGATCAGCGGGCTTTTTTTCCGCGCCACAGCGATTTTGAAACACCAGACAATGTGCGCGATGATGTTCAGTCCGGGAATCAGGTAAGCGAGAAACCACGCGCCGGACATTCCTGCCGCGCGCAGCATCGGAAAAATCTGGAGCAGCGGCAGCCAGATCAAGATGCCCGGCTCGTTGCCCGTCTTTTTGCAAATCAACATCAGACAAAAGCAGGCGAAGAGGTAAATGAATGCGACGGCTCCGAGCGCAATGACAGCAGTGGTCGGAGTGGAAATATTTTTCCGAATCTTCGATCCCAGCTCTTTGTCGAGCGATTGGCCGAATTGTTGCACCTGTGGCAGATGAATGGCTTCGGCGAATTTTTGCATCTGGACGGAGGACTTGCTTGTTACCTGTTTCTTGGCGCCGCCGGGCGTGTAACCGAGTTGCCGCTGGATTTCCGGCGCCAGGTCGGTGAGAAGAATGGTCGCCATGCCCGTCGAGTGCATGATGAAGATGGAATGTCTGGCGTGGGTGGTGACAGTGACGTTGGTGTAAGAGCCGGCGCGTGTTTCGAGCACCTCAAACTTTTCCTCCAGAGGGGCGGCATTTGCGGCGGCTATCCACATGATGGGAACGACCGCACCAAGGAGTTTTCCAATGCGCCAAAGATTTTTTGCCGATTTCATAATGTTGTTCGAGATGTTCAGGCTGCTTGAATTCACCAGCTACGCGCAAAAAAAGGCACGAACCGTGCCAGCCTGCGCCGTGAAACTGGCCTTGCCCGTTGTTTTCAGCCAAGTAGCATCGCTGTGTGGGAAGTCTGCTTGAGCAAATTGAAAAAAACATCCGCGAGCGCGGGCTTTTTCGCCGCGGCCAGCGGATTCTTGCCGCCGTTTCCGGCGGAGTGGACTCGATGGTTTTGCTCCATGCGCTGAACGAACTCTCCAAAAAGCATCGCTGGAAACTGGCCGTCGCCCACTTCAATCACAAACTGCGCGGGCGAAGCAGCGATGCGGACGAGCGGTTCGTGCGCAACGCCGCGAAAAAATTCAGGCTCAAGTTTGTTTCTGAAAGCGCGGATGTCCAGAAGTTCGCTAAACAAGGCGGGCTCTCAATCGAGATGGCCGCGAGGAAATTGCGCCACGATTTTTTGGCGCGGGCGGCGGCGCGGTTGAAAATTCCGACGGTCGCGCTCGCGCATCACGCCGACGACCAGGTGGAAACATTTTTCCTGCGGCTGCTGCGCGGCGCTGGCGGTGAAGGCCTTGCGGGAATGAAATGGAAAAACAATTCGCCGGGCAATCCGAAGATTAAACTGGTTCGTCCGCTGCTCGACCATGCGAAGTCAGCCTTGAGCATGTTTGCGAAAGAACATCAAATCAGTTTTCGCGAGGACGCGACAAACGCCGTGCTTGATTATCAGCGCAACCGGATTCGCCGCGAACTGCTGCCGTTGCTCCGCAGATATCAGCCCGCCCTCGACAAAACGATTTTGCGCGTCATGGAAGTCATTGGCGCGGACGCGGAGTTCGTTTCGCAAGCTGCGAAGGATTGGCTGGCAAGCCGACCGGGAAAAAGCTTCGGTGGATTGGAGGTCGGCGTTCAGCGCCGTTGCTTGCAGGCTGGACTGCTGTCTCGTGGTCTTTCGCCTGATTTTGACTTGATTGAATTTCTTCGCGTGAATCCGGGACGGGCGATTTCAGTCGCGCCGGGGCTTTCCGCTTTTCGCGATGGCTCGGGGCAAATCAATCTTCGGCGGGAAGCTGCCGCTGAGTTTGATCCGAATCAAAAGCTGGTGAGGTTGAGCCACGCGAAGGGCGAAGTTGTTTTTGATGGCGCGCAAGTCAAATGGAGTTCAATGCCGTTTTCTGCGGGATTGTCCCCGAGCACGCCGAAGCGCAATCCTCAACGGGAATTTTTCGACGCGGACAAAATCGGCGCAAAAATTTTTCTGCGCCACTGGCAACCCGGCGATCGTTTCCAACCCATCGGCATGAGCCGCGCGGTGAAGTTGCAAGACTTGTTCACTAACGCGAAAATCCCGCGCGACGAGCGTCATCGTTTGATTGTCGCCACGACCGCGGGTGGAGAAATTTTTTGGGTTGAAAGACTTCGGCTTGGAGAGCGTTTCAAGCTTGATTCCCGCACTTCAAGCCGCCTGAAATGGCAATGGTTGAGGCACTAATCCTGCGGTTGCAGTGGATGCCAGCGGGTGTTACTATTCACCGAACATTTTTAACCAAATGCCTGACAACAATAAATTAAACGACGAGGACAAAAACAAAAAGGGCGGCGCCGAATTGCGAATGAACCCGCGCACATGGCTGGTTTGGATTGCCATTTTTTGCGGCATTGTCCTGCTGATGGTTTTCAAAGAGCGGCTCGAAACGCCGGGCAAAGTTCTCACTCAGGCGGAATTCATGGAGAAAGTGGACTCAAACCTGATCGCCTCGGCTCTGATCCATTACAGCCCGCAAGCTTCCGCGCTTCAGGAAATCGTCGGCACCTATTACGAGACTGATAAGGACGGAAGACAGAGAATTGATTCGAATACCCGCAAGCCGGTTGAAGTCCGCTTTCGCGCCAAAGCCCGCTTGACGGAAGCGACTGAGAACAAGCTTTATGACACGCGCAAATTCGAGCCGCGCGAACCGAACACGGTGTTGCTAAGTGTTCTTTGGACCATCCTGCCGTTCTTCGTCATCGGAGGGTTCATCTGGTTTTTCTTCATCCGTCAGATCAAGATGGCCGGCAAAGGCGCATTGAGTTTCGGCAAAAGCAAAGCGAGGCTGCTTGCGAAGGAACGGAACAAAACCACTTTCAAAGACGTCGCGGGAATCGAAGAAGCCATTGAAGAAGTTTCCGAGCTTGTCGAATTTCTTAAAGACGCAAAAAAGTTTCAGCGCCTCGGCGGAAGGATTCCAAAAGGCGTTTTGATGATCGGCCCGCCGGGAACGGGAAAAACTTTGCTCGCCAAAGCCATCGCGGGCGAAGCGGATGCAGCGTTCTTCAGCATCAGCGGTTCAGATTTCGTCGAGATGTTCGTCGGCGTCGGCGC
>CAYMCQ010000109.1:0-9996 GCA_964389025.1 uncultured Verrucomicrobiota bacterium
ACGATTTTGCCTTTGTTCATAAAATAATTTTAGCCGAGCGCCATTTGCGCCGTTGTGATCTCCAAAAGTTCCTTCGTGATGTTCGCCTGACGCAGCTTGTTGTATTCGAGCGTGAGGTCTTTGATGAGTTGCTTCGCGTTGTCGGTGGCATTCTTCATCGCGACCATGCGCGAGCTGTGTTCCGACGCCTTGGCTTCGAGAAGAATCTGGTAAATCTGAAAATTCAAATAGTGCGGCAGCAACGAACCGAGCACCGCGCCCGCACCCGGCTCGAAAAGAAATTCCAACTGGGATTTTTCAAGGGCAACGGAGGTTTCGTGACCATGGACTTCAGTCTGCAAGCCTTTGATCTCGCCGACCGGCAACAGCGGCAGCACTTCGGGTTTTTGGTTCAACGTGCTGATGAAGTTCGTGAACAGCACGTCAACGTGATCCACTTCGCCTTTCGTGAACATGTCACGTGCGAATTTCGAGATCGCCCGCGCCTCAGCGAACAGCGGCGCGTCCTTGTAGGTGAACTCCGCAGCGAGTTGCCGCCTGGTGCGCGCAATGAATTGAGAACCCTTCCGGCCCGCACAGATGAACACCGTGGTGTCTTTGTCGAACTTTGCCGCCTCGCGCGTGAGATTGGAATTGAGCGCGCCGCAAAGCCCCTTGTCCGTGCTGACGAGGATCACCGCGCGTTTGGTGCCTCCGCGTTTTTCCATCAGCGGATGCGCGAAGTCACCGGCGTTGCCCGCCACGTGCGCGAGCATGTTGTTCATCAACGAGGCATAAGGCCTGCCCGCCAGCGCGGCGAGCTGAGCCTTGCGCATCTTCGACGAGGCGACCATCTGCATGGCCTTCGTGATCTGCGCCGTGTTCTTGACCGACTTGATGCGTCGGCGAATGTCGCGTGTGCTGGGCATCGCTTAACGGTAAGTCTGTTTGAACTCGGTGACGGCAGTCTTCAACTCGGCGGCGAGCGCGTCGTTGATCGCCTTTTCAGTGCGGATCTTGGCGAGCACCGCGGCTTTGCGCGTGTTCAGGAAGTCCACGAGCTTGTTCTGGAAATCCTTCACCTTCTCAACGGCCACGTCGTCGAAGAAATTATTCTGCACCGCCCACAAGACGGCGGCCTGAACTTCGACGGGGATCGGGTTGAACTGCGGCTGCTTGAAAACTTCCACGACGCGCTTGCCGCGTTCGAGAATCGCCTGCGTCTTGGCGTCGAGGTCGGAACCGAACTGCGCGAATGCCGCGAGTTCGCGGAACTGCGCGAGATCGCCCTTGATACGACCGGCGACTTGTTTCATTGCTTTGATCTGCGCGGCTGAACCGACGCGGCTGACTGACAGACCGACGGAAACTGCGGGACGAACGCCTTGATAAAACAAATCTGTTTCCAAATAAATTTGTCCGTCCGTGATCGAGATCACGTTCGTGGGAATGTAGGCCGAGACATCGCCTGCCTGTGTCTCGATGATCGGGAGCGCGGTGAGCGAACCATTTCCGTATTTTTCTCCGACGCGGGCGGAGCGTTCGAGCAAACGGCTGTGCAGATAAAACACGTCGCCGGGATACGCTTCGCGACCGGACGGACGTTTCAGCACGAGCGAAACCTGACGATACGCGACTGCTTGCTTGGACAAGTCATCGTAAATGATGAGCGCGTCCATGCCGTTATCCATGAACCATTCACCCATCGCTGCGCCTGCGAACGGAGCGAGATATTGATTCGCAGCGGAGTCCGACGCTGCGGCAACCACGACGATGGTGTCGGCGAGCGCGCCGGCTTTTTCCAATTCCGAAATGACACGCGCGACGTTCGATTGCTTCTGGCCGATGGCGACGTAAATGTTGTAGATCGGACGGAAACCTTTTTCACCGGACTCACGTCCAACTTTGTTGTTGCGCGCTTGATTGATCATCGTGTCCACGCCGATCGTGGTCTTGCCCGTCGAACGGTCGCCGATGATGAGTTCGCGCTGGCCGCGTCCGATCGGAATCATCGCGTCAATCGCCATGATGCCGGTCTGCACCGGCTGGCTGACGGATTTGCGTTTGATGATGCCGGGCGCAATTTTTTCAACCGGATAAAAGGCGTCCTGCTTGATCGGCCCCTTGCCGTCCACGGGGCGACCGAGACAATCCACAACGCGGCCGAGCAATCCTTTGCCGACCGGAACGGAGAGAAGTTTTCCCGTCGTCTTGACCTCCGAGCCTTCGCTCACGGAAAGATAATCGCCGAGGACGATGGCACCGACCTCAGTCTCTTCGAGGTTGAGCGCGAGGCCGATGACGCCGTTGCCGAAGTCCAACATCTCGTTGGCCATGCAATCGGTCAGCCCCTCGATCTTCGCCACGCCGTCGCCGCACTCGCGCACGACACCGACGTTTTGTTTCGCGGTCGCCGTCTTGACGCCCGCAATCTGTGATTCAATCTCTTGCAGTAGTGTGCTCATAAATTTTCTCTAAAAACTTTCCGCGAGTGCCGCCAATTTTGCCTTCACGCTTCCATCGTAAACATCGCTGCCGACTTGCACGCGCAACCCGCCGATAAGCGACGCATCCTGCGCGAACGAAATGTTCAACCCCTGTCCGTAGCGCTTCGCGAGGCTGCCCTTGATGTTTTCCTGCGAAGCAGGCGACAACGGCGTCGCGCTCTCGACTTTCGCGGTGCGGCGTTCGATGTCCAGCTTCACCAGCCGTTGAAAATGATTCAGGATTCCCGAATGGCCGCGCGGCTTTTTCTCAATCAACAATCTCACCGCGGTGAGCGCGCGCGAATCGTCCAGCAGGCCGTTCACGAACGAACTGCGGAACAATTGCTTGGCGTCGCGCCGGGCTTGTTTGGAAATCTTCATCAGGCGGCGAGCTGTTTCGTCGTCTCCTCCGCCAGGCGATTCTGGTCGTCCGAGGTCAAAACTTTGCCGGTGACCTTCGCCGTCGTGTTCACGACGAGACGTCCGACTTCGCGGCGCAGTTCGGTTTTCATTCGTGCCAGCTCCGCTTCGCTGGCCTGACGCGCCTTGACCGCGATGTCGTTGGCGGTGGCGACGGCTTTTTGAGTTTCCTGCTCCAAAATCTTCGCGGCGGCGACGCGCGCTTCCTCTATGAACTTGTTCGCGTCAACATTCGCCTTGTCGAGAATCTCGCGTTTGCGCGCCTCGGTGGCGGCAAGTTCAGCCTTGATCTTCTCGGCGTTGCTCATGCCTTCGGCAATCTTCTGACGCCGCTGCTCGAGCATGTTCAGCACGGGCTTGTAGGCGAACTTCCAGAGGACGAAAAGGACAATGCCGAAGTTGATCGTTTGCGCGATCAACTTCGGCCAATAGATGCCCAGGTCGTGAAGGGTCTGCTCCATATGAACTTACCTGTTCACGACGAAGAACGTCAGGATCGCCAGGCCTTCAGCCAGCGCCATGCCGATGAGCGCGGTGGTGAAGACTTTGCCGAACGCGCCGGGATTGCGCCCGGTGGCTTCGGCGGCTTTGGCGGCGGCGAGACCGACGCCGATGGCCGCGCCCATACCAACGAGACCGACGGCGATATTGCCGCGCAATCCTTCAACTGCTACTTGTGCCAGCATCATAGTTTTTCTTTCTGTTGTTTGTTTTTGTTGCTCGCAACCGCCCGCGCGCAGCACGGTCTCGGTTGCAAATCTTAATGCGCGTGTTTTCCGCTGCCGTGCTCCTCCTCCGTGTGCGAACAGAGTGTGCCGATGAATGCGATGCTCAACAGTGTGAACACCAGCGCCTGCACGACGGCAACCATCAACTCCAAAAAATAAAATGGCACGGCTGCCAGCCCCCATGCCTTGCCAAGCATGATCGTGATAACACTTTCGCCGCCGTAAATGTTTCCGTAAAGCCGCATCGCGAGTGCGACCGGACGGATCATGATTGAGACTACCTCAATGAAGCCGATGAAGATGAAAATCAAAGTCAGCGGAATCAAGATCAGCCCTTTCATTCCGCCTTTCGGGCCGAAGACGTGTTTGATCAAACCAATCGGGCCGTTGTATTTGATCGCCCAGAAGCTGCTCATGATGAAAAAGATCGCGGCCATTGCGACAGTCGTGTTTGCGTCGGCGGTCGGCGGACGGAACAACGGGACATCCGCGTGCTGCAACGCGAATGGCAGCGCGCTGTGTTCGGCGTGATGTCCCCAGCCGATGCTGCCCACGCCCGGCAAGAGTCCCATCAAATTCGAGATCACGATGAACAGAAAAAACGTGGCGCAGAGCGGAAAACACCAACGCGCAACTTTCGGCTCAAGCAATCCGCTGGTGAGATTTTCCAATCCTTCGACTGCTGATTCAATAATGTTCTGCAAACCGGATGGAACTTCCTTCAAGTTGCGCGTGCCGAGGCGGACTACAATGAAAATCAGCGCGGCGATGACCCACGTGTAAACCATCGAGTTAGTGACTTCGATCGGGCCGATGTGAAACAACGTCGGCGCGGCAGCCGAAACCGGCGGGCCTTCGTGACCGCCACCTGCTCCGTGTGACTCGACGGCGGCAGCGACGGAAGCCGTGGTGTCATGTCTCGCCTCGGTTGCGTTGAGAACTGCAACCAGTCCGAATGACGCCACTGCCGTCAGAAAAAATCTTCTTAAAAAAATCACGCTTTGGGTTGCAACCGCGAACGATTTGTCTGTGGTTTTTCAACCGATTGTTCGCCGGAAGCGGCGGGGAAATTGCCGCATCGTGAAAATTTTCACAAGGGAATTTTTGAAAAATTTTCGGCGGATGAAAAGTTAAGTCCGTTTATGAATCGTTTAAGCCGAACCTTTCAAACTCTTCGGCGATGTGGTTGAATCGCCGGTGAATTTGGGATTGCGAAATCTCGTAACAAACACGCACAAAATCAACGCCGCGCCCAGCACGCAAACGATTGCCGCGCCGATGGGCAGGTTGAATTGATAGGAACAATACAATCCCGTAACGCTGCTGACAGTCGAGACAACGCAGCCGATCGCGAGCAGAACGCCAAACCTGCGCGCCAGAAAATTGGCGCAGACCGCCGGAATGATGAGATACGAAAAGACGAGCAGCACGCCGCCGATGTGGACGAATGTCGTCACGACGATTCCGAACAGCGCGTAAAAAAGAAAATCCCACGCCCGAACGGACAACCCTTCTTTTTCCGCGCGTTCCGAGTCGAAAGAAATCGCGAGAAAGTGTTTTCGAAAAATGAAATGCACCACAGCGATTGCCGCGTAGAGCGCGAAGGGCTTGAGCACCTGCCCCGGATTTTGCAGATAGAGCAATTCGCCGACGAGTGTTTGCTTGAGTTCTTCGTTGCCGTGCGGGCTGTTGTTCAACAGTAAAATCCCGCCCGCCGCCGCGAAGACGTAAGTGATGCCGATCAATGCTTCCTGCGGCACCTGATGATGTTTCCTCATACGCGTGAAGGTAAAAATGGCGGCACCGATCAACGTGAAAGCGACTGAGAACGCGTAGCTTTGCCAATCGTGCGGATCGTGGTGGAGTAGAATTGCAACGCATGTTCCGAGTGTCGCAACCTGTGCGAGCGCGAGGTCAACGAAGATTACTTCGCGCCGAATAATGTGGAGGCCGAAATATACCAAGAGCGGCGGCAATAACAGGCACGCCACTAAAGCCCACTTCAATATCTCAAATGCTTCGCTCATATAAATTTTGTAGCGGCAGTCTGTGACTGTCGCAGTTTGGAACGGCGGCCACAGACCGCCGCTACAGTTGGTCCTTGCCTTCCAGCGCTTGCGCCAATGATTTCACCAGGCCGTTTATCCAGTCTTCATACGTTTGTTCGGCCTTTGGAAAGGTTGGGAAATCGAGGACAGTTGCGCCCGTTCGGCTCGCGACCGTTTCGGCAGTTTTTCGGTTTTGATATGGCTGCACGACGATGGCCTTCACGTTTTCTGATTTCATTTTCGAGATGACTTCCACGAGGTGGGACGGCGTCGGCGGAATGCCGGGCTTCGGTTCAAGAAACAAATCCATTTTCAAATCGAACCGTTTGGCGAAGTAGGGCCATGAATTGTGATACGTGACGACGATTTTTCCATTGTGCGGCGCAAGAAGTTTTTGCCACCCGGCCATTTTTGCGTCGAGACGCTGGATAAAATCATCGAGGTTCGCTTTGAAGAAATTGCAATCGGCAGAATCAAGCTGGCAAAACGAATTGCAGATGTGTTGAGCCACAACTTTTGCATTCATCGGATCGGTCATGTAATGCGGATTGCCAGACGCGTGAATGTCGCCCTTCGAGCGGTCGAGCGTGCTCGGGACTTCCAGCAATTGGATGCCCTCATTGCACGCGATGCGTCCCGGTTTGCCGGGAGCGAGTTCTGCATTTCGGGCGCCTTCGAGCAGCGGCGAGAGCCAGCCGATCTCAAGCTCCGCCCCGCCTTCGATCAGCGCGTCGGCGCGATTGAGCTTCACGATTAAACTCGGTTTCGCGTCAACAAAGTGCGGATCCTCAGTCGGGCGTGCGAGAGTGGTGATTTCAATTTTGTCCCCGCCGATTTCTTTGGCGATGGCCGCCAGGTCTGGTGTCGTTGCAACGACGTTTAATTTCGCGTGGGTTGATGCGGCGAAGAAAAGAGCCGTGAGTCCAACTGCTGAAAAAATGTTTTTCATTAGCTTTGAGAGGTTGAAGTTTGATTCATGTTTCACCTGTCACATTTCAGAACTTATGCGCCGCGTGCGCGCCCAATAAAAACTCGAATTGCAGCCAGACTGAATGGTCGGTGCCGATGTTGCGGCGGTCATCGTAATTGTATTGAAGGCGAATTTTCGAGAACTCGCTTGGATACCACGTCAGGTTCGGCGAAACGCGCCAGCGCATGAGGCGCTCTGGATCGCGGCCGTAGAGGCGCTCATATTTCCCAACGTTACTGCTGACCCACTCGCCACGCAGCGCAGCAGCCCAGCCCTTTTTGAATCCATAGGCGATCTGCGAATAAATGCCGTAGTCGATGAGCGTTTCGCGGGGCAACACGTCGGGCACGCTATCGCCGTTTAAGTCCAATTCACTTCCGTCTGGATTCAGCATACCGTCGCCATCAAGGTTCCAATCGAACGCACCAGCTTCAAATCGCCGTATCATTCCCTCAGTCTGCCACGTCACAAACGGAAAACCTCCATGCTGATTGAGCGACTTCCATTTCCAGAACAAATCCGCGCCGTAAATCTCCGTGTTGCGCCCGGAGCCGGTGCTGTTCGGGCCAAACGCGCCGGAAACTCCCGCCACCAATGTTTGCGAGTCGCTCAAGTCAAACGACGCTGCGTAGCGGGGAACAAAAAGCATGTCGCCGCCGGATTTCGCGCGGCCAGATTCATGCAGCCGGCCGAGATAAGGTTCACCTTCGTGTCCGTTTCTAAAACTTTCCGCAGTCTCGCCCCGGCTGTTTTGAATTGTGAAAAACAATTCGGAATAAAATGGCGTCGGCATGAGCCAGGAAACTCGCGCCCCGGGATTGCGAAGCCCATCCGCGCCGAAGAAACGGCCATTGACGAGCGACTGGTCAACAAAAGCCCAGCTATGCGGATGCTGCGGATTCAACCGGCCAAACTCGGTGAAGAATTGACCGGCCTTCACCTGCAAATTCCATGGCAACGACATCGTTTCCAAATAAGCCTCCTCGACTTCGAGGAGTGTTTCCCCTTCGGGATCAATTTGCATGATGATGTTCGCCTGGCCCCGGAAGTAAGGATCAACTTTTCCCTCGAACACCGTCTCCAGATTTTGAATCGTGAATCCGCGCTGCTTCGGATCGTGGCCGCCAAGTTGCAAACTCTCGATGTCCTCGGCGCTGGACCAACCTGCCGCGATCAGCGCGTCAAACGAAAGGTTGATGTAGTTTTGCACACTCCCGATGCGGATTGGGTCGGCTGGCGACCATACTTTCGCGATTTCCGGCGCCGGACTCGTGGGCATAGGAGTCAGAATCGGCTGCTGCGCGATTTCTGGTTTCAAGTTAGTTCGCAACTGTGCGGCAGCCGTCTGTTGTTTCTGCAATTCGTCCAATTTCTTTGTCAACGCCTCGATTTGCCGCGCCTGCTCGCGCTGGACTTTCTGAAAATTTTCCTGCAACTGCTGCAATTGCCGCTTCAATTGCTGCACTTCGTTTGTTTCCTGCGCGTTTGCACACATGGCAATCACGCAAAAAGTGGAACCAAACAGGAATAAATTTTTTAGTTTCATAATCTCTCCACTCGGATACCGCTTTAGCGGCAAGCCGAGATTTTGTTAAAGTTAACCTGACTCGAACGACTAACGAACTTTGCGGCGAGATGAAACCGGCGGCGCGCGGCTTGGAGATAATCGAAGGTCAACGCCGGACAGCGCAGGGGACATGGCCAGAAGCACCAACCCCAAAAAACTGAAAATGAAAACTGCGCCGACGACAGCAACATCTACCACGTTGACTTGTCCCTTTGCGAAATAGCAGACAAGGCAGAAATGGTCTGCGGCAGGCGAGTTTTTGTGAAAAAATTTATGAAGCGAATGACAGGTTGCAAGCGTCGCCGAAGCAAGAAGAAGCAACGCCAGCAAACCGCCGAGCGCCGATTTCACAACACGACTGAACGCGAACATTTTAAGTTTCCGTTGCAACGCCGGGAATCAATCACAGCTTCAATTTGGGCACAAGGTCAAAACGGAGCGTGGATTTTAGTGGTGCGCGAAGAAACAGGCGGCAGTTGGTTTCCATCCTTGGGAGCAGAGTTTGGAAAACGATTTGAAAACGGCATGGAAGTGGAGTTGTTTTCGTTCGGTTACTTTGCGGTGGAGGATCAACACGCGTGGGCTGGTGGCGCGCGCATTCTCAAAACGCTCGAATTGTCTGATGAATGGACACTCACTCCATTCGTGGGGCCGACTTTCGCGAGGGTGCGGGCCGTGGATGAGATGACGGGCAACGCCGCGGCTGTTAGTCACACGATGTTGTTGGGCGGCCTATTACTCGAGCGTGGGCCGGTGGAGTTTGGCGTCTTCGGCACGCATTCGTGGTTTTCGCGCGGCACGAGGGCGTTGGAAACTCACGTTGACCTTGAGGAAATGACACATCTGGCCGCGTATGAAAACAACGACGGCTTTGCCCGCGATTCTGTCGGAGGCGAAGCAACTTGGGATGCAACCAAACGGATTCAACTTTCAGCGCGCTACGCTGCAATTTTCTTTCCGGGCGAATCAGCGCGGCATTCCGTCACAGTTTTACCATCTGTGCAGATTGCCGAGCGGCTGCGGGTTTCAGCCGGGGCGCAATGGCTTAAAGGAGCGGGTTTCGACCGTGTGCTGTTTACTTGCGCCTTCGCATGGGAATTTTGAAGTCATTCCGCAAAGTCCGTAGCCTGTAACGGGGCTGTGCCTTTAATGTGCAGGGGCTTAGTGATGCGCGATGACCGCCTTGTGATCGGAAAATTGCTTGTTGTGATCGTTGGCATCGCGCATCGCGCGTTCCTTGTCCGTGCGCAACGGCCCTTTCCATTCGGCTGGATGCGTGTCCGCCGAAGCAACTTTGCAGATGGCATACCACGCGGCGTCAACCTCGCGGTTCATCTTGCCGGAACTGCGCTGCATCTTGATGGCCCTGCCTGAATTGTCCTGCCCGGTTGTGCAGCCGGCAATCGCAAGCAACGCCGCCAATGTTCCAAGACTGAGAATGTTTTTTGTGCGCATAGGTTTTGTGGTTGAGAGCAGCAACGGGAATAGAAGTTTTGCCGTGCAGAGTCAAGGCGAGAAGAGTTGACACGGATTGCTCGGATTAACACGAAGGTTGTAGCGTGCGCTGTCCTCAGCGCACTGTCGGCTGGGGGTTACAGTTCAAACTGCCGCGACGGTGCGCGAGCACGGCGTGAGCACCTTTGGCGAAGCCGGGAGCATAGCGACGACGGATTCGGCAACGAGATTCCGCCCTTCTGCAAATTCTCAGGCTGCCAAATCTTCTGATGCAATCTGCGACTCCACTTAATTCATAGGAAATCCTCCGGCTCTGCCGGAGGACTCCCGAAGTTTGACAGCT
>CAYMCQ010000110.1:0-9805 GCA_964389025.1 uncultured Verrucomicrobiota bacterium
ACTAAAACCATGTCTCATGCGCTCGCCAGTAGTCCACGAAACCGAGGCAAGGCCAAGTTCTGGTTGATAACGCTTGCACTTTTCGACGATCTCTCGCGTCGTGATTTGGCCGGACCAGAATCCGGCGCGTCTATGCGACTTCAAAGACAGCTTGTAAGAAAAAACCTGTTTAACCGAATCGCTTTTTCACGCTCGAGAACTCGGACAAATATGGGTGGCTCGTTCATAAAATAGAAGTTGAAGAAATGGTTTACATAATCAGGGACGTGGCTAATTTGAAGGCAGCCAGCACCAGTCCGCCATGAAGACAAACTTGAACCGTTTCATTTCAATCAAGACGCCAGCCAGGCACGGTTTTACCCTCATTGAGCTGCTGGTGGTCATCGCCATCATCGCGATACTCGCCGCCTTGTTGTTGCCTGCGTTGAGCCGGGCGAAGGAAAAAGCTTTCGTAGTGAACTGCCTCAACAATCAGAAGCAACTCGCGTTGGCGTTCGTGATGTATTCGGAGGACAACGGCGGTGTCATGCCCGGACGCTATTTCCAGGGCGTGGATCAATACGGAGGCGGTTATTGGCCGGGACCGCAGCCGGGCATCGCGGCCGGGATTTCGGAGCAGGTCGCAATTGAACGTGTCCGGGCCGGCTTCACCAAAGGGCCGCTCTGGAAATATGCATCGAATCTGGGGACCTATCATTGCCCGGCAGATAAACGTTACAAGAACCGCAGGCCGGGGTCTCACTGGGCTTACGACAGCTATTCCAAGGTGGACGGAATGAACGGTGGATTCTACGAGCCGCGATGGATTCAGAAACTGGCCAATGTCCCGCAGCCGAGCAGCGCGATCGTCTTCATCGAAGAACCGGACTCACGCGATTACAACCTGGGCACATGGGTGTTGAACGCCATCGGGCACAACTGGATTGATCCCGTGGCCGTCTTTCATTCGGGCCAGAGCAGCATTGGTTTCGCCGACGGACATGTCGAGGCCCACAAATGGGTCGAGGACACCACACTCAAACAGGCGAAGGCGGCTGAGAACAATTTGGACACACAGTTCAACTGGCCAAAAAAGACACCCCGCGATCGTGACTTCGAGTGGATTGAGCCGCGCTACAAGTATGCCGATTGGCCGAAATACTTGAAGCCTTAGCCACCGCCGCAAAACCTTCAACTGACGGAATTATCTTTTTGAGGCTCCAAGGTATTACCCACGGTTGCGGCGCGGGAGAACCAGCGGAAGGTGAACTGCTGCGTGGCGAGCGAGAAGACGCAGTAGGCGGCGAACCAGTAGAAGCCCGCGCCGACATTGGCGTCGAAGACGACCAGCGGTGGCCCGACGTTTGGGTCGCCCGGCGGTGTCTGGCTGGCCTGCGCTGCGAGATATGCTATGAAGAGGGCGACGACAAAGACATCAGCCATGGACCACTTGGCTATCAACTCCACGAAGCCAAGCGTGCGGCGGCGGCGCACGACATCCGCCATGAAGGTGGACCACAGCACCAGCGCGGCCTTGACCAGAGGCACGACGACGCTGAAGAGCAGGATGAGGGTGGCCGGCAAGGGGCTTTTCACTTCATAAAGACGCTGCACCGAACCGACGATGCTGCGCGTCTGCTGATAGACTTCAATGTCCTGCACGTTTTGTTGCAACGCGGCGGTGAGCTGCGGGCTGAGCCTTTCGATGATCGTCTTGCGCAAATCGCCGCCGGTGGCATCGAGCAGGGCGATGACGCTGGGATTCATCATTGACTTGAGAACTCTCACCGTGTTGGTGTCGAGGCCTTTATCGAGCATCAGCGGAGCCACATGCGCGACGCCCTCGGGCTTGAGCACACCGCGGATGGTGAGGACCGGTGCGAACAGTCCGGGGATGAGCACGCCGATGGAGACGACGAGCAAAGCGAGGATGATGAGTCGGCGAGTGTTCAAGTTACTGATGGAAATTTGCTTTTGACGCTCCGCGGTTTCGCGAGAATTGCTTTTGCGTCAAGTTCATGGAGGGGGACTTTACGCATCCATTGGCAGAGGCAAAGCTTTTTTTGCCGGGTTTTGGAAGCCCACGGACGAGAAAAATTTTCTCGCGAGCGACAGGAAATTCTCTCAGCCGGAATTCTTCATTCGCGAGCAACTCAGTCAAAGTCATGGCGAAAAATTATGCGAAGCGAGAACGCGTGCAAAGATAGAAGCTCCTCAAATCCTTACCCGCTTCGTTGATGTCGTTAAAATGGCCGATGTAAAATTTTATGATGAAGTAGGCAATGCCGAGCATGACGATGATATAAATGACGCGGGGCGCAAGTTCGGCAATGGTCTTCAGTTTGCGCGAGCCTTCCTCCTGATAATACTGCTGCAACTGGCGGAGAGATTCATCGAGTTTGCCGCTGATTTCGCCGGTGGTGTAGAGATTGGAAAACATTTCGGGAAAACGCGAACTCGCGCGCAAAACTTCGGAAGGCATTTGGCCAGCGGCGAGTTGCGGCTTCCACTCCAGCACGATGCGGCGCAATGCGGGTGAACCGCTGGCATTGGCGGCGAGCTCCCACGCTTCGATGATGGTGACGCCCGCACTGATGAGCGCTTCCAGCGCGGTGGCGAGCCGTGCGAGTGCCAGATAATGCCGTGCCGTTCCCAGAAGCGGAATCGGATGAAGAATCACCTCGATGGCGGCTCGCCATTTTTCGCCGTGCTTGCTTTGCATAGCATAAATCAACAAGGCTGTGACAATGTAGAGCGGCGAGAGGGCGAGCACGGCCTTTGCAAAAAGCAGAAACAGACTGGCGTTGAACTGAGACGCGGCGAACGGAAGCACTATCATGAAGACGAAGGCGGCGAAGTGAATCAAGCCGACAGGATAAATGAGATGCGAAATCATCTGCTTTGTGATGCGGGCGCGGTGGGTGTAATACTCAGCGAGCGAGCGAAAAATGGCGTCCAATCGTCCGCTATGTTCTCCTGCGCCGAGCAGGGCGAGGTCGAATTCAGAAAGCCAGTTGCCGGCGCGAACAAGCGCGTCCTGAAAGGTGCAACCTTTGTTGAGTTCTTCGACAACGCGGCGGAGCGGAGCGCAAAAAGAACGCGACGGCGCGCTGCGACTCGTCGTTTCGAGCGCGTTGATGAGTGGGATGCCTGCCGAGAGAAGCTGGGCGAGGCGGAGATAAAGTTCGGCGCGATGTTCGAGTTGCCGGGGAGTGACGACGAGTGACATCGCGCGAGTGCGCAGACACTCAGGCTGCGACTTTGTCGAAGGTGGCTTTGAGGTCGCGCTTGCTGCGAAGGCCGACGATCTGGTCAGCGACCTGGCCGTTGTGGAAAAGCAGAAGCGTTGGGATCGCGCGAACGCCATACTCGCCCCCAAGCGACTGCTCAAGGTCAATGTTCACTTTGCCGATTTTCACGCGGCCTGCGTATTCGTCGGCGAGTTCGTCGAGGACAGGCGCGATCATTTTGCACGGCCCGCACCATTCGGCCCAGAAATCAACGAGGACGGGCACGGACGATTTCAAAACTTCCTCGGCGAAATTTTCCTTGGTGAGTGAAACAATATTTGGCGAAGCCATAAAGTCGGTCGGTCGTTTTTGATGCCCGCTGGAATCAAGTGGTCTGCAGTAGGAAGCCAAGCCAGACGCTCATGCCCACGGCGATGAGCGCGGCGACGGCTGCGACAATGGCAAGCATCTTGTCCACGCCGCTGATCGCGTGAGCGACGGGCGCGGGCGCAGGACGTCGAGGCGCGCCTGGCGCCGGCTTTGCCGCAGCGGTTGACGAGGTGCCGGTTGCTCGCGACGGAGGCGGCGCGGCCACAGGCGCGGGCGTGCCGAGACTTGTGGCGACCGCTGGCGCTGTCGGGACTGCGGTCGGGCCTCCCGGCGGAAGTGTCGGAAGTTTGATTGTCGGCGCTGCGGAGGGCTTGGGCGGCAAAGTGATTCGGACGGTTTCTTTCTTGGGTTGGACTTTGCCGGTTTCTTTTTTCGGAGGCACTGCGCCGCCGGGGAGATTGGGAACGTTGTCTGCCATAAATTTTGTCCGACCAAGCTAGATTTCAGGAACGAAAGTGTCAAACTGATATTCTGAAAAAGAAAAAGGCCGGACAAAATCTGCCCGGCCTTGAAAACACGTTTTGATCAGCGTCGCTCCTGACGATCGCCGTAGTCTCTGCGGGCGCCTCCACCGCCGAAACGCGGCGGCCGGTCTTCCTTGGGTCGCGCGATGTTGACCGTCAGCGCGCGGCCCTGAAATTCCTTGTTGTGGAACTGCTCGATGGCTTTGTTAGCTTCATCGAGGCTGGCAAACTCGATGAACGCAAATCCACGGGATTTTCCGGTCATTTTATCCAGCATCACGTTGACTGAAGTCACGGCTCCAGCTTGTGAAAAGTATTCCTGCAAATCATTCTCCGCCGTTTGGTAGGAAAGATTGCCCACGAAGAGTCTGCTCTCATTCATACGGTAAGTGTCTGCTCAAAAACTGATTTGGAGGGCTGCACTGGCAGGGTTCCTGAATGTCGTTGTTTTAAGTTGCCTGACGATTCTGTCATTCTGACACCGCATCGTTATTTGGGCCGACACAGGCAGTTGTATCAAATCAACGGCTTTCGTCAATAAGAGAATTCGGAAAAGTAACCGCTGACTTCAAGCTTTTTCTTCAATCAATTCGCGCCGCGCTCCGCTTAACAGTTGATCAATGAAATTCGTCGAGTAAGTGCCGCGGCGAAAGTTCGGATCCTGCAATATGGCCTGCTGGAATGAAATCGTCGTTTTAATCCCGGTAATCATGTATTCGTTCAGCGCGCGGCTCATTTTGTCCATCGCTTCGCGGCGGTCTTTGCCGTAGGTGATCAATTTGCCGATCATGGAATCATAGGTTGGTGGAATCGTGTAACCTGCGTAGGCGTGGGTATCCACGCGGACGCCGCGCCCGCCTGGCTGATAATACATTTCGATGCGTCCGGGACTGGGGCGAAATTCATCGAACGGATCTTCGGCGTTGATTCGACATTCAATCGAGTGTCCTTTGAACTGAACGTCACCTTGGGACATTTTCAGCGGCTCGCCCATTGCGATCATGATTTGAAGGCGGACGAGATCAATGCCGGTGACCTCTTCGGTGATGGGATGCTCGACCTGGATGCGCTTGTTGACTTCCAAGAAATAATAATTGCCGTGGTCGTCCACGATGAATTCGACGGTTCCGGCGTTTGTATAATGCGCCAACTCTGCGATTTTCACTGCGGCCTTGCCCATCCTGTCACGGAGTTTCTTGTGCTTGTGCTCCAAAAGCGGCGAAGGAGATTCTTCGACGACTTTTTGATGGCGACGCTGGATTGAACAATCGCGCTCGCCAAGATGAATGATTTTCCCACGCTGGTCTCCGAAAATTTGAAATTCGACATGGTGCGGGTTTTCGATGAATTTCTCGATGTAAACCCCTGAGTTTCCAAAGGCTTTGTCGGCTTCAGTTCGCGCCGTAAGAAAGCCTTTGACCAGCGAAATGTCGTTATGGGCAACTCGCATCCCACGTCCGCCGCCGCCGGCGATAGCCTTAATCATGACCGGATAACCGATGCGTTTTGCGACTGACAAAGCATCCTGCTCTTTTTCGACAATCCCTTCAGAACCGGGTGGAATAGGCACGCCGGCTTTTTTGGCGAGAGTGCGACTGACTGCTTTATCGGAAAGCGCGTTCATCGCGCGTGAGTTTGGGCCGATGAATCGAATGTTGCAGCTTTCGCATACGTCTGCAAAGTGCGCATTCTCTGAAAGAAATCCGTAGCCGGGATGAATCGCATCCACGTCGGCGATTTCTGCCGCGCTGATAATTCGATCAATGCGGAGATAACTCTCATTCGCAGCGGGCTTGCCGATGCAAATCGCCTCATCCGCCAACTGGACGTGCATCGAGTTGGCGTCGGCTTCCGAATAGACTGCGACCGTTCGGATATTCAGCTCCTTGCAAGCACGAATAATTCGGACGGCAATCTCTCCACGATTCGCGACTAAGATTTTTTCGAACATTGCTCGGAAAAGAACGTTAGCGCCTTCAACTTTTGTTTGAATTGACGCCCCTTAGGACGGGCGAAGCTTGAAAAGCGGCTGTCCAAATTCTACAGGTTTCGCATTTTCCATCAGCACTTGTGTAATGACCCCCTTGGCTTCTGCTTTGATTTCGTTCATTACCTTCATCGCCTCAATGATACAGACCACGGTGTCTGGATTTACTTCCGTTCCGACTTCGACATAATTCGCCGATTCTGGCGATGGCGCTCGATAAAGCGTCCCAATCATCGGAGACTTGATCTCTAATTCATTCGTCGCAGCAACATTGGCTGGTGGAGTGACCTGAGGCTGAGGAATTACTGGCGCAGCCGATGTTGCTGGTGCAACCACAGCCGGCGCATAAACAGCCATCTGAGCGTCATCATATTGCGGAGGCTGCACCGCCCCATTGGCAGCTCGTTTGAGCCTGATTTTAAAGTCTTGACGTTCAAGTTCAAACTCCGAAACGGAGTTTTTCTTCATCAAATCAATAATTGCTTTAATATCTTTGAGATCCACGGTGTGTATGTCTATGCGACTGCGACTCGCCAACCAGTGCCTGAACTAATTATTGTTCCACCTTTCAACGTGGTCAGGAACATAGAGAGATACCGAAAAACGGTCAAGTCAGAAAAAAGCGACCAGAAAGTAAGTAAAAAACACCGAATAAATCTCAATAAATCTACCCCAATTCTATACGTTAACGTTACCCGACGACTTTGCTCCGGAAAAGCGCGCTAACAAGGTGTGAGCGTGTGAGGTAGAACAAAACGCATGAACATTTGAAGCTAAAAAATGGGCTATAACTATGACCGCGCAGCTGGCTTCGACTTCGCACTGTCCAAAATCGTGTTGAGTATGCTGTTCGGAACTTGCTCAAAAGTCAATGGTTCCATGGAGTATGAAGCGCGTCCCTTCGAGAGCGAACGGATTGCAGTGGCGTAACCGAACATTTCCGCGAGCGGAACGTTCGCGTTCACGATCACCTGGCCGGATTTGGACTCGATGTTTTGAATCGCGCCGCGACGCCGGCTGATGTCTCCGACGAGGTCGCCTTGATATTCGCTCGGCGTGGTGCATTCCACCTTCATGATCGGCTCCAGCAAGATCATGCCGGCTTTCTTCGCAGCATCCTTGAATGCAAAAATACCCGCCATCTTGAACGCCAGTTCGTTCGAGTCCACTTCGTGGAACGTTCCGTCCACGATCTGCACCTTCAAATCAATCATCTGATAGCCCGCGAGCACGCCGCCCTTGACTGCTTCTTCCACGCCGTCAATGACCGCCGGGATGTATTCCTTCGGGATCGCGCCGCCAACAATTTTGTTCTCGATCTCGACGCCTTTGCCTTTTTCGTTCGGCTCAATCGTGACGAGCGCGTGACCGTATTGACCACGACCGCCGGATTGACGGATAAATTTTCCTTCGCCCTCGGCTTTTTTCGTGATCGTTTCGCGATAGGCGATCTGTGGAGCGCCGGCGTTGGCTTCGACTTTGAATTCGCGGAACAAACGGTCGCGGATGATCTCCAGATGCAATTCACCCATGCCCGCGATGATGAGCTGGCCGGTTTCCTCGTTCGTGAAACAGCGGAACGTCGGGTCTTCTTCAGCGAGACGTTGCAGGCCTTCGCCCATCTTCTCGCGATCCTGCTTGGTCTTCGGCTCGACGGCCATCGAGATGACCGGCTCGGGGAACGTCGGCGGTTCGAGCGTGATGTCGAAATCCTCGTCGCAAAGCGTGTCGCCGGTCGTGATGTTTCTCAAACCAACCAGCGCCGCGATGTCACCGGCATAAGTCGTCTCCACGTCAATGCGTTTGTCCGCCTGAATCATCATCACGCGGCTGACGCGTTCACGTTTGCGCGTGCGCGGGTTGTAGATCGTGTCGCCCTTCTTGAGTTGCCCGCTGTAAACGCGGAAGAAAACCAGCTTGCCGACGAAAGGATCAGTCCAAAGCTTGAACGCGAGCGAACAAAATTTTCCGTTGTCGTCGGGAGTGACCTCAACCTGGTCGGTGGTTCCCGGAACCATGCCCGTCGCGGGCGGAATATCGAGAGGCGACGGCAGATAATCAACGACCGCGTCAACGAGCGGTTGCACGCCGCGCTTCTTGAACGCCGAGCCGCACAGCACTGGAATCAATTCAATCTTGCAGGTCAACCGGCGGATCGCAGCCTTGAGCGTCAGCACGTCAATCGGCTTGTCCTCGATGACCATTTCCGCGATGGCGTCGTCCTTGTTGGAAATGGCGTCAATCAATTCCGCCAGCGCAGCCTTCGCCCGCTCCTTGTGCTCGTCGGGAATCTCCGTGACTTCATATTTCAGGCCGACTTCGTCCTTCGGGTCATAGACGATCGCCTTCTGGTTCACGACATCAATGACACCGTGGAAACGATCCTCCGCGCCGATCGGAATGAAAACTGGATACGCATACGCGCCAAGTTTTTTTCGCATGTCGCTCAGCGCGTTCTCAAAATTCGCGCCGGTGCGGTCCATCTTGTTGACGAACGCGATGCGCGGGACGCTATACTTTGTAGCCTGACGCCAGACGGTTTCGGATTGCGGCTGCACGCCAGCAACACCGCAAAACACGGCAACCGCGCCATCGAGGACGCGCATGGAACGTTCAACTTCAGCCGTGAAATCCACGTGCCCGGGAGTGTCAATGATGTTCACGCGGTGCGCGACGTTCGTGAAAAGTTTTTTGATACCGTCCTCTTTTTGCGTCCAGTAGCAGGTCGTGGCGGCGGACGTGATCGTGATGCCGCGTTCGCGTTCCTGCTCCATCCAGTCGGTGACAGTGTTGCCGTCGTCCACGTCGCCCATCTTGTGGATGAGGCCGGTGTAAAACAGGATGCGCTCGGTCGTGGTCGTTTTGCCCGCGTCAATGTGCGCGGCGATGCCGATGTTGCGCGTGCGCTCCATCGGATATTGCCGACTGGGCGAATTTGCTGATTTAGGTTTTTCTGCCACAGCTTGCATTTCAAAAATTCTTCAATGATGAAACCATGAATGCAGAAAAAAAATTCCTAGCTTCATGGCTTCCTAATAAACTTCTTCCGGCTTTCCTAAGTTCAACGGGAAAATACCCTCGTTTTCCGGGAAACGGAGCGCAGAACATAGCAAAAGAAACCTGCCGTGCAATAGGTTTTTTCGGAATTTTGCCGCGAAAGAACGCAAGGAACGCAAGGACTTTGACACGAATTGCGCGAATTAACACGAAGCCAACCGTCGCGGGAAAGGAGTCGAATTCATTTTAACCACACAGAAATCAATTCGTTTTGCCGAGACCAATTTTTGCCATGCAAGTAAACGGCCTCAAAGGGATTTTGGATGATTTTCAGTTTTTGCATATCGAAGCCAGCTTTGGAAACCGGAACGAGATAGAGAAAATAGTTTGGACCGTGAATTCGCGCCGCTTCGATTTCATTCCGCGACCAGTAAAATTTGAAGTCCACCGAGGACACGGCTTTCACTTCGATAAACCGCTCGGAAAAGCCGGCGGTGTTTGCCGATTCTGTAAAGCTCAATATGTCGTAGCCAGCACCGACGTTTTCAGCCGCGACCTGCTTGATTCGTTTCGCCAAGCCGGAGCGATTCCGCAGGCGAATAGACCAACTGGAGCTAGCGGCGCTTTGAGCGCCTCACAACACTAACCCGCTTTGAGCGGTTCACGCTATCTCATGCCTCCGGCTTTGCCGGAGGTTGCTGACGTCCAGCCGGACTTTCTGACCGTGATCAACCACAACGTTGTGTGGCGGAGAATCA
>CAYMCQ010000111.1:0-300 GCA_964389025.1 uncultured Verrucomicrobiota bacterium
CCGAGGAGTTGCGCAGCGCGTTTTACCTCACGATGACTTTGCTGGTCGTCTCGTCGCCGTGCGCACTGGTGCTCTCCATCCCGTCCGCCGTGCTGGCCGCCATTGCCTGGGGTGCACGGCATGGCGTGCTGTTGCGCGGTGGGGCGGCGGTGGAGAAGCTCGCCGAGGTCAACGTGGTGGCCCTCGACAAAACCGGCACCCTGACGACGGGCGAACTGCGCGTGGAACAGGTGGAAAGTTTTCCGCCCGGTCGCGAAACCGAAGTGGCCCGGCTCGCCTATTCGCTGGAGAAACTTTCGA
>CAYMCQ010000111.1:310-848 GCA_964389025.1 uncultured Verrucomicrobiota bacterium
CCCGGGCAGTGACGCGTTACGGCAAGCAGCAGAATCTGGAGTTGATCGAGTTCCCGCACTTCGAATCCGTGACAGGCCAGGGGTTGCGCGGCAGGATGAATTCGCACGAAGTCCGGCTCGGTCGGCGCGACTGGATTGTGGCCGCGGGCCGCTCAGCCGCGGTTGACCAAATCCCCGCCACGGAGGCGGGCTTCTCGGAGGTCTGGCTCTCGCACGGCGACCTGTTGGGCCGCATCGTTTTGCGCGACGACATCCGCCCACAGGCCCGCCCGGTGTTGGACGCGCTGCGCAGCGAAGGTTTGCGCAGCGTGGTATTGACGGGCGACCGCCGCGCCACGGCAGAGCATCTGAAAACCGTGTTGCACCTCGATGAAGTCCGCGCCGAGTTGAAGCCGGAGGAAAAAGTCCTGGCGATCAAGTCATTAAGCGAAGGAAGCCGCCGCGTGGCGATGGTGGGGGACGGCGTGAACGACGCGCCCAGCCTGGCTGCGGCGCACGTTGGCGTCGCAATGGGCGCGCGCGGTTCGGACGCGGCACT
>CAYMCQ010000111.1:858-9796 GCA_964389025.1 uncultured Verrucomicrobiota bacterium
TGGTGTTGATGCACGACCGGCTCGAAAACTTTCTCGCGGCGTTCCGCCTGAGCCAGCGCGCCCGCCGGATCATCCGGCAGAATCTCTTCCTCTCGCTCGGCACGGTGATCGTGCTCGTGGCGTTTGCGATGTTCGGCCAGATTCCCCTGCCCGTCGGCGTGGTCGGCCATGAAGGCAGCACGGTCATCGTGGTGATGAACAGTTTGCGGTTGTTGTTTGGGAAAGTTTCCAAATCGGAGGGACGAGTTACACGAGTCCCTGACTAGACATCAGAAGTTTGGGACTCGTATAACTCGTCCCTCCGGAAAACGTGTTAAGAATTTTTCGTTCGATTTTTTTCCGTCGCGTGCGATGATTTCCGCCGGTCGCATCCGTAGCTCAATTGGATAGAGCTTCTGACTTCGGATCAGAAGGTTACAGGTTCGAGTCCTGTCGGATGCGCCATTTATTTCACCGGCTTCCTCATCGAACTACATGTGTGCTGCCAGAAATCAGCGACTTACTGTTTTGAAAAATGGCAGAGGAGAGCAGAGGAGAGGAGTGCAAACCGCAGCGTGTTTAATGCACTAGGATAGACTGCTTTTTGGCAGGATTAGCGGTTGACGGTTCTCCCGTCACACTATTCGCTGCGGTCGGGACAAGTTTTTACAAGGTATTCCCTGAAAGCAAAAGTTTTTTTGAACGCTGTCGGCTATCGGCCATTGTTCCGGGCGGTTCCACAAACGTTCACCCGGATGCCGAGCGCCCGCGCCATCGCTGCTTTCGTCATCAAACACTCGTCTGCGGCCACTGCATTTTTTGCGTAAGCGACCTGGATGTGGTTGGCCTTGTGTCTGGCCATGAGTTGATCGCGTGTGGTGCCGTAAGTCACGGCGTGCATGATGGGCCATTGCGGAGTTGTGGCCTGCCAGCGTCGTTCCGTTTCAGCCCGCGGAAGTTTCACAACGCCTGCGCGACCGATGTCCATGTGCAACGCGCCGTCCGCAACGTAAATGCGCGACCAGACGATTTCGCCGGGCCTGGAAATTCCGCGAAGGGTGCTGCCGCCATTCGGAAAATACATCGGCGGCTGGCGCAACCCTTCGGCGCCTTTCCATCCGCCGATGAAATGGGCCGGCGGCGCTGCGCCGCTGATGAGAAACACCCAGACGTAATCTTTGACTGTGCCGGACTGGTCCCAATCACCCCAGCGCACGTCGTGCAGCGTTGATTCGACCGGTTGCCGCAGCGCGCGATGGATGCGGAATGTCATCAACGCATCCAGGCCAGAGCATTCGTCCACCTCGTTGAAGTGCACGACGGGCCGGCCTTTGAAAAGAATCCGCTTGCCGTCACGGCTCGCCACCGGAGGCCGCTGCGAATTGTTCAACATGCCTTCGACGAGGTCGCTGGCGGGCAACAGGTCTTTCAATCCTTGTTGATATTGTATGCCGATGGAGTCGCATCCAAAATCATCGGCCAATCGGACGGCGGCGATATACATTTTGCACTGCATGAGAATCTGCGCGTCCGTGAGATGCTTCTCGTGATCCGGGCCGGTGTGAAATTTCATTCCGCGCTGCTCCACCCACGCGCGAACCGCGCCGGCTTCGGCGTCACTCGCCTGCAACGTTTCGTAATAGAGCGCGGACTGGCTGAGCCGTTCCTTGAAAACTCCAACTGCATTGAGCAGGTGGTCGGGAATAATGGCGTTGAACATTCCCATGCATCCTTCGTCGAACACGCCCATGATGCTTTTGCGCGAGCGCAGTTCCGCCGCGAGCGCTTCGCCAAGCCGCGCTGCGGAACGTGGAACTTTGATTTTGTCGAATGGCCTGACGTGATCCGTTCGATGGGCGCAGCGGCCCGTTGTGAGCCAGTCGCGGAGTTTTTTCCGGAAGTAATCGTCCTTGAAATCTTCACTCCACAACGTGGAATAGTTCACGCCCGCCTTCGTGAGTGAGCCGTTGAGATTGAGCATGCCGACCAGACCTGGCCATTGGCCGGACCAGTTGGCCACCGTGAGAATCGGGCCGCGATGCGTGGTCAGTCCCGGGAGCACGTGATGCGAGTATTGCCACACCGCCTCGGCGACAATCAGCGGCGCATCTGGATCAATGGTGCGAAACACCTCCAGTCCTTCGCGCTGGCTGGCGATGAATCCATGTTTCGCATCCTTCTTGTAAGGATGGGCGCGCGCCACGTCGAAACCTTCCGCGCGAATCGCGGCGGCCAGCGCCTGTTCCATCTGCTGCTGCGCCGGCCAGCAAACCTGGTTGGCTGAGAGGCGCAAGTCGCCGCTGGCAACCAGTTGCACCTTGGCTGTTCGTTTCGGGCGGATTGTTTTTTTTGCCATATTAGACTCTTCTGTTTTGCATACTGAATTTTTTAATAAGGAATCCAGGAATCCAAGAAAATCAAATTCTTGGTTTCATGGCTTCCTTATAAATTTCATTCTTGAGTTCCTGAGTTCCAAATTCAAAATCATTTCCGTTTTGCGGAGCGTTCCTCCGCCAGTTTGCGATACTCCCGGTAAATGCGGTTGTAAGTTTCGTGGTGTTTGCGGTTCGCTTTTACGACGCGCGCCTCGCGTCCGGAAACACCTTTTCGTGGCGCAGCCATCGCGCGAATCGCAGCGCCGGGCGAACTGAAGCCGCTGGCTTTTCGTCCCGCGGCCAGCGCGCCGAGAATCGCCGCACCCAACGCCGGCCCTTGCCGCGATGGATGAACTGTCACCGGTTCGCCAAGGACATCAGCATAAATTTGCGTGACCAAAGGATTGTGGTGCGGCAGTCCGCCGGTTGCGATGAAGCGTTTGACCGGCACGCGATGATCGCGCAGCAGTTCCACAATCCAGCGCAATCCAAATGCCGACGCTTCGAGAACCGCACGGTAAAGATGCGCCGGCGTGTGCCGCAGATGCAGTCCAACGAACGCGGCATTCAGAGAGCCGTCCATCAGCGGCGTGCGACAGCCGTTGAACCAATCCACACACAACACGCCGTCGGCTCCGGGCGGCAGCTTGGCGGCTTCTTTTGAAAGTGTGTTGAAGTCGCGCTGGCCGGTAACGCGGCGCACCCAGTCGAACGCATCACCGACAGCGGCCTGGCCGGTTTCGTATCCGAAATAACCGGGAAGAATTCCGCCTTCCACCACGCCTGCCACTCCCGGCACAAAGCGGTCCTCAGTCGCATTCAACATGTGGCAGGAACTGGTTCCCATCACCATGACCAGCGTGCCGGGTTCCGCCGCGCCCGCTCCGGGAACGCCGGCATGGGCATCAATAATCGCTGCGCTGACAGGCGTGCCGGCGGGAAGGCCAAATTTTCGCGCCATCTTTTGACACAAGCCGCCCGCCGACTCTCCCGGCGAAAGCAACCGGCCCGGCATTTTATCGCGAACTACTTTTGCGAGTTTCGGATGCACGGCCCGCAGGAAAGCTTCCGTAGGGTAGCCGTCCGCCGCACTCCACATCGCCTTGTAACCCGCCTGGCAGGTGGAGCGGGGGAGAACCTCGGCATCGCCGCCGACCAGTTGCCACACCAGCCAGTCGCCGCCTTCAAGCCAGACTTCCGTTGCTTCGTAAACTGCGGGAGCGTTCTCGAGAGTTTCGAGAATTTTTGGGAAAAACCATTCGAGGCCGATGACGCCGCCGTAACGACGTAAAAATTTTTCTTTCCGACGCCGCGCAACCGCGTTGAGGCGATCAGTCTGGCTCTGCGCGCCGTGATGTTTCCAAAGTTTCGGCCAGGCCAGCGGTTCACTGGCAAACTCGTTTAGAAGACAGAGCGGCGTTCCATCGCGGCGCGCGGGAAGCATCGTGCAACTGGTGAAATCAACGCCGATGCCGATCACTCGTGAGGCGATGGGCGAGAGGCGATGGGCGCGGCGCACCGCTTTGGCGGCGGCCACGATCCAGTCGCCCGGATGTTGCAACGCGTAGTGAGGCGGCAGTTTTTTTCCCGTTGCAAGCCGCGCCGTAGTCTGACGAAGGCGGGTTGGCAGTGAATCAATGATCTGCCCGTGCGGATAGCGCTCGACGGCGGAGGCCAGTTCATTTCCGGCGAGATCAACGAGCAACGCTCGGACGGATTCTGTTCCGAAATCAAGGCCGAGCGCGGCGCGGGCTTGCCGCGCCGAAGTCTTGCGGAGGCGGGAATTGGTGTTCATCCGGTCGGAGTTTTTTCACACGATGGTTGCCTTCGCAAGCCAAATTGATTGCTGACCTTATTGTCAAAAGGTTTGTTTCATCCGGCACGTTCCAGATTTTTCTGTGGCTTGATCAGCAGCACGAGGACGACCGAGAGCAGCGCCACGCCGGCGAACGCACCGAAGATGGCATTGAGCGGCACATGCTGGTCGCGCAGCGCGCCGAAGGCCCAATCGCCGAAGCCGCCGCAACTGATGCTCACGAGATTCATGATGCCGTAGCCCGTCGCCCGCCATTCTGGCCGCGCGATCTGGCAGAGGATCGGCATGTTGTTGCAATCAAAAAACCCCCAGCCCAAGCCAAAGATGATCAGACCCACGATGGCCACCGCCAACGTGCCGGCGTTGCCCACGCTGAACAGCGCCGGTAGGAACAGCATCATGCCTATGGCACTGGCATAAATACGCCCGCGCGGCGTCGAACGCATCCAACGATCCGCCAGATACCCGCCGATCACCGCGCCAACCAGCGACGCGATCTGGACAAACAAAATCGCGCTGACGCCCGCCTTGCCCTGACCCAGGTGAAATTTTTCCTTCAAGATGGCGGGCATCCAGTCGCGCACCACCCAACCCGCGATGGCCGGCAGCGTGAAGTAGAGCACGAGCAGGATGAAATTTCGGTTGCTCAAGAGGGCGGTGAATACATTTCCCCGCCGCTCCTTGATGGCGGCCGCTTCGCTGGCTGTGGCGCAGGCCGGGTTTTTCAGGAAGGTCATCAGAGGCAGCGAGTAAAGCACCCCGATCACGCCGCAGGTCGTGAACGCCCAGCGCCAGCCATAATCCGGCGAGTCGGCAACGAATCCGGCAAATCCGCCGAGCATCTGCCCGGCGTAAAGTCCCGTTTGATGAAAACCCACGGCCCGCGACCGGGTCAGGCTCGGATGATAATCCGTGATCAAGGCCAGCGCGGTGGGCATGTAAAACGCCTCGCTCACGCCCATGAGCGCGCGCGCCCAGACGAGTTGATCAAACGTCGTGACATGCCCGGTCCACCACGTCACCGCCGACCAGACAAACAGGCTGACGCAGATCACGTGTTTGCGGCTGACGCGATCCGCGATGTAGCCGCCGAAGGGGCTGAGGATCGCGTAGGTCCATTTGAAACACGCCAGCACCCAGCCCCAGTCCGCTTGGTTGGCGATCGTCGGAATGTCCCCGACCATCGAGGTTTTCATCGTGGCGAGCATCTGCCGGTCGAGGTAGTTCAGCAGGGCGACCGGAACGAGCAGCGCGACGACGAGCCAGGCGTAGGAAGTGGCGGATCGGTTTTCGTTCATGCGGCAAAAGCTAACCAATCAGCCGCCAAACGGAAGCCCACAATTTTCACAATTTAGAATTCAGAATTTTGCAAAAGTCCGGTGGACTTTGAAACACAACTCAATTAAACCATGGCTCATGTATCACCCAAGCAGTCTCCACCAAACCGGGGAGTTGGCAGTTGGCAGTTGGCAGTTGGGGTTGTTTCCCCCATCTCCTACCTCCCATCTGCCATCTCCTCGCCGCCGCCCTGTGTTCGTGTCGGTGGCACTAATCTTACTGGCCGTCGTCGCCGCGACCGGCGCGGATGATTCACCCGCCACACGCCCGCTGCGCGATCTCAACAAAACATATTTCCCGTTCACACCCGTGAAAGACGCGGCGGCGTGGAAAACCCGCCGCGAGGAAATCAAGCAGCGCATTCAGGTTGCCGCCGGTTTGTGGCCCATGCCGGAGAAGACGCCGCTCCATCCGGTCATTCATGGCCGCATTGAGAAGGACGATTACACGGTGGAAAAAGTTTTTTTTGAATCGCTGCCCGGACACTTCGTCACCGGCAATCTTTACCTGCCGAAGGTCATCAAGGGAAAAATCCCGGCGGTCATCTGCCCGCATGGCCACTGGCCGAATGGCCGGTTCATGAATGAGAGCGATGCCGGAGTGAAGAACCAACTGGCGATCGGCGCGGAAACAATGCGGAACGCCGCGCACTCGCCGCTTCAGGCGCGCTGTGTGCAACTCGCGCGCATGGGCTGCGCGGTTTTCTTCTACGACATGCTCGGCTACGCCGACAGCGTGCAGTTCCCCGCACATCGCCACGGTCCGGCCGCGCGGGGATTGGTGAGCGCCGAGGCGGAGTTGAATCTGGTGAGTCATTTCGGCCTGCAAACCTGGAACAGCATCCGCGCAATGGATTTTATCGCCAGCCTGCCGTTCGTGGACTCGCGGCGGATCGGTTGCACGGGCGCCAGCGGCGGCGGCACCCAGACGATGATGGTTTCCGCGCTGGATGACCGCGTGACGGCGGCGTTCCCCTGCGTCATGGTCAGCACGGCCATGCAGGGCGGCTGCACGTGCGAGAACGCAAATTACCTCCGCATCAACCAGGGGAACATTGACATCGCGGCCGCGACGGCGCCGCGCCCGTTGGGAATGACGACGGCTGACGACTGGACGAAAGAACTCGATACCAAAGGTTTTCCCGATCTAAAAAATTTATACACCCTGCTGGGAGTGCCGGAGCGCGTCGAGGCGCATTTCAACATCAAGTTTCCCCACAACTACAACGCCGTTTCCCGCGCTCAGATGTATCAGTTTTTCAACCGTCACCTGAAACTCGGCCTCGCAGGCACCAGCGAGCGCGACTTTCAGCTTCTCTCAACGCAGGAACTCAGCGTGTGGAATGACGCGCATCCCAAGCCGGCGGAAAATCAGGTCGGCGAGCCGCACGAGGTCGCGGTCGTCAACTGGTTCAAGCAGGAGGCCGCCAGGAAGATTCAACCGCTGCTGCATCCCGCGTCGAAATCGGAACTGCGCCAGGCGCGCGCAGTGCTCGGCGGCGCATTGCAAGTGATGGTGGGCCGGAAACTGCCGATGAAAGGGGAAGCGACCTTGGCGACCCGGCAAGAGAAGGTCCGGAGCGGTTACTCGCTCGTGCGGGGGACCGCCACCTGCGGCAACGACAAGGTTGAAGCCTCGTTTCTTTATCCAAAAAAATGGAATCGCGACGTGGTTCTGTGGCTCTCGCTCAAGGGCGGCGAGTCTCTGCTCCAACCCGACGGCGAACCCGGCGCAGCCGCGCAGGCGATGTTGAACCGCGGTTTTGCCATCGCGTGCCCGACGCTTTACTTGTCTGACGCAACCCGAAACCCTGTCGCCGCGGACGGCAAACGCAAAGCCGCTGACTCCTACGAAGGTTTCGCCGGGTTTCACTACGGCTACAATCCCACCCTCTTTGCCGAGCGCGTGCGCGACGCGCTGACGATGATAGCGGTGATTCGAGACGATGACCGGCATCGCGCGCGTCACATTTCGATCGCGGGCGTCGAGGGCGCCGGCGTGATTGCCGCCGCCGCGACCGCATTGGCGGGGAACACGATTCATCAACTGGCCTGTGACACGGAAGGATTTCGATTCGCAAAGCTGACGGATGTCTGGGATGCGAACTTCATGCCGGGTGCGGCAAAATACGGCGACGTGCCCGCCATACTTTCGCTCTGCGCGCCGACGATGACCACCGTCGCCGGTGAAACGGCTGCGTCCGCGCCCGGCGTGGCAGCGAGTTTTGCCGTCGCGAAAGCCAGGCTGGCATTTATTGCGCCGCGAGAAACGACCTCGGTGGATTCGATCGTGAACGCCCTTGCTGGCGGGAAGTGATAAATCGCGGATGGCAGTTGGTTTTCCTATCTCCTATAGCAGTTGTTAATAACACTGCCATATCTGCCAACTTCCAACTCCTAATTCTTGCGCTTGCGGAATCGGAACGCTGCGAACAATGCGCCGCCGGTGAGCAGCAGCGCGCCGGTGCTGGGTTCGGGAATGGGAAAGACCACGAGGTTGTCGAGTGACCCAAAGTCAGGGACTTCTACCCGCGACAGATTGTTGAACTCAGCGCCGAAATAAAACGTCTGAAAGTCAACGGTTGGTCCGGTGCCGTCAATGATGCCGTCTAGCAGGGTGTTGAAAAAGTCATTTTCGGACAAAAATCATTCTAAAAGCCTAATGATTTTGATGGTCAATTTTTCAAAACACCGCTTTTTCAACAGCCTGCTAGGGTAAAGTTGGTGGTGACAACGCTGCCGTCAAAGCGGTAACCGAAGAAAGAGACATTGAACGGGATGGGAGCCACCGTGCTGTATTCTGCCAAGTCCACCGAGACTACGCCAAATGTCAAACTGTTGGTGAAACTGAACATCAAGAACTGCCCTAATGCTGCCCGTAAGTAAGCCGTTCCATTTTCTGGAGAAGTGGCTATCCCGCCTCCGTGCCGTGTAAAAAAACCATTTGTATTGATAGGCCGAAATAACATTCCGGCTTCATAGTATTGTTGAACGGAAGACGCGGTTCCGGGCGCTTGGTAAGGTTCGCCATCGAACGTAAATCGGACAGTCCCTTGGGAATAGCTCCGCATTGGAGAGAAGAATAATATGTAAAACCCCGATGTCAGAACGAAAAGATGAAGAGAAAATTTCATGTTATCAGTCTAACTGCCGCTTACTCACACGGCAAGAGTAACGAGCTGCCACGCGAGCAAGCGCGACTGGCGATCTTTGAGTGACTCGAAGCGTCCGGCTACAGTGGCCTTGACACAAACCGAGACGGCTAACGCCGTTTCAGAACGAGGCTCTTCCATGTTTCATCGCCTGGTTGAGCCTTAATCTTTTTACCCTCTAACTGACAATCAAAGAACACTAGCGATTAAATCAGCGTCTCCTTAGCCGGAACGATTCAGTTTGAAAAGTTGAGCACCGTCTGGCGGGCTTGGGTTTAT
>CAYMCQ010000112.1:0-9617 GCA_964389025.1 uncultured Verrucomicrobiota bacterium
TATTGACACTCCGATTTTGACACTTCCACTGACCAACAACTAATGACACTTGCCCTTCATAATCTACCAAACTTTCGCCTGCGTTATAAAGCCGGAACCGCTGCGGCATGGAAGCGTTCTGGCTGTAATTCCAAAAACTCGTCGCCGCATCGGCATGGTTGCCTTGTTAACTTTGCAATTTTGCCAATGCCCAAAGTGACTTGCCCAAGTCAGAACCGGAAGCCACAGCAATATTTTGCTGAAACAGTTGAGTGGCGAGGTCGGCGCGGTTGGAAATCAATTGGACAAAGCCGCTGAGATTTTTTTTACTACTTCAAAGTCTTTGCCACCCTCTTTGGTTTTTATTTTTTCGACTTTGGCTTTCACGTGCTCAATCTTGGCTTCGGGCGTAGTGAACTTCTTGTTTGTGTGTTTCAAATAGTCGGCATACTCGTCAGGTTGTCCTGTGATAATGAGATAAGCGGCAAAGGCATGTTTTGAATTGTTCTTCTTCACCTGCCTGATGAGTTCGGGCAGACCGAAGATTCCGTAACGCCGAAGCGCGACAACTTGGTGTGGATTGAGATCGTCCCCAGCCTCTTTCGATAACTTCTGATTACAGAGTTCTGCAATTTTTTTGCTTGGATCTTTATACAGTCCCTGCTGCCACTCCGCCCTGTAGCGCGCAGTAAGTTCGGCGATGTTCTGACCTGGATTATCCACTATGCGATCTGGAAACCAAAGGTTGATTCCAGCAACGTGATCTAATAGCCGAAGGTCAAAATACAACACCCCATTAAGATTCGTGCCAACCGCAATTTTCTGGGCTAAGAAGTAAGCTAATCCGATTTTGTTTTGCTCGATCTCGGTCACGACTGTCGCGAGATCTTCCGGCACGCCGTTCGTTTGAAAAAACATCGGTTCTGTTAGAAACGGATTTGACTCTAAAGCCTTGTGCCATCTCTGATAGAGTGATTCAAATTGGGGGTCTGTTTTTTGACTTTGACTCTGTAAAGAGACGGGAAAAAAGCCCATGAATACGGTGCAAATAAGAACGCTCATTTTCATAAAAAAGTATTTAGTTACCACCTACAATATTTTGATAAGTTCCACCTTCCATTTCGTGGAGGTCGTGCGAGATGCGTGTTCCCTGGCCCGGTTTGCTGCTAGCTTTACAGTCATCGGCAGGTCCGCCACTTTTTTTGGCAACATGGGCAACATTATCCAGCCCGGTGCCAAAATATGCTATGCTTCCCGCCGGAACTCCCTTCGCGGTATAGAACGCGTTCAACTCCGCCGCGGACCATCTCCCGTCCCCGTTGCCAAAGCCATCTGCTTCGACATCCCACCACCGGGTTGTATCACCGATAGTCCAAGCAAGACAATTGTAGGCAACGCTGGTGAATGGATATGGAGGACGTGGAGTAGGAAGCCAAGTGGCATCTGCCTCCTTACATGTATGACACCGAATCATACGTGGAAACCCTGCTTTAATTATATTCCACTCGGCGTCGGAAAGCGGCGTGCTGCACGGGCAACCGAATATTATTTTGATTGTCTTGGATGAAGTTCCCGCTGTGCAGGTGAATACGTTAGTGGCCGATGTCGTGGATTTACTGATTTTTCGCTGCAATTTTCCAAGTCCAACAGCGGTGCCGCCGGTGAACGACCAACAACCTGGCAAATCCGCCTCCGCCAGCCCAAGGCAATCTGAGGCAGTCACAATAACATCGCCCGCGCCGGCGCAGACTTTGTATTCCGGCGGGCTGGAACCAGCCACCAGCGTTCCTTCAGTTGGTTGCAGATCTGTAACTGCCTCCACTTTTACCGTGAATGTCCCGACCGTCACCGTTGCCGTTTCACTCGGACAATCGGTATCCGAGGTCACTCCTTTGACTTTGGCCGTAAAGGTGAACGTTCCGCACGTTGGGAAATTTGGTGGAATCGGCGGCTCGAACCAGTTCGTCGCGCTGTAAGTGATGAGGACGGTTTCGGTTGTTGGAGAAGAGCAATCGTAAGTGATTGTGCGCGTCTTGCTGCCGTCGTTAAACGTTGTGCCGCTCACCGACGAGCTGGCGCTGGCACCCACGCAGATGACGGCGTTTGTTTTGCTCAATGCGCCCGGGTCTTTTACTGAACCGGTGGTGCAACTCCAACCGCCATAATGGGGGCCGGTTTCATTGCATGGTTCCGCGCTGGCATTAGGGTTTTGACCAGTTTGCGCTGCGACGTAGATGGTCGCGCCCAAACCAAAAAGTGCAATTGCGCCAAGCATCAGTCGCCAATTTGCTGTCCTCATAAAAGTGTTTCAGTTCAAAGAGTAACCCGAGCCAAGTCGTTCTGTAGTTTCGTCAGGTTTGCTTGCAGCTTGTCCGTGGCAATTCCCGATGTCGCGGGAACTTGATCCAGATTCAGTCCTGCTTTGAGCAAGAGCGCGCAAGCCGCCATGTCGCGCTTCCAATACATCGTCCAGTTCTTGCCGATGCAGAGAAGCATCTTGTCAGCAAACGCCGCCGCCTGGCTCGCGTTGCCCTGTTTCCACGCGCGAAGGGCAAACCAGTAGTAGGCTGCGCTTGTCCATTCGTGCGTCGGCGCGACTTGCGCCATCTTTTCGTAAATCGAAAACATCGCAGCAAAATCGTTCTGATTGCGTTTCATCGCCGCGTAAGAAACGCCGAGCATGGCGTAACCATTGGGTGGCGTTGCAGAATCGTTAATAAACGCGGCAATGAACTGCTCCGCCTCTTGCGTGCGTTTGCTGTCGCGGTAGGCGCGGAAAACGGTCTCGATCCAGTTCCAGTAATCCTCCCGCTCCGACCAGAGCCATTGCCTCTTTGCGTCGTTGAGCCGCGTCCACGTGGCAATCATCGCGTCGTAGAGCGCAAAGTCATTCGCCCGTCGGCAGAGTTTGAAAAGAATCGTGGCCGCGGGCGAAGGATGGCCGCAGTTATCGAACGTTTGCAGCGCTCGCTGTTGTCCCTGCTGGAAAACTTGCAGACCGAAACTTCGATCAATGGCGTAGGTGCGGATTTGATTCGCGAGATCGAGAACCAATTCCCAATTTGAAATTTGCGGCAGAGCGGCTTCGATTTGCGGACGGGCTTGAGCAATCACACCGGGCTGGTTCGCAGACGCCATTTCACGCACCCATTGAACCAAAGCGTAGAGCCGAAATCGCTGCGGCATCGAAGTGTTCTGGCTGTAATTCCAAAAGCTTGTCGCGGCGTCGGGGTGGTTGCCTTGTTCGCTTTGCAACTTTGCCAACGCCCAAAGTGACTTGCCCAAATCGGAACCGGCAGTTGCGGCGATGTTCTGTTGAAACAATTGCACTGCGAGATCAGCGCGACTTGCTTTTTTGCACGCGAGCGCGAGTCCATGTTTGATTGCTGCTCGCTTGGTTTGCCCGAAACGATTCACCGCTTGCGTGATCAAACTGTCAATCGCCGGAGATTGATTTTGCACAAGCGCACATCGAACAATTTCTTTCGCGGCGGAGAGCCATTCGTTCGGGCCAAGTTTCGGCGTGTTCAGCAATGCTTGCGCGGCCTGCTGCTGGTCGGCAGGCGTTGCGTTCGTCAGTCGTGCGTTCGTGATTTTCAGTTTGTGCAACTCGGCGGCAATCGTCGGGTTGCCTTGTCCCGCTTGCTGCAACCAGTTTGCGGCAAGCTGTTGCCAGCGAGAATCACTTTGGTTTCGCAATCCGCGAGCCAGAACGAGAACCGCGCGGGCGCGAACGGATGGCGTCGCTTGCGCCAGCCCATTCAACAAAGTCGTGTCGAGGACGTTCGTTCCCGTCTTGCGTCCTGCGGCCAACAAAACATTCCACGCGGAAAGTGTCTTGGCGTGATATTGGCCGAGAACAATTGCCTGACGAGCGAGAGTCGCCGCCGTCGCTCCGTCGCCTTCGCGCAATGCAATTTCAGCGAGCGCGATTCTCGCCTTGCACGCGCCGTTCGGATTTGATTGCAGAGCTTGCTGGAAAAGCGCCTTGGCGGGCGCGAGTTCTCCGGCGTGGAAAAAGAATCCGCCGAGCCGGGTTGCCACAACGCTCACTCGTGGAGGTTGTGGCGGAATCACCGCCTGTCCGCCCGCGGCGAGGATCGCGCTCGCTGCGGCGACAGCATCTCGATATTGCTGCTCGTGCGCTGCGGCAACTTGCAATGCTGCATTCGCGCGAGCGGTAGCTTCCGCAACCTGAACGTTGTTAAGCAGACTTTGAATTTCCCCCATGGCCGGACGCAACCACGCCTGCGGGCGGTCCTGCACCTGTTGGAAAACCTGTGCGTAAACCGTCGCAGCTTCATCAAACTTTCCCTGCCTGAACAAACAATCGCCCGCGAGCGAAAGCAGCTTGGATTTGAAGTCCGTTTCGGGATTGTTCGCGACTTGCTGGTCAACCTGCGCAAGCGCCTCGTCAAATCGCTCGCGATTTACCAAAACACTCAGGTTTCGCAGAAGTGTCGAACGCGGATCGTGGTCTGCCAGATTCGTCGCCGAATGTTTCCGAAACCGCTGCGGACTATGTTTCCGTTTCATAAAATGCGGCTCGGCTTTTCAGCCGAGCCAACCCAGTGAAAGGCGTCCATGGTTGGAGGCAGAACACTGGGGAAAACCTAAACCGATTCCATTATCAACCGGCATCCAATGCTCCGGTCTTTGATCTTCGAGACGGCCTCCTGAACGGACTGGAATCGGGTGCGTTGACAAAATCGTAAAAAAGACGGGCTGTAATGCTTGCCGACAATCGGCCGGATGCGGACGAGTGTTTTGCGCGTGGAAGAATCGCGCTGAGAAATGACTTTGAACATCGGCGCGGTCGCTGCGGCTGCCGCTCCCACTCCCGCCACTTTCAGAAATTTTTTTCTCGTCATCCGCCCGCTCATAAAGTTCCTTCTGAGTTGTGTATGACTTTTACTCTAAATCGCCCCCCCCCCACGCAACATTTTTTTGAAAAGGTTACCAACAAGTTATTCACAAATATGAGGCTGCTTGTTCTTCCTCTCTTCATCGCTGGCGCACTCGCGCCGGCTTGCCAAGTTTCCGCTGACAACGTGGCGTTCTTTTATGCGGTTGAAAAAGATTTCGAGACGCTCAAGGCGCAGGCGCAACCCGTCGGCCAGCCAATCAAGGTTGGCAACCGCAGCATCGCCGTCCTGCAAATCAAAGCCCACAAAGTCTATGCCGTGAAGATGGGTTCAGGCGCAGTCGAGACGGCGGCTAGCGCACAAGCATTGCTCGCGCGCATCAAGTGCGATTACGGATTTTCAGTCGGGCCAGTCGGCGCGCTTTCGGACAAACTCAAAGTCGGCTCATGGCATCGCGTCGGAGAAACCGTGAGCTATCAAAAAGGTTCGTGGACAAAATCCGGCTTCCAACTCTCCGAATCTTCCTCACTGGTTTTGAAATACGAAACCAACAAATTCAAATTGCCCGAACTGTTTGAAAGACTGGACACCATCAAAGTCGCCTCGGGAGAAATGTTCATCGCCGCAGACAATTTTCGCTCGCAACTCCGCGACACAACCGGCTGCGACGCCGTGGACATGAATTTGTTTGGCCTAGTGACCGTCTGCAACGACCATCGCCTCCCGCTGGTTTGCTGGCGCGTCGTCAGCGACAAAGCCGATGACAATGCGAGCGAGGACTTTCGGAAGTTTGTCAGCAGCTACGATGGCGCAGGTGGAAAGGCTGTTGCGGAAGGGATTTCTAATTTGCCAGCCAACCCAAATTCACCTGAGTCTTATCCAAATTTGAAAAAGGCTCTTTCCGACGAAACTCCGAACTAGGCGCGCGGATAAACCAGCGAATTCAAACGCGCCTGTGATTGTTTCGTGAGGCCGGTGAAAAGCATCGAGACGATGTAACCCAAATGTTTGTTCCCGCTACAGCCGACAACGACGCCGTTGCATTGAAGTTTTTCGTGATTGTTGCGACCGGATTCGAGGGTTACGGTCATTTCCGTCCAGAGGGAAAACGGCGTAAGACTGCGAAATTCCACTCCGTTTTTGGTGACAACAACCGCGTCTGAAGAGAGCGTCAGCCGGGTTTGGCGGGCTTGAACTGTGACATGCTGAAGACTTTTGTCGCTCTCAATTTTTCTCGCGCTCATAATTGATGAATCACTTTAACACATCTCAACACACGGTCAAATTAGTTTCACCACTCGATCACTGCGGCGCCCCAGGTGAGTCCAGCGCCGAAAACTACTAGCATAATCAAGTCGCCTTGTCGAATTCTTCCAGAACTCACGGCCTCGTCCAAAGCAATTGCGACTGATGCCGCCGAGGTGTTTCCGTATTTGTCCACGTTGATGAATAGCTGCTCCGGTTTCGCATTCAGGCGATCGGCGACTGCTTCCATGATTCTGCGGTTCGCCTGGTGCGGAATGATGCACTTGAGTTGCTCGACGGTAATCTCACAACGCGCCAGGGCTTGAGTGGCGGCGGTTTGCATCGCTTGCACGGCGTGCTTGAAAGTTTCTTTTCCTTCCATCCTCAAAAAATGCTGGCGCGAAGCGACTGATTCAGCCGTCGCCGGACATTGGCTGCCGCCGCCGGGCATCCAAAGCAATTTGGCTTTCTCGCCGTCCGCGCCCATGACCACTGTCAGCAAACCGTGCGAGTTCGGGCGGTTTTGCAGAATTGCTGCGCCCGCGCCGTCGCCGAAAAGGACGGCGGTGTTTCGGTCCTCCCAGTCAGCAATCGTAGACAGTTTTTCTGCGCCGATGACGAGCACAGTGTCGTAAGTGCGCGACATGATGAACTGCTGCCCGATTTCCAGCCCGTAAATAAAACCGGAACACGCCGCTTCCAAATCGAACGCCGCCGCCCGTTTCGCGCCGAGCTTTTTCTGAACGAGGCAGGCCGTGGATGGAAACGGCATGTCCGGCGTGATCGTCGCGACGATGATCAAATCAATCTGGTCGGCGGTGACACTCGCTCGTTCCATGGCCCTCTGCGCAGCTTTCATGGCAAGGTCGGAAGTGAATTCGTCCTTGGCGGCGATGCGGCGTTCTTTGATGCCCGTGCGACTTGTGATCCATTCGTCGGTTGTCTCGACCATTTTTTCCAGGTCGGCGTTGGTGAGGATTCGTTCCGGCACGTAGGAACCGACGCCGGTGATGGAGCAGGTGCGGCCTTGGAAATTATGTTTGGCCCGCGGGTTTTTGAATTCTTTCTCGGGAAGCGTGTTCATGCAAGCGCGTGAGCAACGGCATTGTTTTGAGCGGCAGTTAAACGTTCATTCGCGCGGCAAACGTCGTCGCGAATGAGTTGATTGAGATGGGTGCGGATGGTTTCGGTCGCGACGCGGATGGCGTTCATGATGGCCTCTTCGCGCGCCGAGCCGTGCGCTTTGATGACGGTGTTGTTCAAACCAAGAATCGGCGCGCCGCCATAAGCGTCAGGATTCATGCGCTTTTTAAAAGTAATAAATCCGCCCGCGGCGAGCGCAGCGCCGAACTGCCGGACGGGATTTGCGGACAACTCGTGCTTGAGCATCCGCGCGATGCACTTGCCCAAACCTTCGCACGTTTTCAAAACCAAATTTCCGACGAAACCATCCGTAACGACGACTTCAACGCGGTCTGAAAACATGTCAGTGCCTTCGACGTAACCGATGAAATTCAAATCAAGTTGGCGGCAAAGTTTCAACGCCTCCTGCGTCAATTCCGTTCCTTTGAATTCTTCCGAGCCGTTGCTCAAAATTCCGACGCGCGGTTTTTTGTGGCCGAGAATTTCCCGCGAGTAAATGCTGCCCATGATGGCAAACTGCGCAAGGTGGATCGGCTTGCAGTCCTGGTTCGCGCCGGCGTCAACCAACACGAACTCGGATTTTTGAGATGGAACGATCGTGGCAATCGCGGGCCGCTCGATGCCTTCGAGCCGTCGCAAGGCCAGCGTCGCCGCCGTGACGAGCGCGCCAGTGTTGCCGGTCGAAATCATCGCGTCGGCTTTTCCCGTTTTCACCAGGTCAACAGCGCGAACGAGCGAAGAATCTTTTTTCTTTCTGACTGCGACGAGCGGTTTGTCCTCCATCGTCAGCACTTCGCTGGCGTGGACTATGTGGGCGCGCGGGTCGTTCAGGCGCGAGCGTTCCAGCGCGGATTTGATTTCGCGCTGGTCGCCGACGAGATGGATTTCAACGATTCGGGAATTGGCGCGCAGGGCGAGTTTCACGCCTTCGATGACAACCCCGCAACCGTGGTCGCCGCCCATGACATCCACTGCTATGCGCATAGTGAAAGCGAACGCAAGATTCCAACCGGAATCAAGCAACGATTTGACCGATCAGGCTCCAGCCGTGACGCTGATGACTTGCCGGCCTTTGTAATAGCCGCACGCCGGACAGACGCGATGAGGCACGGCTGGCGCGGCACATTGCGGACACGTGCTGAGTTGAGGCAGTTTCAGCACGCTGTTGTATGCGCGGCGCATACGTTGACGGCTCTTCGATGGTTTGCGTTTGGGGACACCCATAAATTCAATTTACAATTTCAGTTTGTTCAATTCAGCCCAGCGATCTTCATCGGGGACTTCGCCCTTTTTAGTTTTGCCGAGATAGTTTTTCGGCAACCCGGCACATTCAGGTTTGCACAACGGATGTTGCGGAAACGCGAGGAGAATATCTTCGCGCAAAAATGGAGTCAAGTCCACGAGGTCATTGTGGATGACAATCTTTTCCTCGCCTTCAAGCGGTAAAAGCGCCGTCCAATCCTGCAAATCAAGGTCTTGCTTGAGCGGTTTCAGGCAGCGGACGCACTCGCAAGCAAGCAGCAGATGCAAATTTCCTTGAACGAGAATCTCGTGTTCAAGCTGCTGAACGTTCAAATCATACTTCAGCGCTCCCGCAGGATGGACAACCTCATCATTGAACTCAATGTCCAGTTCCTTTGCAGCAAGTTCGCCTTCGAGACGCAAGTCCCTGTCTTCGATGTGTCGGATGTTGAAAAGAAGCGGCATAATTCATGGACAAGGCTTTTTCCGAAACGCTCAAGCGAACTTCCCTTTCAACGCCTTCTGCACGTGCTTCGGAACGAACGGACTCACATCACCTCCGAGTCGCGCCACTTCTTTCACGATTCGCGAACTCAGAAACGTGTAAGCGTCTCCCGGCATCATGAAGATCGTTTCGATCCGGTCATTCAACTTACGGTTCATCAGCGCCAGTTGAAATTCAAATTCAAAGTCCGACACCGCGCGCAGCCCGCGAATCACCGCGGTCGCTCCACGCTTGTCTGCATACTTCACCAGCAAGCCATTGAACGAATCCACCTCGACATTCGGCAGATGTTTGATGCCGCGCTTCACCAGTTGGACCCGCTCGCGCAAATTGAACAGCGGCTTCTTCGTCTCGTTGTCCGCCACGGCGATGATGACCTTGTCGAACAACTTTGCCGCGCGCTGAACGACGTCGAGATGGCCGTAAGTCAGCGGATCGAAACTGCCTGGATAAATGACCGTGCGCATGGGGAGACTTTAATTATTTTGCGGCGGATGTCTGCTAAAAATTAAGGCACATACCAAGTTTCCACATTTACGGCGCGACTGGCGGTGGAATAATTTTACGCCATGAAAACGCCGACTGGCCTTGCCTCGGTTTCGTGGACTACCAAAGGATGAGCGTGTGAGTTAGAAAGA
>CAYMCQ010000113.1:0-9087 GCA_964389025.1 uncultured Verrucomicrobiota bacterium
GGAGTGCGGCAGTCCTCTGCCGCTGTGGCTGTGGAAGATTCGGCCTCATGATTTCTCAACAGCCTGCAATACCGCCCGCACGGTTGTGCCGCCGGAGTTGGAATCAATCTCAAGCCGCCCGCCCAACTGCCGCATCCGCTCGCGCATCCCGGCGATGCCCACGCCCAATTCCGCTGCCGCGCTGCGCACCCGCTGCAGTTTCTCCGGCGGAATGCCATGACCATCATCTTTCACTTCGAGACAAATCTCTTTGTCGCGCCTTGTCAGCCGGATCGTCGCCGTCGCGCTGCCGGAATGTCGGACGATGTTGCCAAGCGCCTCCTGTGTCAGACGGAACAAGGCCATCTCATGCTCTTTGTCAAGACGGCCAATCTGCCCGTCCGCTTCGACTTCGATCTTCACGCCGCTGCGTTTGGCAAGTCCGCCTGCGTAATCGCGCAACGCCCCGACCAGCCCCACTTCTTCGAGCACCGGGGGATGGAGGAGATACGACAGCGTGCGAATCTCCAGCGCGGCGCGATCAGTCAAGGCGAGACTGTCGGCGAGCGTCCGTTCGGCGACGGCTTTTCCAGCCACCGCCTTTTGGAGCGAAGAAAGATTCATCGCCAGCGCGGCAAGTTGCTGCGCTGTGTTGTCGTGCAACTCGCGCGCGATGCGGCGGCGCTCCTCGTCCTGCAATCGCAGCAGCCGGCCGGAAAGCTGGCGCAATGCCTCCTCCGCCTGCTTGCGTTCGGTGATGTCCTGGCACGCGCCGTAGATGCGGACCACGCGCCGCTCTGTGTCGCTCCATTCCGGTCGCAGGTGGCTTCGGAGCCAGCGAAGTTGCCCGGATTTGGCGGTGAGGCGCATTTCGAGGATTTCGGCCTCGCCGCCTTTTGTCACGCGATCCAATGCAGCCTGTTGCGTGGCGCGATCGTCTGGATGAATCAGGCTGCGGAAGCTGACGCCGCTTTTCAACTCCGCTTCGGAGTAACCAAGCACTTTTGTGATGGGACTGGTTGCCCAGTCAAGCTTCAACGAGCGGTCCGGTTCGACGCGATAGGCGAAGGCGTATGCAACAATGGTTTCGGCCATGAGCCGGTGGCGCAGTTCGCTCGCTTGCAGCGCATGCTCCGCTTGCTTGCGTTCGGTGATGTCAATGTGGCAACCCATCATGCGCGCCGGTTTGCCCGCGGCGTCGCGGAAAACTTGCGCCTGCGTGAAAATCCAGCGCCACGAACCGTCCTTGTGGCGCAAGCGGAACTCGGCTTCGTAGTGCGCGTGGGGGTCTTCCATGAAGCGCTGCACCTTCGCGAGCGTCGGCGCGAGGTCATCCGGGTGCAGGCGGCTTTGCCATTCCTCGAGGCGGTTGGAAATCTCGTCCTCCGCGTGACCAAGCTGGCTTTTCCACTCGCGCGAGAAATAAACCTCGTTGGTCGCCAGATCCCAATCCCACAGGCCGATGTTCGACGCGGCGACGGAGAGCCGCAGCCGCGCCTCGGCCTCGCGCAGCGCCGCCTCGGCCTGTTTGCGCGCGGTGATGTCCCGCGCCAGGCCGCGCACGAGCGGGGCGGGCACGCCTGCGGTGCGCAGCGTGTTGTCATATTCCCAAAGGCGTCGCTCCCCGGTCCTGGTCTGCACGATCATCTGGCCCCGGGCGGCACCGCGCTGCTTGATGCGCCGCAGATACAGCGCGAACCGCGGTAGCGCTTCCGGTGCCAGAATGTCCTGGAGATTCATCCGGAGCAACGCGCCCGGTTCATACCCCAATATTTTCTCGGCGTTCGGATTGGCGGAGAGAATTCGCCCCGTCAGGTCGTGGGTGCAAATCAGGTCGTGGCTGTGCTCCACCAAGTCTCGATACCGGTCTTCGCTCACGCGCAACGCCTCCTCGGCCCGCTTGCGCTCGGTGATGTCGCGGGTGATGCCGAGGAGGGAAATGACTTTGCCTTGTTCGTTGCGCAATGGCGTGGCGTGGGTCTTCAGCCAGCGGTGCGCACCTTTCAGCCCGGTGATTTGAAACTCCAGCGACCCGGATTCGCCGCGGAACACCCGTTCGGTCAGCGAGCGAAACGCCGTGCGGTCGGTCTCGACGATGAGCGGGTAAACACAGCGGTTCCCTACTTGTTGAAATGAATCCGCTTCGAGCATCCGCAGCCCGGCGGGATTCATTTCGAGCAGCGAGCCGTCGGCCGCCAGCAGTTTCACACATTCCGGTTCCGTGTCGAAAATGGTGCGCAACCGCTCCTCGCTCGCCCGCAGCGCCTCCTCCGCCCGCTTGCGCTCGGTGATGTCAATGTGACAGCCGAGCATGCGGGTCGGCTTGCCCCTTGCGTCGCAGAGAATTGTGGCCCGGGTGAAAATCCAGCGCCACGAGCCGTCCTTGTGGCGCATCCGGAATTCGACTTCGTAGTGCGCGCCGGGATTCTCGATGAAGCGCCGCACCTTCGCCTCCGTCGGCGCGAGATCGTCCGGGTGCAGGCGGCTTTCCCATTCCTCGAAGCGGTTCGGTATCTCGTCGCCCGCGTAGCCGAGCTGGCTTTTCCACTCAGGGGAAAAATACACGTCGTTGGTTGCGAGATTCCAGTCCCACAGGCCGATGTTCGACGCGGCGACGGAGAGGCGCAAGCGCGCCTCGCTCTCGCGCAACGCCGCCTCGGATTGGGAGCGCTCGATCATGTCCGCCGTCTGACGCGCCAGCAGGTCGAGCAACCGCAGTGACCGCTCGTCGGGCCGGTGTGGAGTCTTGAAGTGCGTGGAGAACATTCCTAGCGCCTTGCCGGACCGGCTCACCAGCGGCGTGGATTGCACAGCCCGCACGCCGGCCTTCAACTGAACCGCCAACGCGGGAGTGCCGGCAAAGATCGGGTCCGTCGCCACGTCCTCGACGATGACGCGCTCGCCCCGCTCCAAGGCGACGTGGCAAGACCCCTTGCCGGTGTAGGCGTGGTCCCAGAAGTCCACCCAAGAGGGGTCAAAGCCGCGGTGTGCCCGGATGCGAAGGTCGCCGGACGCCGGGTCGAGCAGTTGAAGGTTGGCCATGTCAGCGCCCGTGATGGCCATTGCCGCTTCAACAATCGCGTCGAGCGTCGTCTGCAAATTGCCAACGCCCAATAGGAGCGCCCCAACGGCCTGCAGCCGCTTCATCGCCTCCAGATCGCCCGTCAACCGCGCCTCGCTCTCCCGCAACGCCGCTTCCGCCGCCTTGCGCTCGGTGATGTCGCGGCTGACGGTGGCCCAGCCGACGATCTCGCCGCTGGCGTCACGGATATTGAAGACGTTGTAAAGCATCCAAATCGGCGTGCCGGTCTGGAAGTGGCGGAAGCGAATCTCCACGTCCCCGTGGCCCTCCCGCAGCACGCGCGGGAAGAATTCCTCCGTGATGAACGGCTGGTCTTCCGGAAAGAAACAGTCCTGCACCTTGACCTGGCAGGCGGATTCCAAATCGGGCAGTCCGACCATGCTCAGGCCGGCGGCGTTGACGTAGAACGGTTTGAACTCGCGGTCGCACATGCCGATGAACTCGTGGCTGCTGTCGGCCAGCGAGACAAACTTCTGCCGCTCCGCCTCGGCCTGCTTGCGCTCGGAAATGTCCACGCAGAACTCAACACAGGTGTTGTCGCCGAGCGAACTGCCCGCGAAAACAAACCATTGCCGGGTGCCGTCTTTGCGTAAATATTCCTTCTCATACGGGCCGATGTATCCCGTGACCTGAAGTTTCTCCATCTCCGCCAGGCTCATCTCCACGTATTCCGGCGGTGTGAGTTTCTGCCAGGTAAGTTCGCCCGACTCCATTTCGCGGCGGCTATAGCCCATGAGCTTCAGGAATGTGTCGTTGGCATCCGTCATGCACCCATTCGTTATATCCCAGAACATGACGCCGACCGTTTTGACATCCAACACCTTCTTCAGTCTCGCATAGCTCCTGTCCAAAGCTTCTTCTGCCCGCTTGCGCGCGGACAGGTCCTCGATGATGCAGATGCCGTCGCCGGGCGTGCCTTCGAGCATCGCCACGGCGAGGAGGATCGGCACGCGGCTTCCATCCTTGTGGAAATACTCCTTCTCATACGGCGTGCAGGCGCCGGTGGATTTGAGATCGCCGATGGCGCGCAGATCCGCCTCCTTCCATTCCGGAGGCGTCAGGGCATCCCAGCGCAGGCACCCGGCGTTCAACTCTTCCCGAGTGTAGCCAACCAGCTTAAGGAACCGATCGTTGGCCTCGGTGATGTGTCCGTCCATGTTGGCGATCATGACGCCGATGATGTTCGACTCGACTAAACGGCGGTGGCGGCTCTCGCTCGTGCGCAGCGCCGCCTCGACCTGCTGGCGCTCGGTGAGAAACCTCGCCAGAAACACCACTGCCAGACAAGCAAACACGCTGACCACAAGTGCCGACCACTCGGCGGCGATACCATCTGACGTCGGCGGCCACCAGCGCGGTTGCGCCTGGAGCGTGGCACACTGGCGATACGTCATGAACGCCAGCATCAGGGTGAGAAAGCCCATCCGCCAATCGCGCAGCCGCCGCAGCAACACCACCGACCATGCCGTCGCCACGACTCGGATCAAAATCGAAATAATCAGCAGCAGGGTCATCGTTTTGCGCTCATTTTACCGAATTGTCCGGCTTCTGCATAGGACGACGCTAACACCATCGAACGTCATTGCCAGCAGGAAGATGAAGTCAAAAATACGACGAATGTCCCCCGGCGCATCCGGCAGGTTCCACCGTAGCGCAGACTTCCAAGTCTGCCGTGTCGCGGATTTCCAAATCCGCGAGTCGTCCGCCAATTCAACGCGCTTGAATATTCAACGCGCAGCCGATTTGGAAATCGGCGATACGGCAGGTTGCGAAACCTGCGCTGCGCGGCTCGGCAGAGGCATCCAGCGTAGCGCGGACTCCGGCTGTAGCGCAGACTTCCAAGTCTGCTGTATCGCGGGTTTCAAAACCCGCGAGGCTTCTGGCTGTCCGACACGCCTGAAACTTCCACGCCCAGCCGATTTGGAAATCGGTCCCGCCACGGCGGGAGCAGGTTTGTCCCGCAGCGCGGGATGCGCTACATGGCGCACATGGTTCACGGGGTTAAAGCGCCAGAGGACTGGCGCAGTCCAAGACGCTGCGCGTTTTCCTTGCGCTATCACATCGCGCGCCAGCGTCCTGGACTGTCCACCCTCCGCAGTGCTGCTACGGAGAACGGGCGGCGGTCTGCCGCCGCTTTTTATCACGGCGGGTCATGCATTGCCGATGTCAACCACAACTGCCATGGGCAAGAAGCGTCGCGCTTTTCCCAAAAAAGTGTTGGCGACCGATGTCTATCCTTGATTTCTTTGCGGCTGAGTATAACTCTCAACGCTCGCGAATTTCAAAAATCGCAAATCAAAAATCTAAAATCGCATCATGGCTTACAAAGACATCACTCCTCCAGCCGGCGGAAAAATCACCATCGCGAACGGCAAACTGACCGTTCCTGAAAATCCCATCATCCCGTTCATTCGCGGCGACGGCACTGGGCCGGATATTTGGGCCGCGAGCGAGCGCGTTTTCGACGCCGCTGTGAAGAAAGCTTACGGCGGCAACCGCAAGATTTCATGGTTTGAAGTTTATGCCGGGGAAGCAGCGAAGAACAGATTCGACAACTGGCTGCCGGACGACACCGTTGACGCGTTCAAGGAATTTCTCGTCGGCATCAAAGGCCCGCTCACGACGCCGACGGGTGGCGGCATCCGCTCGCTCAACGTCGCGTTGCGCCAGATGCTTGACCTCTACGTCTGCCTGCGGCCAGTCCAATATTTCAGCGGCGTGCCGTCGCCGGTCAAGCATCCCGAGAAGGTGAACATGGTCATCTTCCGCGAGAACACAGAGGACATCTACGCGGGCATTGATTTCGAGGCCGGCAAGGAAATGGCGCTCAAGACGATTGAATTTCTCAAAACGAATTTCCCGAAGGAGTTCAAAAAAATCCGCTTTGGTGAAACGCCGGACGTCGTCGGCATCGGCATCAAGCCCGTTTCCAAGACCGGCACACAGCGCCTAGTCCGCTCGGCCATCGAATACGCCATCGCGCAAAAGAAGAAATCTGTGACGTTCGTCCACAAGGGCAACATCATGAAATACACCGAGGGCGCGTTCATGCAATGGGGCTATCAACTCGCGCGCGAGGAATACGGCGCGGAACTCGTGGACGGCGGGCCGTGGTGCAAGATTCCCGAAGGCAAACGCGGCGCGGGCATCGTGTTCAAGGACAGCATCGCGGACATCACACTCCAACAGGTGCTCACACGCCCAAACGAATTTGAAGTCATCGCCACGCTGAACCTCAACGGCGATTATTTGAGCGACGCGCTCGCGGCGCAGGTGGGCGGCATCGGCATCGCGCCCGGCGGCAACATCAATTACATCACCGGCCACGCGATCTTCGAGGCGACGCACGGCACCGCGCCGAAATACGCGGGCAAAGACGTGGTGAATCCCGGCAGCGTGGTGTTGAGCGGCGAAATGATGTTCCGCTACATGGGCTGGATTGAAGTCGCAGATTTGATTTTGAAAGGCTTGAACGGCGCGATCGCCAGCAAGCGCGTGACCTACGATTTTGCTCGCCTCATGGACGGCGCGACAGAAATCAAATGCTCGCAGTTCGGAGATAACATCATCGCGCACATGTAAGTTTGTAGCGGTGGTCTATGACCGTCGCCAACGCTTGCTTGAAAAATTCAAACGGCGGTTGTCAGAAATGACGGCCGCCATTTTAGTTTGGTTCCGGCCAAGGACGGAGATGCCGCGTCGACGGGGCTGGCTTGCCACGCCGGAGTGAGACGAAGGCGGGAGAATTTCTGATTTGTGATTCTACGGAGCTACGCATCGGCGGCACTGGGATAATCGTCATAGCCGCCTTGATTTTTGCCGGGTCGCTGCATGACAGGAATTCAAGGAATTTCCAAAATGGAATATTCGCCCGCCGAAAGTTTTTCAACGGTAGCCCGGATTTCAGCGAAGTGTTTTTCCAGTGTCGGACGGTGATTTGTCCAAAGTTCAAGGATGGCGATGCGGCGGCCAGAAAGATTTTGCTGATAACGAAGATTTTTGTCCGCGACGATGAACGCTTTGAAATCTGCCTGTTCCGCTTTGTCAAGCAGGTCGCCGTTTGAGATTCCGCTCCAGCCCATGCGTTGCGCGGTGACGACTTCGTGATCCGCGAGCGCGTGGCGCACTTGGAGTGGAACGCACTCGTCGAGCAGGATTTTCACACGGCCAGTTCGCCCTCAATGCGTTGCCAGCCGTAGCGCAGCACCGCCGTCGCCTGCTCGCGCGTCACAGACGGGAACGTCTCCAGAAAATAATCCAGCGAAAGACCGTCGGCGAGATAGTCGAACAAGGACTGCACGGGCAGCCGCGTGCCGCGAAACACCGGCTTGCCGCCGAGAATGCCGGGGTCGCTCACGACGAGTCCGCCCGCAGCGGTGTGGATGTCAGTGGCCGTTGTCATGCAGGCAAGTTAGCTACAGAAAACCAATCAAGCAAGCCGGATGGTGCGCGTGCCGATCGGCTCGCCATTGTAGCCGCCGTGATTTTTGCCGGGCTTTTGCACGCGGAGAATTTCACGCGAAGGCGCGAAGGCGCAAAGGATATTGTTCAACTTGCATTTTTTGCCAGTCGGCGGATAATCCAAACATGAGCAGCCGGGAAACAGTCATCGAATTCGTCAGCAAACTGCCGGAAGAAATGCCGCTGGCGGAAATTGCGCGAGAGATTGAACTGCTCGCGGGCATCCAGACCGCCCGCGAACAGGCACGTCGCCGCGAGGGAATTCCGGCGGAAGATGCCCGCAAGCTGGTTGACTCATGGGCTTCAAAGTAATCCTCACGCCGCAATCACTACGACTTGGAAGTAATCGTCACCTTCATCGCCGACGACAATCCCGGACGCGCCCGCAGTTTTGGAAAGGAACTTTTTCCAATCCTGAAAGGATTAAAATCAATCAGCCTAGGGTTGCGAGGAACGAGCTGGGCAAAGTTCTGCCTTTCCCAACTAAATTGCCAGACTCTTTTGCCGCTTAATGCGGTCAATCAGGCCACTTCGCAATTTTCTTTTCCGCAGTCCCGATGCAACGGGATTTCTTCCTGATCGCTGAAATCGTGGCTGTCCCAGTTCGGGTCGAGGCCGAGGTCTTTGAGCATCTGGAGATCTTTTTCGACGGGCTGGTTCAGCGTGGTGAGATAATTGCCGACCATCAGCGCGCTCGCGCCGGCCATGAAAATCATGCTTTGGGCGTCGCGCAGGTTCACGGTGCGGCCGCCGGCAATCATGATTTCCTGTCGCGGCAAAATAAAACGGAAGCAAGCAATGGTCTTCAAAATTTCCATGACGGGCAGCGGTTCGTTCTTCTCAAACGGCGTGCCGGGAATCGGATTGAGGATGTTGACTGGCACGACGTTCGCGCCGATGGCTTTCAATTCAAATGCGAGGTCGCAGCGGTCTTCGCGCGTCTCGCCCATGCCGATGATGCCGCCGGAACAAATCTTGATGCCGGCCTTTTTCAGATAGCCGATAGTCTCCAGCCGGTCGTCGAACGTGTGCGTAGAGCAGGTCTGCGGAAAAAAACGGCGCGAGCTTTCGAGGTTGTGGCCGTAACATTCGAGTCCGGCTTCCTTCAGGCGGTCGGCGACTGCCTGTTTCTTGATGATGCCGAGCGAGGCGTCGGGACGCGTCTTGCCGCCAGCCTTCAATTCGCGGATGCGGTCGCAGACTTCATCGAGCATCGGCCCTTCGTTCAAACCTTTCCACGCGGCGACGAGGCCGACGGCGGTGATGCCGTTCTTATTCGCTTCGTCGGCAGCTTCGGAAACAGGCTCGGGATCAACGAACCCGTATTTGGGCGAGCCGGTCTGGTAGTGCGACGATTGCGCGCAAAAGCTGCAATTCTCCGAACACGCGCCGGCTTTGGCGTTGACGATGGAGCAGAGGTGAATCTTGTTGCCCTTGAAATGTTCGCGGAGGCGGTTGGCCCAGGCGAGCAGATCGAGGATGTCCGCCGAGCTTTCCAGATTGAACAGCCACAGGGCCTCGTCCCGGGTCACGTGGCCGCCGCTCAGCACGCGTTCGCCGAGCTG
>CAYMCQ010000114.1:0-9042 GCA_964389025.1 uncultured Verrucomicrobiota bacterium
GATGGGAAGTTGCGCGTGTATCGCAGCAAGACCGGCGGCAACGAATGGGAGGCGCTCACGAAAGGTCTGCCGCAAAAGGATTGTTACGTGAATGTGCTGCGCGACGCGATGGCCGTGGACTCGCTTGAACCGTGCGGCATTTATTTTGGCACGACGGGTGGACAGGTTTATGCCTCCGCCGACAGCGGTAACTCGTGGAATTCCATCGTGCGCGATTTGCCCGGCGTCTTGTCGGTCGAGGCCCAAACGCTGCCATGATCCGCGTTGTGCTCCCGTATCACCTGCGAAACTTGGCGCGTGTTGAAGGCGAGGTGCAGCTTGAAGTCGCGAGTCCGGTGACGATTCAAGCCGTTCTTGACGCGCTCGAAGTTCGCTTTCCGATGTTGCGCGGGACGATTCGCGATCACGTCACCCTGAAGCGTCGGCCGTTTGTCCGGTTCTTCGCCTGCAAAGAAGATTTATCCCTCGAACCGCCGGGCACGCAGTTGCCCGGGGAGATTGTCAACGGCACGGAGCCATTCCTCATCGTGGGAGCCATGGCGGGAGGTTGATTCCGGCGAATTGGCCGGCGGGATTGCCGATCGAAAACCGATGTCCAAAAATCCCGCGCAGAAAAATCACCCTCTTTCTTGTGAGTCAAATCACTCGCCGATTATTTTAACCAGCACGCGCTTCCGCCGTCGCCCGTCAAACTCGCCGTAGAAAATTTGTTCCCACGGCCCGAGATCCAGTTCGCCGTCCGTGATGGCGACGACCACTTCACGCCCCATGATCTGCCGCTTCATGTGCGCGTCGGCGTTGTCCTCGCCGGTGCGGTTGTGATGGTATTGCGAAACCGGTTCGTGCGGCGCGAGTTTTTCCAGCCAGACGTCGTAATCACGGATCAAGCCGTCCTCCGCGTCGTTGATAAAGACCGACGCGGTGATGTGCATGGCGTTGACGAGGCATAAACCTTCCTGCACCGCGCTTTTCTCGACGAGGTCTTCGATGCGCTCGGTGATGTTGACGTAGCCGCGCCGTTGCGGGACTTCGAACCAAAGATGTTCGGTCAGAGATTTCATTTGGAGCCTGCGGTTTGCGGGCAAATCATGGCAGCTTCGCGGAGAATCGCAACTGAGTTAGCGCAGTTCAAAAAATTCTGTGGCCGAAGATTTATCATTGCGTTCTCCCTCACCCCGGCCCTCTCCCGCTGGGAGAGGGAGAATCGTTCACAGACTCACTTGAAAACACGCGGCTGGATTTGCAGATCAACATTGGAAAAGACGGAGCGCTCCTGCGGTGTTCCCTCTCCCAGCGGGAGAGGGTTAGGGTGAGGGAGAGTAATTCGCACTGAACAGTGGCTACGGTTTAACTTAAGCCGCTCAGAATTCAAATTTCACCGGCGAAAAAACTTTTGCACCCGTTCGATTGCACTATGCTCCGCGAAGCCCTCTTGTCTTATGCGCAAAACAAAAATCATCGCCACGCTTGGCCCCGCAACCGATTCCGCCGAAACCATCGGCAAACTCATCGAGGCGGGCGTGAATGTTTTCCGCCTGAACATGTCGCACGGCAAACACGATTGGGTGCGCCGCGTCGTGAAAGACGTCCGCGCCATCGCGACTGAAAAGAAACTTTTCATCGGCATCCTCATGGACTTGCAAGGCCCGGCCATCCGCACCGGCGACCTTCCCGCGCCGATTAAACTCAAGCCCGGCCAGAAATTCATTTTCACCGTGCGCGGCGAATACAGCGACGATCCGTTTTCAACGACGGTGAACTACGACGGTTTCATTGATGACATCAGCGTCGGCAACACCGTGCTCGTGGACAACGGCGTGATGCACATGAAGGTGCTCGCCAAGCGCGGCAACAAGGTCGAGTGCGAAGTCCTTACCGAAGGCACGCTCGGCAACCGCCGCCACATCAACCTGCCCGGCGTCAAGGTCGGCCTGCCCGCGTTCACGGAAAAAGATTTGGCCGACGCAGCGGTTGGGATCGAAGTCGGCGTGGATTTTCTCGCGCTCTCGTTCGTGCGCGACGCAGACGGTCTCCGGCAACTCAAGAAAGCGATCAAACCTTCCAGCTACCTGCCGCAAATCATCGCCAAGATCGAAGACCAGCAGGCCGTAAAAAATCTTGAAGAAGTCGTTCAGGAAGCCGACGCCATCATGGTCGCGCGCGGAGATTTGGGGATTGAAGTTCCTTACGACGAACTGCCGCTTCTCCAGCGCCACATCGTCAAGACCTGCCTGCGCGTCGGCAAACCCGTCATCGTCGCCACGCAAATGCTCGAAAGCATGATTGAAAATCCGATGCCCACGCGCGCCGAAGTCACAGACGTGGCCAACGCCATCTTCGAGCAGGCCGATGCAATCATGTTGAGCGGCGAAACCAGCACGGGCAAATATCCGTTGAAGTGCATCGAAGTTTTTGACCGCATCGCCACGCGCACCGAACGCAGCGACCGCGCGAATTATTTTGAAGCGGCGCAATTCACCAGCCCGCGGCAAAAACTCGCCAAGAGCGCCGTCGTCATGGCCAACGAATTGCAGGCTGAGGCGATCATCGTCTTCACATTGCGCGGCAACATGGGGCGCCACACCGCATGGATGCGCCCGCGTTCGTCGCCGATCATCGCCGTGTGCGACAAGGCTGGCATCGCCAACGGGCTGGCGTTGAGCTGGGGCGTCCGCTCCGTCATCACCGAGTATGACCACGCAAGACCGGAGCAGACCATCGAGAGTTCATTGAAGCTGTTGCAAGAGCGCGGCCTTATCCACGCAGGAAAAACGGTGGTTGTGATCAGCTCGATAACTTCCGGGAATCAAATCGTGGACGCCATCCAGATGCGCATCGTTTAATGTAGCGCAGGCATCTTGCCTGCGAGTTCCGAGGCGTCCCGCCTCGTGTTAATGCGAACCCAAAACCTTCACCGCCTCCGTGGCAAGTCTCAACATCGCGCCCGGAAACAAACCGAGCCAGAACATTCCAGCGATGCAAATGCCAATCACCACTTTCATCGGACACGAAATCTGGATCGGCGACAAATCTTTCGCCTCGCCGCTCCAGTAAATCGCGCGCACGACTCCGAAGTAGTAGTAGAGCGAAACCACCACGCCCGCCAGCGCAGTGAACGCGAGGCAATAATAGCCGTGGTTCGTCGCGCCTTGTTCGATGACCGCTTTGAGCAAAAGAAATTTTCCAAAAAAACCGGCCAGCGGTGGGATGCCCGCAAGCGAAACCATCGCCAGCGTCAGTGTCGCGGCCAGCAGCGGCGAGCGCTGGTTCAATCCCGCCAAACCAGAAACGTCTTCGCCATCGAGATGCCGCAGCACGAGTGCGATGACTGCGAACGCCGCGACGACCGTGAACAGGTAGCCGCTCAAATAATAAAGCACCGCCGATTGCCCCGCGCTGCTCATCGCCGCGATGCCGAGCAGCAAATAGCCCGCGTGCGCGATGCTCGAATAGCCCATCAGCCGTTTGAGATTGCGCTGCGGAATCGCGCAAAGATTTCCGTAAAGAATCGTCACCGCCGAAATCACCATCAGCATATCGCGCCAATGCTCGGTCATGCTTGGAATCGCCGAGAACAGGAAGCGCAGCAACAAAACGAAGCCCGCCGCCTTTGAACCAACCGCCAGAAACGCCGTCGTTGGCGTCGGCGCGCCTTGATAAACATCCGGCGCCCAGATCTGAAACGGAAATGCCGCTATCTTGAATCCAAGCCCGACGAGCACGAGCAGCACGCCCATCAGGAAAATTTTATTGCCGACAAGCGTTGCCGAGACATTCGCGAGTTCGGCGAAGTTGAATTGCCCGCTCGTTCCCCAAACCAGCGCGATGCCGAACACCATGATCGCCGACGACAGCGCGCCAAGAATCAAATACTTCACGCCCGCTTCGAGCGACACTAACCGACTCCGCTGAAAACTTGTCAGCACATAGAACGTGATCGTGATGAGTTCGATCGAGACAAACAGCATGGTGAAGTCGTTCGCTGATGCCGCAAACAACATCCCCGACAACGCGAAGATGATGAGCGAATAATATTCCGAGACGCCGCTTGCGATCCGATCAGAAAATTCCACCGCCACCAGCAAAACCAGAATCGCGGCGAGCAGAAAGAAGCGTTTGAAGAACACGGACAGCCCGTCCTGCACAAACATTCCGCCAAATCCCGTTCCGCGCAGCGCGCAACTGCAATGACTCGTGAACGTGCCGATGAGAAACAGCGTCAGGATTCCCGCAGCGATGTAGCCGAGCTTGCGTTTGTGCTGCACCGGCGTCCACAAATCCGCGAGCAGCAGCACAAGGCCGAGCACGACAACTGCAATTTCCAGACTCGCGATAGAATAGTTCATCGTTATCGTTGGGCTAACATCTGTTCGCTTAAAGAGTGGATCGCTTCGTCAAGCGCGGGTAGCGAAGAAACGGGCATCAGTCGGATTTGCAGCGCGTCACAAATCGGTTGCAGGACAGGTTGAAGCCGCGTTCCACCAATCAGAATTGTTCCCGGCAGACGGCCTCCCATCTGTAACGCTTTGACCAGACCGCGTCCTGCCGCTTCTCCGGGAGTCAAAGCTGCGCTTTGGAATTCCGCCCCGAGAATAATCCCAATCTTCGACTCCACGAGCAGGCTGAAACGGCCAAAACACGGACGTCCGTTCTCGATAAACGATCCGCCGGGCAAAGGACTGGAATCGAATTCGAACTCCCCTCCCGGTTCGCGTTTGAGAGCGCTGAGTTTTTCCACGTCCGCCGCTGAAGGTTCAAACGGATCGAGACCGGTTGCTGGCGGCGGCAGAAGCGGCCGCCAATCAAGGTCGTCCGGTCCCAGCGGCCGTTCGGGCAGCGGACTGGGAAGGAACGGGATTTCCGTCGGCGCGCGGTCGTCGAACAGATCTGGATTTTTCTCGAAGAGTTTGCAGAACGCAGTCAGGCGCGGAAGATCGGCTAGAAGTTGTTCTGCTTCGGCTTGATTGATGTGCCAGGGATGCCATCCGCCTTCCATCGAGCGAAACTGCGGCCAAACATGTCCCTTGCCCTGTGGCTTGAAATCGGCGGCCCGCAGCATCGCAAGGTCTTCCTTCCACAACTCGTGTTTGGGAACAAATTCGATCTTCAGTGTGTCCATCGAATCCACGTTGTTGAAGTCCCCGAGATCAGGTGTGTCTTGGAGCATTTGAAGAATCCAACGCACTCCGGCGCGGCGATAAAACACTGCCGCAAAAACTTCGCCCGCGTTGCCAAGCACCGAGCCAATCCGCGTCTCGGCGGTGATCGGATCAATCAACCCGACAACGTCGCTGTCAAAGATATGTTCCCAAGGTTTGAGGGCGGCGAAATTGGCAGTGGCGTCTAGCAACGCCCGCCAGGTTTCAGGCGCGACGGGCGGAGGTGGAGCGAGTTTTGGCATGGGCGAATGATTAATTTTTCTCGACGGTGGCCACGGCTTTTTCGGGCGCTGGGCGTGTTGTAGCCATCGTCACGATTTCTCCGGCAATGGGTTTAATTTTGTCGGTCAGCAAACTTGGAAAGCAGCCGAAGACAATCAAGCTCGCCAGCAGAATCACAAACGGAAGCTTGCGCCACGCATTTGCATCGGTCGCATCCGTCGTATTAGTCCCATTCTCCACGAGTGGCCCGTGCAAAATATTTCTGACTGCGCGCAACATGTAGATTGCGCCAATCAATAGCGCGCCCCACGCAGCAAGCACCGTCCAGAGCTGCAGCGGTTTCCACGCGCCAAAGAAAACCATCACCTCACCCGCGAAATTCGCGAAGCCAGGCAAGCCGCATCCCGCAAACGCCGCCATCATCAGCGCGCCGCCGATGAACGGCATTTTTTTCAGCAGTCCGCCGAGCTTGTTCATCTCCAAAGTTTTTGTTTGCGAGAAAATGTAGCCGCTCAACCCGAACGTCAGTGCCGCGAGAAATCCGTGCGCGATCATCACCAGCACCGCGCCGGTGACGCCGATGAGGTTCAGGCTCGCGATGCCGAGAAAAACGAAGCCCATGTGCGCGACGCTCGAATAGCCGACGAGCCAGTTGAAGTCGCGCTGGCGCATCGCAACCCAGCCGCAATAAACGAGGTTGCCCAGCGCGAGCCACGCGATGACGTGCAGCCAGCTTTGCGCCGCGTCGGGCATCAGCGGCAGCGCGATGCGGATGAGGCCATACAAACCAAATTTTTTCAGCACGCCCGCGTGAAGCATCGCGGTCGGCGTCGGCGCGGCGGCGTAACCGGGAGCGGCCCAACTGTGAAACGGCCAAAGCGAAACCAAAATGCCAAAGCCAAACAGCAGCAATGGGAAAATAAAATTCTGCGCGCTCGTCGAAAGAGGATTCGCCGCGATGTGTTTTGTCAGCGTCGGAATGTCGAACGTATTCGCGCCGGATTGCACGTAAAGCGCGATCAATCCAACCAGCGCAATCAGCGCGCCGACGGTCAGGTAAAGCGTCATTTGAAACGTCGCGTAGTTTTTCTTTTCCCCGCGACCCCAGACGCCGATCATGATGAATGTCGGCACGAGCGCCAGTTCGTGGAAAAAGTAGAAGAAGAACAGGTCGAGCGACATGAATGCGCCGAGGATGCCGCCGGTCATCACGAGCAGCAGGATGTAAAACTCCTTCTCGCGCGATTTGATCTCAAACGAGCAGCACGCCGCCGCGAACGCCACAATCGCGCCCATCAAAACCAGACCGACGTTCAAACCGTCCACGCCCAGCTTGCAGGCGATGCCGAGCGATTCCGCGCCGAGTCCGGGAATTTTGCTGACGAACTTGTAGCCAAACTCATCCGCCGACGCGCCGTTGAACTGCAAAAACATCTTCACCGCCAGCAGCATCGTGATGAACGTCACAACGACGGCAACTGCGCGCATGACAACGGCAAAATTGCGCGGCACAAACGCCAGCGCGATTGCGGCGAGCAGCGGCAAAATGAAAATTAATGTCAGGGTCGTCATTCTTTTTAACGCAAGGGCGCAAAGACGCAAAGACGCAAGGGAAAATCAATTATTCTTTGCATACTTTTCAATCCAAGCTTTGGGTTTCTCGCCAAGGTCTTCGCCGGTTTTCTGGCGAAGGTGCGAAATGATGTCACGAACAGCGTAACTCCTCATTCGTTCCAGTATTTTGTCCAAACGCGAACCCGACCGTTGCTTCGAGCCAGACGGGTAGTAGTTCACGGCGTATTCCAGAAATCCTGCCGCGCCACGCGCATCAGCTTGAATCGCTTTTTCGCGCATTGAATCAAAGATTTTCGTTTGCTCTTCTGCAAAGGCAATTTCGATTTTAAGGCGGGCATGATTCCACGACTGCCAACCCAAAAGAATCACCAGCAGCAAGGCAACGAACGCCACCAGAACTATGAGGCTATCTGAGAAACTCTTTTTCATTTCTCCCCCGCGTCTTTGCGCCTTTGCGTCTTTGCGTTAAAATCAGTGTCTTCAGGCAATCCGTTCACCACTCGATGAACTCCGTTCTTCACGAAGCGCTCACCAAAGTTGATAACCAATCCCAGCTTCAAACCTGTCAGCCGCAGATAGGTCAGCATCTGGGCTTCAAAGATAGGATTCCATTCGGTCACAGCCTTGTTGTCCACCAGCGCCAAGCCTTTGACCTTCATGTCGAGCCGAAGCGGTTTGCTCAGGATGCGGCCTTTGTAAGTAATCCGCACGGGAAGCTGGCGCTCCACTTTTAAACCGCGCAGCCTGAATTCCTCCGCCAGCGCTTCCTCGTAAATGTCTTCGAGCAATCCCGGCCCGCCGAGTTCGCGATGCACTTCAATAGCTGCGTCCACAATGATCTTGGCGATCTCGTTTTCGGTCATGCCAGACCACCTTTCTTAAATGCAAACGAGAAATTGCCTTCCCCTTTGCGTCTTTGCGTCTTTGCGTCTTTGCGTTGAAAAATAATTCTCATTTGCCAAGCACGAACCACAGCAGCAGCGCCACGCCCAGCACGAACAGGAAGGCGTAGGTTTGCAGATTTCCGGTTTGCAACAATCGTAGTGCGCGGCCAGAGAAATCCGTGCCGCCGCGAATCAAGCCGATGCACGCGCCGCTGATGATCCAGCGGTCGAACCAATCCGCGATGGCGGCGATGGCGTTGTGAAATCGAATGACCGTGGCTTCGTAAAGTTCGTCGAAGTAAAAGCGGTTGCGCATCGCGCGGGACAGCGCGCCGAGTTTTTCTGGCAACGGGTCTTGCGCAGCTTTGGCGTAAAGTGCATACGCCGCGGCAAAACCAATTGCGACAGCGAGCAAACCGCAAGTTACAGCGATTGGCGAATGAGCGAACGGCGCGAAAAGTTTTTGCGCGAACGTTGCAGCGTGTTCTCCGACTTCGCCGGTGAAGTGGCCGTGAAAAATTTGTTCGATGCCGATGACACCACCAATGACGCTGAACACGGCGAGAATTCGCAGCGGCCAGGTTATGACAGGCGGACTTTCTCGCACGTCTAGTGGCGCGGGCGTCTCGCCCGCGTGTTCTTTCATTTCTTCGCGCGGGCGAGACGCCCGCGCTCCTCTGTTGGGGGGGGGCGATCCCGCGGTTTTTTTCTATTTGTGCTCGGCGGGCTTCGCCCCCCCCCGCCACTACAGTTGCGTGATCGGATTTTGCCGCGCCGTAAAAGACCACGAAGACGAGACGGAACATGTAAAACGTCGTCAGCATCGCGACGAGCACGCCGAGCGCGAAGAGCGGATAGTTGCGCGACTCCAGCGCCTGCGCGAGGATGCTGTCCTTGCTGAAAAATCCGCTGAACGGCCACAGCCCCGCGAGCGCGAGCGTGCCGACCATGAACGTCCAGAACGTCACGGGAGTTTTTTTCCGCAACGCGCCCATGCGCCAGATGTCCTGCTCGTGATGCAGCGCGATGATGACCGAGCCGGCGCCGAGGAACAGCAGCGCTTTGAAAAACGCATGCGTCGTCAGATGAAACATCGCCGGTGTCGGGCCGTGCAAGCCGACGCCCATGACCATGTAGCCGAGTTGCGAGAGCGTCGAGTAGGCGAGGATGCGTTTGATGTCGTTTTGCTGGACGGCGATGAG
>CAYMCQ010000115.1:0-8898 GCA_964389025.1 uncultured Verrucomicrobiota bacterium
CCTTGGCGGCCTTCAAAAATTGGAAGCTGGAAAACTCCCTTTGTTCAGCGCTTCCCTATGTGCCCGCCGGCAGACTCGTGACGTTCGACGCGGCGATGCTGGTGCTGACGCTGGGCATCACGGTCGGCATCGGGGCGCTGGCGGGAGTGTATCCGAGTTGGAAGGCGTCGCACACATCACCGATGGAGGCCATCCGCAATGAATGACTTGATTGAACTGAACACGGTCACACGGGTCTACCAGCGTGGCAGCGAGACCATCCGCGCCGTGAATGAAATCACTCTGACGGTCGGGCCGGGTGAGTTCATGGCCATCGTCGGTCCGTCTGGCTCGGGCAAGACGACCTTGCTCAACCTCATCGGTTGCGTGGACAAGCCGGACACCGGCACGGTGCGAATTGACGGCGAAAAAACCACCGGCCTTACCGAAGCCGGACCGACCTCAATCCGCCCCCGCAAAATCGGGTTCATCTTCCAGCAATTCTTTCTGCTCCCGACGTTGACCGCACTGGAAAACGTCCAACTGCCCGCCGTGTTCCAGCGCAACCGCCATTGCGCCCAGCGCGCTGCTCAACTGTTGGAGCGCGTAGGTTTGAGCCAGCGCGTTCACCATCTTCCGAAGGAACTTTCCGGCGGTGAAATGCAGCGCGTGGCCATTGCCCGCGCTCTCATCAACAATCCGAAGATTGTTCTCGCCGATGAACCCACTGGAAACCTCGATTCCCACAACGCCGATGCCATTCTTAACACATTTTTGCGTTATCTAGGACAGCCTCCAAATCAAACAGCGCGTCGGACCAGGTGAGAATCACGACGATCAAAAAATCGAGACTCTGCCAAATGAGCGCCTTCTGCCAGTAAAGCATCTGTTTGGGTGACGGTGGCCGGGAGGGAGGTGGAGGTGTATTCATTCGTTCAATGGTTGAACAGGAATCCGGGGCTGTTGATCAGCGCCCAGGTCAAATCCTGCACGACGGTGAGTCGTGTGTTTTCGGTTTGCCGGGTGCTGGCTTGCGCGTCCACACGCAACTGCAACAGATACGGGTCGAGGCGGATCGGCTCCTCCGCCTTGGCCAGATTCTTTTTCAACTCCGTCAATTTAGGATCTTCCGGCAGCGGTTCGGCGGCTTTCACGGCCGCCTGTTTGCGCTTCCAGAATTCGCCGTCCGAATCGCGGTAGAAATCGAGGATCGCCGACGCCTGCTCCGGCTTGCGCTGGCCGGCGGGCGCGCGCGCGGCTTGCACCACGTTTTCCGGCAGGCCGAAGTCCAGCGGCTCGGCGCTGGTGGTCACAAAAAGCCGGAACCTGCCCAGCAGAAATTCCTCGCCGAAATGCTGCTTCAATTCGAAGCGCAACATCGCTCCGTTGGTGCTGGCAATCGGTTGTTCCAGTTTGAACGTGGCGGTGTGACGCTGGATGCCCGGCGCGCCGGCGATGGCCCAACCGTTCTGGCCGGCCACGACTTTGCCGTCTATGGCCTGCATGGGCGAATGATCTGTTTGCGAGAAGTCGGCCCGGGCGTCGTTGAACTTGGCGGCGGTATCCGGCGTGTTCTCGCCCGCCGCCCACTTCAACTCCAGTTCGCTCAAGACAAAATTGCCGTCCTTGTTCCGGCCCGGGCCGAACTGAGGCAATCTTTCATCCGGCAAAACTTCGAGCATCACCCCGGTGATGTTTGTCAGCGGCGAGGCGCCCACGATCACGTAGTCGGAAGGGCTTTTCCCGGCGTAGCTGAGGATCGTGCCGTCACTCTGCTGGGTCAGCTTGACTTTCGCGGTGGCCGAAACCTTCTGCAGGTCCAAGGGCACCCAGGTCGTTTTGGTTTCCGCCGGATTGCTCTTCGTCTCCCAGAAAGCGGCCTGGGCGGGGAGCAGTTTCTCGTAATCCTTCAACTCGCGTTGCGTGAGGGTGAGTTCAGACTGCCGCCGCTTCTCCAGTTCCGCGCGCAGGCTCTTCGTCATTTCGTCGTAGGTGCCGAGGTTGGTTTTGGCCAGGGCGATGGCCTCCACCCGAAGGCGCTCCAACTCGGCAATGCCCGGCGCCGATTTCACTTCCAGCGCGCTTAGTTCGTTTGTGATGTTCGCGTTGTCCGTCCTGACGGCCTCCAACAGGGCGAGCGTTTTTTTTGTCTCCGGCTCGGTGGCGGGCCGGTTGGCCACGCGCAGAAAAACTTCGTTGACGAGTTTGTGGTCGTCCTTTTCCGTCTCGACCAGTCTGGCGAGCGCATTGGTCGGCTCGTTGATGGCGAGCGAGATGGTCGGCCCGCTGAGCAGCGCCATGATCGAGCCGAGTCCCAGGTCGCTGCTGCGCTCGCACTCGCAGGCGCTCTGGCGGGACGGACGGCCGAGCGTGGCCAGCAGACCGCTGCCCGTGTCCAGGGCAGAGTCGGCCAGTTGCGTGGCGCGCTGCCCGGGCTTCGCGCCGGGGATTTGCGGCGTGCTGCCGGTGACGCGGAACACGGCGTCGAAAAGCGTTTCCGCCGGCAGCCGCCGCGCCAGACCGTGCGAGTAATTCACCTTGTCGTCCTCGTTCCATTTGTTCGGGCGGATGGAAAGCTGATACGTGCGCGACTTGCAGATGAGCTGCATCACGTGACGCACGTTGAATTTGCTCTCGACGAACTCGCGCGTGAGATATTCGAGCAAGGCCGGATTGCGGGGCGGGTTTCCGGCGCGGATATCGTCGAGCGGCTCGATGATTCCCGCGCCAGTGAGATAGCCCCATAGCCGGTTGGCGTAGGACGACGCGAAGTAGCGGTTGTCCGGCGTCGTGATCCAGGCAGCCAGTTCCTCGCGCCGCGTGGCCTTTTCCTTCGGTTCGGCCTTCGCCGGAAACGGGAACGCGGGCGGCGACACCTTCCCAGTGCGGTCGTGTTTAACATCGCCTTCTGTCGCATCGCTCACCACTTCGTAAAGCGGCTTGGCACCCTCCACCGCGGTGCCGCCGATTTTTTTGCCGTCGCTATTCGGATCCTCCTTCAAGGCCACCTGCGCGAAATAGGCGGAGAGATGGTAATACTGGTCCTGCGTCCAGCGCTCAAACGGATGGTCATGGCACTTGTTGCAATTGAACCGCGTGGCCAGGAACAGGTGTGTCGTGTTCTCCATCGCCTCGGTCGGCGTGCGGACAATCTTCCAATAGCTGGCCGCCGGATTTTCCTTGTTCGAGCCGGAAGCGGTGAGAATCTCCCGGGCGAACTGGTCATAGGGCGTGTTCTTCTCCAACTCGCTACGAATCCAGGCGCGGAAGGTTTCTGCGCCCTCCGCGCCGAGGAACTTGCTGTTGCATTGCAGCAGGTCGGCCCATTTGTTGGCCCAAAAATCAACGTAGTCGGCGCTGCCAACCAGCCGGTCCACCAGCGCGTCGCGCTTCACCCGCGTGTCGCGCGAGTCGTTGAGGAACGTGCGAATTTCTTCCGGCGCGGGCGGCAGTCCTGTGAGGTCGAGATAAATCCGGCGGATGAATTCCAGATCGCTGCAAAGTTCGGAAGGCTCGATCTTCATCCGCTTCCATTTGGCCGCGACGAGTTCGTCAATTTTCCCCCAGGCAACCGGCTCCTTCCACACGAAGCCGGTGCGGTCGCCCATCACCGTGAGCGTCGTGGCAGCGTAGTTGCCCTCGTAACGCGCGAGCACCGGCGCTTCGCCGCGTCGCAACGTCGTGATCAAGCCCGCCGTGTCGTGCGTGGCGACATCGGCGTTGCCGCTTTCGATGAAGGCTTCAGAGGTCACGTCGCGCGCCGCACCGTCGGCGTAAGTGGCGACCACCCGCATTTGTTGCCGCGCGCCGATCACCTGCACCACCGGGTCTTGCGGAAAGACTTCAATCTTCGTCACGCGCGGGGACTTCAGATCCAGGTTCGCGCCGTTCGCGATCCATTGGCGAAGGATCGCGTAGTATTTGCTGTCCACCGTCGTGCGGCGACCGCCTTCGTGCGGCACTTCCGCCACCGATTTCAACAACATCAGGCTGTCGTCCGGCGACGCGAGATTGACGCGGCGCGACGCCAGGTCATCGGTGAGCGCGCGCAAGTCCGTCTCCGGATCGTAGCCGCGCAGCGAAAGTTTGAAGCCGTTCTTGCCATCCTTCGACCCGTGGCAGGTGCCGGCGTTGCACCCCAGCTTGGCGATGACCGGGCCGACGTCGCGAATGAAATCAGACCGGTAGCCCTTCTCAAGCCCGGCAATTTCCACCGTCGCCGTCGCCGTCGCCGTGCTGCCGGCCAGCGTGAGCGTGAGCCTGCCGGCGCCGTTTTTCAGCGGCCGCAAAATCCCGCGCGCGGAAACTTCTGCCAACGGCGGCTTCAGTGCGAACGTCACGAGGCGCGTGACATCCACGGTGTCGCCAGACTCCAACTTCGCGGTGACGAGGAGTTGGGCGTAATCGTTCGGGCTGCTGAATTTGATCCGCGCCGGTTGCACATCGAGCGAGACAATCTTCGCGCCGTCCGGCAACGACTCGGGTGTGAGCGCAGTCTCCACGGTTTGGCTCGTCTTGGGCGACCACGTCGGCCGGCCTTTGGTCACGGTGCCTTTTGCGACGGGGACGGAGAGGAATTCCTTGATCACCGCTCCGTTGGTGGCATTGAAAAGGCGCACCATCCCGTCCGAGCCGCCCGCGGCGATCTGTTGGCCATCTGGACTGAAGGCCACCGAATAAATCTCCGAGTGCGGCACGGCGGCGCGCGCGATTTCCCGGATGCCCTGCTTCTTATAATCTTCAAGCTGCTGCTTCTCCTCCGCTTTGCGGCTACCGGGAACTTTGCCCATGAGATCGCGCAGCGCCTTCGGCACGTCGTTGGTGTAGTCGTAGCTGCAGACCAGCAGCTCGCCGGCGCGATCCAGGCCGCTGCCGCACGCGATGCGTTTGCCATCCGCGCTGAACCGCGCGCTGAACACCCGCCCCGTCATCGGGAACAGGTCGGCGACGAGCTGGGCGTCATCGCCAATCTGGCGGGTGACCTCGCGGAAAATCCGGTAAACTTTCGGCAGCCCATCCGAGCTGGCGGCCACGATGTGATCGAACTCCGGGTGCGTCGCCACCGCCATGACGCCGCCCTTGAGCGCCCCGGGCGTGATGGAGGTCACGTTGTCCACGAACCGTTGCTGCGCGACTTCCGTCAGCTTCACGCTCATGTCCCGGCCGCCGGAGATGATGTGATCGCCCTTCACCGAGAACGTCGTGCTCATCGCCCAGTCGGTGTGCGAGCCCATCTGCAGGACCTGCTTGCCGGAGCTCGCCTCGATGGCGCGCACCGTGTTGTCCGCGCAGCCGAACGCGATCAGCTTGCTGTCAGGCGACCAACTCACACCATAAAGCGTGTCGTAGCTGACAGGCACCGAAGTCTTGAGCGTGCGCTTCGCAACATCCCAAACCTGGATTTCGCCCTGACGCGCCGGGTCGCCACCGGCGACCGCGAGCCACTGGCCATCAGGCGAGAAGCGCAAAGATTGAATCCGTTCCGAAAGCCCAATCAGTCTGGAGTCTAAAGTCCGAAGTCTAAGGTCCGAAGCGGCGTTAGACTTTAGACTAGAGACTTTGGACCAATCGTAGAGGAGCACTTCATGAAAACCCGCCACCGCCAGAAGTTTTCCGTCCGGCGAAAAATCCAGCGACGTGATGACCGGCGGCCGCGAATAAACCGGTGGATGCTGAGCATCATAATGCCGCTTCGCATCTGCCGGCGTATCGTCCTCCGCGCCCTGCTCGATCCATGAGCGGATCAGCGCCACTTCGGTTTCGACCAACGGCGCTTTGCCCTTCGGCATACGCACCTCGCCATCCTGCGGCGTGACCATTTTGAGGATGGCACTTTGCTCCGGCTGCTTCGGGACAACCGCCGCGCCCTCGGACTCGCCACCAGCGAGCAACTTTTTGAAATCCGTCATCACGTATCCGCCCTTGGACTTCGCAGGCTGGTGGCAGCCCTGGCAGTTGGCCTGGAAGATCGGCCGAACCTCACGGTAGTAACTCACCTTTGCGGACGCTTTCGGGGAAACAACCGCCACCAGCGCGAGGCCGAGAACCAAGCACGCCGTTCGCAAGAGTCGCCGCCGGTTCGCAGAACGAACCAACAACGTCGGCTCACTAAAGTCGGGGAGTGTCATGCCTAATTATGCGAAGCTGCCACGGATCAAATCAAGGTTTTTCGCGCCGCCGGTCGTGCCGCAAGCGGTCTCAGCGAGTCGCGCGCAAGTGTTTATCCCGCCAAGGCTAAGTCAAATGAGACTAATCCCGAACCCCGAAAGCTTTCGGGGGAACAAGGCCGGACGATAGCTTTACTTCGACGGGCCGCTTGGATGAATCTGCCGGCCAACCTCAGCCGTTGAGCGTCCAGCCCGCGCGATAGGTGCGACGCAACAGCTCGTTCGCTTCGGCATTATCCGTGACGCGGCCTGCGGCGCCGTCGTAGGAAATTTTTTTGCCGACGCGATAGGCCACCAGTCCCAGCAACATTTGTTCGATGAGGTGGCTGCTGTAATCGAAATCGCACGAGGTCTTGAGGCTGCCCTTGCAGGCGTTGATCCATTCCTTTTGAAAATCACCGAGCGGCGGGATCAATTTGTCCGCGCTGCGCGGCTTGTAATAAGTCATGTCCGCCTTGTCGCGGGCGGGCAGCAACATGCGCGTGTTGAAATCTGCGACGAGCGTTCCTTTCGTGCCATCGAACATCACGCCGTGACCGATCTTCTTCAGATCCACAAACGGCGCGGGAGAAGCCGGCATGTCGCCACCCTGATACCACGAAACGCGGATGCCGGGACGCCAGTCGTTGGCGGGATGTTCGAAATGTGTGGTGAGCGCCACGGGAGTGACATCGGGGTTGAAAGGATCGCCCTTGCCCTCAGCGGACGTGGGGAGCTTGGCGTCAATTGCGTTCCACGCGAGGTCCATCGTGTGGCTGCCCATGTCGCCGACCTGGCCGCTGCCGAAATCCCAATACATGTTCCACTGAAGACAATTCATGCCGGACTTGCCGGAGAAATAATCCGGGTTGTAAGGATGAAATGGCGAAGGCCCGAGCCACAAATCGTAGTGGAAATTCGCCGGCGGTTCGCCGGCGGCGGGAAGATAGCCGGGCTTGGGCAGTTGCCGATTACCCCACGCGGACACTTCCTGCAACTCGCCAATCGCGCCGTCGCGAATCAACTCGCGCACGCGGTTGAAGTTTTCTATCGCGTGCCGCTGTGTGCCGCACTGCGTGGCGAGCTTCGTTTTATTTTTCAAATAGTTCGCGCGCACCACGCGGGCTTCTTCCACCGTGTTGGCCAGCGGCTTTTCACAATAGACGTGCAGCCCGCGATTCATCGCCCAGTTCGCCACGAACGCGTGCGTGTGATCCGCTGTGCAGCAGACGACCGCCTGAACGTCTTTTTGCTCGAGGCACTTTCGCCAGTCCACGTAGGTCTTCGCGCCCGGAAACTTCTTCGCGCCGAACGCGAGGTGATCTTCGTTCACGTCGCACAGCGCAACGACGTTTTCGCTGGAGATCGCGCTGAAGTGCGCTTCACCGCGGCCCCAGGTGCCGAGCAAGGCGATGTTCAATTTATTGCCCGGCGCATCCGCGCCAAAGATCGGCGTGCGTGGGAGAAGCAGGCCAGTGCCAGCGACTGCGAGTGATTGGATGAACTGTCGTCGTTTCATAATGGAGGCTTGGTTTTGTTTGGCTCGTCAGAGTAAATCCTGATAAGCCAGCCAGAGCGAGCGGAAATATCTCAGCACGCGCACCGGGTCTTTGCTCTCCGGAATCTCAGCGAGGCAATAACCAGTGAAGCCGGACTCGTTCAAACCTGCCAGCAATTTGCGGAAAGGATATTCGTCCAGATACAGGTCACGCATGTGGACGGTGAAAATCTTGTTCTTGAGGAGATTGAAGTTGTGATCGAAACCCTCGCCGTCGAGATCGGCTTGATTCGAGTTCCAGCAGATGCCGACGTTTTTGTGATCCGCCACGTCCATGATGGTTTTGGCGTTCGGCACCAGTGACGTTTCCTTGCCGTGAACTTCCAGACGAATCTGCACGCCGTGGCCGGCGGCGAACTCCCCGATTTCGCGCAGTGATTTGCCGATTTGTTCGAGCGTTTTCTCTTTCGGCACTTCCTTGGGCAAACCGTTTGGACGAACCTTCACTCCCGGGGCGCCGACATCGTGAGCGAGGAGGATGTATTCCTTCGTGGCAGCGATGTCCGCGCGCAATTTCGCCTGGTCCGGCGTGTGATAATCAAACGCGCTGCCCAGACCCATCAACTCGACGGGTGAATCACGGAACTGTTTCTTCACGTCTTCGCGCTGTTGCTTGCTCAGCGTCACTTCAACCCCATGCGCGTGCGTCGTGCGGAGTTCGACGCCTTGAAACTTCGTCTCCGAGCAGTTCTTGATGATGGTGGGAACATCCCAGTCCTTGGCGATGTTGTATGTAACGATGCCAAGCTTCATTTTTGGAGGACGACTGATGAAGCTCGGTTGTTTGGGAGTTTCGGCGGCGAATGTCCGGCCTCCGAAAATGCCGGCCGCACCCAAAGTCAGCCCGGCAGCCTTCAGAAAATCCCGGCGATGCGTTTTCATGATGGGATTGAACGCCAACCGGCTGTCAGGGTCAACTCCGGGAATAGTCACTCAATAAACCAACACCAGCGCCACCGCTTCTTTGACAGGATCAACAGGATTTGCAGGATGAAAAATCCTGTCCATCCTGTTAATCCTGTCGGCAGTCTTCAGTAAACCAACACCAGCACCGCCGCCTTCTCCGCATCCTTCACCACGTCAGCGGAGGGACTCGTGTAACTCAGTAGTGTCCAGTTAAAAATCGGACAAGGTCTGGTTGTTTTGGGCTTCAGCGGCATTTTGCGAGGGTGAGTTTTTTGCAAACAACTCATTGAGCGGCACTTGCTCGAAGGC
>CAYMCQ010000116.1:0-8631 GCA_964389025.1 uncultured Verrucomicrobiota bacterium
AAAATCCCACCTTTGAACTCCAAAACTAAATACCGTTGCTCCCAGCGGGAGAGGGTCAGGGTGAGGGAGAGGTTTGCTCTGTTCAAGTGGCCACGCTTTGACTTGAACCGCTCTCAGGAAGCCTTCGCCTGCTGCGCGGTTTCCCCGCTCATGAAGTCCAGATATTTGACGAGTTGCTCCTTCATTTCCTTGCGCGGCACGATGGCGTCAATCAATCCGTGTTCGAGAAGAAATTCCGCCGTCTGAAAACCTTCCGGCAATTCCGCCTGTGTCGTGTCTTTGATCACGCGCGGCCCGGCAAAACCGATGAGCGCGCGCGGCTCGGCGATGATGAGGTCGCCCACGCTCGCATAACTGGCCATGACGCCGGCGTAATCGGGATTCGTCAGCACGCTGATATAGGGCAGCTTCGCCTTCGCGTGATACGCCAGCGCCGCGCAAGTCTTGGCCATCTGCATGAGGCTGAACATCCCTTCCTGCATCCGCGCGCCGCCGCTGGTGGAAATGATGATGACGGGCAATTCCTTTTCCGTGGCGCGCTCAATGAGCCGCGTGAGTTTTTCGCCGACAACGGATCCGAGCGACGCGGCGATGAAACTGAAATCCATCACGCCGAGCGCCGCACGATGGCTGCCGATCTTGCACAGGCCGGTCAGCACGCCTTCTTTCATGGTGGTCGCCTTTTGATTTTCCAGAAGCCGCGAGACGTAGGATTTTTTGTCAACAAACTTCAGCGGGTCAACGCTCGTCATGTCCGCGTCCATCTCCTCGAACGAGCAGGTTTCAACGAGCGAATGGATGCGTTCGCGCGCGCCGATGGGAAAATGGTGCTGGCACTTGGTGCAGACTTTCTGGTTCTCGTCCAGTTCCTTGTCGAAGATCATCGTCTCGCATTCAGGACATTTCGTCCAAAGACCTTCGGGGATGTCGCGCTTCTTGGATTTGCCGGCGCCAATTCTCTTTTTGATGAACGTGGTTTCCCGGCCAGCTGGCGGCGGTGTGACCGCCGGTTCGCTCGTTTCAAGGCCGAGCGTTTTTTTTGTGAACGAAGTTGTGGCCATTTGGAGGCTAAAAGGTTGAGTGTGCGTTTGAGTTTGCATAATTCATTGCAACGACCGCAATTTTCCGCGCTGACAATGCTCTGCCCACCTTCATCGCGCGCAGTCTCTACAATCCGCGCGCTACTGTCCAGACACAAACTTCGCCCGCTCCGGCGGCTTTCAGGATTCTCGCGCAGGCGCTTGTCGTCGCACCGGTCGTGAAAACGTCATCCACCAAAATGATTTTTTCACCGATCAACCGCGTGCCGTTCCGCAACGCAAACGCGCGGCGGACATTTTCCGCGCGCTGTTGTTTGCTCAAAAGAGTTTGAGTCGCCGTCGGTTGGATGCGCTTCAAAAGTTTTTCGTTCAAAGGAACTTTCAGCGTCCGGCTCAAACGCAACGCGATCCGCCCGGCCTGATTGAATTCGCGTTCGCGTTCCTTCGCGCCGTGCAACGGAACGGGCACAATCATGTCCCATTTTTCTTTTTTCAATTCGGGCACAGCTTCGCGGATCAGCAAGTCCGCCAGAAACGGCTCGAACCACAGCGCCTGATTGTATTTGTAGCGATGAATCACGTCGAGCACCGGCCCTTTGGCGACAACCGCCGAGCGCGCGAAGCGAAAATGCAACTCCATCTCGCGGCAATTCGCGCACTCGAACCTCGTCGTGATGTCGCCCTCGAACGGCAGCCCGCAACGGTCGCAAAATGGCGGGCGGATGAAGCGGACGCGTTGCCAGCACTTCGAGCCGACATAGCCTTCCGCGCAGCCCGCCCGTTCCTCGCCGCAAAGCTGGCAGACTTCAGGATAAAAAAATCCAAGCCCTGCGTTCAACCAGCTTGCCCAGCTTGTCTGCAAATGGATCACGTCAAATTTTTGTCAAGGCATTCATCAGCGCGACAGCGTCTTGGACTGCGCCAGCCCTCTGGCGCTTTCGATCGCGCAACCACCGTCCCCAAAGCGCCAGAGGCGCTGGCGCAGTCCAAAACCTTGCGGAACGTCGGATGGTTCACGCAATAAGTCACATTCACTTGGATTCAATGAGTTTCACGCGGCAAATTTTCTTTGCGTCCGAACAACGACGGCCAGCGCAGAAAGATTCCGAGCAGCACAATTAAAATTAAAAACGCAAGCCAGCCGTTGATCAATTTGCTCGTCCCCCAAAACCACGACTCGCCCTTCACCGGGGCTTTGGTCAGAAACCCGTAGGACTTGAGCCAGAAAATCCAGCCCGCGTGCAGGCCGATGGAAAAATAAAGGCTGCCAGTCCGTTGAAACGCCAGCGCCAAAATTGCGCCGACGAGAAACAGTGTGAAGAAACCGGGAACCAGTTGCGCAAAGTCAGCAAAGCCGTTCAGCATCTGGCCGAGAGTTGAAAAGCCGGAAAGCCAGTTGACCGTTTCCGGCTCCAGCGGCTTGCGCGAGAAAAAATGGACGAGCGCATAAAACGCGCTGCTGACAATCAACGCCAGGATCCAGCCGTGAGTCTTGCGAAGCGCGCCGAACAAAACGCCGCGAAACAAAAGTTCTTCCAACGCAGCCACGACAATCGCCGCGCCGCCTGCCTTCAGAACTTCCTTCGCCAGCGAGTCATGCAAGTTCGGCACGCGGACGCCCGCTAGAATCGCAATGAGCGCTATGAGCGCCAGCGAGCCGAATCCAAACGCCAGCCCGGTCGCGAGCCGCTGCCATTCATTGTTTGGCGCGCAAAGCCCGACTTCGTGCCAGCCACGGATTTGCAGGCTGCGAAGAAACGGCCAGAGACCGAGCACCGCGAGCACAAGGAACGAGCGGTTGACGAAACGATGAAAAGGATTGTCCGCCAGCTTTTCCAGCCATGAAGACCATGGAGCGGCGGCTTGCGCGAGTTGATAAATCCACGGAGCCAGCAACGCGCCGCCAACGAACACAAACGCAAAATAAATCGCCACGGAACGAAGCGGTCGCATGGCGGCGAAGCTAATGGAAAACCTCCGAATTCCAACTTCCAAATTCATAAGCATCGGCAACAGGACAGAACCAGGCGCGGTGGCAGTAGCGCAGCCGTCCCGGCTGCGAGTTGGAGCAGCGTCTCGCTGCGAGGATTCGGCGCTGTTGGAATCACGCGGCGGGACGCCGCTTGAACCCGCAGGCGTGGACGCCTGCGCTACAATTTTTCCCAAGCCCGACCAAAGGCTGCGATGCCGCGTTATTTCAGCGGTGTCGCGGGAGCCTCTGTTGCAGGCGCAGGCACGTAAACAATCCTGTCCGGTTGCGTCGGCGCGTAGGCGTTGCGCTGTGGAATCGTCGCGCGGTCAAACGGCTTGTAGTCTTTGATCGCGCCGACGCGGGCGAGGCGGAGCGATTTGCGGATGATGCCTTTGCCGCCGTTCGAGTCGCTGAATTTTCCCTGCCCATAGCCCACGCCTTTGCTGCCGGAAAGGTTGGATGAAAAATATTTCAGCCCGACGATTTTGTTCTGCTCGTCACGCTGCCATTCGATGAAGATGCACGAGTGGCCGCCGGGCGCGGTCGTGTCGTAGCTGAGAAAATCTCCGGGGCGCACCTTCTCGAGGTTGTCAACGCTGATGCCGTAGCCGAGGCCGTAGGATTCAATCGCGCGCCGCTCGCAATCGCCTTTTCCCTCGATATACCAGAATTGAAGCGCGTTGAAGAGGTCGTTGAACGTCATGCCGTTGAAGTCGTCCGGCTCAAGACCTTTTTGGATGTTGCGCAGCTTCATTGCGCGCACAAAAACCTCGAATGTGAAGCCGCAGCAATAACTGCAACGCGATCCGTCGGGATACGCCTTGGCCACCACCATGCCTTTATACCAAAGGTCTTGCGTGACGCCGTTGTAGATGTCGTATTCGCGCGGCGTCCAACTGCAATGATACTGGTAGGAACCATCGAGCGGATAAGCGGAGATGACTTTCATCACGTAAGGATTGAGCGCGCCTTCCTCGTCATCCGCGATCATCTCCTCGCGTGCGTAGGCGGCGGCGAGCGCCTTGTCCACGGGCGAAAAGCCGCGTTCGTCCACGGGATAAGGTCGCGGCGTGTAGGTGAAGCGTCTGGCCGGGGGTTTGTTCGTGGAAACTGAAGTCGAACTTGCGACGGGCGCGGGCGGAGTTTGTTTGGATGCAGTTGCGCTCGGGTGCTGGCAACCGACGAGAACAAGTCCAGCAACAATCAATGATGCGAGACTGGAAAAAAGTTTGATGGAATTCACATGGCGATGGTAGCAATGCGGGAAATCATTTCAACAGTTTCGTCACACAGCGATGAAACCGTTGCCATCTCCGGGCTGTTTCAGCAAACTCACACGAAGTGACTACTGCCGAAATTCTTGATGTCTTGCGCGAATTGACATCGCGTGAACGTGTGGAATTTCTTCCGCTGGCTCAAGAACTCGAGAAGCTGCCGGCGTGGCAACCAGCGGCCAGATATATCCAGGCCCTGCGCGAAGGGTCCAAACCGGAAACGGCTTCGGAAGATCTCTTCACCGCTCTTTGCAAAGAAGTCTTGAAAATTGAACCCGTCCGCCAGGTCATCGTGCGGGACGGCTGGGTGGATTTTCGCATCAATGAACCGAACGCGCGTCCAATTCCGTTTGAATTGAAATCGCTGTTCCGTCGTGATTCGCCCGACACGTTGCGGCGTTACGAGGCCAGGCCCGAACAGCACAAAGAGCAGATCAAAAATTATCTTTCTGAACACGAATACCTTGTGCTGACGGATTTGCACACTGTCTGGCTCTGTTCCGCGCGCGACTATTTTTTTGACGACAAGCCGTTCGCCACCCTTCCGTTCGCGGATTTTCTGGCGCGATGCGTCGAGTGCCGGAGCATCACCGATGCGTTGCGGCGCTCTGAGGACACCGCGGACAAACCGGAATTGGAGCAACAGTTTTTTGAAGACTTGAAAAACTGGTTTGGCGAGTTCGATAAAATCCATTGGCAATCCAGGGAACGCGCCGCTGAATATATCATCCTGCTCATCAACAAACTGATTTTCGCAAAGACGCTCGAAGACTTCGGGCTTGTTGGCTATCGCTTCATTCAAAACGAATTCGGCTTGCAAAAAGACCGCTGGGAAGCCAAGGGCGCTGCAAAAGTCACCCGGTATTTTCTTACAAACTTCGAAGACTTCTTCGACGAATACTACGATACCGAAATCTTCGCCGAGCGTATCTGGGACAAGCTCGTTCCAGACGAGAAAAACTACGAGCGCTTCTGCAAGAAACTCGAATTCATCCTCGGCCTCGATCCATGGAACACCGCCATGGGGCGGGGCGTGGTCAACTACAACTACCGCCGCATTGATGAGGACATTTTCGGCAAGAGCTACGAGATGTTTCTTGCCGCCAATCGCAAGGACGAGGGCATTTATTACACGCCCGCAGGGATTACTGCGCCGATGGCTGATTCTCTTGTCGAATCTTTGGCTGACTCACTGGTGACGGAAATTTGCGACGCCATCGGCAGTCAGAAGTGCGATTTCGCGCGTGCCGACAAACTCATGGCGCAACTCGCGGAAATTCGTGTCGCTGACACGGCCTGCGGTTCAAGCGGATTTCTCATCAAAGTTCTGCGCGCTTTCTGGCGGCAATATCAGCGGGTGGACACCGCCGGCGTTTGGGTGAACAAAATGTTGCGCCCCGACAACGGTGAGATGTATCTCGCCGAATTTCCGCCCAACGTCGAGGCCGCGCTCGCTTTCCGCCGTCGTCACGCATTCGATGATCGCCGCGTTCTCATCGCCCGGATTTTGCTTCGCCACATTTACGGCGTGGACAAGGACGCTGGTGCGCTCGAAGTCGCCAAGACCAACATCTGGAAGGAAGCCGTCAAACTTTCCGCCGCCGACTACAACTACCGCGGACTCAAGGGCGACATTGTCAAAATTCTGCCGAACCTCGAATTGAATTTCATCACCGCCGATTCGCTGGTGGACGTGGAACTCGAAAAACAAACTGCCTGGCTTGCCGAATATCATAAAGCCGAGTTGAAAAAACTTTCGGAGTTGCGCCGGCGCTACATCGAAAATCCGATGGATCACCGCCCGCTCGACGAAGCGCTCGCATTGCGCCGGCAATTGCGCAAAAACTTTGTCGAGCAATTCCAAGGCGAAAATCTTCCGTGCGAACCCGGCGCGTTTGCGCTCCACTTCTGGCCGTGCTGGTTTTCGGAGGGCGGAGTTCCACGACACCCTGACTCGAAAACAAGAATGGGGCGCGCGGAGCTTGCCCCTCCGAATATCACCGCCGGCTTCGACGGCGTCATCGGCAACCCGCCGTGGGAAGGGTTCAAGCCTATCCGCAAGGAATTCGCCGCCAACTTTTATCGCGGCAAACCGCAGTTCAGCAAATTGGGCATGGATGGCCCGACGTTCGACAAGTGGTTCGTCGAGGAATTGAAAACGAACAAAGATTTCTCCTCCCGCTGGCGCGAGCACGAACGATACTACGAACGCCACAAAGAATACTTCGCCAAAACTTTTAAGAAGCAGGGCACAGGCGACTGGAATCTGTTCAAGCTCTTCATCGAGCGCGACCTTTCGCTCGTCCGGCAGGGCGGACAATTCTCCCTACTCGTGCCGTCCAGTATCCAGACAGACGAAGGCTGTGCCGATCTCCGCCGATGGTTCACCAACGAACACCGGCTGGATGAACTGACCTCGTTTGAGAATCGCGGCTACAAAGTCCTTGAGAACGGGCGGGAAAAGACCAAGCAAATTTTCCCGGACGTGGACAGCCGTTTCAAATTTGGCTTCTTCAAAGTTGTCAAAGACGCGGCCACGCCCAAAGACCATGCTTTTGACGCACGGTTTTATCTTCACAACCCGAAAGATGCCTTCGCTCCGCCGATTCGTTACAGCATCGAAATGTTGCGACGCTTCTCGCCGCTAATGCTTTCGGTGATGGAATTCCGCTCGCCGGAAGATTACGCCGTGGCTGGCAGAATTCGTGGCGAACACAAATTGCTTGGCGACCTCGGCTATCAGTTCCGCCGCGAACTGCATCCGGCGGATGACGTGGAGTTTTATCTCAAAGACCCGGCGCGCAAATTGCACAAGGGCGAGTCCGTGATTTACGAAGGCAAAATGATTCACCAGTTCGACGGCGATTATGCCGCGCGGGTATTTCATGCCGAAGACAAGGCGGTGCGTCCCGAACTACTCCGCAAGGAACTTTACCGCCTCGGCCAGTTCATCCGCGAAAGCGAAGCGAAAAAAATCGAAGGCAAAAAAGTTCCGACGAAGAAAGACGAGTTTGAAGAATTTTTGGCCGAACTTTGGAAGGCGAAAAAGTTCCAGCTTGATTGCGACTTTGAGCGAGTAGTTTTCCGGCGCGTTGGAAGTTCAACCAACGAACGGACAATTATTGCGACTCTGCTTCCGGCTGGAGTTTATTTCTCTGACACCGTGAGCTATTTGATACCGGCCAACTACCAATTGACCAAGACCGGAAAGCTGTCTCAAGAGCCGGTATCCGCCGAAGATGCGCGGTCGGTTCTTTGCCTGCTGGATTCATTGACGTTGAATTATTACATCCGCAGCAAAATGTCGGCGACGGTGAACATGTTCTACATTTACGAACTGCCCGTGCCGGAACTTTCCACAGCGCAGAAAAAGAAACTCGCCGATTTTGCCGCGAAGCTTTTGAAAGACCCGCACGACGTGAAGGAACGCGCCGCGCTGGAAATCTTCATCGCCCGCGAACTTTACGGCCTGTCGCTGGACGATTGGAAACATCTCACCAGCACCTTCACCTTCGGCAGCGGCGACTCCAAGGCCGAACTGGACGAAATCATTCGCGAGTCCCTTACGCTGTGAAAGTAGGAACTGTAGCGCGGCGATTCGTCAGTTTAAGCCGCCACCACTTTCACCGCCCTTGTCTGTGCCGCGCGTTTGCGCTTGGTTTCGTCGAGGATTTTTTTCCGCAATCGTAGATTCTTTGGCGTCGCTTCCACGTATTCATCGGAGCCGATGTATTCAAGGGCGCGTTCGAGCGACATCTTGAAGGGCGCGGCAAGTTGGATTCCTTTGCCGTCGCCTTGCGAGCGCATGTTGGTCAGGCGTTTGGCTTTGCAAGGGTTGACGGGGATGTCGTTTTCGCGGGCGTTCTCGCCGACGATCATGCCGGCGTAAATCTGGTCGCCCGGCTCGACCATGAGGCGCCCGCGTTCCTGAACCATGTTCAGCGCGTAGGCCATGGCTTCGCCGCTTTCCATGCTGACGAGCGAACCGTTTTTGCGCGCAGCAATCTCGCCGCGGTCAGGGCCGTATTCGTGAAAGAGATGGCTCATCACGCCGAGGCCGCGCGTGGTGTTGACGAGGTCGGTCTCGAAACCAATCAAACCGCGCATCGGAATGAGCGCCTCGATGGTCACCTGTTCGCCGTGATGATCCATGTTCGTGATCTCGGCTTTGCGGTTGGAAAGATTTTCCATGATCGTGCCCATCGCGTCCTTCGGAATTTCAACGAATAATTTTTCAATCGGCTCCAGCAAATTCCCTTTTTCGTCCTTGCGATAAATGACTTCAGGCCGAGACACCAAAACCTCGTGGCCTTCACGGCGCATCTGCTCGACGAGGATGGCGATC
>CAYMCQ010000117.1:0-8473 GCA_964389025.1 uncultured Verrucomicrobiota bacterium
CTTCCGTCAGCAAACATTGAAATTTGAAAATTGGGCTTTATTCAGCGTCTCCTTAAGGGTCGCACTTTCATACGCGGGGCCTGAAGCATTGATCGTTATCAAATCACAATTCCGTGTTTCCATCAAGCAGTAGCACTCATTCAGTTTGTGCAGTTGAAGTTCCCGCGCGAGTTAATTAGTCTGATTCAGCTTTATGACATTGACTGAAAAAATTCTCGCCCGCGCCGCCGGCAAACCAAAAGTCGAAGCTGGCGACAACATCTGGGTGAAGGCGGATGTTTTGATGACGCACGATGTTTGCGGGCCGGGAACGATCGGCGTGTTCAAGCGCGAGTTCGGCAAGGACGCGAAAGTTTGGGACAAAAACAAAGTCGTCATCATCCCCGACCACTACATTTTCACGGCGGACTCGAAGTCGAACCGCAACGTGGACATCCTGCGCGATTTCGTGAAGGAGCAAGGGCTTCCTTATTTTTACGACGTGATTGATGATCCGAACGGCCATTGGGTTTTCGATCCATCGAAAGGATTGTTGAACCGACAATACGGCAAGAATTACGCGGGCGTTTGCCACACGGCGCTGCCGGCAAAAGGCCACACGCGACCCGGAGAAATTTTGTTCGGCACAGACTCGCACACTTGCATGGCGGGGGCGTTCAATGAATTTGCCACGGGCATCGGCAACACGGACGCGGGTTTCGTGATGGGCACGGGCAAGTTGCTCATCAAAGTTCCCGAGACGATGCACTTCCGGCTCGAAGGAAAATTGCAGCGCGGCGTGATGGCGAAGGACATCATCCTGCATTGCATCGGCGAAATCGGTTTTGACGGCGCGACCTATCGCGCGATGCAATTCGACGGCCCGGGCGTTCCGAATCTTTCGATTGATGACCGGATGACGATTGCGAACATGGCGATCGAAGCCGGTGGCAAGAATGGAATTTTCGAATTCGACGACAAGACGAAGGCTTACGTTGATGAACGAACGAAGCGCAACGGAACGAAGTCAACTTACGAACCGGTCTCGCGCGACAAGGATGAAAAATTTGTTTACGAACTGACGGTGGATTTATCGAAACTCGAACCGACGGTTGCGTGCCATCCTGATCCCGGTCAGCGAAAACTCGCAAAGGAATTGGGCGGCATCAAACTGGATCGCGCCTACATCGGCTCCTGCACCGGCGGCAAGACGAGCGACTTTCTGGAATTCGCCCGCGTGCTTCAAGGCAAACGCGTGGCGATTGACACGTTCGGCGTTCCAGCCACGCCCGAAATCGTCAACGATCTGCAAACCGAAAAGTGGGGCAACAAAACCGTCTGGCAAATCCTCGTGGACGCAGGCGTGCAGATGACGGAGAACGCCGGTTGCGCCGCGTGTCTCGGCGGGCCGGTGGACACTTTTGGCCGCATGAACACTCCGATGAAGTGCATCAGCGCCACGAACCGGAATTTTCCCGGACGCATGGGCCACAAAGAATCACAAGTCTTCCTCGCGTCGCCGATGACCGTGGCCGCCAGCGCGCTCACGGGCAAAATCACTGACCCCCGCGAGTTCTTGAGCTGAGATTTTTCCTGCCATGTGACAAACATCCTCGGCATCTCGGCATTTTATCACGACAGCGCGGCTAGTCTCGTCCAAGACGGGAAAATTGTCGCGGCGGCACAGGAGGAACGGTTCACGCGAAGAAAACACGATCCGGCGTTTCCAAAATGTGCAGTCGAGTATTGCCTGCGCGAAGGAGGCATCGCCGTCAAAGACCTCGACCTCGTCGCGTTTTACGAGAAGCCGTTCCTGAAATTTGACCGCATCCTTCACAGCTATCTGGCTTACGCGCCTGTCGGCCTGCGCTCGTTTTTGAAGGCCATTCCGCTTTGGATCCGCGAGCGGATTTGGATGAAGGATTTGATCCACAAGGAACTCGGCTGCGATTGTAAAATCATTTTCCCGGAGCATCACGAGTCGCACGCGGCCTCGGCATTTTTTCCGTCGCCGTATCCGGAGGCGGCGATCCTGACGGTGGACGGCGTCGGCGAGTGGACGACGACGAGCTTCGGCATCGGGCGCGGCAACCAGATCGAGATGCTGGGCGAACTGCATTTCCCGCACTCGCTCGGGCTGCTTTACTCGGCCTTCACTTATTTCACCGGCTTCAAAGTCAATTCCGGCGAATACAAACTCATGGGTCTTGCGCCCTACGGCGAACCGAAATTCGTGGACGTGATTTTGCGCGAACTGCTGGATTTGAAGGACGACGGCTCGTTCCGGTTGAACATGAACTATTTCAACTACGGCGCGGGACTGACGATGACCAACGCGCGCTTCGACAGACTTTTTGGCCGTCCGCCGCGCAGACCGGAATCGAAGCTGACGCAAAACGACATGGACCTCGCGCGCTCGGTTCAGGAAGTCACGGAGGAGATCATGTTCCGGATGGCGCGGCACGTCTGCAAGGAAACCGGGATGAAAAATCTTTGTCTCGCCGGCGGCGTGGCGTTGAATTGCGTGGCGAACGGACGCATTTTGCGCGAGGGAATTTTCGAGAACATCTGGATCCAGCCCGCGGCGGGCGATGCGGGCGGCGCGCTGGGCGCGGCGTTGCTGGCGTGGCATCAGCATCTCGGCAATGCGCGCACGGCTGATGGGAAAAAAGATTCGCAGCGCGGTTCGTATCTCGGCCCGATATTCAACCGCGACGACATCAGAAAATTTCTGGCGGGGAACAGTATCCCCTTCACCGAACTATCCGACGACGAAATCCCGGAGCGCATCGCGGATTTGATCCATGCGGAAAAAGTCATCGGTTGGTTTCAGGGACGGATGGAATTTGGCCCGCGCGCGCTCGGCGCCCGCTCCATCATCGGCGACGCGCAATCGCCGAAGATGCAGGAGACGATGAATCTCAAGATCAAATTCCGGGAAAGTTTTCGTCCGTTCGCGCCGTCAGTTTTGCGCGAGCGCGTCTCGGAGTATTTCGAACTCGACGGCGAAAGTCCCTACATGCTGCTGGTCGCGCCGGTCGCAAAATCGAAACGCCGCGAGCCTGCGAACGCAGAAAAGCTTTTTGGTCTGGAGCGGTTGCTGGCCATCCGCTCGACGATTCCGGCCGTGACGCACGTTGACTTTTCCGCGCGCGTGCAGACTGTTACCGAGGACGACGCACCGCTGTTTTATCGCACCATCAAAAAGTTCGACGAGAAATACGGCTGCCCGGCCATCATCAACACGTCATTCAACGTGCGCGGCGAGCCGGTCGTTTGCGCGCCAGAACATGCCTACACCTGTTTCATGCGCACGAACATGGACTACCTGCTGCTCGGAAATTTTCTGCTGGAGAAAAAAGACCAGAAGCCGCTCGACAAGGACATTGACTGGCTGAAGGAATTTGAACTGGATTGAAAAAATGATCCGCGACGAAATCAAAAACCTCAAGACCGGCGCGCGCGAACTGCGAAACTTCGGCCTGCTGGTCGGCGGAGTTTTTGCCGCGCTGGGCGTCTTCTTCTTGCTTCGCGGCAAGGCGCACTTCCCGTTTTTCCTCGCGCCGGGCGCGCTGCTGATGCTGTGCGGCCTGATTTTTCCGAGGGTGCTCAAGTTCATTTACATCGCCTGGATGACGCTCGCGATTCTGCTCGGCGTGGTTGTTTCAACGCTGTTGCTGACGCTGTTTTATTTTCTCGTCGTCACGCCGATCGGTCTGGCGGCGCGGTGTGTGGGAAAAGATTTTTTATCGCTTAAACTCAATCGTCGCGCGACGAGCTACTGGCTGCCGCGCGAGCGAAAGTCAAAATCACCGGCTGATTATGAGCGGCAATTCTGACACGAAAATCCTCAAGCCGCGATGGAAACGATGGCTGCAAAACCTCGCGTTGTCAGCGGTCACTTTCTTTCTTTGCTTCGCGGTCTTTGAGGTGACGCTGCGATTGTGCGGCTACGGCAATCTGGAGATCTACGAGCCGGACGCCGCGCTCTATTGGAAACTGAAGCCGAACCAGGACTGCTACACGAAGATCGGCCACAAGGCGGTTCACATCAATTCGCACGGCACTCGCGGCGCGGAATTTCAGGCGGAAAAACCGCCGGACACCATCCGGATTGTTTCGCTGGGCGACTCGCGGACTTTTGGCTGGGGACTGGACGAGCCTGAGACCTACTCGGCGCTGCTTGGGAAAATGCTTTCGGAAAAGACCGGCAAAAAAATCGAGGTCATCAACGCGGGCGTCAACGCGTGGTCGTATCCGCAGATGCTGGTCTATTTGCGCGACACGGCGCTGAAATACAAACCGGACGCAGTCATCATCGGAGATGCGAACCTATGGACGCAGTTCTCGGAAAAGAACAGCCCGGAGTTCGTGAAAAAATTCATGTCGCGCGTGCGGTTGAAAAATTTTCTGAGGCGGTTCGCGATCTATCATTACGTGGTCGAGGTCAAGTTGAGGGCCGTTTACGAACGGCAGCGGACGAAATTCATCCCCGTTGACCCGAAGCAGGACGCGCTGTTCAAGGAGCAGCAGCAGAGTGATCCCGACGCGCTGTTTCGCGACGCGATTGAACAAATATGCGAAGTGGCGCTGACGAATGGCGTCAAGCCGGTGCTGCTTTATCTGCCGCAAGCGGGCGAGTTGGAATCGTCCACGCCGGCATCCGTCTTGAGGGCGAAGCGCGCTATCTCGGAAAAACTTGGCGTGCCGCTCGTGGATGTTGCCGCCGACGTGCGGCCGGAGGGAAATGCGCTTTACCTCGACGCCGACCCCGTGCATTTTAACGCGCGCGGCAATGAGCTGATCGCGCGCAGATTGACAGAAGCCGCCGTTAAAGTGATTTCACCGTGAACAAACTGTCTATCGTAAAAGAATTTTTGGATTTCCTGCGCGAGCGCAAAAAATGGTGGCTCGCGCCGATCGTGGTTTTCCTATTGCTCCTGGGCGTGGTGCTGGTGTTCGCGAAAGGGTCAGCGCTGGCGCCGTTCATCTACAGTTTGTTCTAGCTGTTCCCACAAATGAACCGCGAAACTTTGGATCGCTGGTGTGAGCGCGGAATTCTGGCGGCGGTGCTGGCGATTTTGGTTTTTGGCCCGCTCGCGCTGGGCGCAGTCCGCGCGACGGAATTTCTGATCATTGAGTCACTCGCCATCCTCGCGGCGGCGCTTTGGGGAATCAGGCTGTGGCTGAACCCAAACCTGAAAATTCTCAGGCCACCGATCTGTTGGGCTGTGGTTGCGTTCGTGATCTATGCCATCGTGCGCTACCTCACCTCGGACATCGAATACGTGGCGCGGCAGGAGTTGATTCGCGTTTTGGTTTATGCGCTGTTGTTTTTCGTCATCGTCAACAACTTTCACGGGCAAAACCGCGCGCAAATCATCACGCTGCCCCTGGTTTTTCTGGCGATGGGAATTTCTTGCTACGCGATTTTTCAGTTCGCGACGAAGTCGAACCACGTCTGGAATTTCATCTCGCCGTATCAAGGCCGCGGGATGGGAACGTATATTTGCCCGAACCATCTGGCGGGATTTTTGGAAATGCTGTTGCCGGTCGCTCTGGCGCTTTTGCTCGCCGGGCGGCACGGACACGTCGCAAAAATTTTTATCGGCTACGCGGCGCTCGTGATTCTGGCCGGCATTGCCGTGACCGTGTCGCGCGGAGGGTGGATTTCGACGGCCATCGCGCTGGTGATTTTTTTCCTGCTGCTGCTCACGCGGCGCGGGTATCGGATTCAATCCGCCCTGCTGCTCGTGGTTTTAGTTTCCGTGGCGCTGTTGTTCATCCCAAAAGCCGGCTATGTGCGCGACCAGACCGGAAAAATATTCACCGAGAAAGGCTACATCGGAGACGCGCGCTTCGAGTTGTGGCGTCCTACAATCAAGATGTGGCGGGACAATTTTTGGTTCGGCGTCGGGCCGGGGCAGTTCGATCACCGCTTCCGCGAATACCGGCCTGAAAACATCCAGTTGCGCCCGGGACACGCGCACAATGATTTTCTCAACACGCTGGCGGACTGGGGAATCGCAGGCGGGGCGCTTGTGGCTGGCGCGCTGGCCTTGTTGTTTTTGAGCGTCACAAAAACTTGGAACGTCGTGCGGAATGCCACGAGCGGCTCCGGAAAAAACCGGAGCAACAAATTCGCCGCGCTGCTGGGCGCGTCCGTGGGACTGCTTGCGATTTTTTTGCACTCGGCGGTGGATTTCAACATGCACATCCCGGCAAACGCGATTCTGGCCATCACGCTGATGGCGATTTTGACGGCGCATTTGCGGTTCGCGACGGAACGGTATTGGGCGACTGCGGCTTCGTTGAAATGGGTCGCCGGGATTTGCCTGCTCGCGGGCGTTTCGTATCTTGGCAGTCAGGTTGTGCGTCAGGCGAATGAAAATCTCTGGCTGGCTCGCGCCGACCGCGAACTGCTTTTTTCAGACGCGAGAATGGCCGCGTTGAAAAAAGCTTTTCAGGCGGAACCGAAAAATTTTGAAACCACTTTCCGGATCGGCGAAGAGTTACGCAAGGAAGCATTGGAAGGGAATCTTGGTTACGAAAATTTGGCGCGGCAGGCGATGGAATGGTATGCGCGCGGCATGAAATTGAATCCGCATGATGGATACAATTACCTTTTTCACGGCGTGTGCCTGGACTTGCTGGATCGCCAAAAGGAGTCACCAAAATATTTCCAGCACGCCGAAGCACTAGATCCGAACGGCTATTTCACAATGGCCTACATTGGCAGGCATTACGTCGAGGCAGGCAATCTGGCGGCGGCACGCTCCTATTTTGAGCGGTCGCAACGATTACAATGGATTGAAAACCCCATCGCCGAATCATACCTTGAAATTGTCAATCGAAGGCTCGCCGAAACAGCGGAAGAAGAGAAAAAGCCGTCTTTTAGCCCCAATCCCCATGATTGATGGAATTCGGGCGTTGAGCAATATTCCGTTGACACAACGAGTTGGAATAGTAAACTGACCACAAGATTGTTCGTTTAAGACAGGAGCCTTATGAAAAGAATGCAAAACATTGCCAGCAAACTTCTCGCCTGCGGACTTGCGCTCTCCGTTTTCGCGCTCGCGTCCTCGCTTTCAGCCGCCACTTCCGGACAAGGCTCGGCCAAGGTGATTGATATCAAAGGCGCCGCGAGATACTCCACGGGCAACAACGTCTGGCAGGCGCTTCATGTTGGTGACGTGCTCAAACCGGGCACGCTGATCCAGACTGCTTCACATTCTTCCGTGGACATCATTCTTGGCGAAACAGGCGGTGCGCTGCGCGCCGCCACTGGCACACTTAAGCTCAAGTCAGGCTCATCCAAGGGCGCGGCTCAGCAGGATGCCGTTCGCATGAGAGAGAACACTCTTCTGGCGATTGACAAGTTGTTGATCACAAGAACTGGTGCCGATGTTGTCAAAGAAACTGAACTGGATTTGCGCACAGGCAGAATTGAAGGTTCGGTGAAGAAACTTACGGGCGCTTCCAAATACGAAGTCAAAATCCCGAATGGCGTCGCCGGCATTCGCGGCACGGTTTTCAGCATCAGCGCGTCGGGAATTCTCAGCGTGTGGTCTGGTTCTATCGTGTTGGCCATCGTCGCCCCGGATGGGAGTATCACTACCAAGCTGGTCAATGAAGGAGAACAATACGATCCTGTGACAGGTTTGGTTAGCCCTAACACCCAACCAGAGCCGCCATTCAAATACGAAACGCTCACGCCGAAAACCACCATTTACACCACGACGGATCACACCATCTACTTCATCTCTCCGACCACCGGTGCCGACCAGCCTGAGTGACGGATTTCAAAGGCAGTGCTAGGAAAGTTCGCGGTGTTTCACCCTGCGGCTTCCGTAGAATTTGCGAGTCTTGTTTGTGAACGTTTTTAGCCTTGATTTTATTGCGGCTACTTCGTTGTTACTTGGCGGTGCAAACCTTCACGCAGGCGGCGCTTTTTCCAATAATGCAAACGCCGCGCATAAGCATCACGCACAACAGGCGCGGGCCAGCCAGCGTCATCATCAACAGCAAAACAATGCCAAGACGGCGCAGCACCATTTAAAAAGCGCCGCGCAATCGCAACTGCATCACCATCAGCTTGAGCAGGAGTCCAAGAAACAAAGTCTGCTGAAAGCGAAAACGCCCCCGGCGCCTCTGTAAAAAAGTCGGCTTAAAAGTAACGGCGACGAATTCGGTTGGAAGCGGTTCGGCACCCAGCGCAGCCTTGACAAAAATTTTTCCTGCCCCAATTTTTCATTCTCCGGTTGCCTCGGTAGCTCAGTTGGTAGAGCAGTTGACTCTTAATCAATTGGTCCCAGGTTCGAGTCCTGGCCGGGGCACCACTCTTTCAACGGGTTGCAAAGACCTGCCGCAGCGTCACCCGGCACAGTAATATCAAAAGTAGTAACAGCGATGTTTGGATTGGCTCGTGTTCTCGTCCAAGGAAACGCTGATTTAATCCCTGCGCTTTCATTTATTACTGACGGCTCGGCCCTCG
>CAYMCQ010000118.1:0-8310 GCA_964389025.1 uncultured Verrucomicrobiota bacterium
GCTGCCAGTGCATGCCGGTGGTGCGGTCGTCGTAAATCTGGATGCGATACATGCCGACGTTGCGCTCGCCGGTATCAGGGTCTTTGGTGACGACGCAGGGCAGCGTAATGAAGCGTCCGCCGTCGAGCGGCCAGCAGCGCAGCACCGGGAGATCGAGAAGCGTGGGGAGCACACGCGCCTCGCGTGTGGTCGTTGACGCCTCGGCAACGACATTCGCCGAAGTGTTTCCAGCGGGGGCACTGGAAACTGCACGCGGGGCGCGTGCGCTCCCCAAAATATCTGCCGCCTTCGGCCACGGTGCGGTGTGAGTAGGCGGGGCATCGAATTTGTGGATCACTTCTTTGCACGGACCATCTTTCACGAGCTTTGGCTTGGCGTGGCGCAAATCCATTGCCTGACCGAGCAGTTTCATCGTCTCGCGGAGGGAAGTCGGGGGCTTGGCTTTCATGAGCGAACCGAGTTCGGCTGCGGCTTCATCCACGGAGTTTGCGCCGAGGCTCAGGGCCATGCGCTTGTGCGATCCCATCATGTTGATCGCGACAGGAAAGGGTGAAGGCTGGCCGTTCACCGTCGGTTTCTCGATGAGCAATGCCTTGCCGCCGCCGGGCGATTTCATTTCGCGGTCGGCCAGTTCGGTGATTTCAAGCTCGGTGGCTATGGGCGCAGAGATTCTTTTCAACTCACCTGCGCGCTCCAGTGTTTGAAGAAAATCTCGGAACGAATCGAAGGCCATGCGCGCAGATTAGCAACTCATCGTCCGATGTCGAGCGCGGCCGTTTTGCGCGAGGCTCACGCAAGTTGCGTGAGAATTTTACTATTTGGCATGCACCCCGTTTTTCTTTTCGAGGATTTCCGAGGGAATCTGTCGTGGCACTGGCAGTGCTAAAGTTTTTTTGAAACGTATTGACAGCGCGGACGGTTTCATCGAAAGTGCGCGCCTGTTTTTACCAACAGAAACAAAAATAGAATTAGAATATGAAGAACACACAAAAAACCAAATGGGCGGCCTTCACTCTCATCGAGCTGCTGGTCGTTATCGCAATCATCGCCATTCTGGCGGGGCTTCTCCTGCCGGCGCTGGCCAAAGCAAAAGCAAAAGCCGTCCGAATCGGATGCGTCAGCAACCTCAAGCAAATCGGCCTGGCATTCAGAACGTGGTCGGGTGACCAACAGGACAGGTTCCCGATGTCTGTTCCGGACAATGATGGAGGTCCACCGGTCACTACTGCAGCGAATGAGACATGGAGGAACGTGGCAGCTGCTACCAAGGCGCAAACGCTGTATCAGAATTTCGCGGTCATGTCGAACGAGTTGCAAGTAGCCAAGGTGCTGACTTGCGGCGCGGATGAGCGAAATTCGCACACCAATATGAATATCTCGCCAAGCCTAGGCGTGGGCGGTGGCCAATACCTCGGGAACATTTACGTGTCTTTTTTCATTGGCCAGGATGCTGATGAGAACAATCCGCAAATGCTATTGTCCGGTGACCGGAATATCTACGGTGGGACCGGAGGGCAAACCGCTGAAACTGCTAACAGCGGATACGGCAACTCTCCAGCGTCCGGTCAGGGTGCCGGCCCTATCACGATGGGGACAAACATCAATAATACGCCATTGAGCCTGGTCAACTGGACATCCAAGACACACCAAAAGAACGGGAATCTCCTGATCGCCGACGGGCACGTTGAACAGGTTAGTTCCCCCAAACTTCGGGAGGCGCTGCGCAATTCGCAAGACCTTAACCAGAATCTTCTGGTGTTTCCTTAAGCCTCCAAAACTTACACCCAGTCCAAAGGCATCCCGCAAGGGATGCCTTTTTTGCTTTGAAACTCGTTCTCGTAATCGTGCTCGTCCTCGTCGTCGAACTTTCCCGATTGAAATCGAGGGTGAAGGACGGGAACGAGAACGATTCAGAGCTTGCCCGCTGATGTGATTTGAATGATCTCCCGCAGAGTGGTTTCCGGGCGAAAGCCGATTGACCGGACAAGTTTTTCAACCATCGGCTTGCGGCGCCGCATGTCTTCGAAACCCGGTGAATAGGCTGCGTCGTAAGAGACAAATTCAATTTCTGATTGCGAGCCGAGCGTTTCGATCACGAGCTTCGCCAAATCCACGATGCTGATTTCCTCCGTGCCGCCGACGTTGAAAATTTCCCCGCTCGCCGACGGACAGCTTTGCAGCCGCACCAGCGCTTCGATTGTGTCGCGCACGAAACAAAAACAGCGCGTTTGTTTTCCGTCGCCGAAAACCTTGAGCGGTTCGTTGCGTTTTGCCGCTGCGATAAACCGCGGCAGCACCATGCCGTAACGTCCTGTCTGTCGCGGGCCGACGGTGTTGAACAGCCGCGCGATGACGACCGGCAGGTTTTTTTCCTTCGCGTAGGCCAGCGCGAGAAATTCATCCATCAACTTCGAGCAGGCATAGCTCCAGCGCGATTGCTGCGGCGAGCCGATGAGCAGGTCGTCCTCCTCGCTGAAAGCCTCCTTCTGGCTTTTGCCATAAACTTCCGAAGTCGAAGTCAGCAGCGTCGGCACACGATGCTGCATGGCGGTCTTCAGCAACACTTCCGTCTCGCGCAAATTCGTTTCAAGAACATGAATCGGCGATTTGACGACTAATTCCACGCCCACGGCGGCTGCGAGATGGAAGATGGATTCCGAAGAGGCGACAATTTGCGGAAGTTCCGCGCACTCGGAAATTTTGCCGACAACGATTTTTAACCTTGGATTTGTTTTGGCCGCCACAAGGTTCTGCAGGCTGCCTGTCGAGCAATCGTCAATGACCACAACGGATTTCCCGTCGGCCAAAAGCCGTTCAACGAGGTGCGAGCCGATGAAGCCCGCGCCGCCGGTCACCAAAATGTGTTTGCTAGTCATTGTCGTCGAGAACCGGCGTTTCAGGTTTGACTGCCAAAACTTTCGCAATCGCTTCAGCAAACTTCTGCCGATAATCCGCGTCCGCGATCAGCTTCGCCTCGTCGCGGCTCGAAAGGTAGCCACCTTCGATCAAGACTGCCGGACGCCGCTGCCAGCGCAACACCGTCATGAACCGCGCGCGCCGGACACCACGATCATTTTTTCCACCGGACTGAAGCACCGCGCGGTGCAATCGCTCGGCGAGTTGAAAATTCTGCGCGTCGAAATCGTTGTTTGGAAACTTCACCGCTGGATCGTCGGGAAATTCGCGTGTCAGATTCGATGGCAACCCCTGCGGCGTCAGGCAATACGTCTCCAACCCGCCGTAACTGGCCGGGCCTCCGGCGTTGAAGTGCAAACTGATGAAAATGTCCGCGCGCACGCGGTCGGCAAACGCGACGCGCTCGGTCAGCGAAACGTCCGTATCATTGCTGCGCGTCAGGAAGGTTTTCCAGCCGTTCGTCGAAAGCAGTGATTGCAAACGGCGGGCGCAGTCCAGTGTGAATTCTTTTTCGTAGTGGCCGTTAAAAATATTTTTTGCCCCCACGTCCGCGCCGCCGTGTCCAGGATCAATGACGAGAACACGGTTTGGCTTCTGCTCCTGCGCGAGCGGACGCAAAAGCGGCAGCAAATTCTTTTCGCCGTCAATCGTGTTGATGAATAACTGGCCGTCAATCAATCGTGGCGCGAAGCCGAGTTGAAATTCCACGCCGTTCCAAAACGCGGAGCGGCTGTCGGCGCGCGCGAGCAAGACGCCTTCCGGAACCGTGAGCGCGTAAGCGGGCGCCGGCGCGCCGGCAATCTGTTTGAACTGCGGCAGCGAATAAAACTTCGCCCAGCGCGCCAGCGAAACCCACGGCTCGGAAATGCGATTGGTCTGGACTAAGACTCGTGGAGCAACATTCGTCCAGATCGGCACGGGACGATTCGTGAAAGTTTCCGATTGCCAGTCAGGCGGAAGGTTTCCTTTTTCACGGCGCGGCGACGTGCTGCAACCCGCCAGCAGCGCGAGCATCGCGAATGAGAACAGTTTTCGCACCGGCGGATTGTAAAAAACCAAACACCAAACACCAAACACCAAATAACCACCAAGTCCAAAACACCAAAGCCGGGTCAAGCTGTGCGGCAAAATGCGGGGACAGCGTGCGTTTGAAGTTGGGTGTTTGAGATTTTTTGGTGTTTGGCGGTTGATGTTTGGTGTTTAATTGCGCCGCCTTGAAAATTCTCGTCGCCATCACCGGAGCCAGTGGGATGTTCTACGCCCAGCGCCTGCTCGACAACCTCGACCCGCGCGCGCACGAAATCCACGTCGTGATGAGCAATTACGCGCAACAGGTCATCGCGGAGGAACTTCCCGGAGGTTTGCGTTTGCCGACTGGCGTCGTGACGCACAATTTGAAAAGCATGAACGCGCCGTTTGCCAGCGGCTCGAACCCGCCGGATGCGATGGTGATCATTCCATGCACGATGGGAACGCTGGGCCGGATCGCGCACGGTTTGAGCGAGGATGTTTTGCTGCGCGCGGCAGATGTTGTGCTCAAGGAAAGGAAAAAGCTGATTCTTGTTCCGCGTGAAACGCCGCTGAATCTCGTTCACGTCAAAAATTTCGAGCTGCTGCTGCTCGCCGGCGCGACGATTCTGCCGGCCAACCCGATTTTTTACACGAACCCGAAAACGATTCAGGAAGTCGTGGACACCGTCGTCGCGCGCGTCCTGGATCACATCGGCATCGCCAACAAACTTGCGCCGCGCTGGGCCGAAGAGAAAGAATGAGAATTCAACGCAAAGACGCAAAGGCTCAAAGGCGCAGAGGAAAAACAAAAAAAACTTTGCGTCTTTGCGTCTTTGCGTCTTTGCGTTAAAAAATGTTTTCTTCGATTTCCAAATGGGCTGGCTTCGTGAAACTTTCCCACACAGTTTTCGCTTTGCCGTTCGCGCTGGCTTCAATGGTCGTGGCCGCGCGGGACAATCGCGGCTGGCCGGGCTGGAGAACTTTTTTGCTCATCCTCGCGGCAATGGTCTGCGCGCGGACTTGCGCGATGGCGTTCAACCGGATCGTTGACCGCAAGTTCGACGCGGCCAATCCGCGCACGGCAAATCGCCACTTGCCTGCCGGACAAATTTCATTGGCTGGCGCGATTTTTCTTTGCGTATTGAGCGGAATCGGCCTTGTCGCCGCCAGTTATTATTTGAACCCGGTTTGTTTTTATCTTTCTCCCGTCGCGCTCGTCGTGATTTGTTTTTATTCACTTACCAAACGTTTCACCGACTTCACCCACGTTTTTCTCGGCATCGCGCTCGCGCTCGCGCCGCTCGGCGCGTGGCTCGCGGTCAAAGGCGGATTTCAACTCTGGCCGATGCGCGAAAGTTTCATCCTGCCACTGCTGCTCGCCATCGCCGTCGTCTTCTGGCTGATTGGTTTCGACATCATTTATGCGATTCAGGATTACGAGTTCGACCGCGCGCATGGTTTGCATTCGCTCGTCGTGCGATGGGGCGTCAAGAACGCGCTCTCCGCGGCGTTTCTCTCGCACCTGCTGACGTGCGGCGCGCTGTTTGCGTTCGGATTTCTTTGCCGTTTTCGCATCGCTTACATGATTGGTTTTTTGATCATCGTGATTTGCCTGGTGTTCGAACACTGGCTGGCGCGGCGGCGCAGTCTGAACTGGGTGCAAAACGCCTTCTTCCGCCTTAACGCCGTCATCAGCGTGGTTTTTCTGGTCGTGACAGTGGCCGAAGTGGTTTTCCAGGGCGGATTCAAATTGAGGTAGCTGGCCCTGTGTTTTCCAAGTGGTAATCGAATCGCTCGAAAAACTCTTGTTCCATACCAGACGAAGACTTGCAGGCGGTTCCGGGCAACGTTTTCGCCGCGCTTGGTTGCGTAATCTGGTTGCCCTTCCGCCCGCCGCGTTGAATAATCGCGCCATGATTTACGCGTTCAAAGGATCACGGTTCGCACACAACTTTTCAATTCTGCTGCTGGCGTCGCCCACTCTGGCGGCGGACTTCAAACCGGCGCCCCAGGAATTCCGGCAGGAGGTGGCTCGACATTGGCCGCTGCCGGCGGATGTTGCAGCCGGAGGTTTCACGCTGGTGGACACTTCTCCCGATGGAAACGCGCGGGTGTCCGACGGGCAACGCTGGTATGCGGTGCGTGGCGAGAAGTTGGAATCCCTGCCGCAGCCGCCTGGCGCGAAGAACGGCGAAGGCTGGATTTGGCTCGGCAAGTCCAGCCGCGCCCTGCCCATGCCATTGTCGGCTTTGCGCCAGATTCAGCGCCATGGCGATGTCGCTTGGCTGGCCACTGAGAAAGGCGTTGTGATGCTGGCCGCCGATGGTCAGCCGGTGGTCGAGTTGCCGGGTCACGATGTTCGGCAGATGGCGACCGGCTCGGGCGGCCTTGTGCTGGCAGCCACTACCCGCGGCCTATTCCAGCGAGGCACCCAGGCCAGGTGGGAACTGGTTCGGGCGATGGATGACGGCAGCCGGGTGTGGACGGAAGGCGACGTGCGCGGTGTGGCCATTTACGACCTGCAGAACTGGTGGGCTGCAACGCCAGCCGGCGCGATTCACCGGCAGGGTGATCGCTGGAATTTTTACACGGGCCGCGAAGGTTTGCCTTACGCGGACTTCACCTGTGTTGCGATCGGCGCGGAGCCGGAAGTCTGGTTCGGCACTCATCGTGGGGCGGTGCGTTTCGATGGCAAGGAGTGGGCGTATCGCGAGGGCCAGCTTTGGCTGCCGGGTAATGACGTTCGTTCCATCGCGGTCGGAGCCGATGGCCGGGTTTGGTTCGCCACGGACAAGGGCCTCGGCTGCATTGAGCGCCGCGCGACGACGCTCGCTGAAAAGGCAGAGCATTACGAACAAGAGATTGAGCGTTACATCAAGCGGACACCCTTGGGTTATCTCTCTGAAGTTGGGCTCGGCGCGCCCGGAGACCGCTCGAAAATCATTTACTCGGACAGTGACAACGACGGCCTTTGGACGGCGATGTATGGAGCGGGCGAGTGCTTCGCTTACGGCGCGACGAAAACGCCCGAGTCCAAGAAACGCGCGCAGCAGGCTTTCGAGGCCTTGCGCTTCCTGCAGAAAGTCACCCAGGGCGGATCGCACAGCCCGCCGAAAGGTTATGTGGCGCGCACCATCCGGCCCGTGGAGTGGCCGGATCCCAACATTGGGCGGCTGGCTTCGGACAGGGAAGAGCAAAAGAGCGACCGGTTGTGGAAGGCATACGAACCCCGCTGGCCCAAAAGCGCCGATGGCAAATGGTATTGGAAAAGCGACACCAGTTCCGACGAACTCGACGGCCACTTCTTTTTTTATCCGGCGTATTACGATCTCGTCGCCGACAACGACGCCGAGCGGGAGCGCGTGCGCGAGGTGGTGCGCGATTTGACTGACCATTTTCTGGCGCATGACTTCGCGCTTGTGGATCACGATGGCAAACCGACCCGCTGGGGAGTTTATGGGCCGCGTTCCTTGAACAATGATCCCGATTGGTATCAAGAGCGCGGGTTGAACTCCTTGAGCATCCTGTCTTATCTGACCGTGGCCGAGCACGTGACCGGCGATGCCAAGTATGGTCAGGCGATCCGCGATCTGATTGATAAGCACGGCTACGCGGCGAACGTCTTGAACCCGAAAATGCAAATGGGCGTTGGCTCGGGCAATCAGTCAGACGACGAAATGGCGTTCATGTGTTTCTACAATCTGCTCCGCTACACCAAGGAGGAAAAGTGGCGGGAGAAATGGCGGTTTGCGTTTCACGGCTACTGGCGGCTGGAGCAGCCGGAGATGAATCCTTTTTTCAACTTCGCCTTCGCAGCAATCGGGCGCGGCCAGACCTTTGCCGACGCCTTTGGGCGGATTCCTGTGGATCCGTGGTCAGGTTGGTTCGAGGATTCGATGGCCACGCTGCGAGGATTTCCGCTGGACCGCGCGAACTGGGCGCATCAGAACAGCCACCGTCTTGACCTGATGCCGCTCCGCCGCCAGCAGGTGGTGGACTTCACGGCGAACAATCCCGCCCGGCGCGCCTCACGGGTGAACGGCAAGGTGCTTCCGGTCGAAAACCGCCACTTCAACCACTGGAACACCGACCCATGGCATCTCGATTACGGCGGCGACGGGCGCGAACTTGCGAGCGGGACGGTTTATCTGCTGCCATACTACATGGGTTTGTATCACGGCTTCATCGAGCGGCCGCGGTGAATCCGTCCTTATCATCGCCTGCAACTCCGTTTTGCCTTCTCGAAGCAAAGATGCTTTACTTCATGGGCGATGAATTTCTTCGTCCAACGCAGCGAATTGCGCGACCTCTACGACAAGGTCGCCGCTGGCGAACGTATTTCCGAAGCCGACGCGCTGCGGTTGTTTGAATCCAAAGACCTCA
>CAYMCQ010000119.1:0-8280 GCA_964389025.1 uncultured Verrucomicrobiota bacterium
GCATCATCGGCGTGAGTTGGGCGTCGGCGGACATGCCAGCCACGTTAGGCGGAAATTATTTTTAGTCGAAACGAAATTTTACGGCGAAAAGCTCCGGCTTGCATCATCTGGAATCTGCAATAAAATGATGGCCGGGTCTGACTGGGGCTTTTTGGGACGCCAATGTAGCTCAGTGGTAGAGCAACGGTTTCGTAAACCGTCGGTCGTCGGTTCAATCCCGACCATTGGCTCCATTTCAAGCTGCAGAAAATTTTCTTCGTCCATATTTTCGCATTTGCCCGGGATTTTCGTTGAGCATAGGCTTCCACCATGGCGCGCCGACAAAACGTTCTCGCATCGCTTGCGCTCGCGGCGGTGGTCGCGCTGCTTGGGCTGGCGTTGCGGTCGGCGAACGGCCCCGTCCACGCGAGCTACGATTCGTTGCACCGGCTGGCAGGCGATCAATCTCGAGCGCTTTCAAATTCTCCCGTCGCCATCGTTTATCTCGACCTGAATTCATTCGCGCTGTTGCGGCACGATCCTGCCCGTCCATGGCCGCGCGAAATCCACGCGCAACTTCTCCGCAAGCTCGCCGCAGCGGGCGCGAAGGCCGTTGTGTTCGACATCGTTTTCAGCGACCCGGGTGCTGAAATAAATGCAGATGAAGAATTCGCCAAAGCGTTGCACGAAAGCGGCCGCGCGATCCTCGCCGGCGAATCGAGCGGGAAAATCAGCCACAAAACCAGCGAAGATTCCGCTTGGGCGCGCGCGTCAAAAATTTCTCCGCCGCTGGAATTGTTTGCCACCAACGCCGCCGCGTGGGGAATCGCGTCGCACATCATGGATGATGATTACGTCGTGCGAAAATATCTCGCAGGATTTGAATCTGACAAACCTTCGCTCACATGGGCGGTCGCAACGTGGCTGCAGTTGCCAGTCACAACAGGGCGCGAAGCTATGGCTCGCGCTAATTTCCGTCCCATCCATTACTACGGTCCGCCACTTTCAATTCCTCACGTCAGTTACGCCGATGCGCTGACCGGCGACGGCGTGCCGGAAAATTTCTTTCGCGACAAGATCGTCTTCATCGGCGCGCGCCCGATGACGGAGCTTTTCAAAGGGCGGCAGGATGAATTCCGCAGCCCGTTCCATTCGTGGGGCAACAAGGAACTTTTCATGCCGGGCGTAGAAGTCCACGCCACCGAAATGCTTAATTTGATTCGCGGCGACCGGCTTGATCGCGTCGCAGGGCCGACGGAATTTTTTCTGATTCTGCTTGTTGCTATTGCATTTGGCGGCGGATTGGTCTGGTTGCGGCCGATTCCCGCGACGGTCATTGCGCTTGCGGGTGCGATGCTCGCGCTCGGTTTATCGGTCGCCGGATTTTCCCGCGGCGTGTGGTTTCCGTGGCTCATTGTCAGCGCGGCGCAAATTCCCGCCGCGCTTGGCGGCTCGGTTTTGTTTTACTCGATTGAGTGGTATCGCGCGCGCAAACGGTTCGAGGCCGCGAAACGCATCGCCGACGCCAAAATCCGCGAGCAGGCGGCGCTGATTGACAAGGCGCACGACGCGATTTTCGTTCAGTCGCTCGACGGGAAAATTCTCTACGCCAACCCGAGCGCCGAGCGGCTTTACGGCTGGAAACTCGACGAGCTTCAACGCGATGGCCGCGCGGTAGAAATCATTTTTCCGGATGCGGAGTCAGCCGGGGTTGCCCGCGCCGCTGCCGTCAAGGACGGCGAGTGGAACGGCGAGCTTCAACAGCAAACACGCTCCGGGCAAACTGTGACCGTCGCGAGCCGCTGGACTTTGATCCGCGATGACAGCGGCAAGCCAAAGGCGTTGCTGCTCATCAACAGCGACATCACCGAGAAAAAATTATTGGAGCAGCAATTTCTCCGCACGCAGCGCATGAACACCATCGGCACGCTCGCCGGTGGCATGGCGCACGATTTGAATAGCGCCCTCGCGCCGATTTTGATGGGCGCGCAACTGCTCCGGCGCAGAGCGGGCGACGAGGACACGCGACAACTTCTCGACATGATGGAGACCAGCACGTTGCGCGGCGCGGACATGGTGCGGCAGGTTTTGCTTTTTGCCCGGGGACGCGGCGGCGAATTCGACCGGCTGGAACTCGGGACGCCCATCAAGGAATTGGAAAAACTGATGCGCGAAACCTTTCCGAAAAACATCGCCGTCGAATCGTTTGTGCCGCGGGACCTCTGGCCTGTTCGAGGAAATCTTACGCAGCTTCACCAGGTCTTGCTGAACCTTTGCGTCAACGCCCGCGACGCGATGCCGGACGGCGGGAAAATTTCCTTTGTCGCCGACAACGTGGAACTTGGTGAAGCTGAGGCGCGCGAAATCCTCGAGGGCAGGCCGGGAAAATTTGTTTCGCTGCTTGTTTCCGACACCGGCACCGGCATGACGAAGGAAATCCGCGAAAAGATTTTCGAACCGTTCTTCACGACGAAGGGCGAAGGCCGCGGCACGGGCATCGGGCTTTCGACCGTGCTGCGGATCGTGAAGGCGCACGACGGTTTTCTCAGCGTCGAGAGCGAGCCGGGGCAGGGAACTTCGTTTGAAGTTTTTCTGCCGCGCGCCATGGAAGTTGCGCCCGTTGCCGCCACCCCGAAACTTTTAGAAATTCCACGCGGCAACGGCGAATTGATCCTTGTGGCTGAAGATGAACAGGCAATCCGCGAACTGATTTCAGTCGAGTTGACTTCGGCAGGCTATCGCGTGCTCGCGGCGACGAACGGAGCGGAAGCAGTTGCGCTCTTCAAGGAGCGAGCGGATGAAGTTCGGTTGTTCATCACAGACAATTCGATGCCCGTTATGGATGGGAAACAGGCAATGGTCGAGTTGCGAAGGTTGAGGCCGTCGTTGCCGGTCATTTTCATCAGCGGCGAAGTGGAAAAATCGGAAGGCATCGCGCAGTTGAGCAAACCATTCGCGCTCGAGGATCTGCTCGGCGTGGTGAGCGAGTTGATTCACGGCTAAGTGCCGCCGAATGCTGGAGTCATTGGCTGTTTTTCGGACCGGAACGGTTGCCCTTCCCGCTACCCAAGGGACGATGCGACAGCCACAGCCCCGCCTGGCGATGGTAGCCGCAGTTGAGGCAAAACTTACCGCAGAATGCGGCTCTTGTGCGTCCGCCCGCCTCGTCTACCTTCCAACTCCGGTAACATTTAATTTGAGTCAGTCCGGGCGCAACGCGAAGGGCGCTGAGTCTCGCGGAGGAGATGACGGAATGCAAAAAACGTTTTTGTCAAACGTCAATCCAGGCTTCCTTTTTAAAAACGCACTCCTTAAATTCAATTGTCATGTCCGGCAGAGATTTTTCAAATCACGCGGCGTTGAGCCGGCGAACGTTCTTGCAGCGAGCGGGAGTGGCTGGCGTTGGAGGTTTGGTTGGGGGGAAATTGTTTTCTGCTCTGGCCAACGAATGGACGAAGCTGCCGTTCGACAACGGCGAACGACCGCTCGTCAAATATCCGCAAAAGCGACCGCTCATCCGGCTCACGGCGCGCCCGCCGCAGCTTGAAACTCCATTTTCGGTTTTCAACGAGGGCATCATCACCCCGAACGACGCGTTTTTTGTGCGTTATCATAATTCCGAAATCCCTACTTCAATTGACCCGGACACATTCACGCTGGAAATCAAAGGCAAGGTCAAAACGCCGCTCAAACTTTCGCTCGCGGAGTTGAAAAAATTTGAGCCGGTTGAAATCGTCTCAGTGAACCAGTGTTCCGGCAACAGCCGGGGTTTTTTCAATCCGCGCGTCGGCGGCGGACAAATGGGGAACGGCGCGATGGGCAATGCGCGTTGGCGTGGTGTCCGTCTCAAAGATGTGTTGAACAAAGCGGGCGTTGCCGCTGGCGCAAAGCAAGTCACATTCGACGGACTGGACAAGCCGGTTCTCGAAAAAACTCCCGACTTCGTCAAGGCGCTCGACGTTGATCTCGCGTTGAATGACGACGTGATGCTCGCCTACGAAATGAACGGCATAGATTTGCCGATGCTCAACGGATTTCCGCTGCGGCTGGTTGTGCCGGGATATTTTGGGACGTATTGGGTGAAACATCTGAACGAAATCAATGTTGTTGACGACACCTTCAATGGATTTTGGATGAACCCGGCATATCAAATCCCCGACAACGACTGCGCGTGCGTGGAACCAGGCAAGACGCCGGTGAAAACAAGACCCATCACGCGATTCAACGTGCGGTCGTTCATCACGAGCCTGAGCGCCGGCGCGAAAATTTCCGCCGGCGAAAACTTGAAAGTGCGCGGCATCGCGTTTGACGGCGGTTCGGGAATTCGCGAGGTTTCATTTTCATCTGACGGCGGAAAAACGTGGCGGGCGGCGCAACTCGGCAAAGACCACGGCAAATATTCCTTCCGCGAATGGACGATTTCGTTTGCGCCGAAAGCTGCAGGCGCTCTTGAGCTGATGTGCAGGGCGACAAACCAGAAAAACGAATCCCAGCCTATGGACGCGCTTTGGAATCCGGCGGGCTACATGAGGAACATTGTTGAAACCGTGAAAGTCACAGCCGCTTGAAATTATGAGGGAAAGAAAATTTCAAGCCCCAAGCTCCAAGCTCCAGATAATCTCCAACTACCAACATCCAAAGATGGGGTGCCGGACGATGCTTGGCGTTTGGGGCTTGGGATTTCTCTGGAGCTTGGTGTTTGGAGCTTGGTGCTTCGTCTGTTTCGCCGCTCCGATAAAAATTGATTTGCCGATGGAGACGGCGGTTTTCAGATACGACACCGGCTCGGAAATCGCGAACGGACAATGCCTTGTCTGCCATTCTGTCGAATACATTTCAACGCAGCCGAAGAAAGACCGCGTGTTTTGGGCCGCGTCGGTGAAAAAGATGCAGGACAAATACGGCGCGCCGATTCCAGCGGATCAAGTCGAACCATTGCTCGATTATCTGACGAAGAATTACGGCGTTGTCGGGATGAATGTTCCTTCAGCAAACGTGGCCGCGCAGGCACCTGCGGAGACAACAAGTTCTGCGACGTTCACGACAACCTCAGCGCCAACCGACGCGCCGAAGATTGCGACGAAATACGGCTGTCTCGCGTGTCACAACGTCCGCACAACAGTTGTCGGCCCTGCCTACCGCGAAATCGCGGCGAAATATAAATCCGATTCGGAAGCGTCAGCGAAAATTGAAGGCCAGATTCAAAAAGGCGGCTCGGGAAAATGGGGGCCTGTCATCATGCCGCCATTCCCGCAGATTCCCGGGGCGGAAAGAAAAATCCTCATCGAATGGATTTTGAGTCAGAAGTAATCGCTCCAGGAAGAATTCTTGGTCTTGATTCTCGGCGGGTGAAAATGGGGTGGCCGACGGGACTCGAACCCGCAACATCCAGAACCACAATCTGGGGCTCTACCATTGAGCTACGACCACCAGCAGGCGACCAAGGTAGTTTTCGCGCCGCGCAGCGTCAAGTTTTGCCGCGCTCACTTTGTCACTGACCTAGCCGACGTTTTGACGTATTAACGATTTAACGTCTTAACGTCCGAGAAAAATGAACCGCATCCGTCTCCTGCCCGAACACGTCGCGAACCAGATCGCGGCTGGGGAAGTCGTCGAGCGCCCAGCGAGCGTCGTCAAGGAGCTTGTCGAAAATTCCCTCGATGCGGATGCGAAAAAAATTTCCGTTGAGATTCAGGCCGGCGGGCGGAGCTTGATCCGTGTCACCGACGACGGCCTCGGCATGAGTCGCGATGACGCGCTGCTCTGCCTCGAACGCCACGCCACCAGCAAGATCCAGCGGGCAGAAGATTTGTCGGCCATCGCCACGATGGGTTTTCGCGGCGAAGCGCTGCCCAGCGTCGCGAGCGTCAGCCGATTCACGCTCACCACACGCGAGCGCGAGGACACTTCGCCCGAAGGCACACAAATCATCATCAACGGCGGAAAAATCGTTCAGGTCAAAGCAGCCGGCAGCGCGACCGGCACAAGCGTCGAAGTCCGCCAAATCTTTTTCAACCTGCCCGCGCGCCGGAAGTTTCTGCGCAGTGAAGAAACTGAAGCCGCGCACATCCAGCATTATCTCACGCTCGCCGCGCTGGCATACCCTGAAGTAGCGTTTGCGTTTCAAAAGGATGGCCGCATCATCTGGCAATTGCCCGCCGTCAAAGCAGGACAGGCTTCCAGCCTGTCCCCATCAGTCATAAGCTCTGAGACAACTTCGGAAAAACTGTCCGCCTTGCGCGAGCGTCTGCGCGCGATCCACGGCGGCGAACAAAAACTTTTGGCCGTGGATTTTTCCGCCCAGTTTGAAGAAGCATCGGAACCGGCAGATGACAACGAAGTCTTCGAGAACGCTTCACTGGAAAAATCGCAAATCGCAAATCGCAAATCGCAAATTCGCCTCTGGGGTTTCATCGGCGCGCCCGGCGTCTCGCGCTCGACGCGCGAAGACCAGCGCGTTTTCGTGAATCGCAGACCGGTGGAAAATCGCGGACTGAATTTTGCGTTGCTGGAAGGCTATCACACCGCACTGATGAAAGGGCGTTACCCGGTCTGCTGCCTATTTCTGGAAATTGATCCGGCTGCCGTGGACGTGAACATTCATCCCTCCAAACGCGAAGTGAAATTCCATCGCGAGCGCGAAATGCGGCAACTCGTGTCGAAGGCGGTGCGGGAAACGCTGCTGAAGTTTCATTCTCCGGAGAAAAAAGATTTTGCCACAGAGGCACAGAGAGCACAGAGTCAAAAGCCGGAACGCGTTGACGCGATTGGTAAAACTTTTGAAGTCGCGCCCGTCCCAGAATTCTCCACGCCATCGCTGCCGGAGTTTCCGCAGCCGCCAAAGCCGTTCACTCCGCCGCCTGCGCAACAGCCACCGTTGCGAATGGGTTTTTCCCAAGCGCAAACGTCCGCACCTGTTCCGCAAGCGCAGATAGACAATCGCCAATCGCCAATTTCCCCATCGCCCGTTGCCTCGCGCTCGTCGCCTTCTGATTCGGCTATCGGCTATCGGCCATCGGCTATTCCGCCGACGGCGGAGCCAACCCCGCTCCTCGCCGTTCCGCTCCGGCTCGTCGGCGTCATCGGAAAACTTTATGTCGTGCTGGAATCGGATCGCGGGCTGGTGCTGCTCGACCAGCACGCGGCGCACGAACGGATTTTGTTCGAGCAGATGTTGAATCGGCTCGAAAACGCCGGGCAGGCGGCGTCGCAACGATTGCTTTTGCCGGAAACTGTCGAGCTTTCCGCGCGCGACGCAAATTTTCTCCGCCAACAATTGCCGACACTCATGCGGCTCGGCGTCGGTCTGAGCGAGTTTGGCGAGCGGACATTTCTGCTCGATGCGCTGCCGCCGTTCGTGAAAGTTTCCGACGCGCGCAAATTTGTTTTGGAACTGGTGGACGAATTGAAGGCCGTCGGCGCGGAAGTGAATTCGCTTCGGCTCGGCGAACACACGATTGCCAAGACCGTTTGCCGCCACGCCGTCAAAGCCAACGACCCGCTCGCCGGCCCTGAGCTTGAAAATCTCGTGAACGACTTGCGCCACTGCGCGATGCCTTACACCTGTCCGCACGGCAGGCCGACACTCATCGAAATGAATTTCCGCGAACTGGAGAAAAAGTTTGGAAGGACGCAGTGATTTCAGTTTCGTCACTGAGAAAATTGCCGTGTTGCCAATTCCGACAACAAAGTTAAATTTTGAACGATGAAACTGCGAACCGATATGCTGGAACACCTGACAGCGGCGGACATTCTGCAAGAAGCCGCGGCGAATCAGCACCGCCACAAAGCCGAGTCAAGTTTCTCCAAAACTGGGATTGGCCATCTGTCACTTGGATCAATAGCGGACTCTGCGAACGAGGCCGCGCACAGCGAGGCGTTAATTCGGAAACTCACACGGCGGTCGCGGAAGAATGGGAAAAGCGCCGGACGTCCGAGTTGACCCTGCTGGATACTTTTTTATACACAGTTCAAAACACCCCATTTCGACCGAACTAACGTAATTGCGCTTGCTGGCGACGTTCACACTGGCCAGACGCGCCTCTCCGCCCTCCGCTCCACTTTCCCGCTCGCTGACCGCCGACCGAAGCTAGGCTCTCGCTTCCATGATCAGTTATGCCTACTGCTTTGATTGAAGCCGCCCCATCGCCATCAGGATGCCGTGCAGCAGCGCGTGTGGGTTGGGCGGACAGCCGGGAATGTAAACATCCACGGGGATGACGGAATCAACGCTGCCGCAGGTCGCGTATAGCAATTCATATTGACATTGGCACATAGTCTGATAAGGTCAGAGGCATGAAA
>CAYMCQ010000120.1:0-8149 GCA_964389025.1 uncultured Verrucomicrobiota bacterium
CGAGGTAGGACATAGGCGGGGCTACCAACTCAAATTTGCGTTATCTACATACTCCCGCGCAAATTTCCCCATGGACTGCAAATGTCCATTGCATCCTGCCACACTCAGCGCGAAAGTTTGAATCGAGTCATGCAACCGGCAAAACAAAGTTCAATTCCACATCGGGGCGCGGCGAGCAATCCAACGAATCGCTTCGAGAAAATCTCCTTCGAGAAAGACATAGACTGGAATCCCGAGGAAGACCCGCTGCCGCGCACGACGTTTCTGCGCGACCACACCCAGACCATCATCAGCTACAACGACAGCCCCGACGTTGGCTTCGAGACCAGCATCAACCCCTATCGTGGCTGCGAGCACGGCTGCATTTATTGCTATGCACGGCCCTTCCACGAGTATCTCGGCTTTTCCTCCGGGCTGGATTTCGAAACTAAAATCATGGTCAAGGAAAACGCGCCCGAACTGCTGCGCAAAGAACTTTCTTCTCCGAAATGGAAACCGAAATGTATCGCCATGAGCGGCGTGACGGATTGCTACCAGCCCGTCGAAAGAAAATTGAAACTCACGCGGCGCTGTCTCGAAGTGCTCGCCGAATTCCGAAACCCCGTTGGCATCGTCACAAAAAATTTTCTCGTCACGCGCGACATTGACGTGCTGGGCGAACTCGCGCGACATCACGCCGCTGTCGTTTTCATTTCCGTCAGCACGCTCGACACTGAGCTGCGCAACGTCATGGAACCGCGCACCTCGCCGCCCGCCGCCCGGCTTGCGGCGATAAAAAAACTCAGCGACGCGGGAATCCAGACCGGTTTTCTCATCGCCCCGGTGATTCCCGGACTCACCGACCATGAGATTCCGGCGATTGTCGCCGCCGCGACGGACGCCGGCGCGAAATTTGGCGGGCACGTCACGCTGCGATTGCCTCACGCCGTCGCGCCAATGTTCGAGGATTGGCTGGCGCGGCATTTTCCCGACCGCAAAGACAAAGTGCTCAACCGCATCCGCACCCTTCGCGGTGGAAAACTTTACGACAGCCAGTTTGGCAAACGCATGAGCGGCGAAGGGATTTTCGCGGAGCAGATTGAAAAGATTTTCGACGTGGCCGCGCGCAAAGCAGGAATCGCAAATCAAAGGCCAAAGCTTTCGACGGCGGCGTTTCGGAGAGTGGATGGGAAACAACTGTCGCTGTTCGCGTAACTTTTTCTCCGACGTTAATACACCTCGAATATCGAATTCGTGATTTTCTTGATTACGCCTTTAACTGTGTTTCCGCCGAAGTCCAACTTTGGAGTAAAATCATTTGGTGTCGGGCTGCACACTACCCAAATTCCATAATACGGAATACCTCGTCCGCCTGTTGACCACGCACCATAAAATTTGATGCGTGCGATTACTCGACCGTCAGGATCGGCATAAACTCTGACTTCCAGCGGCCGTAATTTCGCCAATGTAGGCGGGAGGTTGGTTTCGGCGTCTACTCCCTTCCGCCAACGAATAAAATTCGTTGTAACGCCAGAGAATGAAGTCCCACATTCTTTCCGCAAGACACTCCAACCTCCCGCTTGCTGAACTCGCTCAGAAATCATTTTGCGTTGTTTTAGACGCTGAATTGTCCAAGGTGTCCCGACCGAGGGATACAAGAATGCGACGATAACTACTATCCCGCATGTTACCGCGAGCCAATTAAAAGCTGCTCTGCATTTCGAATTCACAGGAGTGCCACGTTAGCACTTTAGGTAAAACTTTTCATGTAGATTCTTTAGCGCGATTCAGAAGTTTAAAGGGGTGGTCTTGCCCCGAAAAAATGGGCTACTGAGGAACGACAGTCCGCAAAATTTTTAGATTGTTATTTTCTCAGAAAGGTTTGATACGCTTGCCGCGAATCAAACCGACGGAATGCGCAAACAACTTTCACCCGGCTGGCTGCTGGCGATCCTCACCGGGCTGAATCTTCTCAATTACCTCGACCGCTACGTGCTCTCGGCGGTGTTACCGCCGTTGCAAACGGAGTTGCGGCTAAATGATGACCAGGCTGGCACCATCGGAACAGCATTCATGATCGGTTACTTCGCAACGTCACCGTTCTTCGGTTACCTCGGAGACCGGCTTCAGCGCAAGTGGCTCATCGCACTGGGAATTTTTGTTTGGAGTCTTGGGACTGTGATGACTGGATTTGCTGGAGGTTTCGCGACGCTGCTTTGGTATCGCGTGCTGGTTGGCTTGGGTGAAGCCAGTTACGCAACGATCAGCCCAAGCTTGATTTCGGACAACTTCCCTCCGGCGCGCCGCAATAATGCGCTGACTATTTTTTACGTCGCGATTCCGGTCGGCGCAGCCTTGGGAAATATCGTCGGCGGACACATCGCCGCTCATTACTCATGGCGTCACGCGTTTATTTGGGCTGGTGCGCCGGGATTGTTGCTCGCGCTGGTGATGTTGCCGTTCAGCGAATCACAACGCGGTTTGGCAGAAGGAAGATCGAGCGAATATGCGGCAAAACCGGCAATGAAAGACCTTTTCAGACTTTTCAAGATGTGCAACTACATGCTGGTGGTGCTCGGTTATACGGCATACACGTTTGCGATGGGCGGGTTTGCACTGTGGGGGCCGACTTTTCTGCATCGAGTGCATGGCGTGCCGATTGATCGTGCCGGGACATTTTTTGGCGCAGTGCTCGTTGTGGCCGGACTGTTGGGGACGTTGATTGGGGGTTTTGCGGCGACAAGGTGGCAGCGCAAAAATCCAGCAGGATACGCGTTGACGCTTGGACTTTCGACTCTGGTCGCTGTGCCGGTCGGCGTGCTGGCGTTTGTCGTCCCGCAGTCAAACATCGCGATGGTTTTTTTGGCTGCGGCGATGTTCTTCCTGTTTCTTTCCACGGGCCCGGTCAACACGCTGATTCTCGAAACGGTGCCGGTTAACCTGCGCTCCAGCGCGATGGCCATTTCGATTTTCATGATCCACCTCTTCGGCGATGTTTGGTCGCCGAAAATTGTCGGACGTTTGTCGGATCATTGGCAGAGCTTGCAGAAGGCGCTGTTGATTTTGCCCGGGGCATTGTTGATAGGCGCGATTTTGTGGCTGGTGCTCGCGGCCAAAATGCGAAGCAACTCAAAGCTGCAAAGCGCCTGGTGAACTTGATCTGGTTGCGGCTCCTACAAAGGCACGAACTCCGGGCGGATTTCGTTTTCGTCGCAGTGAAGAATCGCGACGCTGCGCGGCAAACCGAATCGCTGGTTGCCCGCGTATCCGGGATTGAAAAACAACGCGCGGCCAATCACCTGATTGAACGGCCTATGCGTGTGGCCGAAAATAACGACATCTGGATTGTCGCGGATGAGCCGTTGCTTCACTGCGTCCGATGGCGCGCGCGGGTCAACGATGTGGTGAATGAGAAACTTTTTTTCCGCGAGTATCACGAGTTCGGTCTGCTTGAGATGGATTCGGTGATCGTCGGTGTTGCCAAGAACAGCGGTGACGGGGGCGATTTGTTCAAGCTCAAGAATGACCCACGGCAAACCAATGTCGCCGCCGTGCAGAATATGGTCAACGTCCTCGAAAAGTTTTGGGATTTTCGGATCGAGGAAATTGTGAGTGTCCGAGATGACGCCGAGTTTCATTTGTGGCGGGCTTTGGGCGCGAGGCGATGGGCTTCAGGATTTTGCCTCGGCAGGCTGTTCACTGGATCCGGGTTCAGCTTCCGGTTTTTCCTCGGGTGCGCCAGCGACTTTTTCCTGCGGCGATTCGGCGGTGAGTTTCATCGCGCCGACAAGCAGGCCGGTAAACAGGCCGCCGCTCAGAAGGGTGTTGCGGAAAAATTCCCATGTCTGCGGCCAGCCTTTCGTGCCGGTGATCAAAGCCGTCAGCCAGCCCCAAAAATTCTTCGTGTATTCAGGGTTTTGAAACGGATTGAACAGCCACGAGGCGGTGTTGGTGATGAAGTAAAACAAAAGCGCGCCAAGAATTCCCCCGCCGAGCAGCGACAGAAATGACGAACGCGGTTTGAATTGGCGACCAAGCAAAATCATCAGGGCGTAGGCGGCGTAATTGACCAGTTGATATTTCAGGACGCCAAAACTCCAAACGTCCCAGCCGAGGCAAAGCGAGTAGTAAAAATTGAGGCCGATGTCGGTGATGAGCAATGTGGCGAGCGGAAACCACCACGCCATCGCGCCGGTGAAAAAGACTCCGGCGCAAAAAACGAATGCGTAAGCCGCGCTAAAGTTGACCCACGTTTCCGGGATGACCCCGGGAACGCGCGAAAAAGCAAACAGAACCACAAACGCGAACGGCATCCAGCGATTTATTTTTTCCTTCACCGGCAAAAATCATACGCCGTGAGGCTGGGTTGGCAACTGGTCAGTGGGCGCAGTCCAATTAAAACAAAAAGCGGCCGGTTCTTGCGAAACCAGCCGCTGAGACAGTATTTAAGAAAGCGCTATTTCTTTTCGTCCTTCTTGGCTTCTTTCTTATTGCATTTTTCGCAGACTTTACCGTCTTTCTTGGCTGCAACGCAACAGGGGTGACTGCAATCTTTGCCTTTGGCAATCGCCTTGTCGCAACAATTGTCTTTGTCGGTTTGGCACTTCTCGCACAACTTGCCATCCTTGTGCGCCGCTACGCAGCAGGGATGATTGCAATCCTTGCCTTTGGCTTTGGCCTTAACGCAACAGCTTTCCCCCGCCATCACACCACTTGTGCTTAACAAAAATGCAGCCGCACAAGCCATGACCGTCAATGTTTTGATGAATTTCATATCGGTAACAACGTTTGGTTTCTCTACTCGCCAAACTGACGGCCACACAGCCGCCAGCCGCAACTTGGATTGCTCCCAATCTATCGCAGCCACCTTGCTTGTCCACAAGTTTTAGAACGGGTCGAACCCTACTTTGTGAAATAAATCACAAATTCAACTTGCCTCAATTTTCATCGCTGTTTACGCTGCTTTCGCGGCGCAAAACTTTTCCGGTCACATGCATAACAAGACTGAACTTGGCTACGATTCCAAAATTGAAGGAGACATCGTCGTCACCCGGGTGGATGCTGCGATAAATTGGTTTCGCAAGAATTCCCTCTGGCCGATGCCGATGGGCCTCGCCTGTTGCGCCATCGAATTGATGGCCGCAGGCGCGAGCCGCTTCGACATTTCCCGCTTCGGTTCCGAGGTCATGCGATTTTCCCCGCGCCAATCCGACGTGATGATTGTTGCCGGGACGGTGACTTACAAAATGGCGCTGGCGGTCAAACGCATCTACGACCAGATGCCCGAACCGAAATGGGTCATCGCCATGGGCGCGTGCGCGTCCACCGGCGGCATGTATCGCAGTTACGCAGTGTTGCAAGGCGTGGATAAAATTATTCCGGTGGACGTTTACGTCGCCGGTTGTCCGCCGAGGCCGGAAGCGCTGCTTGATGCGCTGATCAAATTGCAAGGCAAAGTCGCCAAAGAGCCGGTGCTTTCAGTTTGGAAAAAAGAGGCTGCATAATTTTAACCACGGATGAACACGGATAAACACGGATTTTTTTGTTCTCGTAGCAGCCGAGGTAACGAGGCTCAAATCGAAAATCAGTCAGAGCCTCCTCACGTCGGCTGCTACACCTTATCCGTGTCCATCCGTGTCCATCCGTGGTTCAACTCTTTTGTCTCGTGACCGCACTCGAACTCGCCAACCAAATCACAATCAAATTCGCCGAACTGATTTCCAGTCCGGCTGAATTTCGCAGCGAAGTCACCATTCGTCTCGCTGACGCCGAGCGCATCGCCGAAATCTGCGCGTTCGCGAAGCAGGAACTTGGCTTCGACTATCTCGTGGACATCACGAGCATTGATAATTACGGCGACGACCCGCGGTTCACGATTGTTTATCACCTTTACGGTTACGGCCATCGCTGTCATCTGCGGCTCAAGACCGATGTGAGCGAGGAAAAATCCGAACTGCCCACCATCACGAGCGTCTGGCGCACGGCGGATTGGCACGAGCGCGAGATTTACGACATGATGGGCATCCGTTTTCGCGGTCATCCCGACCTCCGCCGCATTTTGATGTGGGAAGGCTATCCGTATTTCCCGTTGCGAAAAGATTTCCCGCTCGCCGGCAAACCGAGCGAGATGCCCGATGTCGCTTTCACCAAACCAGCGCCACTCGAAGGCGGGCCGTTTGTGACGATTGCTGGCGGCGCGGACCGCATCGCTCGCGAACCGCGTGTGCGAATTCCTGAAACAGACGCCGTCGAAACCATCGGTCGTTTGGAGCGACGCAAAGATGTGAAAGAAGCTCACGGTGAAGCCTTCGGGCCTGGGCCGATCGAGAAAAAATAAATCATGAAACTTTGGCCCTTCAACCGAGGTCCGAATCTACAGGATGGAGCATTTGAAGACTTATCTGAAATGTTTCTGTCACCTAAAGATTCCACGCTCAATTCTGCCGTTCTGAACTCAGGCCGACTGGATTTCACAATCGAGAGCCTCGATTTGGTTGACGAGCATTTAGAACAAATGCGGAAAAGGAAATTGAATGATAAGGCGTTGACGCAATTCGTTCTCACATGTGGCGCATACGTTGGCGAAGTAATTCGACGCAACGCGAAGAACAAAAAACATCATTGGCTGGAATATAAAGACGCCGCGGAATTGGACAGCTCTGTGCGGAATTTTGGTGAGAGCCTTGCGACAGCCGCAATACTTTGGGACGGCGGAAAGGGGTTTTCATTTCCTTTGGGCAAAGTGCTCAAGCATCTAGAAAATGGATCAGCGGATAGCGTAAAAGCCTTTGCACAAATGCATTGTTTGAAGAGTTAAATGCCAACCACAGAAGACATCGAATTCAAAGACACCGCCGCGTGCACCGCGTCGGCAGCGGACGACCTTCAAGACATTCACGGCGAAAAAATGGTCTTGAACGTCGGCCCGTCGCATCCGGCGACGCACGGCGTGTTGCGGATCGTGCTCGAACTCGACGGCGAAATCATCACCAAGGCCATGCCTGACGTGGGCTACTTGCATCGCGGCGACGAAAAAATCGCCGAGAACATGACCTACACCCAGTTCATTCCTTACACGGACCGGCTGGATTATCTCGCGCCGCTCGCCAACAACGTCGCCTACGCCCTCGCCGTCGAAAAACTTCTCGGCATCGAAAAGGATTTGCCGCCGCGCTGCCAATACATCCGCGTCATCTGCTGCGAACTCGCGCGCATCTCGGCGCATCTGCTCGGCCTCGGGGCGTTCGCGATGGACGTTGGCGCGGTCACAGTTTTTCTTCACACGTTCACCGAGCGCGAAAAAATTTATAACCTCATCGAAGCGCTGACCGGCGCGCGGTTCACGACCACTTACACGCGCATCGGCGGCGTCTCGCGCGATCTGCCGCCCGGCTGGGTCGGGCAATGCCGCAAGTTCCTCGAAGAAGTCGTCGTGAATATCAACGAGACCGAGACGTTCTTCACGCGAAATAAAATTTTCGTGGATCGCACGCGCGACATCGGCGTGATTTCGCGGGAGGAAGCGATTGATTTCGGTTTGACCGGCCCGAACCTGCGCGGCAGCGGCGTGGATCATGATTTGCGCAAAGCGCATCCCTATCTCGTTTACGACAAGTTGAAGTTCGACGTGCCCGTCGGCTCGGTCGGCGATTGCTATGACCGCTACCTCGTCCGAATGGAGGAAATGCGCCAGAGCGTCCGCATCCTGCGCCAGTGTCTCGACCAATTGCCCGACGGCCCGGTGCGCATCAGTGACGGAAAAGTCGCGTTGCCGGCGAAGGAAAAAGTCCTGACGAAGATGGAAGAATTGATTCATCACTTCATCCTCGTGACGCAGGACGTGAACGCGCCGCCCGGCGAAATTTATTTTGGTGCGGAAAATCCGAAGGGCGAACTCGGCTTTTACATCAACAGCAAAGGCGGCGGCACACCGCATCGGCTGAAAATCCGCGCGCCGTCGTTCGTGAACCTGAGCATCCTGTCGCATCTGTTGCCCGGCCACATGATGAGCGACGTGACGGCGATTCTCGGCTCGCTGGATTTTGTGATGGGGGAGTGTGACCGATGAAAAAGCTGCAAGCACCAACATCCAAGCTCCAGAGAAGCTCCAAGCATCAAGATCCATTTTGCTGCGGGCGCGTGGCTGACTTTTTGAAGGTTGGTTTTTGGA
>CAYMCQ010000121.1:0-8034 GCA_964389025.1 uncultured Verrucomicrobiota bacterium
AGGGGGGCGAAACCTGTGGGGGCGGTCTGTGCCCGCCCCAATTTTCCGGGGCGCCCGCAGAGCGCCGCTACAACGCCGTTGAAGATCGGAAAAATTTTGCATCCAAGTCCCGCGAGTCCGGCGGCGAACCGGGATTGGGCGGGGAAGGTGACGGCGCAATTGAAGGCGCTCGGAGTATGGCGTTCGTAGCAGCCGAGGCAGGAGGCTTGTTTTGCAATGGCCGATAGGCAATCGCCGATTGCCAAAGAAAGTCAGAGCCACCTCGCGTCGGCTGCCACGATGAATGGAATTGAATTCGCCAGCAGGATAATATTACGGGCGGATCATCCGGAAAAAGCGCCGCTGAAAATTGGTCACACTGGTTTCGGTAATTTGAAAAACTCCGCTGCTCGACGATGTGTTTGTCGCAATCGTGGTCCAAATCGTCAGGTTGGACGAGATCAGGTTTGTCCCATTCATAAAGTTTGTCGAAACCAGATTCGTCGCGGCCTGAATGCGATAAGTGCGGTTTCGGAGTTCTAGAAAAGAAATCCTGATCTGCCCGTTTGTTCTCGCAATCGCGGTGCGCGGGCCAAAGTATGTGAAATTGATGTTCGTGGCGTCGGGCGGAACCGGGACGGGCTGGCTTGACGGGCTGAATAAACCGGCTGGTTGCGGAGTGACTGTGTAACTGTTCGTCTGCAAGTTGCTGATGAAATAAAAGCCGTTTGTGCCGGTGATGGCGGTTTGGTCGTTAATGGTGACAGTGATATTGCTGAGTCCGATATTGTTCTCCGTGACGTGTCCCTGAATGGAAAACGTCGGCGTCCGTTCGGCCGCGCCGATGTCGCAGCCGTTGCCGTAAGGGCGGGAAAACCCGCGCTGGTCAAAAGCAATGATGCAATTGGTTTCTGGAATGGCGTCAATCGCCTGACTGCCCTCAAGCAGTGTCATCGTTTTGGTCGGGCCGCCATTGTCGGCCAATGTTCCAAGAAGCGGATCCGTATTTTTAAGACTGTTGGTGCTGACCAGCGAAATGCTGTCGTCCGAACTGATGTTGTTTCCGCCGTCGGTGAAGCTGCCATAGCCGTTTCCGCCGGACGAAGCGTTTGCGACGATGGAATTCTTGAGCGCAAAGCTGCGGGTATTCGAGACGTTGCCGCCGCGCGCCGCACCCGCTGTTCCGGCGGTGCCCGGAAATGCTCCGGCTCCGCCCAAGCCGTTCGCCCCGCCCGTTGCGCCGCCTTGGGAAAGCGTGCAGTTGAGAATGTAATTCGTTCCGGAATTGTAAATGCCGCCGCCATTTCCGTTGCCACCGTTTCCGCCATTGCCACCGACATCATATCCCGGCCCGCCGTCTCCGCCTTTTCCTCCTTGCGCGGTGTTTGCGAAAAAAGTCGCATTGGTCATTCTGACGTCCTGTTCACCGTTAAAAAGTGCGCCGCCGAAACTATCCTTGCCGCGCGGGCCATCGTTTCCGTCTCCGTTGGAATCATTTCCTGCAGCAGCGCTGTCGCCAGATCGGGCGCGATTGAGCGAAAACGTGCAGTTAAGAACAACCACCCTGCCTGTTGAGTTTGTTGAATAGATTGCGCCACCGGAACCTTCCCCTCCCGCTTTTCCATTTCCTATCAATCCAGGAAATGGGCCGGAACCACCTGCGCCGCCCTGTCCGCCAGCGCCGCCCAATGCAGCATTGTTTTCAAATGTGCAATCCTGGAGCGCAAGTGCCCCACGATTGTAAATTGCTCCGCCTAATCCAACCGCACCGTTACCGCCGTTGCCGCCATTGCCGCCTTCAATACTTCCGCTCCCGCCATTGCCGCCGTTGCCGCCGTTGCCGCCCTGCGCAGTGTTGGTCTGGAAACGACAATAGTAAGCGGACAAAATTCCTTTGTTGTAAATGGCACCGCCGAAACCGTCGCTGCCACTTGTTCCGTTGCCGCCATTGCCTCCACTGTTGGAATGGTCGGCGCCGTTTGCGCCTGAAGTTCCGTTCGTGCCGGCGGCGTTGTTGGCCGTGAACACACAGTTCGACAGCATGACCGTCGCGCCGGATTCGATAAACATTCCGCCGCCATTGGCGCTTTTTCCACCGGCCACTGTCGCGCCGTTCAGACGAAAGTCGGTCACGTTGGAACCGATGCGAAAAACCGGCAGCGAGCCGTTTCCCTGGAAACGAACCGTGTTGCTTGAAGCGACAACAGTCACGTTGGTCTGGATGGTGATGGTGTTTGTGAGAAGAAACGTGCAACTGTTCGTGCTGGAAAGAGTCACCGTTCCGCCGCTTTGAAGCGCGTCAGTCAGCGATGCCAGGTTGCAATCGCTTAAATTGGTGTCCGCGCCGAAGACCGTTCCCGTTGCAATGAAAACCGCTGCCGAGGCAACACGAAAGATTCGCCGAGCCTGCCGCAGCCTGTTCTGTCTGCATCGCCCTTCGATGGAATTGCTCACACGCTTCTTCTGATTCGGGCTGACGCTGCTTCCACAACGCGGGTTTTTCTATTGCTTGATGTCGTCAACCGGCTCGAATTTGTATAGGTCTTTTTCTTTTCCCTGCTGGATTTCCTTCTTGTAGCCCGATTCGAATTTCTTAAGGCGCTCTGCTTCGTCTTTTTCGTATTCGATTTGCGCGCGGTGAACACCCGGCATTTTGTCCCGCTCCGTCGTTGCCGCAAGCGACGCGGCTTCGGGCGTCGGCAACACGGTCGGGCGCATCATCACAATCAATTCGACGCGCTGGTTGGCGTCCGACGTGGAACGGAACAGATAGCCGAGCAACGGGATGTCTTTCAAGAGCGGCACGCCGGATTTGGATTTCGTTTTCGACGCGCTGATGAAGCCGCCCAGAATAATAGTGTCATGGTCGCGCACGGCAACCTTCGCGCTGGCGGAGCGCTCAGTGGTGGTCGGGACTTGATTGCCGTCAATGATGGTGGGCGTGCCCAGTTGCTGAATCTGTTGCTGAATGTCCATGACCACCAACCCGTCCGGATTGATCAGCGGTAGCACGTCCAACGTGATGCCCACGCGCTTCTCCTGATAAACCGACCGTGAACCGACTCCTCCAAAATCGTTGAAGCTGGTGCCGGTGATGTAGGGAACCGTGTTGCCGATAAACAGCGACGCAGGCACCGCGTGCGACGTTTGAATGCGCGGTCGCGACAGCACATTGACGCGGCTGTCGGTCGCGAGCGCCTGGACCGTCACGTCCAGGTCCTGACCTAAACGTCCAGCGTATGAAAATCCACCCGGCAAGCTGTTGGCCGGAGACCCATTTGTATCTCCACTCGATATTTGACTGAAGCTGCCCGGCGTCAGGAACGGCACATTCTTGAGGCCGCCAGCGCCACGAAAGCTGCCAATCCTCGTCGGATCTTGTCCCTGCACGTAGCTGAAGCCGACGTTGCGCTGGTCGTCCAGCGAGACTTCCATGATGATCGCCTCGATCAACACCTGCGCCAGCACCACGTCGAGTTTCGAAATGATGTCCTTGATCATCGCCATGTCCTGCTTCGAGGCAAAGATGAGCAGCGAATTCGTCCGCGAGTCGGCGATGATTTTTGTCGTGCCGAGAATCTGGAAATCTCCCGTGCCGGTCGCTTTTGCCGCGCTGCTGATGATGCCTTGCAGACGCTGGCTGAAACTCGGCGTTGCCGTTCCGCCGGGGGTCGCCGCGCCGCCGAGCGTCGTGGGAGTCCGGCCGATCGTTCCCGGCTGGGTCACGCCACCGCCCGGGTAGCCCGGAGACGGACTGCCGGCGGTGCTGGGCAGCCCGCGGGCGCCGCTCTGGCCAATGGTCGTTCCGCTGCTACCGGAACTCAGGCCATTCAACGCGGCGGAGATATCCGAGGCCAGCGCATATTTGATAGGAATGACTTCCGAAACGAACTCCGACGTCGGCGCGATGTCCAGTTCCTTGATCAATTCCAACATGCGTTTGACGTTCTCAGTGTAATCGCGCAGGACGAGAATCTGGCTGCTGTCAATGGCTTGAATGCCGGCAGCGCCGACGCCCGCGCTGGCGAACGGCTGGAGGATCGGGACCAGTTCGGTCGGTTTGACGGATTTCAATTGCGTGACATGGGTCACGTAGCCGCCGAGGTCTCTAAAAGTAGAGGGATCGTCGCGGTTAAGCCTGGCACCCGTCGTGCCGCCCTGGGCAGAGGGCACGGCCTTCACGAATTTTTCGCCAATGTTGACCATGGCAATGCCATTCATTCCGAGCACTGCGTTCAACGCATCAATGGCTTCGCGCCTAGTGAGCGGCGTCTGTGTTTTCAAAGTGATCGGCGCAGCCGGCAAAGTTGATGGCCGCAAGATGGTGCGGTTGACCAACTCGGCATAAATCGGAAGCACCTGGTTGATGTCCGTGGCTGGAAAATTAATGGTTCCCGCGGGAATAATTGCATCCGGGTCTGGAATATCCATCGGGTTGGTTCTGACAACCGCAGTTGTCTGGTCAGGCTGTGCCGATGGCTGTGGAGGCGTGGACGGCTGAACTGGTGTGGCCGGTTGAACTGCCGCAGCAGGCGCATTGGTGTTAGGCCGGATCGCAGTTGTGGTCGGCGCGGGCGGCGCCGGCGGAAGATTTCTGCTGGCGTCGGTTGGAGCGGCGACAGGCACCGCAGGGGCGTTCGTCGCAAGACTGCGCACGGCGCGGCGCAATGCGTCGCGATTGGTGTTGATGCCTGGCACTGGCGGCGGCGGTGGCGTCTGCGCGCGCGCGACAAAACAGGCGCAGAGTAAAATCAAAATTTTCAGTTTCACGATTTTTTGGGTGTTGCAGGTTTCGTTTCAGTTTTTGGCGCGGTTTGCGTGGTGCCGGCTGCCGGTTTCGTTTCCCGTTTCTTCTGGGCTTTCTGGTAGCTGGCGATGAACTTGATGTTGCCGCTCAATTGCTGGTGCGCCGCGTCGGGCCGGAGCGGAAGGTCGCGCACGCGAATCATCGAATCGCCCTCGCTCAGATTGTAAAGAAAGTCCACCAATTGTTCCTCACGGGATTGAACACTGATCGTTTGAATCAGTTCCACAAAAAACTCATTCGTGCGCCACTGCTGCTTGGAGGTGCCTGTGATGTTGACACCGCTTTGCACGGCCTGGGACTGAAGCGCGCGCGAAAAATTGTTCGCCTGGTCCTCTTGCTGCACGCCACCACCTTCTTTTTCAAGCTGCGCTATCAAAATTTTGATTTTGTCTGCGCCACTGATTTCCTTTCCCCATTTTTCAAGCTTATATCGAGCGGTTTCCAGCCGGTCCTTTGTTTTTCCCCAATCAGCGAATCGCGGGCGCACCCAGACGATGTTCGCCACGATGAACAGCAGCACGCCGACGCCGATGACGAGCCGGCGCTCGAACGAACGAAGATTGCCCCATGTGTTGCGAATACTCATCGGCTCTCCGTGTGTTTGACTTCGCAGGAGAAATTCCATGAGACGGCATTGCCTCCCGCGTCTTTCCGGTAATCCAGCGACTCAACCTTGGTGAACAGGGGCTCGCCGTCCGTGGATGTCGCTTTTTGCATCGCGCTGTTGAAATCAATCAGGTCATTCACCTTGTCTGCGGGCGCAGTGCCGCGGAGCGTGAGTTTTTTGCCGTCAATGAAATCAAACGTCTGCAACGTGGCGGCGGCGGGAAGATGTTGCGCGGTGGCTTTCCAACATTCCAACGGGGCGAACTTCAGTTCCTCGCGCACTTGCAGAATGTCGTAGCGCTGCTTGATCTGGAGCGCGTTCGTGTAAGTCTGCCCGAGACCCGCAACTTTTTCCTCCACGGCGCTCGTCCGATACGACAGCACCTGGAGCGCGACAAAATAAATCAACACGCCGATGACATACGCGCCGAGCACCGCGCCGATGCCGCGCATCCAAAGCCGGTCAACGAATTGCTGCTGGTAACGCAGCGCGTATTCCTGCGGCAGCAAATTCGAGTTCGCGCCGTCCTGCGCCGCGCGCTGCGCTGTTGCGGAAGCCAGTTCCGGCATACTTTTCGGAGCGACAATTCCGACCGGCTGATCGAGCGCCTTTTGCAGGACGGCCTGCCAGTCCGCCGCGTGCGCCGAGTCCGTGACCAGATGCCAGCGTGGCGGCGAAGTAAGCCAGCCTTCGAGCTCGCCCGCCCAGGCCATTTGCGCGAACTGCTCGCGCAAACTTTCCGCGCGCTGCTCGCCGGGCGCAGCCTGAATCAGGCCGAGACTCTGCAACGTGCCGCCATACCACCACGCCACCAGCGCGCTGTTCGGGTTGCCGGCATCGGGATAAACCCACGCGCCATCGCCATCAATCGCCGTCGTTGCCAGCTTGTCGAGCAGCGGCACTTCCAGCCGGTCGGCGAGAAAACCTTCCTGTTCCAGATTGCCAAGGAATTCTTCGACGATGCTTCGTGAAACAATCGTGACGATGACGGTCTGGGTCTGTGGCGCTTCCGTTTGTCCCTCGGCCACAGGCGCTCGCGGGCGCGGCGCGGTTTGGGTCTGGGGCAGGACGTGAACGCTCCAGACAATCTGCGCGACGGGCTGCGGCGAAATTTTTTCAAGCTGGAACTCGACCATTGAAAGCGTCTCGGTGAAATCCGTTTTCGGAAGTTGCAGCGCGCGAAGAAAAACCTTTTCCGGCGGCAGCCACGCGATGTTCAATTTCTTTTGCCACAGAGTGCGCCAGGTTTTTGCGACGAGATACGACGGCAGCGGCTGGCCGCCTGGAACGGTTTGCTCGCGTTCAAGCTTGAAGGCCGCGTTGAACTGCCAAATGTGACGCCCGCCAGCGCCGATTTGCAGGATGTTGCAGGAATGCCAGCGCGCCATATCAGCTCTTCACCCACATCGTAGTTTTCTCGTCATCCATCAGCGCGTCGAGATGTTCCTCAACCTGCGTGACGCGCAAAACCTCCTCGATGGTCGTCTGCCCGTTCCTGACTTTTGCCCAGCCGTCCGTGCGCAGCGTGCGCATGCCATGCTCGATGGCCTTTTGGGAAATCGTCGTCGCCGGCGCGCGGTTCAAAATCAGAGGGCGAAGGGCTTCACTCAAAAGCAGCAACTCGTAGATTCCCATCCGGCCCTGATACCCGAGTTGCCGGCATTCTTCACAACCTGCGCCGCGCCAGAATTTTGCCGTCTCAATGTCATGTTCCGGAAAACCAATCCTTCGCAGATAATCGCGCTCGACTTTCTGCTCGGTCTTGCAATGCGGGCAAATCGTGCGGACGAGACGTTGCGCCATGACGGCTTCGACGGACGATGCCACAAGGAACGGCTCGATGCCCATGTCAATCAACCGCGTGAAGGCGCTCGGCGCGTCGTTCGTGTGCAGCGTGCTGAAGACGAGGTGGCCGGTCAGCGATGCGCGGATCGCGATCTCCGCCGTCTCAAGGTCGCGAATTTCGCCGACCATGATGACGTTTGGATCCTGTCGCAAAATGTGGCGCAAACCCATCGCAAACGTCAGCCCGATCTCGGGACGCACCGCGATTTGATTGATTCCCTTCAATTCATATTCCACCGGCTCTTCAATCGTGATGATGCGTTTGTGGACTGAATTGATCGAACTGAGAAACGCGTAGAGCGACGTTGATTTTCCCGAGCCGGTCGGGCCGGTAACGAGAAATATCCCGTGCGGCTTGATGATGATTTCGCGGATGGCGTCTTCTTCCAGTTTCGAGAAACCAAGTTTGTCGAGGCTCAGGAAAATTTTTCCGCGCGTCAGCAAACGCAGCGAGACGCTCTCGCCATAAACCGTCGGCACGGTGGAAACGCGGATGTCAATCTCCTCGCCCTTGATACGGACGTTGATGCGCCCGTCCTGCGGCAGACGCTTTTCGGAAATGTTCATGCCACTCATGACTTTGATGCGCGAGATGATCGCTGCCTGAAAACGCTTCAACTGCGGCGGCAGCGGAATCTGGTGCAGGATGCCGTCAATGCGGTTACGGATGCGAAGCTCGTCTTCCGCCGGTTCGAAATGAATGTCCGTCGCGCGGTCTTTGAAAGCTTCCCAGATGATCTGGTTCACGAACTTGATGACGCTGGCCTCCTGGTCGCCTTCGGTGATTTCCTTGTCC
>CAYMCQ010000122.1:0-7405 GCA_964389025.1 uncultured Verrucomicrobiota bacterium
AGGGCGTCGTGGAACTCCGCCCTCCGAAATATTACAGGCGCAGGAAAATTTTTCGCTTGTAAAGAAATCGCACGAACCAAAACGCGAGCAGAAGCCCGACAATCGTAATCACCAAATCGCCAAAACCTTTCGTGATGCGCGTGTCGAGGAAGGTCTGGATGTCGCCGCCGACAAGTCGCGCCGCCGGTTTTCGGAATCCGCCGATGAGGTTGTTCGCGAGGTAAATCGTGATCGAGTTCATGCCGATCCAGACGAACGGCTGACACCATTTTTGAAACTTCAACACGTCCACGACGAGATAAAACATTCCAAGCAGGATGGCGCTGTAACCGCCGGCCACGAGGACGTAGGACGACGTCCAGAGTTTTTTGACGACCGGGAATTGCACGCCCCACAACCGGCCAAGCACGATCCCCGCGATTCCGGCGATGAGCAACACAGAAAATTTTTGCCTGTCCGACGCGGTCTGGCTTGCCAGCAAAAGTCCTGCAAAAACTCCGAGCAGGCAGTTGGCAATCGCGGGGAGCGTGCTCAAAAACCCTTCCGGGTCAAAGAACGTGTCGTATTTTCTGCCGGGCAAGTATTGGAAATCAACGTGGTCGGCCAGATTGCGGCCTTTGTCGAATTTTCCGGTGACGTAGTTGGTTGTCGCGTAAAAGTATTTTTCCGCGGCAGCCCAATAAGGACTGTCTTTGACCTCAGAAGGATTCGGCGAATCTCCGTTTCGATAATAGGCGGCAACATTTTTGTCGCCCGCGTCCTCGGCAATTTGCGCAATGCTGCTTCGGGTCAGCACAATGTCGCGCACGGGAACAAACGTCATCAGCGCCCAGTAACCGATGAGCAGGCCGGCGCAAACCACCACAAGCGCGCGGGGTTTCAAAAAAATAAAGAGCAGTCCGGCAAATGTGTAGGCCAGCGCGATCCGGTTGAGCACGCCCATCAAACGGATGTCCGGCCAGAGATGTGAAAAACCGCCCGAGTAAAACAGCGCCACGATGAACAGCAAAATCCCGCGCCGAAAAACCCTTTTCACCGCCGCGCTGCGCCCGCCCTGCTCGATGTTTTTTGTGAGTGAAAAAACGATTGAGATTCCGACGATGAACACGAACAGCGGAAAGATGAGGTCGTAGAAATGAAATCCAGCCCATTCCACGTGCGCCAGCTGATCGGCGAGAAATTTGACGAAGCGATAGAGCAGCGAGCCTTGATTTTCAGAAAGGTTACCGTGCAAACCGTCTGCGATTCTTCCGAGCGCGTGAACGAGCGCATCCGCGCCGATGATCCAGAACATGTCAAAGCCACGCAACGCGTCCACCGACATGAAGCGCCGGGACTGCGGCGGACTTGAGGCGGCGGGAATTTCTCCCAGCTGAGTTTGAGGGGTCACGCGTTTTGCGCGATGGTCTACTGGAAACGGAAGCCGTCTTCAAGTGCAGATTCAACATTGGCAACTTCGCTTCCAAAATCTAAACTGCCGCCATGAATTCGAAATTCAGCAGCGCGTTTCCGAGCTATCGCCCCCGCCGCTTGCGCCAATTTCCAGCCATGCGCCGGCTCGTGCGCGAGACGCGACTGAGCGCCGGGCAGCTTGTTCTGCCGCTGTTTGTCCGCGCTGGAAAAAAACTTCGCAAGCCGATTGACGCGATGCCCGGCGTGTTTCAACTTTCGCCGGATGAACTTGTTCGCGAGGCGACGACTGCGTTTGAGACTGGCGTCCCCGCCGTGTTGCTTTTTGGAATTCCGGACAAAAAAGATGCGAAGGCCTCCGGCGCTTACTCTGCGAGCGGAATCGTCCAGCAAGCCGTCCGAAGTTTGAAAAAGGAGTTGCCGGACTTGCTCGTCATCACCGACGTGTGTCTTTGCGAATACATGGAGCACGGCCATTGCGGAATCGTGCAGCGGACTTCTCGCGGCGCGAAAATTTTGAACGATCCGACGCTGAAACTTCTTGCGCGGACGGCAGCGAGCCACGCCGAAGCCGGCGCGGACATCGTCGCGCCGAGCGACATGATGGATGGACGGGTGCGCGCAATCCGCGAGCAACTCGACAGGCAGGGATTTGCCGACACGCCCATCATGTCCTACGCCGCGAAATTCGCTTCCGCATTTTACGGCCCCTTTCGCGAAGCCGCCGAGTCCACACCCAAGTTTGGCGACCGTCGCAGTTATCAAATGGACGCCGCGAACGCGAACGAGGCCTTGCGTGAAGTCGCTCTCGACATTCAGGAAGGCGCGGACATCGTGATGGTCAAACCCGCGCTGGCTTATCTGGATTTGATTTACCGTGTCAAAACGAAATTTGGTTATCCGACGGCGGCTTACAACGTGAGCGCGGAATATTCGATGGTCAAAGCCGCGGCGAAAAACGGATGGATTGATGAACGGGAGGTTCAGCTTGAGACATTGCTGGCAATGCGCCGCGCCGGCGCGGACATTTTAATCACCTACGCGGCGGTGGACGTGGCGCGATGGCTGAAGGAGTGACAAAACGGAACTTGATTCAAGTCCAAGTCAATTCGTGGGCGACTGTTTGACGATGGTCAAAACGTAAATGAAAAGCACGATGATGATCAGGGCAAAGACAATTCCGCCGATGATGAACATTTTGTTGGTCTTGTTTTCCTTTTTAGAAAATCCCTTGCTCGTGGTGTCGAACCCGCCGCGCGAACCCTGCTCCAGCTCGTTGAGGCTCACGCCGCGCGGAATCACGAGCGTTTGATCCACCGGTTTCTTTGTTGCCGCAGGCGCGGAAGCGGATGCTTCGGTTTCCAGCCGCATCTCAATTTTTCCGACGCGCAAAATCTGTCCCGGCTTCAGGACGGACTCCGTGACCTGCTCGCCGTTGATGAATGTGCCGTTCGTCGAGTTGAGGTCTTTGATGACAACGTCATTTCCCTTCAGCAAGATTTCACAGTGATGGCTGGAGACGGACGCTTCGGGAATGGGAAACGTGTTGTCGTCCACGCGGCCAATGGTGGTCTTCTCCACTTTTAACTCGTGGGAGCGGCCTGTAAAACCTTCGCTGAGTAGAACAAGTTTTGCCATAGGGCTGTTGCTTGAAAACAATAATTATCGTGACGCGCTCCGGCAAGTCAAACGGTTTATCGAAAGCGCCGTCAACCTTTCTTCTGAATAAGTTTTCGGAACTTGCCGAACAGCGGCGTCGAATCGTGCGGTCCCGGTGACGCCTCGGGATGATATTGCACGCAAAAAATGGGCTTTGTCTTGTGGCGCATACCTTCAACGGTCTGGTCGTTCAGGTTGACCTGATCAACGATCACATCTTCCGGCAATGTTTCCGGGTCAACGGCAAAGCCGTGGTTCTGCGAAGTGATTTCCACCTGGCCGCTCTCCAAATCCTTCACCGGCTGGTTCGCGCCGCGATGGCCAAACTTCAGCTTGAAAGTTTTTCCGCCGAACGCCCGGCCGAGAATTTGATGGCCGAGGCAAATCCCGAAAATCGGGACGCCGCTCTCCGTCAGCGTCTTGACTTCGCGCACGATGTAATTGAGCGCCGCCGGGTCGCCGGGGCCGTTCGAGAGAAAAATTCCCGCCGGTTTGTGCTTCAGCGCATCCGCCGCAGAAGTCGTGGCCGGAACCACCTGCACTTTGAATCCATGCTGCCGCAAACGGCGCAAGATGTTGTATTTCATTCCGAAGTCGAACGCCACTATCGGGATGTCCGCCGGCGGCAACGCATCGCGCACTTGCCGCGCATCGGCTGTCCGCGTGCCGCGAACAAGATTGAAACTCGCGCTCTGCTCATCCTTCTCGTCCCATGCGAAAGCTTTCTTGTGCGTCACCTCCTTCACGTAATCCACGCCCACAAAAACAAATTCCTTCGCGCGGCGCACCGCTTCCGCGTCCGGGATTTCCTCCGTCGAAATGAATCCGTTCATCGCGCCACGCACGCGAAGTTTTTTCGTGAGCGCCCGCGTGTCAATTCCCTGGATGCCGGGGATTCCGTTCTTCTCCAGATATTCCGCCAGCGAAAAATCCGCGCGCCAGTTGCTCACCACCGGCGACAGTTCGCGGATCACGAAGCCCGCCGCGTGTGGCCGCCACGATTCCACGTCCTGCTCGTTCACGCCATAATTTCCGATGAGCGGATACGTCATCGTCACGATCTGGCCTTTGTAAGACGGATCGGTGAGGATTTCCTGATAGCCCGTCATCGAAGTGTTGAAGCAAACCTCGCCGCAGGCCGACGCGCGTGCGCCAAAGCCCTGGCCGCGAAAAACCGAGCCGTCTTCAAGTGCGAGCACTGCTTTCATTCGTTGATAAAAATTCGACGGCGAATCGTAGAGCCGCAACCCGCAGGGTCAAGAGACAAAAAGAGCGCGGCATTGCTTTTGCCGCGCTCAATGAAACTGTTTTTCGGTCAGGCCTTCTTCTTGATTTTTTCCAGCGACTCGATGAATGCCCTCGGTCCGCCTTTTTGATAGCCGAGCTGTCCGATTTTCTTTCCGTCGCCATCCAGCACGATGATCGTCGGATAACCCTCGATGCCGTATTTCTTTTGCAAGGCGTTGTTCGCCCTCTTCAATTCCTCGGCCTGCTTTTTCTTGTTCGGGAAATCCACTTCGACCAGCACCAGGTTTGCTTTGGCGTAGTCAATGAACTCCTTCTGCGAAAAAACCTCCCTGTGCAGTTTGATGCACCAGCCGCACCAATCCGAGCCGGTGAAATCCAACATCACCAGTTTCTTTTCGGCTTTCGCCTGGGCTTGGGCCTTGGGCAAATCCGTTTGCCACTGACCTTCCGCAGCGCTGAGTTGCAACGCCGCCACACATATCAACAATCCAATTGCGATTTTTTTCATAATGTTATTTGCCCCGAAAGCTTTCGGGGCTGTTGTTGTTTTTTAGACTGCGGCCAATTCTTTTTGTTCATTCCAGACGATTTTTCCGCTCACGATCGTCGTCACCGCCCTGCCTTTCAATTTCCATCCGTAAAACGGGTTGTTCAATGATTTGCTTTCCGTTTCGCCCCGCTCAAAGACCCATTCTCCGTTCGGGTCAATCACTGTTACGTCCGCGTCCGCGCCAACACTCAAAGTTCCTTTGCGCAAATTCAGCAGCTTCGCTGGAGCGATGGTGAATTTAGCAACCAATTCCGGCAAACACAACCGTTTCGCGTGGACAAGCTGCATCAGCGACAGCGCCAGTTCTGTTTCCAAACCGGTGATCCCAAACGGCGCGTAGTCGAACTCCACTTCCTTCTCGTAATCGCAATGCGGCGCGTGGTCGCTGCACAAAATTTCCAGCGTGCCGTCGCAAATCCCTTCGAGAATCGCCTCGCGGTCGCGGGCGGAACGCAGAGGCGGGTTCATTTTGAAATTGGTATCATAGGCCGGCCAAGTCGGCAATTCGTCCACTGAAGACTGAACACTCAAAACTTGTTTCCCGTCTTCCGCCCAAAACTTTTCGCCGCCCGCCACCGCCGCATCCGTCAAAACGAAATGATGCGGACAAGCTTCGCCGGAAATCGGCACGCCGCGTTTCTTGGCCTCGCGAATCAGTTCAACGCTGCGCGCCGTGCTGACGTGCTGGCAATGGATTCGCGCGCCGGTCAGTTCCGCCAGCAAGATGTTTCGCGCAACGATCGCGTCCTCGCCGGTCGCAGGCCAGCCGCGCAAGCCGAGCGCCGCGCTCCAGTAGCCTTCGTGCATCACGCCGTCAGTCACGAGCGAGTAATCCTGGCAATGATCCATCAGCGGCAGGTCGAACATCTTCGCGTATTCGCACGCGCGGCGCATGAGGTCGTGGTTCTGCACACAATGGCCGTCGTCGGTGATGGCCACGACTCCGGCATTTTTCAACGAGCCAATGGGCGCTAGTTCCTCGCCGGCGATGTTGTTTGAGATGGCCCCCGCCACAAAAACATTCACGACGCCTTCGTTGCGCGCCTTTTCGCGGACAAGCGCCACTGCGGCGGCGTTGTCAATCGTCGGCGAAGTGTTCGGCATGCAGACCAGCGAAGTGAATCCGCCGCGCGCTGCCGCTTTCGTTCCCGTGCCGATGGTTTCCTTGGCCGACTGGCCCGGCTCGCGCAAGTGAACGTGCAAATCAATCAAACCCGGGCAAACGACAAGGCCGGTGCAATCAATTTGTTCAGCGTCTTGCGGAGATTTTTGTCGCGCTTCATCGCCGACGGCAGAAATTTTTTCGCCGATGATCAAAACATCGCCGATGGAATCAGTTTTATTTGCCGGATCAATGACGCGGCCATTTTTGAGGAGAGTTGCATCCATGCGGGATGAAAGATTACTCAGCCGATTTGACAACGCAAGCCGCCGCATTAGAATCTGTGCCGTTGCGAGCTTCGCTTGGCGGAGCTTGCCGCGCCGAAGCGCGACAGCGCGAAGGCGGGCGTAGTTCAATGGTAGAACGGAAGCCTTCCAAGCTTCACACGAGGGTTCGATTCCCTCCGCCCGCTCCAATCCATCACTTCCTTCGTTTTTACCGGCACTTTCGATTTGGAAGGCTTCGCTCATTTCGCTACAACATCACTCATGCGAGCAATCATCATCGGGGCGGGACGCGGTCGCCGGCTCATGCCGACGACTGCCGACACGCCCAAGTGTTTCGCCGAAATTCAAGGCAAACGACTTTTGGATTGGACTATGGAAGCTTTCACCGCTTCCGGCATCAAAGACATTTGCTTCATCGGCGGCTATCAAATTGAAAAAGTCCGCAAAGATTATCCGCATTTCATGTTTCGTCACAACACGGATTGGGAGAACAACAACATTCTTGCCTCGCTGATGTTCGCCGAGGATTTGATGGATGAACCGTTCGTTTGCACATACTCGGATGTGTTGTTCACCAGCGATGTCGTGAAGCGCGTCACAGAAAATCCTAGCGACATCGCGCTTTCCGTGGACACGCGCTGGCTTGAGCGCTACACGCATCGCACGATGCACCCGCCCGACGACGCGGAAAAAGTCACAGTGCAAAACGGCTGCGTCACTCGCGTTCATCGCGGAATCGAACCAGCCCACGCCCACGGCGAATACACCGGCATCGCAAAGTTTTCAGCGCGCGGCGCGGCCTCGCTCAAAGAACATTTTCATCGCGCGAAAAAACAATTCGCCGGAAAACCTTTTCGAGAAGCCGCAGTTTTTGAGAAGGCGTATTTCATCCACCTGTTGCAGGAAATGATCGAATCTGGCGTGAAGATGGCGCACGCCGACACGCCCGGAAATTACATGGAAGTGGACACGCAGCAGGATTTTGAACTGGCGCAGAAATTTTGGAAACGATAAGTAAAATCTCCAACCGCAGATGAACGCAGATAAACGCAGATGCTTTGCTGGGAAAATTCTTTATATCTGCGTCCATCTGCGTTCATCGGGCAAGTGTCATTAGTTGTTGGTCAGTGGAAGTGTCAAAATCGGAGT
>CAYMCQ010000123.1:0-2041 GCA_964389025.1 uncultured Verrucomicrobiota bacterium
CCGGAAAACTCCGCTTGCCCCAATTCTGATTCCACTCAAAACAGCGAAGAACCCTCTGCTGGAGGTTAACCCGTTGAGTCTCAGCAGCTTGACCCTTTGCAGAGCGAGACTTCTGCTTTTTCCAGTAGCCCGGATGTTCTCGCCGCCACTCCTGCACGCGGCGAACTTCGTTCTCTCCACGGAAATGAGAGCGGTTGGAAAACTTGTGAGCCCAACGGCGCTGACTAGCGACCTTGCTTGCCTGACGACAAACCGGGGCCGGACAGTAAGGCTGGTGATGTCCGTTACGGTAATCGGGACGGAAGAAGATCCTGCAACAACGGCATTTGCGCTGGCTCGGTTGGCGACTCATCGGGTTCCCAGACGGAGGAAACCGATCGAAAAATCAAACCAGAAAACCAGACCCGAAGAAGATCCAAAATGAAGAAGGAAGAAGAGCTTTCAAGGCGAACAGCCGAAGAAAACTCACACCGAAGAAGACGGAATTTCAAACCGGCGGTGTTTCCCCATTTTCATTCCGCCGCTGACAACTTAACCGGTTTTAACCCCGTTACTGAAGGTTTCACTGAAGAATTTACTGAAGGTTGCGAGCGGCAAAATGATGCCGCCTGGGTTGCTTAACCTGCGAGTCCTGCGCGCAATTCCTCGGCTTGCTGGCTGAATTTGCGCGGATTGGATTTCTTGAGTTTGGCGAGATTTTGGAGCTTCCATCGAATCGCCGGAAGCTGTGAAAGGTGCGGACACTTCATCAACTGCCAGTCGGGTTCACCGGCGACAAGGCCGAGCAAGAATTCTCGTTGGTTTCCTGTCAGCGCGGCGGGCAATTCCCTTTTCAGCCTGCGCCGAACTGCTTCCAACTCTGCGAGCGTGACCGGATTACGGGGCATGCCTACGAATTCATTCTCAAAGGCTGCGGACATGTCCTGATCTCGCGAAAACAAGACCTCATGCACTGGCCGATTGTGGCCGGCGAGATAGCCGACAAAACATTCGACCACTTCTGCCGTCAGTCCACCGCGCTCGAACAGGCCGCGAACATCAAAGAGGTCGCGCGGATGCTGGCGATCCATCGGAGCGACGAGCTTGCTGCCGTAGAGTTCTGATGTGGCCAGAACTGGCACGGACAATTCGGTTGTGAAAAGTTTCCGCGCTTCATTGCCAAGCCGACGCGTTTCCACCGGCAGCATAGTGCCGCGAAAAACATGGTTCACCTCCACCTTCACCTGGTTGCGCCCGCGCCGAATGAACAACTTGATCTCGTCGCCGTCCTTGGTGGCTGACACTTCAGATTCAAGTCCTGCCTTTGTGAGCCGCTTTCGCGTCGCATCCAGTCCGCCGGAAATGGATTTCAGAGCTTCATCGCGAGCTGCCTGGTGGTTCGTGTAAACCACATCGATGTCCACCGACAAACGCGGCATGTCCTCGATGAACAAGTTGATCGCCGTGCCGCCTTTCATCGCAAAATGCGGCGTCTCGAAAATCGCAGGCGCGCTTTCGAGCAATAGTCGGACGACTTCGATGTAAGCTTTGTCCATCATGATTTCAGCACGAGATATGTTCCGTCCTTGAGGCGATGCATCCACCGACCGCGGCCCAATCGCTTTTCCGCTGCCTTTTTCGCTGCGGCGGCCCACGGTAGGTTAAGTTCTTCCGCCCAACTCACGCAAAGCCGCACGACTTTGACGCGGCGGCAGTTTTTCAGCAGCGTGGTCAGCACCTCTGACCGAAGTGATCTTGCGCCCTCCATGATATTGCGAGCCTCCTCGATTCCCTGATGTACACCCACTTCGCTCAACATTTCCAGCAACGCCCGCTCTGGCACGGAGACGAAAACTCCGTCGGGTGTTTCCGGCAGAGGCTGCAGACCGAAATTCTTCGGCAGCTTGGGAGAGAAAGGGTTTCGCGTCGTGTAACGCGACGGGAACAGCTTTTCAAACCATTCAGGCAAGCTGGCCTTTCCCTCGCCCCACAATGAAAGCGGTTCGCGCGCCGGCAGATTGTGACGAACACCGCGCCAGGCCAAAGCCGTTTTCCCTCCGAC
>CAYMCQ010000123.1:2051-7315 GCA_964389025.1 uncultured Verrucomicrobiota bacterium
AAATCCCGGCATCTGCCGCGCCAGGAATTTCAAGCAATCGTCCCGGCGCAACGTGTCGTTCGGCAACATAAAAACGCCGGGTCTCAGCCGCGTCAGCCAGCCCGACTTCAAATAATGATGCGCCAACGCCGACGACACGCCCAATTTCGCCAGTTGTTGATGGTCAAACGGCGTCCCGCGTGGGAAAGCCGTTTGCAGGCTTTTGATTAGTTTATGGCGCGCAGTTAAAGCCATGCTTGAACTATACCGCCTAAACTAATCAGGTGACAAGCCGATTCCTGAACCAGACATGCAGACTCCCAGCGTGCCTTCCTAAGCGCCATCCCCTCCCGGGCGAGCGAGCGCGGTCAAGGTGGAAACGCAGGGCGCAGGGGCGTTCGACCTTGACGGCGCGAGCGAGCCATACAATTACAGGCGCGAGGCACGCTGCGGTTCACATTCGGGCCGCTTGCCCGCCTTGGATGCAATTCGTATCGCGTGACCGCTTGTGTTCCGGCATCATGTTTGCGGTGAATGGTTCAACGCCCATTGAGCGAAAGTTGGCCGAAGCTTTGACCGAGTGCGACCGATTGCGGGAGGAAAATCGGCAGTTGCGGGATCGTTTGGGAATGCCCATAGAGAAGAAACCCGCGCAGCCGAATTCAGCGCCTTCCACCACTGGCTCATCGGCCATCAACTCGAAGTCCAGCTCGGAGGAAAAGGTGAAATTTTTCCGCAGTCTGTTTCGCGGGCGGGAAGATGTTTAGGCGGTGCGTTGGGAGGGCCGCAACAACGGCAGGGCTGGCTATTCACCTGCCCACCGCCGAGTTTGGGGTGTTCCCCATACCGAACAGCCAAAGGAATACTTCCCGCTGACGAATCAAGTCATCCACGATCATCTCCCCGGAAAATTAACGGCTGGAGCTTATCCACTACTGACCGATGAAACCTGCTGGTTTCTTGCCGCTGATTTCGACAAGGCGACATGGCAGGAAGATGTGGGGGCATTTCTTCACACCTGCGGTGAATGGCAAGTGCCCGCCGTTCTCGAAAGGTCACGCTCCGGGCGCGGCGGACACGTCTGGATATTCTTTGAAGCGCCGCTGCCTGCAAGTCTCGCCCGAAAACTCGGTGCGGCCATTCTGACGCGCACGATGGAGCGTCGCCATCAACTTGGCCTCCCTCCTACGACCGATTCTTTCCGAGTCAAGACACGATGCCCAAAGGCGGCTTTGGCAATCTCACTGCTCTGCCGTTGCAGCACATGCCGCGCGCCCACGGCAACAGCGTTTTTCTGAATGCCGATTTCAATCCGTATTCTGATCAGTGGGCGTTTCTGGCCGGTGTTCGGCGAATGACTTTCGCGGAAGACGAAACTCTTGTGCAAGATGCCGCACGCGCGGGCGACCTCATTGGAGTTCGGCGCAGCGTTACGGATGATGAACCGGAGGAAGACCCGTGGACACTACCACCCTCGCGGAGGAGAAAAGACGAAGCTGTCGTTGGCCTGCTGCCGGAAAAGGTGCGAGTGGTTCGGGGTAATCTGATCTTTGTCGAAAACGACGGCCTGCCCTCCGCGATGCTGAATCGCCTGCACCGGCTCGCCGCATTTCAAAACCCGGAGTTTTACCGCGCACAAGCCATGCGGTTGTCCACCTTTGGCAAACCACGCGTTCTCCGTTGCGCGGAGGAATTTCCCAAACATGTCGCCTTGCCTCGTGGTTGGCTTGGCGAAATCACGACGCTACTCGAATCGCACAAGGTCGCCGTGGAACTCGACGACCAGCGATTCGCGGGGAAGCCAATTGATGTGACGTTTCACGGCCAACTTCGTCCGGACCAGCAAGCCGCAGCCGACGCCATGCTCGACCATGATGATGGCATTCTGTCCGCGACGACTGCATTCGGAAAAAACAGTCGTGGCCGCATGGATGATTGCCGCGCGGAAGGTCAACACGCTTGTGCTTGTTCACCGACGGCAACTACTGGATCAATGGCGTGAACGACTGGCTGCATTTTTGAATCTACCAATAAAAAGCATCGGCCAGATCGGCGGCGGTCGCCGGAATGTCAGCGGGATGATTGATGTGGCGGTCGGAGTCGCCGCTTCACGGAAGTATCGTCAGCGGAATGCAGGCCGGGAGACATCATTCTTCAAGGTCGCCGACACATGGGTATTTTCACTGGCTTCGATGACGGGCAACCCACGGGCTTTCAGATGGGCGTTGTTTCAAACGCAAGTGAATTGGTTTGGGGAGAGAACGGCGAGCTTGCCCCTGTTGGCCGAGAGGTTCGTTTCTTTCGGCTGAATCCGTGTTCATCGGCGTTCGCCCGTGGTTAATATCCTTTAAGGTTCGCGCAGGACATCGGCCGTGCTCACGTCCAACGCTACACATTGCACGAATATACAAGTGATTTGTTTGAACGTGCAATGGCATCTCGGGAGGCGGCGCCGTATTCTATCAGGCCGAAAATGATTGGCTGCTGCCATCATCGGATTAAGGCGTGTTTTCGTGAGGAATAATCGGCGGCAAAGGCGGTGGCTTTGCTGATGTTTGTATCACGATGATTTGAATTTCGCCGAGACGCTGCTGCTGGCTGCGTCTGCGCCAAAACCCGCCAGTCAAAATCCACACGATGAGAAGCGGCGCAAGCCAGACCATCACCATGTAAATGTAGAGGCCGTAATCCCGGATGAGTGCATCGAGGAAATGAAATACTGGTTGCGAGATTTCAGGTGCGTTCAAGTGCACGGTGGCCTCCTTATGCACGGGCAATTTTCACCACGGGTTCGGCAACCTTACCTTCGGCGAACATTTTCCGCTGCCGTTCGTATTCGCCCAGCGATGGCAAATCATCTCAAGATGGAACTGATCAACAGTATTGTCGCCCTTCAGCAACGGGGCTGGTCCAAACGACGCATTGCGCGCGAACTGCGCATTGATCGTCAAACGGTCCGCAGGTATTTGCGGGCCGCTTCCAAAGCAGCGCTGAGTTCAAACGCTGTTCCCTCCTCGACCTCCTCGGATCGGACTTTTCAAGATCACCCACTTTCGACCTCCGGCCCTGTTGAGGCTGAAAACCAAAACCACCCTCTTTCGATCCTCGGAGATTGTCCAATCGGCCCCGGCCTTCAACAGACCAACCCTCCTTCAGGTCGCCCGAACAACTGTGATGCTCATGCGGCCTCCATCCCGGCCAAGTTTGAACAAGGGTGGAGCGCCCAACGGATCTATCAGGATTCGGTTTCCGAGGCTCAGTTCCAAGGTTCCTCTCAAGCGGTCAAACGGTACATCCAAAAGCTTAAAGCGTGCGTTCCGGCGCCTGTGGTGCGCATCGAAGTGCGATCCGCGGAGGAAGTGCAGATGGATTTTGGCACGGGTGCACCCATCGGCCAACCCGATGGCAAGCGCCGAAAGAGCCACATCTTTCGCATGGTCCTGAGCTACTCGCGCAAAGGCTTTACGGAGGCGGTCTTTCGCCAGGACTCCGAAAGTTTTATCCGTTGCTTGGAGAATGGGTTTCGCGCCTTCGGTGGGGTCACAAAAGCCCTATCAGTAACCTTGTCCAAGCCGGGTGGAACACGAGCGGAACTTTCGCCTTTATTTTTTGAGGAACCGTGTCACGCGAGGATAATCTTGCACCCGAGCATCGAGCAAGTGGTCATCCAGGCCTTTCAGATGCTTGTCGAGAAAGGAACGGACATAGGCGTTGATCGTGCGTGTGGCCTCGCGGGCGGAAGGGGAGTTGGGGAAATTGAACCAATCGTATCCATGAAAATTCAAGTGCGCGGTATTCCCGATTTGAACCCAATAGGCATGTTCGGATGCGCGAATAAACAGCGCCTGGCTGGAGTTATCGGAGGCATTCAGCATGATCGAGGGTTTCTGGACACCCAAGCGCAGGATGTCGGGGGCGGTAGAGTCCGAGCCCACGCCCCAATCCAGGCTCACGACAACTTTACCTCGAGAATCAATGCGGCAAAATTCGGCTGCAGTGTGTGTCCCCCACGAAAAGCCTGAGGCCGCGATCCGATCCAAATCCATAGCCCCAGCGAGGAGCGGGTCATTGCCATTGAATGCCGCGAGAGCGTCCGCCGTCAGGATCATGTCCGCGACGCGCTCGGCGAAACCCTCGGCGGTTGCCGGGGGAGCTTGTGGCCGAAGGAAAAGGGTGCCGTTGGGGAAAATTTCCATTCCGGCATCTCGATGGTTTACTGTGACAACAATGTAGCCGTGACTGGCGAGATGCTCGGCTCGCTCCATGTTCTCGTAGCGGGCTGAACCGAGTCCATGCGAATGAATGACTATGGGGTAACCCCCGGCGGAGGGCCGGACAGGAGCATCCAAAAAGGAGTAACTTGAAAATCTTGGCGCTTTATCCATCCAGGCGGGCGTCTGCCAAGCAAGGTCCGAACCAAGGATTGGCTCTTCATAAGGCGCAAGTGGCTGGCCGATTCTGGGGCTGGCCGGGTACCAAATCATGATGACGAAAGAATTGTTCGTCGAAACTTCGTATCTGTTGTATTTCAGCGGATTCGTCACTATTCGACGTGTGGTTCCCACTTGGAGCGGGCCGGTCGGGGGCACGCTCGGCGTCACGAACGGCGCTGCGTGCAGCCGGTAAAATTGGCGAGTGACTTCCGCAGGAGGACTATGCGCGAACACAGGGGGATCGGCGGAATCATTTCTTAAGCCAAGCAACCCTGCTGGCTGCCAATTTTGAAGATCAGCCGAAAACTCCAACTGGTAGAGGCTGTAGAAAGACTGAAACCGCTTGTGCGCAGTCCCCACAAACTCAACTTGAATCTTTCCATCCGCCGCCTTGCGCGATTGGCCAAATCGGCGCGGCCCCATTCCGGTGGAATCGCAGATTGTGATCGAAGCCGTTTGGTTTATAAGCCGTCCAAGAGTCCCTTCCGAAGGATTCATCAACCGCACCTGGAATTTCTCGTCCAGTTCTTCGACCAAGTCGTTTACGACCGGCACACGGAAGGATTTCTCCTTTTCACCCGCCGCAAAGGAGATGACACCGTCCTTGAACAAGAAATCCACGCCTGCTTGGGCGGTGCCGTTGCTCACCACATAACCAACAGTGGCAGGCCTCAGCACTCCGTCATCCCCGCGAACGACTCGCAGGTCAACATAGCCTTGCTCTTCGTGCCCCCAAAACTGGTTAGGAGAAAACTCGATTCCGGTATCGTCATCATCAATATTGATGCGGATCGTGGAAACGCCCCGTAACACACCACCAACCGCATCCGAAAGCTGTAATGAAAATGATTC
>CAYMCQ010000124.1:0-7150 GCA_964389025.1 uncultured Verrucomicrobiota bacterium
GCTTTGAGCGGTTCACGCTATCTCAAGCCTCCGGCTTTGCCGGAGGTCGCTGACAACATCGCGGGCAAATCCCGGCCACCGTAGATGACGCGAACAACATCAATGCCGTCGGGAGATGGTGTGTAGAAAATCAGATAATTTCCAATTGGAAACGAACGAAGACTTTCGCCGAGTGTCGGACGCGATCTTCCAATCAACGGATGTTCCGCCAAAAGTTCACAAGTCTCATCGAGTGCGTCAAGAAACCGGGAAGCCGCCACAGGATTGAGGTCGAAGATGTAACTGGCGGTTTCTTCGATGTCGCGATGGGCATCCGTTGAAAAACGGATTGCTTTCATCCCTTGCCGTGTTCGCGGCGATGCAGCTTCTCACGAAGATTTTGAATCGCCTTGCGGCCGTCCACCACTTCGCCGCGACGTATTTGCCCCATGCCACTGGCGATTTTCTCACGAAGTTCGGAGACGTTCGAGCGGATGAATTCTTCCTGCGCCCGCAACATCCCGAGGCTTTGAGCGACGACATCATCAGCGGAATGATAATGACCGCTCTTGAGCTGCTCGGCGACGAACCGCTCCTGGTCTGCTGTCAGCGTAACTGTCATGGTTCAATTATAGCAAGGTGTAACGGTTATGCCACTTCGATTAGCTTCGTCGCAACCTGCGCTTCGCCGCTGAATTGCCCCTTCACTTTCGCCACGATATTTTCAACAGTCAGCCCGTATTTCTTGCGAAGTTCGTCCTGCGACGAGGCGTGTTCGATGAACATGTCCGGCCAGCCGATGCGGACGACGGGCGTGGTGATGTTTTTCTCGCTGAAAAGTTCTAGCACTGCCGAGCCGTAACCGCCCATCAGCGCGTGGTCTTCCAGCGTGACGATGACGTCGGCGGCGCGTCCGAAAAATTCGTGCGTGCCGGCGTCAATCGGTTTCGTGAAACGCGGGTTGATGACGGCGACATCGAAGCCGTCAGACGCAAGTTGTGCGGCGGCTTTGCGCGCCATTGAATTCAGATTGCCGAGACCAAACAAAGCAACCTTTCCCCTCACCCTGACGCTCTCCCCACCCTGCTCCGCCAAAGCGCTTCGCGGCGGCGAGTCGGATGCGGAGAGGGAGTGAAATTCTTTACTCACAGGCAAGATGCCTGTGCTACTACCGAAGTTTTGGATGACTTCAGCCTTGCCGATTTCGAGGAGCTTGGGCTGGTCTTTGATGGGCACGCCTTCCGCCGCGCCGCGCGGGTAGCGGATGAACGTCGGATGATTTTGCATCGTCGCGGTGAACATCATGTCCTGCAATTCGTCCTCGTCCTTTGGCGCCATCGCGATGAGGTTCGGCAGGCAGCGAAGATACGCGATGTCGAAGAGGCCGTGGTGAGTCGGGCCATCGTTGGCAGAAAGCCCGGCGCGGTCCATGCAGAAAATCACCGGCAAATCCTGCAGGCAAACGTCGTGATGCAAACAATCGTAGGCGCGTTGCAGGAACGTGGAATAAATCGCGCAGACGGGATGAAAACCCATCGTTGCCATGCCGGCGGCGAAAATAACGGCGTGCTCCTCGGCAATACCAACGTCGTAATAACGATTGGGCATGGCCTTTTCCAAATGTTTCAAGCCGGTGCCGCTCGGCATCGCGGCGGTGATACCGACGATTGAATTGTTGTTCTGGCAAAGCTTGACCATCGTTTTGCCAAAGACGTCCTGATAATTCGGCGCAGCGCCGGGTTTTGCGGGAGGAGTGTCGCCGGTTTTCACGTCGTAAGGTCCGAGGCCGTGAAATTTCTCAGGGAACTTCAGCGCGGCTTCGTAGCCTTTTCCCTTTTGCGTGAGGACATGGATGACGATGGGATGATCGCAGGTCTTTGCGAATTCCAGCGTGCTGATGAGCAGCGATAAATTGTGGCCGTCAATCGGGCCGAGGTAGCGCACGCCCATTTCCTCGAACAGAACAGGATTGCCCTGGCCGCCGCGACCGTCCGCGTCGAGCGGACTTTTTGTCTGGCGCAAGCCGACATCAGTGATCGCGCCCTTGAAACCTTCCTCGGCCCTGTGCGCGAGCTTGAGCGCGAGTTCGCCCTTGGGCAGGCGCATGACGAACCGCTCGAAATCGCGCGAGAGTTTGTTGTAGGACGGATTCGTGATGAGCTTGTTCAGGTAGCCTGAAATCGCGCCGACATTTTTCGCGATGCTCCATTCGTTGTCGTTGAGGATGCCGATGAACTTTTTTGTCGTGTGCGAAAGGTTGTTCAATGCCTCGAATGAAATCCCGTTCGTCAACGCGGCGTCGCCGAAAATGCAGACGACATTTTCATCCGTGCCTTTTTGATCGCGCGCCGCAGCCATCCCGAGCGCGGCGGAAAGCGCTGTGCCCGCATGACCCGCGCCGAAGCAGTCGTGTTCACTTTCAGTCCGCAACGCGAAGCCGTTCAAGCCGCCGGTCTGCCGGATGGTTCGGAAACGATCCTTGCGACCGGTGAGAAGTTTGTGGACGTAAACCTGATGGCTCACGTCCCAGACAAATTTATCCTTCGGCGTGCTGAAGACGCGATGCAGCGCGATGGTCAACTCAACGACGCCGAGATTTGGGCCGAGATGCCCGCCCGCCTTGGAGAGTCCGGCGATGAGTTCCTCGCGGATCTCTCCGGCGAGTTTCAGGAGTTGATCCACGGTCAATTTCTTGACGTGCATCGGCGAATCAATCATGTCGAGGTAGCGGTTCATAATTTTTTTGGCGATTGGCTATCAACTATCGGCTATGGGCTGTGCGGAATGGCCAATAGACGATAGCCTATTCGTCGTTCATCAGTTTCTCCATTGGTTTCAATTTGAATTCGCCACCGGCAGTTTTTTCGAGTTGCTTGATCTTCAATTCCGCTTCCGCAAGTTTCTCCTGGCAAACCTTCGCCAGCCGCGTTCCCTCCTCGAATTTCGCCAGCAATTCCTCCAGCGGCAACTCCTCGGATTCCATCGCCTCCACGATGCCCTCCAGCTTTTTCAAGGCGCTTTCAAACTGCAAATTGCTTTTCGCGGGAGCACTCTGGCCTGCGCTTTTTTGGACGTTTGCCACGCGCGAAGGCTAGACAATCATCGCGGTCGTTACAACGTTAAAACGCTCCATTTGACTTCGCGCTCCGTCCGAATAGGCTTCTGCGAAGATCACGTATGAGTCGTCTCGCATTTTTGATTGTCGGAATTCTCGCCGGCGGAGCGGCGGTTTGGTGGTATGTCCAAAAACAACCCGCGTCGAAGCCGGCGGAAATTCAGCAGCAAGCCGCGAGCAACGCCCGCTCGCTCGGCCAGGACATTCACGCAAAATTGGATTCGCTCAATCTCAGCGGCGACAAAATCAAGGATGAACTGAAACGCACCGGCACAATCATCCGCCGGAAGAGCAGCGAGATCGGACAGAAAATTTCTGATGCGACTGCCGACGCGCGCGTCACCGCTAAAATCAAAGCCAAACTTGTGGCCGACAAGGAGCTTTCCGCCTGGAATATTTCCGTGAGCACCACCGGCGGACTCGTGACGCTTTCAGGAAAAGTTTCTTCGCCCGAGCAGATCGGCAAAGCTGTGCTGTTGACGATGGAGACGGATGGAGTGAGGGAAGTTGTTTCGACACTGCAAGTGAAGCCGTGATTTGACGGGGTTGGAGTGGGTTGATGAACCGACGCCTCTTCCGGCTGCAAGTGGAATAGCGTGCTTAACGCTTCAATGAACTTGTGTCGTTGTCGTTACTTAGGACTGGCCCCGCTATTCAGGATTCTAGCCATCTCCGCCTTGATTTGCTCCAGCCTGCGCCGGTCAGTTTCCCGTTTCGCTTCCAGAACCTTGGCCACTTCCGGGTTGGGTTTAAGATTCGTTTCAGCGTAATGCTGGATTTTCAAATCCATCATTTCTTCTATCAATCTTGCCAATGGTTCGCCATTCATGGGCTTTCCACTCGCAATTTTCAGGCCGAGTTCGTTGGGCTGGGAGCGAGGCTTTTTGACCGAAGCTTCTCCGAGCGACTTGTCTGAAAACGCCGGAGGCGTTACAGAAATTAGCCGGGGGTTGAGGCGAATCTGCGAGCCGATACCCCCGGTCTGTTGAAACAAATTGCACCCTGAAGGGTGTGCCAGAAATTCGGTCGTGTCTTCCACGACCCCTTTCAGGGTCGCGATTTATTTTGCGTTTGTCCGGGGGTATCGTCGAAGGCTCCTCAACCCCAGCTAATTTCTGACAACCTTTCAGGTTGCCCGCGCCCAGCGTCCGCAAATTCCGTTCAAACTCCTCGACGTCGTAATGCACGAAAATGCCGCGACTGCCAAGCTCCTCGCCTGCTTGATTTCAGTCTGGCAAAAGCGATGGCGATACAAAGTTATCTCTGCACCCTCGCCCCGCCGCCCTTCATCAACTTCTCCACTTCATCTTTGCCCGCCATGCTCGTGTCGCCGGGCGTCGTCATCGCAAGCGCGCCGTGGGCTGCGCCGTATTCGACGGCTTTTTGCGCGTCGCCGGTGGTCATCAGGCCGTAGATGAAGCCGGACGCGAAACTGTCGCCGCCGCCGACGCGATCCAGGATTTCGAGGTCGGGATATTTGCGGCTCTCGAAAAATTTTCCGTCCATCCAGGCGATGGCGGCCCAGTCGTTGATGGTCGCGGTCTTGGCGGCGCGCAATGTCGTGGCAGTTGCTTTGAAGTTGGGAAAAGTTTTCACCGCCGTCTCGATCATTTTCTTGAACGCGGTCACGTCAATGTGGAGCAGATGTTCATCCGCGCCTTCGACTTTGAAGCCGAGGCAGGCGGTGAAATCTTCCTCGTTGCCGATCATCACGTCCACATACTTGGCGATCTCCTTGTTGACCTCTTGCGCGCGTTTCTGTCCACCGATGGATTTCCAGAGGCTCGGGCGATAATTCAAATCGTAACTCACAATTGTGCCGTGCTTCTTTGCCGCTTTGACCGCTTCGATGACGAGTTGCGGCGTGGTGTCGCTCAACGCCGCGAAAATGCCGCCGGTGTGCAGCCAGCGCACGCCAACTTTGCCGAAAATATTTTCCCAATCGAAATCGCCGGGCTTGAGCTGGCTCGCCGCCGTGTGGCCGCGGTCGGGAATGCCCACCGCGCCGCGCACGCCGAATCCGCGCTCGGTGAAGTTCAATCCGTTGCGCGTAACACGGCCCACTCCGTCAAACTGTTTCCACTTGATGAACTCCGTGTCCACGCCGCCTTGCAGAATAAAATCTTCGAGCAACCGGCCAACGTCATTGTCGGCGAACGCGGTGGCGACGGCGGTTTTCAATCCGAAGCAGCGGCGCAATCCACGCGCGACGTTGTATTCGCCGCCGCCTTCCCACACTTTGAATTCGCGCGCGGTGCGCACGCGGCCTTCGCCGGGGTCAAGGCGCAGCATGATTTCGCCGAGCGCGAGCAGGTCGTATTTGCAGGAGCCGGCGGGTTTGATTTTGAGAGTTGGCATGATCGGATTTCGATTCGTGAATTGCTGGCTGCAATCTGAGAAGAAATTCGCCGGAACTCAATCAAATTTCTGCAATCAACTTTCGAGGGATGAGCTCTGCGAATTCCTAATTCAAATTTAGGGCGTCGTAGAACTCCGCCCTCCGAAACGATGTGCTTCGCTACTTTGGATTGCGCCGCGCCGCAAACTCGCTAAGGTCAAACCGTGAACGTCGAATCACTTGGAATCATCGCGGGCAACCGCTCGCTGCCGCTCATCTTCGCGAAGCAAGCGCGCGCGATGGGCGTGAAAAAGCTGGTGGCCGTGGCGTTCGAAGGCGAGACGGAGCCGGAAATCTCGTCGCTCGTGGATGAAGTGACGTGGGTAAAAGTCGGCCAGCTTTCAAAAATGATCTCCGCGTTCACCGACCGTGGCGTGAAGCAATGCGTGATGGCCGGGCAAATCACGCCAAAAAATCTTTATGACTTGCGCCCCGATTTGCGCGCGGTGGCGATGATGTTCCGGTTGAAGGAGAAAAATGCGCATACCATTTTCGGGGCGATCGCAGACGAATTGAAGAAGGACGGCGTGGAATTGATTGAGGCGACGCCGTGGTTGAAACCGCTGATGCCGGGAAAAGATTTTTCGTTTGGGCCTAAGTTATCGAAGGAGCAACGCACGGACGTGGAATTTGGTTTCAGCATCGCAAAAGAGATCTCCAAACTGGAAATCGGGCAAACCGTCATCGTTAAAAACGGCACGGTGCTGGCAGTCGAAGCTTTCGAAGGAACGGACAAATGCCTCGCGCGCGGCGGCGAGTTGGCTGGCAAAGACGGCGGCGCTGTCGCGGTGAAAGTCGCGAAGGCCAGTCACGACATGCGGTTTGATATTCCTTGCATTGGCGCGCAAACATTGGAAACCTGCGCTGCGGCGCGGATTTCCGTGCTGGCGTTCGAAGCGGGCAAGTCGTTGTTGCTGGAGCAGGAAACTTGTGCGCGAATCGCAGAGAAAAATAAAATCACTTTGACGACAATTTAATTTCGGAGGGCGGAGTTACACGACGCCCAAATTTAAATAGGGACTCGCAGAGCTCGCCCCTCCGAAAAAATTAACCGATGCTAACCGCCCACGAAATTTTTGGCTTCATGTCCCCCGCCCTCTCGGCGGAAATCGTCGCGCAGACTCACGAAGCAGACAAACAAATCTATCGCGCGGTTCTCGCCGGGATTGCTGAAGCGAAAAAAGTCCGCCCTGTTTTTCTCGAACGCAAACCGCGCGCAGACCAGCACAAGGAAATTGTCGGTATGTTGAGCAAACCTCGCCTCGACACACTTGCCCTTCAACTTCTCCAGAACTGGCTGCTCAAACATCAGGCCGCGATGCTGACAGATTTTCTTGACGCGCTGGGAATCAAACACGACAAAGGCGCGGTGGAGAATTTGCCGGACAAGATGGAAGACGAGAAATTGAAATCAGCAGTGGAAAAGTTGCTGGCAAAATTTCCAAAAGAAAACGTGGCGGTTTATTTGCGGGCGTTCAATGATTTGAACCAGGCGAAGTGGGCAAACCTGGCGGACATGTTGGACAAAGATCAGCGGTTGCAACTCGGAAGCTAATTCAATCCCAAAACTATGGAAGCAAAAGGCGACATCGCACTCATCGGTCTGGCCGTCATGGGCCAGAACCTCATCCTCAACATGAACGACCACGGCTTCACCG
>CAYMCQ010000125.1:0-6602 GCA_964389025.1 uncultured Verrucomicrobiota bacterium
CTTCCGTCAGCAAACATTGAAATTTGAAAATTGGGCTTTATTCAGCGTCTCCTTAGCTTACCGCAGGTTTCTGAGTGATTTTCCTGTAATCCCAATCGCAAATATTTGGACTGATGTGCTTTTTTCCAGTCGCTCTGAGGAGAAACTTTATGTTGTTCAGACTTCATTCAAGATTATCCAACGCTGCATGTTGATGACGACCGATCCCGGTGACTTGGTGCTCGACCCGACGTGCGGTAGCGGCACGACGGCGTTTGTGGCGGAGCAGTGGGGACGGCGCTGGATCACGATTGACACCAGCCGCGTCGCCGTCGCGCTGGCCCGCACCCGGTTGATGGCAGCCAAATTCCCTTACTACCTGCTGGCCGATTCACCCGAAGGCATCCGCAAAGAAATGGAATTGGGGAGCGCACGCGTCCCGCGTGCCGAATCCGGCGTCGCGCCGGATTCCCGTTCCACTAATTTGTCCGAACAAAGTTTTCGGCGCGACGCCGAAAACCGCACGCGAGACGCGTGTGCTCCCGACATCAAACGCGGTTTCATCTATAAGCGCGTCCCGCACGTCACGCTCAAATCCATCGCCAACAATCCCGACATCAAACCCGGCCTGAGCCGCGCGGAGATTGACGCCGCCATCGCCAAACACGCGGACACCGAACTGCTCTACGACCAGCCTTACGAAGACAACAAACGCATCCGTGTCACCGGCCCGTTCACCGTGGAAAGCCTCTCGCCGCACCGCGTCCTCGACACAGACGGCGACCGTCCCGCCACGGAAACCGAAGGCAAGAAACAATCCGCCACCAGCCAGTTCGAGACGTTGATCATCGAGAACCTCAAGACCGCCGGCGTCCAGAACACGCGCAAAGGCGAACGGTTGAAATTTGATTCGTTGGAAACATTTGCGGGAACATGGATTCATGCGGTTGGAAGTTACTCCGAAGGTTTTGGACTGCGGCAGTCCTCTGCCGCTTTGGAAAGTGCATCGCCAACCGAAAGCGGCAGAGGGCTGCCGCAGTCCAAGACGCTGGCGCGCGAATCGAATCAACAGAAAGTCCGTCGCGTCGCCATTTCCATCGGCCCGGAACACGGCACGGTTTCGCCGGAACAAGTTCAGGAAGCCGCCAAGGAAGCCGTGCAAGGCGTGGGTTTTATTTGTTGATCGTGTGCGGCTTCGCCTTTGACCCGCATGTGACTGAGGAAGCGAAGCGTTACGGCAAATTGCAGGTGGTCATCGCGCGGATGAATCCCGATCTGGCGATGGGCGACGAGTTATTAAAGAAAACCGGCGCTGGAAATCTGTTCATGGTGTTTGGTGAGTTGGACATGGAAGTAAACCGCGTTTCGGAGGGACGAGTTACACGAGTCCCAAATCAAAAGTCCGTGGAAAAGAGTGGGACTCGTGGAACTCGTCCCTCCGAAGAAATGTTGGCCGTCACCATCAAAGGCGTGGACGTGTATGACCCGACGACCGGCCAGATCCGCAACAGCAGCACGGACGACATCGCGTGCTGGTTCGTGGACACGGATTACAACGGCGAGAGTTTCTTCGTGCGCCAGGCCTATTTCACCGGCGCAGACGAGCCTTACGAAAAACTGAAACGCGCGCTGCGGTCGGAGATTGACGAGGCCGCGTGGCAGACGCTTTACAGCACCACGAGCCGCCCGTTCCCTTCACCCAAGAACAAGAAGATCGCCGTGAAGGTGATCAATCATTACGGCGATGAGGTTTTGAAGGTTCACGGGACTTGACCATTACCCAAGGTTGCAAGCGGCGACTTGGCGGGGGAAAAATTAAAATGCACCGGCGGGATTGATCCTTTTTGAAACCCTAATCCTCACCGGCGCACAAATTGTTCGGCCAACTCAAGCCGGGAACGCCTGTTCGGTCTCCCGCTCCTGAACCAGGTCCTTTTCCGCCAGCACCCAGTCCTCCAGCGTCAACGGAAGGTCGCGCAGCTTGTCGCGAAACATTTCATACGCGTGCTGCCGCACCATTCCTTTGGTGACGCCGGGCGTGAACGGCTTCGGCTGTTCCATTGGCTCATACATTTTCGTTTTCATGGCTCGGACTTTCACAGGGAAACCTACGCCTCATTTTTCAGGTTTCAACTGGCGCGGGCAAAATTCTTTTCAGGAAGTTTCCTAAAGTTTTCCCGGTGAAACTCCCACGCCGACGATGCTGCACGCCTGGACCACGTTCAATCCAAGCCGTCCCGCTTGGGCCAGAACTTCGTCTGACTCCGTTCCTGGGTTGAGCCATAGCTCGTCGCAACCCTTCTTCGCGATGTCAGGCAGGATTGTCAAAAGCGCTTGGGGCGGCAAATAAACACTCACCATCTGCGGGCGGACGGGCACATCCAGAATCCTTTGGTAAGTTTGTAGCCCTTCGATTTGCGTTTCGTTTGGGTTCACGGGATAAACCGTGAAGCCTTGCTGCAAGAACGCGCGGACAGCCTTGTTGCCGAATTTGGCGCGGTTCGAGGAAGCGCCGATTATTGCGACGGTTTTCATCTGTCAAAGATTCCGCAGGAATAAAGCTGTTACAAGGCGCAATCGAAAGAAGCCGGTTTTTGAGGAGTTTCGCCTTGAATTTTCAGCAGAAAAGTAGATTATTGAACAGGCCGGTTTGTCTAAATAAATTTTAAAACATTTGTTGCCCCGCGTTCAAAGTTTCATGAGTTCCCTAAAAATCCTTTTGCGCGGATTGCCCGGCTTGGGGGCTGCGGTTTTATTTTGTTCCCAGGCGCTGGCGCAACGTCCGCTGGGGATTGACGTTTCCCATTGGCAGGGCACGGGCATCAACTGGACGAGCGTGAAGAATTCCGGAAGAACATTCGCCTGGGCCAAAGCGTCGGAAGGGACCGGTTTCACCGATTCGGCTTTCGCCGTCAACGCAGCCAACGCCAAAACCGCCGGCGTGTTGATAGGCGCATATCATTATGCCCGCTATGACAACAACCTCGGAACTGCGGGCGCGGCAGATGAGGCAGCGCACTTCTGGAGCGTCGCCAAAAACTACATCAAAGGAAGCGGCACATACCTGATGCCGATGCTCGATGTCGAACAAACTCCGGGAGCGAGTTACAACAAAACCACACTCTCGCAATGGGTCAATGCGTGGTGCTCGAACGTCGTTTACAGCGCTTCACTGAGCAACGTCACCGTAAAACCCGTGATTTACACTTCTAGTTCGTTTGGCGCCACCTGGCTGGACAGCACCGTCGCTTCACAATGGACGCCGTGGATAGCCAATTGGAGAACCAATGATCCGCAGACTTATAATCTGAGCACCAGCCAAACGAGCCCGTGGTCCACCTGGACAGTGTGGCAATTCAGCGCCACCGGTTCAGTCCCAGGCGTGTCGGGCAATTGTGATGAGGATGTCTTCAACGGCACTTCGAACAGCCTGGCGACGCTCGTGATAGGCGGGCTAGGCCCGCCGTTCTTCCTTTCGCAGCCGTCGAACCGTCACGGCGACCAGGGCGGTTCGATCACGATGACCGCGTCCGCTGGTGGCGCCGCGCCGCTCAAATATCAATGGCGCTTCAACGGAGCGAACATTTCGAGCGCAACGAACAGCGCACTCAGCCTCACCAGCATCCAGACCGGCGACGCCGGCAGCTACACGGTCGTCGTCACCAATTCATCCGGCAGCATCACCAGCGGCGTGGCCACGCTCACGGTGAACCCGCTTTTTTCGACGGTGTTCTCCGACAACTTCGACGCGAACTCGTCGGCGAACTGGACGGTCAACAAGTCTACGAACGACACCCGCGTCACTTTCAATTACGATTATTCTTCCAACGGAATCCCCTCCGCGCCGAATTCCGTCGGCAACACCACTCGCGGCGTGAAATTCGAGGCCAACATGACCAACGGCGTCACAGCCGCGCTCAACATTTCACCCATCGGCCAGACTTTTTCCGGCAACTATCGCCTCCACTTCGACATGTGGATTAACGCCAACGGGCCTTTTCCAGCGGGCGGCACGGGTTCGACTGAGCATCTGACCGCAGGTGTCGGCACGGCTGGCAATCGCGTGCAATGGAACAGCGGCACGGCGGACGGATTTTGGTTCGCGATTGACGGCGAAGGCCAGGCGACCGACACGTCGGCGACGTTGCCCGATGTTCGCGCCTATTCGGGAATCACTTTGCAAGCGGCGAACAGCGGAGTTTACGACGGCGGCCCTGAATCGAACATTCGCGGCAACGGCCACCCGTATTACTCGAATGTTTTTCCCGGCGGCCAGACCGCGCCCGCATTGCAGCAGTCCAATTACGCGCAGCAAACCGGCTCGCTGGACGTCGGCTGCGTCGGGTTTGCCTGGCGCGATGTCGTGGTCAACAAGACCAACAACACCGTCGAATGGTTCATTGACGGCCTGAAAATTTGCCGGATTACTAACGCGACGTTTACGGCGAGCAATATTTTCGTCGGCTACTGGGATTCGTTCACTTCGATTTCCGACAACACGAACTTGAGCTTCGGCCTCGTGGACAACGTGCGCGTCGAAGTCCAAGCCGGCGCGCCGACAATTTCATCGCAGCCGCAAAATCAAATCGTGACGCAAGGCTCGAACGCCACGTTCACCGTCATCGCCAGCGGCGCGCCGACGCCGGGCTACCAATGGCGCTTCAACGGAACGAGCATCGCCAGCGCAACAACGAGCAGCTACACAAAAACCAGCGCGCAAACAAGCGATGCCGGAAGTTACACCGTTGTCGTCACGAACACTTCCGGTTCAATCACCAGTTCTGTCGCAACACTCACAGTGAACGTTCCGCCTTCGATTTCAGGACAGCCGCAAAGCCTGACGGTCAACCAGACCAGCAACGCGGCGTTCTCTGTCACCGCGAGCGGTTCGCCTTCGCCCGGTTACCAATGGCGCTTCAACGGCGCGAACATTTCCGGCGCAACGGCCAGCAGCTACACGCGCTCGAACGCGCAGCCCGGCGACGCGGGAAGCTACACCGTCGCCGTCACGAACGTTGCCGGCGCGGTCACCAGCGTGGTGGCGGTGTTGACGGTGAATGGCGCGCCATACATCACGGCGCAGCCGCAGGACAAAACGGGAAAGATCGGTGGCAGCGCGACTTTCAACGTCTCTGCGGGTGGAACAGCCCCGTTCAGCTACCAGTGGCAGTTCAATGGGGCGGACATTGCCGGCGCAACGACGAACAGTTACACGCTCACCAATCTTCAAACGAACGACGCGGGTAGTTATTCCGTCACAGTCACGAACGTCGCAGGCTCAATCACCAGCTCGAACGCCATGCTGACCGTCGTGCCGCCGCAGCCGCCGCGCTTCGAGTTGATCAGTCAGTTGCCGGGTGGGAGCGCGCATTTGTTCCTGAGCGGGGAGATTGACAGCGTGTATGAAATTCACGGCTCGACCAACTTGCTCGATTGGTCGCCGCTCGGAACCGTCACGAACACCAGCGACATGTCTGAGTTCATTGACTCTTCAGCCTCGACAGTTTCGTCCCGATACTATCGGGCGAAATCTGTTCCCTAGCGCAGCCCTTTATCACTTCACCAGCCCGCTCGTTTGAATGGCATTTCGGATCCGCGCGGTTTCCATTTCCTCAATCTGTTGCGTTATGTGCTGCGGCGATTCCTCGACCGAGAACAAAAGATTCTGGAGGTGGACGGTGGTCGTCCGGGACTCCACTTCAATGAAAATGATCTCCTCGCTGTTAACGAGAATTTCGCCGCCTTTGTTGATTCGGTTCAGTTTGATGAGAGGCATAGTTCGCGGGGATTATGACCAGATTAATAATAAGAGAAAGATTAAGATTTGGAACACCCACCCATCTTGCTTGGGACACAGCCGCACGTTCGAGTAAATTGACCACGCGTTCGTTTTCTCCTAGCCTTGACAAATGTTCGACAGTCTAAGCAGCAAACTCCAAAACGCCTTCCGTAACCTTCGCGGCCTCGGAAAAATTTCCGAAGCCAACGTCGCCGACTCGCTGCGCGAAGTCCGCCTTGCGCTGCTCGAAGCCGACGTGAATTTCAAAGTCGCCCGCGATTTCATCGAGCGCGTCAAAACCAAATCCATCGGCGCGGAAGTTGTTCAAAGTATCCAGCCCGGCCAGCAAATCATCAAAATCATTTCCGACGAACTCGTTGATTTGCTCGGCTCGACGAACGCGGCGCTAAATTTGTCAGGTAATCCTTCGATCATTCTCATGGTCGGACTTCACGGCTCGGGCAAGACCACTTCCAGCGGCAAACTCGCGCGGCTGTTGCATAAACAAGGACGCGCGCCGCTGCTCGTCGCGGCAGACGTTTATCGCCCCGCTGCGATGGACCAACTCGAAACGCTCGGCAAACAAATTGAAATTCCCGTCTTCCTCAAACGCGGCGAGACGGACGTTCTGAAAATCGCCCGCGAGTCGCTTGATTTCGCAAAAGCAAATTCCCGCAACGCCATCATCTTCGACACCGCGGGACGTTTGCAGATTGACGAGCCGCTCGTGCAGGAACTCATCCGCCTGCGCGACCTCGTGAAGCCGCAGGAGATTTTGCTCGTGCTCGACGCCGCCACCGGCCAGGAAGCCGTCAACGTCGCCACGCATTTCGATCAGGCGCTG
>CAYMCQ010000126.1:0-6560 GCA_964389025.1 uncultured Verrucomicrobiota bacterium
CATCGCCAGAAAAGAAACAACTTCGCGCGCACATTTTCGGCAGCGGGCCGATCATCAACGAAGCGTTGCGCGCGCAAAAAATCCTGCTGGAGAAATTCAACGTGGCCGCCGATGTCTGGAGCGCGACGAGCTACAAACTTCTCCGCACCGACGCGCTCAGCACGCAACGCTGGAACATGCTGCACCCGACCGCGACGCCGAAGAAATCTTATCTGCAAACCGCGCTGGAAAAAGAAACGGGAGCATTCATCGCCGTCTCCGACAACATGAAAATCGTTCCCGACCAGATCGCGCCGTGGGTTCCCGGCGGCCTGACGACGCTCGGCACCGACGGCTTTGGCCGCAGCGACACGCGCGAGCGGCTTCGCAGATTTTTTGAAGTGGACGCCGCGTCCACTGTCATCGCCACGCTCTACGCGCTGGCGCAACGAGGCGAAGTTGAGTTTTCCACCGTTGAAAAAGCGATCAAGGAACTTGGCATTGACCCGGAGAAGATTTATCCGCAGGTCATTTGAATTTCACTCTCGCTTCCTTGCCCGGCAGCGGCTACATTCGCTCCATGACAGTGCTGAAGGCCCATTTTGACGGCAAGGTTCTGGTTCCGGACGAACCCGTGAACCTGCCGAAGAATTGCGCGTTGGAAGTGCGTATCGAGCAGATGAAACCTGCGAAGCCGTCTCCAAAACTTGAACCGGGAGAAAGGCCTTTGATGCGTTTGCTTAAAGCTCTCGAAGAACTTCCGGACAATCCTGACTGGCCCACGGATGGCGCGGCTCAACACGATCATTATCTCTACGGCTTGCCCAAACGGCCATGATCTTTGTTGATACCGGATTTCTGCTGGCGCTCGCACAACCCAACGATGCGTTGCACCCGCGAGCTTTGGACTGGTCGGCAATTCTTTCCGAACCGCTCCTTGTGACCGAGTATGTCCTCGTTGAAACGGTCAACAACCTTTCCAAACGCGCTGACAGGCCGCGCGCATCTCAAATTCTGAAAATGATATCACAAGACGCAGACCATGAAATTATTCACGCTTCCCGCGAACTATTTGTGGCAAGACTTCGCCTGCACGGCGAACGTTCTGCCAAAGATTGGTCGCTGACCGATTGCATTTCGTTTCAAGTGATGCGCGAGCATGGCATCATACGCGCACTTGCTTACGACATTCACTTCGAACAGGCCGGGTTTGAGGCGTTGCTGCGGAGAAATCCCGCTGAATAATTCTATGGACATCAAACTCCCAAACCTCGGCGAAGGCGCTGACTCGGGAATCGTCGTTAACCTTTTCGTCAAGGAAGGCGACCGTGTCGAAAAAGACCAGCCGATCATCGAATTGGAAAATGAAAAGGCCGTCGCCTCGATTCCTTCGACTGTGGCAGGAGTTGTTTCAAAAATATTTGTCAAGACCGGTGACAAAATCACCGTAGGTCAGCGGATTGTTTCGATTGAGGAATCCGGCGCGCCAACAGCGCAAAAGAAAGCCGCAGCTCCGGCAAAAGAAGCACCCCCGGAAGTTGAAAGCGAGCCGGAAGCCCAGGAATTGCCGGAGAGCCACACGGGAGTAGCGCCGGTCGCATCGCCTTCCGTTCGCAAGCTGGCGCGCGAACTGGGGATTGATCTAGCGAAAGTTCGTGGTTCGGAGCGCGGCAGGATTACGACTGCTGATTTGCGGGCTTACGTCCAGCGTTTGCAGAAAACTTCCGCGCAGCCGAAAAGTTCACCTGCAAAACCTGCCGAGCAAATTGATTTTTCAAAGTGGGGCAAGCTTTCCAAAAAACCGATGACGCAACTGCGGCAAGTCATAAGCCGTCGGATGACGGAAAGCTGGACGACGATTCCGCACGTCACACAGTTCGACGAGGCTGACATCACGGCGCTGAACGAGTTGAGGAAAAAATATTCTGCGGCCTACGAACAGAAAGGAACGCGCCTGACGCTGACTTCATTCGCGTTGAAGGCAGTTGTTGCGGCGCTGAAAAAACATCCACTGTTCAAAGCAAGTCTTGATGAAGTGGCGAACGAAGTCGTGCTGAAGGATTATTTTCACATCGGAATTGCTGTGGACACGGAGGCTGGTTTGGTTGTGCCGGTGATTCGTGACGTGGACAAAAAGAGCGTGCTTGAATTGTCGAAAAATCTGGAAGAAGTCGCCAAAAAAGCGCGCGACAGAAAACTTTCCGTGGAAGAAATGAAGGGCGGCACGTTCACGATCTCAAATCAAGGCGGCATCGGCGGCGCGCATTTCACGCCGATCATCAACAAGCCCGAAGTTGCGATTCTTGGCTTGGGACGCGGCGCGATGAAACCAGTTGTTCGCGAAAACAAAATCGAGCCGCGATTGATGATGCCGATTGCGTTGTCCTACGATCACCGGATAATTGACGGCGGAAGTGCGGCGCGATTCACGGTTGATCTCGTGGCCGCGTTTGAGAAGTTCAGCGAAGCGGAGGTCGCGTTAAAATCGTAATCGTCCTCGTTCTCGTCCTCCTCCTCGAAAACTAAATCTATGAACCCAGAGCGAAAATCACGGAGCCAGTTCGACCACGAAAAATTGGACGCTTACCAACTCGAACTTCGCTTCATTGAGTGGGTAACGCCATTACTCGAAGAGACATCCAGTTCGGACAAAGGTCGAACGAGGGAAGTCTGTGACCAACATGACCGAGCCAGCCTTTCCGCCTTATTGAACACGGCTGAAGGAAATGGACGCAGACAACGACAAACAAGGGCAAAGTTTTTCGACGACGCTCGCGGTTCAGCAACGGAATGTGCGCTTGTCTTGATGCGTTGGTCGCCAAGAAAGTTTCCGCTCCGGAGCGGATCGAAGAAGGAAAATCAATCCTCCTCCGTGTCGTTTCAACATTGTGTGGCTTGATTAACCGCTTCGACTCAAATACAAGCCTTCACGAAGAACCCGTAGAATATAGAATCTCCTCCAATCGAAAAGAGAATCTGAAAGAATCGAGGACGAGGACGACTAGGAGAACGATTTAACTATGGACCCAATCAAAACTGAAATCGTTGTTGTCGGCGCAGGACCGGGAGGTTACGCCGCTGCTTTTTACGCCGCTGACCTCGGCAAAAAAGTCATCCTCGTCGAGCGCGACGCGCGGCTGGGCGGCGTCTGCCTGAATCGCGGCTGCATTCCGTCAAAGGCGTTGCTAAATGCGACCAGCCTGATTTCTTCCGCGAAAGAATCGGCGAACCGCGGAATCGTTTTTGAATCGCCAAAAGTGGATTTGGCTAAGTTGCGTTCGTGGAAGGAATCCGTTCTTTCAAAACTGAGCGGCGGCTTGGCAACGCTTGCAGAAAAACGCGGCGTGAAAGTTTTGCGTGGACGCGGTTACTTTGAAGATTCAAAGACACTGCGAGTCGAGACGGATCAAGGCCAGCAACTCGTCCAGTTCGACAACGCCATCATCGCCGTCGGTTCGAAACCGGCGATGCCGAAGGCGTTTGACCTTGGCAATCCGCGCGTGATGACTTCCACCGAGGCGCTCGATATCGAGGACGTGCCGGAAAATCTGCTCGTCGTCGGCGGCGGTTACATCGGGATGGAATTGGGAGTCGTTTACGCGACGCTCGGCAGCAAGATCGTGATGGTCGAGGCGCTGGATTCCATTTTGCTCGGCGCGGATGCCGACCTCGCGCGGCCAGTGATGGCTTACGCGAAGAAACATTTCAAGGAGATGCGCGTCAAGACGAAGGTCGGCAAAATGTCCACGAGCGGCAAACAGATCAAAGTGGAGATGGAATTCGACGGCAAGAAGGTCGAGGAACTTTACGACAGCGTGCTGGTGGCGGTTGGCCGGACGCCGTGCAGCGACGACCTCGGCTTGGAGAACACGAGCGTCGAGCTGGACGAAAAACGTTTCATCAAAGTCAACGAGAAGCAGCAGACGGCTGAAGCTGCGATTTATGCCATCGGCGACATCGCTGGCGGAATTCTGCTCGCGCACAAAGCGTCGCGCGAGGCGCGGATTGCGGTTGAGGCGATTGTCGGGGAAGAAAGCATTCCGCTCAAGGAAGTTGTCATTCCTGCGGTCGTGTTCACCGATCCTGAAATCGCGTGGTGTGGTCTGACTGAAGGCGAGGCGAAGGAAAAAAATATTCCCATCGAGGTCGCGAAGTTTCCGTGGGGCGCTTCCGGCCGCGCGCTGACTTACGACCGCACAGACGGCATGACGAAACTCATCATCGAGCCGGGGACGGAAAGAATTCTCGGCGTGGGAGTCGTCGGTCATGGCGCGGGCGAATTGATTGCTGAAGGCGTGCTGCTCGTCGAGATGGGCGCGACGGCGAAAGATTTGGCGCTGACGGTTCATCCGCACCCGACGCTGTCAGAGACGTTGATGGAAGCGGCGGAAGTCTTTTACGGCCACGCGACGCATACGCTCCCTCGTCCCAAGCCGGCGAAATAGCGAATCAACACTAATCAGCGCGATCAACGGCTAGATGAAACCAATGCCCACAGCCGGCTGACTATTTGAGTTGTAACAAATCCCACTTGTTCCCGTAAAGGTCTTCAAACACCGCCACCGTCCCGTAACTTTCTTCGCTCGGTTGTCTTACGAACTTCACGCCGCGAGCTTTCATCGCCGCGTAATCGCGCGCGAAATCATCCGTGTGAAGAAACAGGAACACGCGACCGCCGGTTTGGTTGCCGATGCGGCTCTGCTGTTCCGGCGTCACGGCCTTGGCCAGCAGCAATTGGCATGGCGATTTGCCGCCCGGCGGAGCGACCAACACCCATCGCTTGCTTTCCGATAATCGCGTGTCTTCGACCAAAGTGAAGCCAAGCGCTTTGGTGTAGAACGCGATGGCCTCGTCGTAATCGCGGACGACGAGGGTGATGTGGGCGATGGATTGACTCATGTGCGAGTGCAATCGTTGCAGAAATCCGACAGCGCGGCGAAACAAAATCCCAAAGGGATTTCAGCAATCAGCCCAGCGTTGGACGACGCAGTCGGCCTACGCTGGGTGGACGAACGGAAAGGAACACAACCCGGAACGGGGTTGACTTGAGCCGCTTGGGAAGCAGCGAAAGGAATTCGGCGAAGCCGAAGGCCCGCAGGGCCGAGCGAGCGGGAGCGAGCGAGTCCATCCATTGGGCGCGGGATGATAGCAACCGGCTGGCGGTTGAGGATTTGTTTGGACGATGTCCCAGGGTAGCGCGTGCCGCGCAACCCTGGGCTGAATGATTTGAACCCCGTTCGGATTCATGGAGCGATGCGCGCTACTTTTTGAGATAGCCGATCTTCGTCAATTCCTGTCTGTGAAACTCAATCGTCTGCGGGTTCGGGAAAAGAAACTCGAAATACGCCTCCCACTTCGGATCTTCCTTCAAGTTGATATACGGCTTTCGGTCCGGGCAGGAATCTTGGTAAAATTTTTTGAGAACTTCTTCGACTCCCTTTGCGTCTCGAACATAGATGTAGTCCAAACGCTCGCCATTGTGGGTGAACGCCCCGGCAAAAATGGAAGGTGTGATCTCGGTGATTATCTTCAATTGTTTTTCAGCGAGGGCATTTAGAAAATCCAGTTCTGAGCTGCTCGGTAAACCATTCGTGTCTGAAGATGCGTAGTTGACGCCGGTCACAATCAATCGCCGATAGTCCGCAACTGGCGCACGCTCTTTTAGCGCGAGGTTCACGATAATTGAGCCAGGACGACCGTCATAATCGGCCAAGTAAGCCCACCAAAAATCTCTTTGCTGCACGTTTCCGCATGAGTTCATAAGCACCACCATTCCTGCGACAATTATCGCTTTGATGAGTTGAATCCTTTTCATTCGCGATTGCGTTGGTTCATCCCTCAAACCCCGCATTACCCAGCGCCCTCTCTATCCTCTCCATCACCTTCTCCTTCCCCATCACCTCCAGCAAATGATACAGGCTCGGGCCGGAGGGGTTGCCGGTGCAGGTGAGGCAGACGGGAAACTATTTTCCCGCAACCGCTTTCTGCCGCCGGATGATGCCGGCCAATGCGCGCAAGGAATTGTTCACGGTTTCGGCGTCGGAAAAGACCTTGGCCACGTCGGGTTCTAAAACCACCACGTTCGCGCCGCGATGGTAACGGCGGAAATACTTTCCGCGTTCGCCGCGCGAGAAATCATATTCCGCCTGCATTTCTTTAGCTGATGATTTTTTCATAATCTTTTCGCTCGCCGCGACCCGCCCGTCGCGCGCTGATGACGCGTATATTATCGCCGCGCTCGGTATGAATGACAACCAGCAATCTTTCGCGATGCGACCGCCCGAGAATGATGAACCGCGCTTCGGTTCGAGAATGTTCCGGGTCGGGGATCGTGATGGAGCGCGGATCGCCAAAGACCGTCGCGGCTTCTTCAAAGCTGACACCATGTTTGGCCAGATTGGAGGCAGCCTTGTTCGCGTCCCATTCAAAAGTGAGCATGGCGGTGATTCAAATCTTTCACTCGCGCGCCGTCCATCTAAAAACTTCCAAGCGCCCTCTCAATCCTCCCCATCACCTTCTCCTTCCTCATCACCTCCAGCAAATGATACAGGCTCGGGCCGGAGGGGTTGCCGGTGCAGGCG
>CAYMCQ010000127.1:0-6405 GCA_964389025.1 uncultured Verrucomicrobiota bacterium
TCGTTGACGAATTTGACCACCCGTTCACGCAAATCAAGGCTATAAGCTTTCATGCACCTACTCCTGCCATACTATGTCCCAATGTCAATATGAATTGCTATATGACCCGTTGCGGATTTATCCCGAGGACAAGTTTTCACCTCACTTTGGCTTGGACTACGACGATGACGTTGCGATGGTCATCCAAGATATGAAGATTATCAAAGGCTACAGAGATTACTCATTCCCTTTGGAAGAAATTGAGACCGGCGAGCCGCGTTCACGTTGATCGAGTTGCTAGTGGTGATTGCGATCATCGCGATTCTGGCGGGGATGCTTTTGCCGGCGTTGAGCCGGGCGAAGGAGGCGGGCCGGAGAATTTCCTGCCTCAATCGCGTCAAGCAGCTTGGCGTTTCGCTCGTGATGTATGTGGATGACAACAACAGCCGCTTTCCCGCGCGCGTCGTGTGGGGCAACCGCTGGCCGGCGTCGTTGCAGGACAGTTATCGCGATCTCAAACTGTTGAAGTGTCCTAGCGATGGCCCCGCACCGGCGACCCGCACAAACGCAATTCCCTAAGCCGACCGGGCGCCGCGCAGCTACATCATCAATGGCTGGAACGATTATTTCAGGGCGCAGGGCGACGACACATGGAACAGACTCAGAAGCGGCGATCCAAGTCTGACGCTTCCTGAAAGCGCCATCAACCAGACGGCGGACACGAATGTGTTCGGCGAAAAGGACTACGACTCACCCCACTATTACATAGACTACGAATTTTACGACGACCTGTTGCAGCTTGACCAAAGCAAACATGCGACACGCCAAAAAAATCAGGACGGAAACGGCGGCGGGTCGAACTATGCGCTTGCCGACGGCAGCGGCCGTTTTCTGCGCTTTGGCAGCGCGGTCAATCCAGTTGACCTGTGGGCAATCACCCGCGCCCAACGCGCCACGCCAGTCGTTTACCAGTAAAATTTTCGAGGCGGGAAAAAAAGTTCGTTTCGTTCCCCGCGAATCGCATTCGCCTACCTCGCTGGCGCGACGGAAATCTGAAAGTTGCGTTCGCCGTGAACCGAGCCAGCGTCGAGCAGCAAACGATACACGACGTTGGTTTGCAGCGAATCGGGACCGATGCCTTTGACGGCCGGCCGCATCCCGCGAATTCTATCGCCATAGGCAAAACTATTTATCGGAACTGAATTTGAATCCGAAATCAGATGCCAGATGGCGTGGGGATACTTGTTGGTTTTAAAGTCGTCAAACGGAACGACCTTCAGCTGCGTCAAATTATATTTTTTCGGTGACAATCGAAACATCACTGTTGCGCCGGGGGGTTCCGGTTGCCGACCGCGTGCGCGGTCGGGCGTGCGCGGTCGGGGGCGCGCCGCGCCGGCGCGGTAACTGATTTGAATACCATTTGAGACGAACGAGTCTTTGTAGAGGTAAAAATAAATCACGCCGGCCACCAAAAGAAAGAGAACGAAGAGCATGGTTTTACTTTTCGTCATAACATTGCATCAGTTGACGATGTGTTCAGACGGTTATTCGAGCGCATCGGTTAACAATTTATGAAAACGACTCTGCGAAAATATGCCGGCGCGCGCGCAGACGGGCCTTCGCCACGTCGTAGTGTTGGCCCGCGCGGTAGCGTGCAAGGCTACGGCCACGCAGGCGGGTTCACCTTGATCGAGCTGCTGGTTGTCATTTCCATCATAGCCATCCTTGCCGGCATGTTGCTGCCGGCCCTCAGCCGCGCCAAGGAGGCGGCAAAGCGAATCAACTGCGTGAGCAATCTTCGTCAAATAAACGTTGCCGCCAGGATGTATGTGGGCGAGAACGAGGGTTATTATCCGCCGCGTGTGGTCAAGAGCCGCTGGCCGGAGCGTTTGCGAGATGGCTACAAGAATTTGCGGCTGCTGCATTGCCCCACCGATGCTCAAAATCCTAAATCCAATGAAACCGATGCGGTGAATTTTCCCGCCGACGCCGCGCCACGAAGCTATGTGATCAACGGCATGAATGATTATTTCAAACGCACGTTGAGCCAGGCCGATTTCGACCGATACATGAACGGCGTTTATCCGGGGTCGTTCAAGGAAAGCGTCCTTCCGCGTCCGAGCGACACCATCGAGTTCGGCGAAAAAGATACTGAAAAGGGAGATTATTACATGGATATGTTCGAGGGAAGAGGCGGCAACGACTTCGATGGAATCGCCGAACAGACCCGCCATTCCGGCCGCGGACCGAGCAGCGACTCCGGCGGTTCAAATTATAATTTCGCCGACGGCAGCGTGCGGTTTTTGAAAGTCCATAAGTCGCTGGATCCGCTGAATCTCTGGGCCGTGAGCGATGAAGACCGCGTGGCGCAAGCGGTTCATTATTGAACGTCTCGGAGAGACGAGTTACACGAGTTCCAAACTTTTACTCCAAACAAAATCAGAAGGTCAGGGGCTCGTGTAACTCGCCCCTCCGAAGAATCACGATTCGCTCAACCGTTTCACCGCTTTTTCGTGAAGCATCGCGTGGGCGTCCTTCAAGATGCCGGGAATTTTTTCTGCGAACGGGCTGCGTTTCAAAACGCCCGCGACTTTTCCATCGTCCAGCTTCGCGACGTGCTCGCCGGGGAACCAATGATCGCCCTGACCAAGCAGGTTGTAGCGCATCTTGCCCCACGATACGAGGTCGAGCGACTTCGCGTAAGTCCAGAGCCGGAGAATTTCCATGACGTTCACTTCGCCGGGCACATCTACATATTGCGGCAAACCCTCGAACCACCGTGCGCACCAATCCGCGCCGAGCGCACGGCTCATTTCTTCGCGCAAACGTTTTTCAATCGGGGCAATCGTGGCGGCAATGTTGTCGTAAAATTTCAGCGTGGCGACGTGCTCGTCGAAATCCTCCGGCCTGCTCGCGCCGCAACTGAGCGTGTGGACTTCACTTCGCGCCAGGCAATAAAGGTCATTGAACTGCATCGGCGACAGCGGCGCGCAAAGTTCGACGAGTTTTTTCGGCGGCTCGTAAAGTTTTCCGCCCTTGTCGTTCGGACTGATGATGAACACGCCCATGTCATGCCTGCGCGCGGCGGCGATGGCTGGCCAGTTCAAGTCGTTGACGAAATACCAGTGGACGTTCATGTAATCGAACCCGCCGGTGTTCACCGCTTCGAGAATGATGTCCGTGGTCGCGTGCGTTGAAAAACCGATGAAGCGGGCGCGGCCTTCCCGTTGAAGTTTGCGCGCGGCGGCCAGGCAGCCGTTTTTCTTGAGCGACCAATCGAGCAGTTGTCGGTTGTTGATGCCGTGGAGCGCGAGCAGGTCAACGTGGTCGAGTTTGAGATATTTCAATGACGTGTCGAACGTCCTGAGAAATTCTTCCGCGGTTTCCTTCGGGCCGATTTTGGTTTGGACGATGATTTTGTCGCGCGGAAATGTCGGCAGCACATAACCCAGCTGCATTTCGGATGAGCCATAGCCGCGCGCCGTCTCGATGTGATTGATGCCGAGTTCGACGGCGCGATGGATCGTGGCTTCAAGATTGTGCTGGTTGGCCGGCGAGATTTCTTTTGGGTCAACGTCCTGCCACTTGAATTGGTAACGCATCCCGCCGCAGGAAAAAACCGGCATCTGCAATTCTGTTCGGCCAAAGCGGCGGTATTTCATCGCGGCGAAATATGCCCGAGCCATGGTGCCAGGAGCAACGAGTTTTGAAGTGCGCGGAGTTGTCACCACACTGGAACACTTTGGCGGAGAAACCAGAACAAAAAACCGTGCCTCATGCATTCTCCACCTGTCCGACAATTCGATGGAGAACCAGTTTTCAAGAGTTGGTATCGCAGCGGACACGGTGCCGGTGCGCTCAATCCGGCAACGCCGCTTTCCAGCCACCCCCGAGAACTTGTTTCAACTCTCTCATCGTTGTCGTGTGCTCCGGTGACAGCGCGAGATTCGCGAACTCGTGCGGGTCGGCATCGTGGTCATAAAGCTCGACGCTGCCGTTGAACCACTCAGTGTAGCGCCAGCGTTCCGTGCGAACCGTGCGCCCGAGCCTGCTGGGATCAAGCTCCGCACCACCTTTCACCTTGCCGGCGTGACTGACGACGGTGAACGCAGCCTTCTTCCACGGGCGGTCGGGCCGGTTGAGCAGCGGCACGAAACTCAAGCCTTCGAGGCCGTCCGGTTTTGGCAGGCCGCACAACTCGGCGAGGGTCGGAAACAAGTCCACCAGTTCGACCAGCCGCGCCGAGACTGCCGGCTTCTTTCCCGGCACAGCGACAATGAGCGGCACGCGCGACGCCTCCTCGAAGACCGTCATCTTGTGCCACAATCCGCCGTGCTCGCCGAGATGGTAGCCGTGGTCGCTGAGGAACACGACGACGGTGCGGTCCCGAAGTTTGAGCCGGTCGAGCGTGTCGAGCAGCACGCCCACCTGCGCGTCCATGAAGCTGATGCTCGCGTAGTAGGCGCTCGTCACAGGCCGTCGTCTCGGCCCGGTCAACCGTTCGCTGCCGAGATTGTAGGTGAGCGCGATGGGCGGGATGAGCTTCACGTGCTCCGGCGGCTCCGGACGCGGCGTGAGCTTGTCCGGCGGATAAAGGTCAAAATATTTTTTCGGCGCGATGTAAGGCGTGTGCGGACGGCGGAAGCCGGTCGCGACGAAAAAAGGTTTGCCATCGCGCGCCGCCTGCTCCATCAAGGCCGCCGTCTTGCGCGCCACGAACCCGTCCCAGGTGTCCTCGTCTTTCGCGTTGAGCACGATGCCATCGCCTTTCTCGATGATCTGCGACGCCGGCGGATTCTTGGCCTCCTTCGTTTCGCGAATGTCCGTGTCCCACGAACGCGGATCCTCGAAGGCGTCGCCCGTGTGAAAAACTTTTCCAACCTTGATTGTGGTGTAACCGTTGCGGCGGAAATGTTCGGGCAGCATCACGGCGTCCTTGAGATGCGTGCGCGTTGGCGTGGTGTTGTCCACAATCCCGGTCGTGTCGGGCCGGCGGCCGCTCAGGAACGACGTGCGCGACGGGTTGCAGACCGGATACTGACACCACGCGCGGTCGAACCGCACGCCGCTGGCTGCGAGCCGGTCAATGTTCGGTGACTTGACGACCGCGTTGCCGTAACAGCCGAGGTCGTTGTTAAGGTCATCGGCGACGATAAAGAGCACATTCCAGCGCGGCACCGGTTCGGCTCCGTGGAGTGCCGCCGTGAGAAGCCACGCCACGAAAATCGCCTGCAGGACGGAATTCACGTCTGGCAGGTTGCAGGAGACATTTCCGGCGGGCAACTACAAATCTGGCGACGGGCGAACACTGCCCGGGAAAACCTGAAACCGATTACGTGACCGATGAGCAGCCAGCCGAGAGAACTTTGCCGCCTATCCTTAAGTTAGCCTGCATAATCAATCTCCACTACTACTCTCGTCTCCAATCTGTCCTGTGTTCCAAGCAATCTGGCAACGTGGACAGTCCAACAACAAACGAAAACGCTGTGTGCCTCCAATGTAATCACGGCGAACTGACAAACGGCTGTGACATTCAGGGCAACGACGGCGAAGATAGTAAAAATAGCCGATGACTGCGGGTGTAATGAATAAAACCACGGGCAAGACACTGTTGTCATATCGCACAGAGAGCCACGAAAGCAGCGCGGCAAACGCGATAAATGAAACGACGATGAGCACTGCCCGACCCATAGGAAACCGAGGTAATGGGCGTTCGTCTATCATAGCGCGTGGATGCCACCTATCTTTTTCAGGAGCTAACACTATTCTGAACGCAAATTTCTGGCGAGCATTGTTTTTGCCCGGAAATAAATCCCGAACACGCGCCGGCAAAAACGGAAGTCGCGCAGATAAATTTTGGTCGTGGGTCAGTTTGCATTTAACGGAGCGCGGAACATTGCTCCGCCAGTTGCTGGCTTTGGTTTCTTGCGGAGCAATGCTCCGCGCTCCGGCCAAACTGACCCGCTACCTAAATTTTCCCGAATGAAAGGTGAGCTTGTCCACCCTCCGCAGTTCTGCTACGGAGGACGGGCAGCGTCAGTCAAAGCACAATCAGATCGGCTCTAGGAAAACACTTGTGATGAAAAACTTGCTTTCAGTTGGTTCAATTCTGTCCACGAGTTTGCTGCTAAACTTCGCGGTTCATGCTGCGGAACTCAAACCCGTCGTGGAAGTCGAGGATGACGTTTACAACTACACTAGTCGCTCCTGAAAAACCCGGCAACGCCTTGACGGGGATGAGCGAGAAGGATGGACGGCTCGAAAGTATTCGACCGGAAAATTGAATGGTGCGAGCAAAAGCCGGTCGAAAAGAGCGATGCAAACCAAGCCTTCGGCGACGCACCAAATCTCCTTCCTGATGCCCGCGCTGGGCGAGCACCGGGATTGGCGCGTTTTTGCCGCAGTCGCCCAAGCGCTCATCCGCCG
>CAYMCQ010000128.1:0-6142 GCA_964389025.1 uncultured Verrucomicrobiota bacterium
ACGCCCTGAATTGTTTAACGGAGAAATTTTAGGGCGTCGTGGAACTCCGCCCTCCGAAATATTGATTTGAAACCGCTCTGGCAAATTTCTGTAACGACTTTTCCGCAAGCAGAGGAACTTGTTTTGTCACGTCTCGAAAGAATTTTTTCGCAGCCACCGGTGGTTTATGCGGACGCAGAAAAGAAAGTTTCAGTGGTTTCCGTTTATCTGGATTCAAAGCCAGCCGAAGCTCAGATCAAAGCATTGCGGAAATCCGATTGCGGAAATTTGTGGATCACGAGGTTGCGCCGCGAAGATTGGGCGGAGTCGTGGAAGAAACATTTTCATCCGCTGGAAATTGGTGGCGCGCTTTTGATCAAGCCGAGTTGGAGCAAGCGTCGCGCACGAAGAGGACAAGCGGTGGTAATCCTCGACCCCGGTTTGAGCTTCGGCACAGGCCAGCATCCGACGACGGAGTATTGCCTGCGGCAAATCGTCGCGCACCGAAAACCCAATGAGCAGCAATCATTTCTCGATGTCGGAGCCGGCTCGGGAATTTTGGTGATTGCTGCGGCGAAGCTTGGTTATGCGCCGGTTGAGGCGTTTGATTTCGACGCCGAAGCAGTGCGGGTCGCGCGGGCGAACGCGAAGAAAAACCGCGTGGATAAAAGGATTTCTCTGAGTCGTCAAGATTTGACAAAGCTCGGGCGACGAGCGTGGCCCAAGTTTGATCTGATTTGCGCAAACTTGATCTCAAACCTGCTCATCGAGCAGCGCGAAAAAATTTTGTTGCGATTGAAACGCAGCGGTGTGCTGGTGCTGGCCGGAATTTTGAAGAAGGAGTTTGCGCAGGTTAAACAGGCTTATGAGTATGCAGGGTTGAAGTTGATTTCGAGCCGGGCAGAAAAAGAATGGCGTTCAGGAGCGTTCCGTCTGTTCGGAGGGCGGAGTTCCACGACGCCCTAATCTCTCCACCAAAGTTTGGGCGTCGTATAACTCCGCCCTCCGAAGAATTTTTTTAGCAATTTTTGAGTGGATTCTCTTTTGGCGATGTCGTAATCTCAAGTCGCTTGAACCACTTGATGCCACAAGCCAAGGGTCGGCAGGCCGAAAAGGAAGGCCGCGGCATTCTTCACGCCAAAACCAGCAAAGGAGTTATGATAAAATCATTGGACATTATCGCCGAAACCCTGCGAAACCCCAAACATCCTTTCCGCAAAACGGACCATCTTCCGAAAAAGCCGCAGAAACATCGTTACGAGAGGCGGAAAATCAAAAGCTATCTTCACATGGGCGAGTTGCTGACGGAAGAATCTGTCTGAGTTGTTTAGAGCCTTGAATTGAACCGCCGCAGGCGACTGCGGCGTTTTTCTTTTTGTAGCGACGGTCTCTGTGGCCACCGGATTTTGTTTGTGGGATGGCGACGATCACAGACCATCGTTGCAAACATTGCGCTTTCCGGCTGGCATTCGAGCGGCGGATAAATTATCACTCCCACCATGATTTCTTCTGCGTGGCTGCTGGGAATTTACTGCGCGCTGGTTTTGCTGGCGTCGCTGGCGGGCGGCTGGCTGCCGCTGGTGATCCGGCTCACTCACACGCGATTGCAAATGGCCATAAGCCTCGTGGCCGGTCTCATGCTCGGCATCGCGCTGCTGCATTTTCTTCCGGATGCGGCAGACAAATTGCATTCGCTCGACCAGACTGTGGCGTGGGTGCTGGGCGGTTTTCTGACAATGTTTTTTTTGCAACGGTTCTTTCATTTTCATCATCACGATTTGCCTGAGGGCGACCCTGAAGATTGTCATCACGAACATGGCGGGACTGATGAGCATGGCCACACGCATCACGCCCACACACTGGCCTATAAATCTGCGCGGCAACTTTCATGGATCGGCACAGCGCTCGGCTTGACGCTGCACTCGCTGCTTGATGGGCTGGCGCTGGCTGCCGCAGTGCAGGCCGGCGTGACAGGCCGCGTCGGGCTGGCGGGTTTCGGTGTCGCGCTGGCCGTCATTTTGCACAAGCCGTTCGATGCGATGGCGGTGTCCACGCTGATGGCGGCGAGCGGCAGTTCGCGGGCGTCCCGGCAGTTGTTGAACGGATTGTTCGCTCTGGCAACGCCGGTGGGAGTGGCGCTGTTTTTTTTGGGCGCGTCGCGATTTGCCGACGGCAACGGGGATTTTCTCGGTTGCGTGCTGGCGTTCTGCGCCGGGACGTTTCTTTGCATCGCCAGCAGCGACCTGTTGCCGGAGTTGCAATTTCATTCGCACGACCGCTTCAAACTATCCATCGCCCTGGTGATCGGCCTCGCAATCGCCGTGTTGGTTGGCAAATTCGAACCTCATGACCACGATGACGACACGCGCGAACCAGTAGCCGTCCGGATGCAATCGAGTTAAATTTCAATCCCAAACAAAAAAAATCCCGCAACTTGCGTTGCGGGATTTGAGATCGTGGTCGGAAATTATTTCATCAGCAACATCTGCCGGGCGCGCTTGATGGCGCGATTCAGTCGTCGCTGATATTGGGCGGGCAGGCCGGTGTATTTACGCGGAAGAATGCGGCCCTGGTCGGTGACGAACGTCCGGAGCAAATTCGTGTTTTTGAAATCCAGCGCGTCAATCGTGAAATCAACCTTCGGTTTCGGGCGTGGTGTGCGGTTCTCTGAAGTTCCTGTGCGACCGCCGCGGCCTTTACGGTCTTTTTTTTCCGTGTTGGTTTTGCGTGGCATAGGCTACTTGATTTCTTTGTGCAACGTGTGGCGGCGCAGGGCGGGATTGTATTTCATCAGCTCCTGTTTTTCCGTCTTCAACTTTTTGTTGCGCGAGGTCACGTAGCGTGAGGGCGACTTGCCTTCCTTGCGCGCTTCGGTGCATTCGATGGTGATTTGTTCTCGCGGCATGGTTATTCTTTCTCCTTTGCAGGACGCTCATCGGCTTCTTCTTCTTCCGGTTCAACTTCCGCCCCGCCCGCCACATCCACCGAGCCGAGCGCGCCGAGCCGGCGCGAACGCAGCGCACCTTCGCGTTCCAGTTGCGCCTGCGCGTCCACGGTAAAGCGCGTCCACGGAATCGCTTCGAGGCGGGCATTGGGAATCTTTTTCCCGGTCAATTCGCAGACGCCGTATGTATTTTTCTCGATGCGCTTCAACGCTTCTTCGATTTCGTAAATCGCGTCCTGATCGGATGACAGCAGGCTCAGCGCAAAGTCGCGGTCGAAATTGTCCGTTCCTGAATCCGCCATGTGCAGGCTGTAGCCGGGCATTTCCTGCGCGGACTCCTTGGCCAGCCCATTTATCTGCCGGAGCAATTGCTCGCGCAATTCGAGCAGGTTGTTGTAAAACTTCGCCCACTGCGCTTTAATTTTTATCTGCCCGTTCCGCTTCGCCCTAATGGCCGGCTTTCCGAGGATCGCGGCGGCAGTTGCGATGCCTTGATTTTTGCCGCCGGACTTTTTCTTTTTGGCTGTCACAACTGAAATATATTTTTGTTTCGCTTCAATTTTTCCTGCCCAAAAACAGCAGGTCCCGTTTTTGAGGTGGGTGAATGTAACAAAGGAATTTCGTTACGCCATAAAAATATTCAAAAATTTTTCGTTGGGTTAAAGACCGTCAAAACGCAACCGCGTTCAAGAAAAACCAATGCAGATCAGCCTTTTTCAATGCAGGCGTAGGCGTTGTGGTTGTGGATGCTCTCGAAATTCTCCGCCTCAACTTTATACCACGTCACGTCGGGATGCGCGTTGAGCCGGAGCGCCACGTTTCGCACGAGGTCTTCCACGAACACCGGGTTGTCATAAGCCCGCTCGGTCACGGCTTTTTCGTCCTCGCGCTTGAGCAAGGAATAAAGTTCCGAGCTGGCCGAGCTTTCGATGATTGCAATCAAGTCCTCGATCCAGACAATTTGTGCCGAGCGGATCTGAACGGTCACTTCGCCGCGCTGGTTGTGCGCGCCGCGTTCGCTGATGGCTTTTGAACATGGGCAAAGCGTCGTCACATTTGATTTCACGGTCAAAACGAAATCAATTTCCCTGCCCGTTGCCGTCGCATCGAATCGCGCGGTGTAGTCCATCACGCTTTCCATTCCCGACACCGGCGCTTTCTTGGACATGAAATACGGAAACTCCATTTCGAGATGCGACTTCGCCGCGTTGAATTTTTTTTGCATCGCGAAAAGAATGTCCTCGATGTTCTCGACATGGACGACGTTGCCGTGCGCGTTGAGCACTTCGATGAACCGACTCATGTGCGTCCCCTTGAATTCCTTCGGCAGGTCCACGAACATGCCGATGGTCGCGACGGTGTTTTGCACCGCGCGCGCCTTGTCGCGCACCTGAATCGGGAACCGCAGCCCGCGCACGCCGACCTTGTCAATGCGCAACTCGCGATGGTCGCGCTCGCTTTGTTTGTCGTGCAGAGGAACTTTCGCACGCAAGATTTTTTCGTGCTTCAAAGTCTGCGTCTCCGGTTTGGACATGGAGGAAATGTAGCAAGCGCGGGAAATTTTTCCAATTCAATCGTTATTTTGCCGACGAACACTTTTTGACTTTGCCACTTCATCCCTCTATTAACTTCGGCATGAAATCAACCTTGCTCCGAAATGCCTGTGTCGTCGCAGCGTCGTTTGCCTGTTCCCTTCTTGCAGCAGCAGAAACCTTCCGCGTGGCAGCCTACAACGTGGAGAATTACATTGATCAACCCGGCACCGGGCGGCCCGTGAAGACCGCCGAGGCCAAGGCCAAAGTCCGCGAAAGCATTCTCGCGCTCAAGCCCGACGTGCTTGCGCTCGAAGAAATGGGCGCGACCGAAGCGCTTTTGGAATTGCGCGGCTCGCTGAAAAAGGACGGCCTTGATTTTCCGCATTGGGAGCACGTCACCGGCTACGACACCAACATTCACGTAGCCGTGTTGAGCAAATTTCCAATCATCGCGCGCCATCCGCACACGAACGACAACTTTCTCCTGAGCGGAAAACGCTTTCGTGTCAGTCGCGGCTTTGCCGAGGTGGAGATCAAGGTGAATGACAACTACACGTTCACGTTGATTGGCGCGCATTTGAAATCGAGGCGGCCAATTCCTGCGGCGGACCAGGCGGAAATGCGGCTGGAGGAGGCGAAAATTCTCCGCGAAAAAATTGACGCGCATCTCAAGGCGAATCCAAACGTGAACCTCATTGTGCTCGGCGATTTCAACGACACTTACAACGCCAGGCCGATCAAGGAAATCGTCGGGCGCGGAAACAGCGCGCTCATTGACACGCGCCCCGCCGAGCGCAACGGCGACAACCAGCCGAATCCCAGAAACCCGCGCTACTCGCCGGCAAACATCACATGGACGCATTACTACGGCGTCGAGGACACTTACAGCCGGATTGATTACATCATGTTAAGCCGCGGCATGGCGCGCGAATGGGTGACGAACGAAACTTACGTGCTGACGATCCCGAATTGGGGCATCGGCTCCGACCACCGGCCACTCGTGGCGACTTTTGAGGCGGTGAACAAGTGAAGTGAGAAAAACTCCCGCGCAAGTCCAACTTGCGAGCAGCGCGGGCGAACCGCGAAAGAAAAATTATCAGCGCGGCGAAATTACGCCGCGATCGGGCTGGCGCTGGGAACTAAACTCGCCGCCGGCACGTGGGCGTGAAGGATCGCGTGGTAGATTTTATCTTTCAACCGGGCGCGATGCAGCTTCAGGTCGTCAATTTCCTGATCGGTGGCGAAGTCAATTTCCTCTTCGATGCGGCAAACTGCGTCGTCGAGCGTGTGATACTCCTCAAAGGCTTTCCGAAAATCCGCGTTCGCGGCTTTGAGATGCCGCACCGTCTCGCGGTGTTCGGGAAACTCCCTGAGGATTGGATGATGCAAGTCCATGGGACAGTTCTCCTGGTTGAATGTTGAAGCGCGAAGTTTGAAGTGTGAGTCACTACTCATGACTTGATAAACTGATAAACCTGCTCCGCGAAGCGCGCCAGCTTTTTCTTCAAAAATTTTTCCATTGAAGGGCGGAGCTCTGCGACGCCCAAACCTTTTGTGGGAATAAAAAATCGGTTTCCCTTTGGATTTGGTTTCGCATTTTTTACAATCCGCAGTGTCAAAACTCTTTAGGGAAACACTGATTTAATCCCTCCGTCTTCATTTATTACTGACGACCCGCCATCGT
>CAYMCQ010000129.1:0-6043 GCA_964389025.1 uncultured Verrucomicrobiota bacterium
AGAGCGTCGAGTAGGCGAGGATGCGTTTGATGTCGTTTTGCTGGACGGCGATGAGCGCGGCGAGCAATGCGGTGAATCCGCCCACGTAAGAAATTATTTCAAGCGCGGGTGCAGTGAACAAAAAGAAAACTCGACAAAGCATATAAACGCCAGCGGCAACCATCGTTGCTGCGTGAATCAGCGCTGATACCGGCGTGGGGCCTTCCATGGCGTCCGGCAACCAAACGTGGAGTGGGAATTGCGCGGACTTGCCGACTGCGCCGCAGAAAATCAGGAGGCCGGCGATAGATGTGATTCCGCCGAGCGCGGCGAGATTGACTGAAAGCTGTTCTTGAATCGCCGAGAAATTGAGCGAGCCAATCGCTGCCCAGACCGTCAGAATTCCGAGAATGAATCCAAAGTCCCCAAGCCGATTCGTGATGAATGCCTTTTTCGCTGCGTCCGCTGCGCTCGGTTTTTCAAACCAGAAGCCGATGAGCAGATAACTCGATACGCCGACCAGTTCCCAGAAGATGAACAGTTGAAGAAAGTTGTTCGACAGCACAATGCCGAGCATCGAAAACGTGAACAGGCTCAGGCACGCGAAGAACCGCGAGTAGCCCGGGTCGTCGTGCATGTAGCCAACGGAGTAAATGTGAATCAATCCGCCGACACCTGTGACGATGAGCAGCATCATCAAACTCAACGAGTCAATCCGCAGGCCGAAGTCCACTTGCAGATCGCCAACGGAAAGCCACGAGAGGCTGGTTTCGCTGCTCGTCCAGCCATTCACCGCGATGAAAATGACCGAGAGAATAAATCCTGTGACAACCGCGCCGACGGAAAGTTGCGCGCTGACGCTGCGATTGCGCAGCGTGAAAAGCGTGATGATTCCCGCCGCCGCCAGCGGCAGGAACAAGATTATCCACGGTAACGCTTGGAGTTTCATTGTTGGAAAACCACGAATGAACACGAATGGACACGAATATTTGAGACACGGATTTGCACGGATGATTTAGAATCCGTGTTAATCGGTGTAATCCGTGTCACGCCTTCAGATTCGTGTTTGTTTGTGTCCATTCGTGGTTGCTTCAAAGTTTCAGGCTCGTCAAATCTTCAACGTGCGCGGTCTGGCGTTTGCGGTAGAGCGCGACGATGAGCGCCAATCCAACCGCCACCTCCGCCGCCGCAACGGTGATGATGAAGAAAACCAAAATCTGTCCGTTCAGCCCTTTATTTGGATCGGGATCAGGATTAAACCGTGAGAATGAAACGAGCGCGAGGTTTGCAGCGTTGAGCATCAACTCCAGTGACATATAAATCACCAGCAGATTGCGCCGCAGAATGACGCCGAGCAGCCCGAGCGAAAACAGCGCGGCGCTGACGACAAGATAATGTTCCAAGCCAATATTCATTTTCTTTTGCCACAGAGGCACAGAGACACAGAGCTTGGTAGGGCTGCGCTGCTGCGCAGCCCAAATTCAGGGACGAGCGGCAGCTCGTCCCTACCACCAATTTTGTAGATTCTGTTTTTCATTTCTCTCTGCGACCTCTGTGTCTCTGTGGCTATCATTTCAAATCCTTTTTACTCAACAAAATCACGCCGACCATCGCCACGAGCAGCAGCATGGAAACAATTTCAAACGGCAACAGGTATTGCGTGAACAAAAGTTTGCCGAGCGGAACGGTCGAGCCTTCGACTTGCGGCGATGGGTTCGCGCTCAACGCGGATTGCCGAAGCGCCCGCCAAAAGATTCCCGCGATTGCTCCGACGGCGACCACGCCCGCGATGAGTCCAAACGATTTTATTTTGCGCCGCTCCTCTTCTTTCAGATCGAGCAGCATGATGACGAACAGGAAGAGCACCATCACCGCGCCGGCATAGACGAGGATTTGGATCGCCGCGAGGAAGAACGCGTGCAGCAACACGAACAGTCCCGCCATCGAAACGATGGTCAGCACGAGAAACATCGCGCTCGTGATCGGATTGCGACTCCACGGATTTGCGATGACGAGCGTCCCGCAAATCACCGTCAGAAACGCGAAGATGTAAAATAAAATGTCCTGCATCAGCTTCTGATTTTAAATTTGGAACTCAGGAACTCAGGAAAAACCTTATGCTTTCGGTGTAGCTGCTAAATTAAATTTTCGCAGCAACCATTCTAACACGGCTCGCTGGTCGTCAATTGTTGCACGGCGAATCTGAGCAAGGAGATGAATTCGATCGGGCGTTGGAAGCGCGGTATTCTGCAAGCCCTCATTGCAAGTTGTGCAGATGACGCGGAGATTTTGTGGCGAATCGTCTCCGCCTTTGGATTTGTCTCTGATGTGCCCGATCGTTAACCGAACCGTCCGTGGTCCGCCGAGCGGATCAGGGTCTCCTGCTGCAACGCCACACATTTGACAAGTATGACCATTGCGTTCGAGAACCTGTGCTCGTGTCTGTTTGGAGATTCCGCGTTTGAAGGCTGGCACGCGGATAGGCGTTTCGAGAAGATATTGGCCGGGTTTCAAGTCGGCGCGATCTTTGTGGGAAAGAATTTGATAACCCTCTTCGTTTCGTAGTTCGCGAACTCTCCGTGCCCATTCTGCCGCCCAGCCGCTGGCTTCTTGGATTTCTCGCGATTTCAAAACCCTGCCTATGTTCGCAAGAAAAAAGTTTAGGATTTGTTGTTTAGAGCCGGAGCTTTTCTTGGATGGCATATCGTATTCGTTCTTTACAGATTTTGGAGTATTCAGGATTGAGTTCGATGAGTATTGCCCTGCGACCAAGTTCTTGCGCGACCGCACCAGTTGTTCCTGAGCCGCCGAACGGGTCGAGCACTGTATCTCCGACGCGACTGCCGAGCAAAATGCAGCGCCGAGCTAACTCCCGCGGAAATGCAGCAGGATGCCCTTTGCCGCTTATATCAGGGCCAAGTATCCAGCAATTTCTCAAATTTGCTCCTGTCGGTTCTCTGACACCGCTCGGGTCGTAATAATAGTTCGGCTCTTTTGACATCAGAAAAATTTCCTCGGTCGCGGATGTCGGGCGATTTTTTACGCTCTCAGGCATCGCTGTTTTTTTCAGCCAAGTTATTTTCGATCTCAGCACCCAACCATCAGCTTGTAATGCAAACGCAACTCGCCACGGTAATCCCATTAAGTCTCGATCTTTCAATCCCCAGCAGTTTGGAACTTTGCAGTTACGTCTCTGAATAAGCTTTTTTGTATTCCCGACGATAGCATTCGGACCACAGTTTCCCGTTCCGCCGTTGCGCGCGTATCCGTCACCGACATTCAACCAAAGCGTTCCATCTTTTTTCAAGACGCGCCGCACTTCACGAAAAACTTCGACTAGATTCGTGACGTATTGGTCAGGTGAAGCCTCCGCTCCGATTTGAGAGCTGTGTGCATAGTCACGCAATCCCCAATACGGCGGAGACGTGACACAACATTGAATAGATTCGGCAGCCAGCGAAGGAAGCAACTTCCGACTATCACCAGTAAGGATTTGCAATTCTGCAATCCTCATCCCGTTTCCATTTCCATTGCCGTTACTGTGATGCGACTTCATCGTTTCTTCCGCATGTTGAGATATTTTTCTGGTCATTGCCAAATTTCTTTTCCTGATTTTTTGCGTTCCAAAATTAAATCGCTTTCATGCTTTCACAGGAAAATTTTCCTGCGCCTTGGCTTCTTCCTCTTTGTGTTTCCACTTCTGAATGCCCGCGTGCACGCCGCCGAGCGCGAGCAATTTTTCTTTGCCGTAAATCATTTCTTCGCGGCTCGTGCCGGTGAGTGAATAATCCTTTTGCAGAAAGATCGCCTCCTCGGGACAAACTTCCTGGCAGTAGCCGCAGAAAATGCAGCGCAGCATGTTGATCTCAAATTCGAGCGGGATTTTTTCCGCGTTCGGACGGTCGGCGAGCGGACCGTTCGGGCCGGGCGGTAGAATTTTGATCGCTTTGGGCGGACAAATGAATTCGCAAAGCTGGCACGAGACGCATTTGGTGTCGCCGTTCTGGTCGCGCACGAGATACGGCGCGCCGCGATAGCCTTCCGGCACGACCCATTTCTCCTCGGGATACTGCATCGTCACCTTCTTTTTGAAGAAGTGGCGCAGCGTGACTTTGAATCCGCCGATGATGGCGGGCATGTAAAGCCGCTCCCATAAATTCAATGGTTTGCGTTTGACGATCATTTCAATTTTTCTCTGACAGGATTAACAAGATTTGCAGGATAAAAAATCTGAAATCCTGCCCATCTTGTAAATCCTGTCTCAACTTTTCCACCATAACCAGAGTGCCGTTACCACAATGTTCGCCAGCGCAAGCGGGACGAACCGACGCCAGCCCAAATCCATCAACTGGTCGTAACGGAAGCGCGGCCACATCCAGCGCACCCAGACGATCAGGCAAAACAAGACCATCAGTTTTGCCAGGAAAATTCCGATGTGCAGCACTCCCGCGCCAAACGTCGCGGCAGGATGGTCGAGTCCGGCAATGGGCAACGTCCAACCGCCAAAGAACAACGTCACCATCATCCCGCAGCCGCCGATCACGTTCACATATTCGCCCATGAAGAACAGCGCGAACTTCATCGAGCTGTATTCGACGTTGTAACCACCGGCCAGTTCCTGCTCGGCCTCAGGCAGATCGAACGGCGTGCGGTTCGTTTCCGCAAACACGGCTACAAGAAAAATCGCGAACGCGAGCGGTTGTTTGAAAATGAGCCAGTGAAAAATTCCGCCCGATTGATATTCGATGACCTGGCTCAAGTTCAGACTGCCCACGAGCATGAAAACGGGGATCACCGACATACCCATCGCAATCTCATACGAAATCAATTGTGCGCTGGATCGAATGCCGCCGAGAAATGGATATTTGGAATTCGCCGCGTAACCCGCGAGCACAATGCTGTAAACGCCGAGCGACGCGATCCCGAACGTGAAAAGAATCCCGACGTTCAGATCGGCGATGACCATTTTTTGATTTCCGAGATGCGAGCCGAACGGGATCACCGCCAGAACGAGCAGCGCCGGAATCAACGAGAGAGCCGGCGCGATAAAAAAATAGACTTTTCGCACATGCGCGGGAGTGAAGTCTTCCTTCAGGAACGCCTTGATTCCGTCGGCCATGGGTTGCAACAAGCCGAAAGGGCCTACACGATTCGGCCCGATGCGGTCCTGAATCGCCGCAGAAACTCGCCGCTCAATCATGACCCCGTAAGCGAACAGCGTCAGCGCCGCGCCGACGACGCACGCAATCTTCACCGCGCTGAATAAAATGAAATTCCAGTCCATTGCTAAATCTGAATTGTCACGCCGTTGTCTCCGAGACTCGCCCAGGTCAGCCCATTGAAAGCCGGAACTTCTTGCGCCATTCGGTTGAACAAACCTTCGATGCTCACAAAACCGTTTTGGCCGGTGATATTGAAAACAAGCTCGTGCAGGAATTCCCATTCAGGCCGCGCACCGCCTTTTGGCTCGATGGCTTTCCAAAATCGTTGGACGCGGCCTTTAACGTTCGTGAACGTGCCGCGTTTCTCGGCGTGAGCGCAGCCGGGCAAAAGATAATGCGCAAACTTCGTTGTCTCGTTCGGCAAAATGTCGCTGACGATGAGCGTGTCAAGTTTGCCAAGAAGTTCTGCGCTGATGCCGCATTTCGTCACGTCTTCACCAAAAACAATTAACGTTTTGATTGCGCCACTGCGAATTCCATCAGCAATCTTCGGCAAATTTGCGCCCATCGGATTTGCAGCGATGCCGGTGAGGCGTGCGCCGTTGCTGTTCGGATTTCTGTCCGCATTCAAAAGCAGTTTGTCGCCCTCGCCAGCGCGCGGAACGGAATCAGTCAATGCGTCAAATTTTTTCGCGAGTTTCAAAAGCAAATAAAGTTCTTCGTTCGTCTGGCGCGCTGAAGCGATAATTGCGACAGAGCCTTGCGGTGCTTTGGCAAGCTTCCCCGAAATTTCCTTGAGAGTCGTTGTCCACGTGCCATTAGAGTAGGGCAGGCTTCCAGCCTGCCCAGAATTCGCAGAAGGCAGGCTGGAAGCCTGCCCTACTCTAACTTCCGACAGTCTG
>CAYMCQ010000130.1:0-5763 GCA_964389025.1 uncultured Verrucomicrobiota bacterium
GCACCAATAATTGTCCCGCGAGGTTTTGGACTGCGCCAGTCCTCTGGCGCTTTTCATCGCGTGCCCGCCGTCTCCAAAGCGGCGGAGGGCCGCCGCACTCCAAGACGCTGGCGCGTTCGCCGCCGCGCGTGACAATCGCGTTCCCATTTTTTCTTTCCGGCACACTCGAATTCTCCCGGCATCGCTCTCCCAAAATTTTCCGCCCACGTTTTTCCGCACCGGAGCGCGGCGTTCACGCCGCTTCACCTTTCAACCGCAGGAGCGGTTCGCACAATTTCCAACGTCATCCTCATTCGCACGCTGAAGCGGGCTAAAGCCCGCGCTCCGTTTTTTTCGTCCCGCAGGGACGCAACGTGAATAGCCGTGGGTGCAACCCACGGAACGTCCGCCCCAAAACGTCCCGGCCCTGAAAGGGCCGAACAAAATCCGCGCGAATGTTCAACCCGCTTTGGGGTTGTATTTTTTATGACGCTGTCCCGTGGGTTTCACCCACGGCTATTCACATTGAAACCCTTCGGGTTTCGATTTCCCTGTGCCTTTGCGCCTTTGCGTTGAAAAATTCGTCCGGTGAACTCAGCACCAATAATTGTCCCGCGAGGTTTTGGACTGCGCCAGTCCTCTGGCGCTTTTCATCGCGTGCCCGCCGTCTCCAAAGCGGCGGAGGGCCGCCGCACTCCAAGACGCTGGCGCGTTCGCCGCCGCGCGCGACAAGCGTGTTCCCATTTTTTCATTCCGGCACACTCGAATTTTCCCGGCATCGCTCCGCCAAAATTTTCCGTCCACGTTTTTCCGCATCGCCCGGTTGAAGCAGAATAATTTTAACGCAAAGACGCAAAGGCGCGGAGTCGCAACCTCGAAAGCTTTCGGGGCTGGTGCCCCTGCGCCTTGGCGTCTTTGCGTCTTGGCGTTGAAAAATCCGGCCGGCCAACCCGACAATTCACTCGTATCTCAACGACTCAATCGGATCGAGGTTCGCAGCTTTGTAGGCCGGGTAAGTTCCAAAAATAATTCCCACGAGCGAGCAGATAAAGAGGCCGATCAAAATCCAATCCACGGGAATCACGGGCGGCATTTTCAGAAATAATGCGGTGGCGTTTCCGCCGATGATGCCGAACAGCACACCCAGCGCGCCGCCGACCTCGCAGAGCACCACGGCTTCCATGATGAATTGCGCCATGATATTGCGCTTCTTGGCGCCGACGGCCCGGCGGATGCCGATCTCGCGCGTCCGTTCGGTCACTGAAACCAGCATGATGTTCATGATGCCGATGCCGGCGGCGATCAACGCGATCGAGCTGATCACCGCCACGCCCATGCGCACGGTCAGCGTGAAGGATTTGAACTGGGTGATCATCGAATCGTTGGAAAAGATTTCAAAATCATCCTCCTTGCCGGGCGGCACCTTGCGGATGACGCGCATGATGCCGCGCACCTGCTCGACCGTGTCGTCATAGAGTTCCTGACTTTGCGCCTGAACGAGGATTGACAGGCTGCGCCACGGCTGGTGACCGTAGCGGTGCAATCCAGTGGTGATGGGAATGACGGCGAAGTTGTCCTGATTGCCGCCGAGCATCAACCCGCGCGATTCCAACACGCCGATGACTTCATATTTAATGCCGTCGAATTTGACCTGTTCCCCGATGGCTGAACCGAACGGAAATAGGATTTTCGCCAGACTGTTGCCGAGCACGCAAACGTCGCGTTCGCTGTCCACGTCGGATTCCGAAAGGGCGCGGCCTTCGGCAACCACCCAATTCTTCGCGGCAAAAGTTCCGGGTGTGGCTCCGGAAAATTCGACGTTCGGCGGAGTTTTTTCGTAACGCGAGACCGCCTGCCCGCCCCAAAACCAAGTATCAAGTCCGACGCTTTGCGCGAGCGTGGCCCGTTCCTGGACCTGCTGGCATTGAGCGAGGGTGATGCTTTTGCGCCGCCAGAATTTTTCAAAACCTTCCGGCCCCCCGAAATAAATGCCCGGCCATTTTTGAACCACAAAGGTCAGGCTGCCCAGTTGACGGATTTCTGCTTCAATGTTTTTTTGCATCACGCGCATCGCGGTCATCACCACGATGATTGAAAACACCCCGACCAATACGCCCAACAACGTGAGCGCCGAACGCAACTTGTGCGATGCCAGCGCGCTCATGGCCATGAGGAAGCTTTCGCGCGCTTCAGCCAGCAGGATGGTAGTCTTCTTCGCTCTCATTCGCGCCTCACTCATTCCTCAAGGCATCAACGGGATTCATCCGGGCCGCGCGCCACGCAGGAAAAAAACCGGAAATGACACCCGTCAATAAAGAAACCAGCAAGGCTATGGCGACGACGAAAGGCGACATTCGAGCGGGCATGAACTTCGCCATCACGAGCGTCAAGGGCCAGGCGATCGCCAGCGCCAGTAATCCGCCGAGCAGGCAGATGGTTGCCGCTTCAATCAGGAATTGCAGCAGAATCGTGCGCCGTTTCGCGCCGATGGCCTTGCGGATGCCGATCTCGCGCGTCCGTTCCGCCACCGACACAAACATGATGTTCATGATGCCAATGCCGCCGACGAACAGGGAAAGGCCGGTGATGAAAAACCCTACGGCGCCGATGGTGCCGGCCACGCGATGGAACATCCTGAGAAACATTTCCTGTTGATTGATGGCGAAGTTGTCCTCGTCCCCCGGCGGCACGCGGCGGATTTTGCGCATGACACCGCGCAACTCCTCCTTCGCATCTTCGAGCCGGCGCAGGTCCGCCACCTTCACCTGGATTTGGACGTCTGGTTGCGCCCAAAAGCTGGATACGAACTGTTGAATCGGGATGATGACCTGGTTGTCCGCGCTGAATGGCCCCATGAAATTTCCCTGCTTCTCCAGGATGCCAATGACTTCCAGCGCCGCTCCGCCCAACTGGATTTTGTTGCCCAGCGCCGATTCATCAGGAAAAAGGTTGGTGGCAACGTTCGCGCCCAACACGCAGACCGGGCGACCGCCATCCACTTCTCCCGGCGTAAAAAAGCGGCCTTCAATCACGGTCACTCCACCCGTCAATAAAAACTGTTCCGTGGTGCCGATGACGTTGACCATGTTCGAGCTGCGGTTCTTGTATTTCACCGACGCGCGCGTGTCGGCCTTCGGGGCGACGGCCTGCGCCAAGGTCATTTGCCGCTCCACCGCCCGGGCTTGCGCCAGGGTGATATGCGGACGCCGCTCCGCCGCCATCCATTCCTCGTCCGACTCGATGAACCAACCAAAACGCTGCACAAACAAAACATCCGCGCCGATGGCCGAAATGCTTTGCAGAAACGCGCGATTGAAACCATCAATGGCCGTGCCCATCAACGTCACGGTGACGATGCCGATGATGATGCCCAAAGTGGTCAGCCCGGAGCGCAATTTGCTGGCGCGGATGGCGTCCCAAGAAATGCCAAAACCTTCGCGAAGTTCGGTCAAGAAATTCATGACGGGAACGAAACCATCCGGTTCTTACTCTTACTCTTAATCTTAATCGTAATCCCGCTGACGGGAAGATTAGGATTAAGATTAAGATTAAGAAAAAACTCCACGGGCGTCGCTGTGAACGTGCGCGGAATGGTTTGCTTGTTCACGACTTGCTCTCCTGACGTTCATCGCTGGCGATCTGGCCATCGCGGATACGCAGGATGCGGCCGGCGTGTTTGGCCACGTCTTCTTCGTGCGTGACGACGATGATGGTGTTGCCTTTTCGCGAAAGTTCCTCAAACAAGTCCATGATTTCGACGCCGGTCTTGGTATCCAGATTGCCGGTCGGTTCGTCAGCAAGAATGATGGACGGTTTGTTCACCAGCGCGCGCGCGATGGCGACGCGCTGCCGTTGGCCGCCGGACATTTCATTCGGCTTGTGATGCATGCGATCGGTCAGTCCCACGCTGGCCAGCGTTTCGAGGGTCGCTTTCCGACGTTCCTCGGCGCTCATGCCGGAATAAATCAGCGGCAGCTCGACGTTGCGCAGCGCGTTAGAGCGGGGCAACAGATTGAAACTTTGAAAGACGAATCCAATTTCGCGATTCCGGATTTCCGCCAGTTCGTTGTCGTCCATTTCGCTGACTTTGTTTCCGTTAAGCTCAAACTCTCCGGCGGTCGGCGTGTCGAGGCAGCCGATCAAATTCATCAACGTGGATTTGCCTGAACCGGACGGCCCCATGATCGCCACATATTCGCCGCGCTCGATTTCCAACGAGACATCCCGCAACGCGTGAATGGTTTCCGTGCCCATCTGGTAACGGCGGGAAATATTTTGCAGTCGAATCAGCGCCACAAGATTCTGCCTTATTTTTTCACTTCGGCGGGAGGTTTGCCGATTTTGATTCTCTTCCCGTCTTCCAACTCGCGGCTGATGGCCTTGTAGCCGCCGGACACCACCTCTTGTCCGTCTTTCAATCCTTCGGTGATTTCCACGTAAGAATCATCGCTGATGCCGCGCTTGACCGGCAACATCTTGACGCGCTCACCTTCTACGATGAACACGACTTCAATCGGTTTCGGAGCTTCGCCGGGCTTTTTGTCGGGCTTGGAGGTGTTCGTTGCAGCGGAGGAAATGGAATTAGTGTCACCAACTCTATTGCCCGGTTGTTTCGCGTCACTTTTTGCACCGGAAGATTTATCTGCCGACGGCGCTTTTGGCAGCCGCGTGGTGACGCTGGCGATGGGAACGGAGAGAACATTCGTGCGCGAGCGCGTTTCAATTTCCGCGCCGACCGACATTCCCGGCCGGAAGACTTCTTTTTCTTTGATGCGGATTTTTACTTCAAACTTGGTCGCTTCCTGCGATTGACCGCCACCACCACCGCCGCCGCTGCCGGCACCCATAAATCCCGAACCTTTGGAGGAATTGGCAATTTCGGTGACGGTGCCGTTAAATTTGCGGTCGCGGTAGGCGTCCACTTCGAGCCGCGCGATTTGTCCGACAGCCATCAGCACCACGTCCATTTCGCCGATGTCCACGCGCGCTTCCATTTCGTTCAAGTCGGCGAGCGTCATCACTTCCGTGCCGGTCATCATGGCCGTGCCGACAACGCGCTCGCCGAGTTGCGAATTTAATCTGCTGACCGTGGCGTCGAGCGGTGCCACGATGACGGTCTTCGCCAAATCCTCCTTCGCGCGGGCGAGCGAGGCTTGCGACATGGCAACCTGGTTCGTCGCGCCGATGAGTCCGGCCCGGGCGATGTCGAGCGCGGTTTTGAATTCGAAGTAGGCCGAATCCGAAATCAACTTGCGCTGAAACAATTCCTCGTTCCGTTTGAACTCCACTTCGGCGCGCGCCAGATTCGCCTCCGCCGTCGTCTGTCCGGAAAGGGCGGATTTGAACGAAGCTTCGGCCTGATTTTGATTCGCGAGGTATGTGTCCTGTTTGATTTTCAAAATCAAATCACCTTTCCTGACGCGCTGGCCTTCCTTGACGGGCAGCTCGATGATTTCGCCGCTGACTTCCGGGCTGATCTTCACCTGCAACACCGGCTGGATCTTTCCGTTGGCCACGACGATTTCCGTGATGTTGCGCCGCGCAACTTTTTCGCTGTGGATGGTGATGACCGGTTCGCGCCTCATCAGAACCAGCGTCAGCGCGACTGAGATGAGAACCAGCGCGATGAAACCAAAGACGAAAAACTTTTTCCTCCGTTTGGATTTCTTGAGCGCCGGTTTGGAATCCGGTTGAAGAATTGGCGGTGAGTCCATGAATTGGTGTATGAGTTAAGCTCTCGCCAGAGTGCCGGAGCGCACAGAAGTTGTCCAGCGATGAGGCCAA
>CAYMCQ010000131.1:0-5406 GCA_964389025.1 uncultured Verrucomicrobiota bacterium
AGAACGACATCACGCGCGAAACCCCCGCGAGCTTCGAGCCGAGCATTGATTACGTTGTTACGAAAATCCCCCGGTTCGCCTTTGAAAAATTTCCCCAGGCCGATCCGACCCTGACGACCCAAATGAAATCCGTCGGTGAAGCAATGGCAATCGGGCGAACCTTCAAAGAATCCCTCCAGAAATGTCTCCGCTCCCTCGAAATCGGCCGCAGCGGACTCGGCGGCGACGGCAAACCCTGGCGAATTGGAACAGAAGTTTACGGCGACCGGGATGTTCTTCCTCGTGATGTTATTTCCAGAAAACTCTCCGTCCCGAACGCCGAGCGAATCTTTTTCATCCGCCACGCGCTGCGGGCTGGCTTCACGATCGAGGAAATCTTCCAACTGACCAAGATTGACCGGTGGTTCTTGGTTCAGATTAAGGAGATTGTGGATGTTGAGGAAGAACTCGCCACGACGAGCAATTGACGGATTTGCGGGCTAAAATCCAAGGTTAATACTTGGAATCGGGAGCGACGTAATACTTGCCCTCGCGTTGCAGCCACTTTGCAATCGCCCACGCCTCCTCAAAGCGAATGTTTGCCATCGTCAATCCGTATGAGCGACACAGTTTCTCAAATTCTTGATAGGTTTCCGGTTTCTTGGTGAAGAGAATCCACATCAGCGCAGCCTCGGCAGTGAGATGAGTTAACCCGCCCTTCTTGTGCGACGGGCGACGGATCACGTTGCAGCGACGGCAACGCAGCGTCATGTTTCCGAGCGTGTCCGCGGCATCGCCAAGTTTTTCGCGCGGCACGATGTGATCTGCCTGGAGTTCCAGCCGAGTTCCACAATCAGAGCACTTGCCGGGTTGCTCGAAATGCCACGCCCGAACAGCTTCCCAACATTTCCTCCGGGGAAAATGTTGTTGGAAGGTCTTCTTTGTCGCGATTGAAGTGCCAACTTGCGACGGGTTGAGATGGCCGAGTGTGAGGGCAGCGATCTCGTTGTATTTCACAAGTCCCGCATCAACCAAGAAGTCAATCATCCGCTTCCAGTCATCTTGCGTCCACTTGGCGTCATTCGACGGGAACGCGGCAAAGGGGTTGGCCTTCTTAGATTTCATTTCTCGCCCCCTTCACCTTCAATCGAGTCCTCAAACACTTTGATGAACTTTGCCGGATCAAGTTTAAGGGCCAGGCAGATGGATCGAACCTCAACGTAGTCGAGTCGCCGCTCGCATCTTTCGTATTTGCTGACGTAGGATTGATCTGTGCCCAACCGAGACGCGAGGTCGGCCTGTGTCACGCCAGCATCAGTGCGGGCATCTTTCAGGCTTGCTACAAACTTCTCGTATATGCGGTCGTGGAGCGATTTCATCGTGCCACCGGTTCGAAAAGGAATAGTGCCAGAGGATGTTGAGATATGCCAAAATCGCATATTGACCTGAGCCGCCAACTGTATATCATCGGCACACAGGCAAACGCATGAACATTTCGGTCACAGCCAGGACGCAAGAACTGGTGGATGATTTCAACGCCGTTCTCGGAACGAGTTGGCATCCGCCGAAGGAGATTCGCGAAGCTTTGGAAAGTTTGCTTGTGCAGTTTGTTGGAAGCAAATTGAAAAGCGTCCGTGAGCGGAAACGTAATCTCATTGCCCTAACAAACTGGAAATTCCGGTTCAACAGCGACGGGATTTCAAACTTCTTAGACCAGTGTGCCGTCCTACGGTTGTTCTTCAATTACCACGACAAACAGCGCATTCAGGGATTCTTTGATCGCTCCGATGCCGACGGATTTCGGGAATGGATTTTAACCAAGAAGATTGGCAGCCATTTGGAATTTCTCGTGTCCCTTTTCCAGCCGATTCCTTCAGGAGAAACACTTCGCCGACTGGCAGAGGAACTCTCAGACTCGGAAAATCGAAGCGCGATTCTAGATTCGCTTTTCGGCGGCTACGTTTATCAGTCGTTCAACGAGCGCCAACTTCACGAGTATTTTAATGACGACTGTCGCCAGCGGTATCATGAGGATTTTTTGGGCCATCTTCGGGGTTTCTATCCGGCAGCGACGGGCCGCAAGTGCGCGATGGTCTCGGTTGTCGTGGATGACGAATTGGCGGCATCGGTTTCTAGTTTTCCCGCGCTCAAGGACATGGTCTTTTCCGCCATCGAGAGCGCATACGAAAGGCTATCAAACTACTGCTGTCTGGCTGTCTTGCTGCAACCAATAACAAGCCGCACCGGACAAGGCAACCGCCAGTGGGAGTTGTTCTCCGACATCGTGCTGTTTGCCGAAAAATTCCAGGAAGTGCATCTCAAGACCGGTTATTTCCACCCGACGAAGATTCAGCAAGCCACGATTGATCACATTCCTGACATTGATCTTGAGAAAGCAGCGTTTGCCAAAGCCAACGAAGGCTTTTATTTCAAGGATTGCTTCGTCCTCTGCCGTGAGAAAACCGAAGTAGAAGAATCTACCAAACCATGTGATCTTCTGCTTTTGTTTGAGAAAAACGAGCGTGACGAAACCTTGATTCCGTGTCCCGCGTGCCGCTCGAAAGACGTGCGTGGAAACTCGTATCCAGTTTTGGGCGTTAGAAGTTGGGAATGTCAAAACCCGCTGTGTCCGGAGCGGAGCAAATACAACCGAGGCAATCGTTACTCGTTGCAATCACTCTTGCGCCAAGAGGCGATTGAAGCGCCGGAGAATCGAATCCCTTCCGAAAGCCTGAAGCGGTGGAAACGGGACGTTCTGTTTGGGGTAACGGACGCCGAACTGTTAGAAATGCTCGCAAGGCATTACACTTTTCACGGAGACACCATGCTGCTGCTCAACTGGCAGGATGCACCGCGTAGTTGCGTCGGGAGAAAAATTGTTTCTGAAAATGTGTCCTCGGTGGAAGTGAAAACGGGAAGCGCGAGCAAGTTTTTCGACTCGGCCTTTTTTCATCGCTTTTGTTTCCCTCGCCGCCACCGGCACGTTGCCCGGATTGCAAAGGATGTTTCTACTATCCCAGGCGTTTCCGTGCTGCACGGCGATGCTTACGAAGTTTTGCAATCAATCGCGGATGAGGCTGTGGACGGCGCGGTGACTTCACCGCCGTATTACAACGCAAAGAGCTACTCTTCGTGGCCGAACATCTACTGTTACTTGCATGACATGTTCAACATCGTCCAGGAGACGCATCGGGTGCTGAAGCCGGGCGGACTATTCCTATTCAATATTTTTGACTACTTTGATAACGAGAATAACATCGTGTTCTCCGCGATGGGCAAAAAGCGGATGATTCTAGGCGCTTATACAATCCATCTATTCCGCGCTGCTGGATTTACACTCTGCGGCAACATCGTCTGGGACAAAGGCGAGATTGAAGGCAAACGGAATTTCAATCAGGGAAATCATTCGCCTTACTACCAAGCTCCGTTCAATTGCTGGGAGCATATTTTTGTTTTCAGCAAGGGAGCACCGCCGAAAGGAATGACAGAATTTCCGTCCGTCTTGCGGTTGCGTCCGGTGTTCAAGATGTTCAACGGAGAAAATGTGCTTGGACACTCCGCGCCGTTTCCAAAAGAGATTCCCGAACTTCTGTTGGGGCGGTTGGAGGACGAGGGAACGGTGCTTGATCCGTTTTCAGGCAGCATGACCACGGGGCGGGCCGCTTACGCAAAAGGATTCAGATCAATCAACATTGAACGTCACCGCGAATACTGCGACCTCGGACTTCAATTGCTCGAACGTGAGACGCGGCAGATGGACATGTTCAAGGCTCTTGCCTTGGCCGAGCGATACACCGCAGACCTTGAATTGGTGGAAATCCGGCAGTCGCGGAAAGTATCATACTCGCAACATTCGCGCCGTCGGGTGAAGGCGGGGGCAAAGGCAAGGAACGGTCACGCATGACTGCAACCTATAATCACCACCATGAATCGCGTCCACATTGAACCAACCAAGTTTATCAATTCACGCTCTGGTGACGAGACGTTCGGATGGCGTGCGTTTGATGATTACGCGCAAGCCTACGACAACACTTGGAACGAAAAAGACACGCCCAGAAATGACTTGGAGTTTTTGAAGCGAGTGTTGGAAACCAGCGACGACGAGGCATTGTGGGCAATGTTGGAGTTTTGCGAAGAAAACGAGCAGGGCATTCATGTTGGCAACACGTTTATTGAGTGGCAGGAGTTTTCGCCGCTGTTGCAATCCGTTCGCGCCAGTCAAATTCAGTTTCCAAACTCGCCGTCGGCTACCTGCTCGACGAAATCAAAAACGACATCACGCGCGAAACTCCCGCCAGCTTCGAGCCGACCATTGATTACGTCGTCACCAAGATTCCGCGCTTCGCGTTTGAGAAATTCCCGCAAGCCAACCCCACGCTCACCACGCAGATGAAAGGGGAGCACGCGCGCCACGCGTGTTGGTTTCGACGACCTCGTCGAAACCATCTTCGCCCGCCGCCGGATTCGTTCAGCGGGGCGCTGACCGATGCACGCGGGGGCGCGTGCGCTCCCCATTGCTCGCTGGAGATTGGCCGCAGCGGTTTGGGCGGCGACGGCAAACCCTGGCGCATCGGCACGGAAGTCTATGGCGACCGCGACATCCTTTCGCGCGACGTCATCAGCCGCAAACTCAGCGTGCCCAACGCCGAACGCATCTTCTTCATCCGCCACGCCTTCCGCGCCGGCTTCACCATCGAAGAGATTTTCAACCTCACGAAGATTGACCGGTGGTTTCTGGTGCAGATCAAAGAGATCGTGGATTTCGAGGAGGAACTGGCGGGGGCGACGAATTGAGGCCATGAATCTAAGCCGGAACGATTCAGTTGAAGTGACATCGCTGAACGCATCGCGCAGTCAATTCATAGCGAAACCATGACCGACAAATTGCAATTCGGTGAACCATTTGGTTTGGGGTTCAACTGCATAGCAGTTGGAATTGGATGGTTTGTCCCGTTGAAATTCAAGCAGTTACAAAATTACAGGTTAAAAAGTCGCTCCTGAAAAACCCGGCAACGCCTTGACGGGGATGAGCGAGAAGGATGGACGGCTCGAAAGTATTCGACCGGAAAATTGAATGGTGCGAGCAAAAGCCGGTCGAAAAGAGCGATGCAAACCAAGCCTTCGGCGACGCACCAAATCTCCTTCCTGATGCCCGCGCTGGGCGAGCAACTGGATTCGCGCCAGCCGCTCAAACAACTGGCCGACATGATTCCGTGGTCGGAGTTCGAGCAGGCGTTTGGCGGGTATTACAGTGACGAAGGCCGTCCCGCCAAGCCGGTGCGGCTGATGGTGGGTTTGCTGTTGCTCAAGCAGATGTTCAACCAGGGCGACGAGACGGTGGTGGCCGGTGATGTCCCTGGCCTGTTCGAGCACCGGGCGCACCGCGTCGCCGTCATAAAGAGTTTCCTCGTGCGCCACCGCGCCGAC
>CAYMCQ010000132.1:0-5314 GCA_964389025.1 uncultured Verrucomicrobiota bacterium
CTCTGACCCTCACCCACAAACCCCGTTCAATCGTTTTTCAACAACTTGTTAACCGGAGGTTTCATTTTTTCATTTTTGAAATCAGCGCAATCCGCGTAATCTGCGGTCAAGAAAATGAGTTCAGTTCCTCATCTCAGCGCCGAAGCCAAAGCCAATTTGCCACGGCACGTCGCCGTCATCATGGACGGCAACGGGCGCTGGGCGAAGGAACGGCATTTGCCGCGCGTCGAGGGACATCGCGCGGGCGCGGAATCGGCACGCATCATCATCCGCACGGCGGGCGAGCTGGGCATCAAGTATCTCACGCTCTACGCGTTCTCGGTCGAGAATTGGAACCGCCCGAAGGATGAAGTGGACGCGCTGATGAAATATCTCATCCACTATCTCAAGACCGAGACGCCGGAGTTGAACAAGAACAACGTGAAACTCGCAGTCATCGGGCAAATCTGGCGGTTGCCGGAAAACGTGCAGGATCATCTGAAAAAATCCATCGCGACGCTTTCGAAGAACAACGGGCTGACTTTGATCATGGCGTTGAGTTACGGCGGTCGCACGGAAATCGTGGACGCCGTCCGCGGCATCGCGCAGAAAGTGAAGCAGGGCAAACTCGATCCCGCCGACATTAACGAGCAAGTTTTCGCGCAGCATCTTTACACCAGCAATTTTCCCGACCCGGACGTTTTGATCCGCACCAGCGGCGAAATGCGCGTGAGCAATTTCCTTCTCTGGCAAATTTCCTACGCGGAACTGGTCATCACACCCACGCTCTGGCCGGATTTCCGCAAGGCGCAATTTTTCGCGGCGCTGGAGGAATATGTGCGGCGGCATCGCAGGTTTGGCGGGCTGTGAGATTTGCGATTTACGCCCCGGATGTTAATTCGCTACCCTCTGGCCGACCGCACGTAAATCGTAAATCGAATGCCTGAACCAATTCCCACAACCATCGCGCCGTTTTCCAAAGGAAAAATCCTTTTGCGCCGGCTGGTGAGTTTCGTTTTCCTTTGGGGCATCGTCATTGCCGCGCTCTTCTTCGCTCCCAAACTGATTTCAGATTACACGTTTCTTGTTTTCATGCTCCTGCTCGCGGGATTTGGCCTCAAAGAATTTTACGGGCTGGTCGCCAAGCGCGAGATTCGTTGCTTCAATGTCTGGGGAATCATCGGCGGACTTCTGCTGATGACCGGAACGTTTTTCCATTTTCAGGGCGTGCTCGGCATCGCGGATTCGCCGGCGCGCGTGAATGATTTTGAAACCGGCTTTCTGATTCTGTTCGTGCTTGGTCTGTGTCTCCGTCAATTTTTTTCGCGGAGCAGCACGGCGGGAATTCTCGCCATCTCAACTACGCTGTTCGGCCTGATGTATGTGCCGTGGCTGCTGAACTTCATCCAGAAAATCAACTTCTTCCATTTCGCCGACCCGCTCGCGAAGGACGCCGGGACATTTTACGTCCTCTACTTCATCGTTGTGACGAAGTTCAGCGACACCGGCGCGTATGCAGTCGGCTCACTCATCGGCAGGCACAAGATGATTCCGCGCATCAGCCCCGGCAAGACGTGGGAAGGTTTCGGCGGCGCGATCGTGGTTTCCACGCTCGCCAGCTTTATTTTTTTCAAACTCGCCGGACCGCAGCGACTCGTCGGCATGACCGCGCTTCACGCCGTGATTCTCGGGATCATCCTCAGCGTCTGCGCCGTCGTCGGCGATTTGATCGAGTCCATCTTCAAACGCGAGGCTGGCGTGAAGGATTCCGGAAAATCTTTTCCCGGCATCGGCGGAATCCTCGACTTGCTGGATAGTTTGCTGTTCAATGCGCCCATCATGTATCTGTATTTGCGGCACGTCCTGACGCATCCGTAAACCACGAATGGACAGGAATGAACACGAAGAGTTCCGACACGGATTCCACCAGTGATCACAAATTAAAAATCAATCCATGCTAATTCGTGAAATTCGTGTCAAAGATTTTTCATCCGTGTGCATCTGTGTCCATTCGTGGTTAAAAATCTGAAATGAAGAACGTCGTTTTACTTGGCAGCACCGGCTCCATCGGCACGAGCACCATCAAAGTCGCTGAAGATTTGCCGGACAAAATCCGGCTCATCGGGCTGGCGGCGGGAAATAATCTGGAACTGCTAGTCGAGCAGACGCGCAAGTTTCAGCCGGCGGCGATTTCCTTGATGAGTCTGGAAAAAGCGAAGGCGGCCCGCGACCTTCTTGGAATGACGACGAACGTTTTCGCGGGCGAGGAAGGCTTGATCAAACTCGCCACGCTTCCCGCCGCCGACATCGTATTGATCGCCATCGTCGGCACTGCGGGTTTGCAACCGGCGCTTGCGGCCATCCGCGCAGGCAAAGACATCGCAGTGGCATCGAAAGAAATTCTCGTGATGGCTGGAGAAATCGTGATGAACGAAGCGCGCAAACATGGCGTTCAGGTTCTGGCCGTAGACAGCGAACACTCCGCGATATTTCAGTGTCTTGATGGCAAACCATCATCGTCAGTTCGCAAACTTTGGCTCACCGCGAGCGGCGGGCCGTTTCGCCAAACGCCAAAAGAAGATTTTCCGAACATCACCGTCGAGCGTGCGCTTAGACATCCCTCGTGGGTCATGGGCACAAAAATCACGATTGATTCTGCCACACTGTTCAACAAAGGGCTGGAGATGATCGAGGCGCGCTGGCTTTTCGACATCGAGATGGCGCGCGTCAGCGTCGTCGTCCATCCGCAAAGCATCATCCACTCAATGGTGGAGTTCGTTGACGGCTCGATGCTCGCGCAACTTTCCACGCCGGACATGTGTCTGCCCATCCAATACGCGCTGACATATCCCGACCGCGCTGCAAGCGATCGAGTGCAAACCAATCTCGCCAAACTCGGGAAACTGGATTTCGAGGAGCCAGACACTGAAAGATTCCCAGCTTTGAATTTGGCGCGCCGTGCCGGAGAAATCGGCGGAACGTTGCCAGCAGTCTTGAACGCTGCGAATGAAATTGCGGTCGAAGCCTTCGTGAAACGCAAAATCAATTTCCCTCAGATCACCGAAACCGTCCGCCGGACGATGGACGCGCACAAAGTCGTTCCGCATCCGACGCTGGAGCAAATCCTTGAAGCTGACGCGTGGGCGCGGCGCGAGGCGGCACTTTGATTCATTGCAGCCAGCCGATTCACTGATATATTCACCGCGCCCTGATTGGGCAATTCGATAGAAAGCAAATCATGATTCAAATTCTCAACTGGTTATATGTCATCTCTGCCGTCGTGTTTTTGTTCGGCTGCGCCGTGTTCGTCCACGAGTTCGGCCATTACTGGGTCGCGCGGCGTCTCGGAATGAAGGTCGAGGCCTTCGCCATTGGTTTCGGCCCGAAGATTTGGGGCTGGACGAAGGACGGCATCGAATATTCCGTGCGCTGGATACCCGCCGGTGGTTTCGTAAAACTTCCGCAGATGGTCACGTCCGAAGCGCTCGAAGGGAAGGCCGATTCTGGCGAAAAAATTCCTCCCGCCGCACCGCTCGCGAAAATTCTCGTCGCCTTCGCAGGCCCGCTGATGAACGTCATCTTCGCGTTTGTCGTCGCGGGAATTATTTATCTCGTCGGACTTCCCGTTCCGGTGAATCCGCCAATCATCGGCTACGTAGAGCCGGGTTCAGCGGAAGCAAAACTGGGGATCGTCGAAGGCGACAAAATTGTGGAAGTGGACGGCAAGCAGATCAAAGGCTGGGACGATGTGCAGACGGCGACAATCCTTGCGCGCACGAACGTGCTTCCGGTCGTCGTCGAGCATGAAGGTGTCCGCAAGACGCATCATCTCACGGCGACAGTCAGCGACGCTATCGGTTTGAAAGTTTTGAATCTTGACCCTCGCGATCATCCTGTCATCAAAAGTGTCAAAGCCGGCATGGCCGCTGAAGCCGCAGGTCTCAAAGAAGGCGACGAGATTATTTCCTTTGGGAAAGTTCCGCTCGTCAGCCGCGAACAATTCATCAAGTTGATCCAGGAGCGCGCCGGCCAGCCGACTGAGCTGGCGTTCAAGCGTGAAAACGAAAAGCGTTCCATCACCATCACACCGCGCGAAAATCCCACGACGAAAAAGGGATTCATCGGCGCGGAAATCGGCGGCAGCGCGAAAGTCGTCTATCTCGTCCAGCGCCCCGGCCCGACTCCGTGGGCGCAAGTCTCGGATGTTTTCGACAAGACGGTAAGCACCTTCAGCGCACTGATACATTCCAAACAGACTGGAGTCGGCGCGAAAGATTTGTCCGGGCCGGTCGGGATTTTCGCGTTGCTCGCTTCACAGGTGAACGCCGATTATCGCCTCGCGCTCAGTTTCTTTGTCCTGCTGAGCATCAACCTCGCGATGATCAACCTGCTTCCGATTCCCGTTCTCGACGGCGGGCACATTCTCATGGCGGTCATCGAAAAGATCCGCCGCCGTCCGCTTCCCCAAAAGTTTGTCGAATACGTCACGACTGGTTTCGCCGTCTTGCTGATCTCGTTCATGCTCTACGTGACGTATTTTGACTTCATGCGGTTTCGGCTTTTCAAGGCGCTTTTCAACCGCGAGACCCAGATCGAGCAACAGGAAGCTCCACCGCAGCCAGCGCCAATACCGAGCCAGCAATGAAATATTGCGAGTCGCCCTACCTCTACAAACGCCGCAAGACCCGCGAAGTCGTCGTGGGCGACCCGGCGCGCGGCGGCGTCATCATTGGCGGCGTGCATCCGGTCGTCGTGCAATCCATGCTCACGTGCGACACGATGGATACGGCGGAGTCCGTGAAGCAGACGCTGGAACTTGTCGCCGTCGGCTGCCAGATCGTCCGCATCACCGCGCCGACGGTGAAAGACGCGGCGAATTTGCAGAACATCGTCCGCGAGCTTCGCGCGCGCGGATGCAACGTGCCGATCGTCGCCGACATTCATTTTAAGCCTGATGCCGCGATGGAAGCGGCCAAGTGGGTGGAAATGGTCCGCGTCAATCCCGGCAACTACGCCGATTCCAAAAAATTCGCAGTCAAGGAATACACCGATGAGCAATACCTCGCCGAGTTGAAGCGCATTGAGGAAAAGTTCACCCCGCTCGTGAAGTTGTGCAAGGGATTGAACCGCGCGCTTCGCATCGGCACGAACCACGGCTCGCTCAGCGACCGCATCATGAATCGCTTCGGCGACACGCCGCTCGGAATGGTCGAGAGCGCGCTGGAATTCGCCCGCATCGCGCGCAAGCATGACTTCCACAACTTCAAGTTCTCGATGAAATCGTCCAACCCCAAGGTGATGATCGAGTGCTACCGGCTGCTGGTTGCCCGGCTGG
>CAYMCQ010000133.1:0-5314 GCA_964389025.1 uncultured Verrucomicrobiota bacterium
TTGAGCGGTTCACGCTATCTCAAGCCTCCGGCTTTGCCGGAGGTCGCTGACTGCTTCTCTGTAGTTTTGGGTTTGGTGCTTGGAGATTTTTTGTGGCTTTGTTAGCTTGTCGCCACGATGAATTTTCTTGCGAAAATGTTCGTGGGTGAATGGCTGCAAGGCTTGGGTCGCATTGCGTCGCTCGGCAGGGAGGCAGTCAGTTCGTTATTCACGTTCAAAGTTTCGCCGCGCGATCTGGTTTACCAAATTTATTTCATTGGTGTGAAATCCCAGTCGGTTGTGCTCGTCACAGGCGCGTTCACGGGAATGGTTCTGGCGGCGCAGACGTATTACCAATTTCACAAAGTCAAAATGGACACGGCCACGCTCGCTGTCGTCGGCGTTTCGATGTGCAGCGAGCTTGGGCCGGTGCTGACGGCGTTGATGGTCGCGGGGCGGGTGGGCGCTGCCATTGCGGCTGAAATCGGCACGATGCGTGTGACAGAGCAAGTGGACGCTCTGCGAACCCTTGCTACGCATCCGGTGGATTATCTCGTTGTGCCAAGATTGCTTGCGTTGATCATCGCGCTCCCGTTGCTGACTGCGGAAGCGATCACGCTCGGCATTGGCGCGGCCTACGTTGTGGGCGTTGAATATCTCGGCATTGATCCGACGTATTCGTGGACGAACATGGTGAAATACACGAATGTCCAGGACGTGTTCGTGGGCGTGATCAAAGCGCTCATCTACGGCGGGATCATCGCATTGGTCGGTTGTTACAAAGGAATGACGTGCGGCGAAGGCGCGGAAGGTGTGGGCCGCGCGACGACGGAAGCAGTCGTTTATTCTTCGATTGCGATTTTGATCTGCAACTTTTTCCTGACGCTGACGTTGAGCAACCTGCTTTACTGAATGATCGAAGTTCGAGAATTGAAAAAAAGTTTCGGTTCGCAGCGCGTGCTTGACGGCGTGAATTTGCGTATTGAAAAAGGGGAATCGGTCGTCGTCATCGGGCGAAGCGGCGGTGGCAAAAGCGTTTTGTTGAAACACATCATCGGTTTGAACATGCCTGACGCCGGAGAAGTTTTGATCGAAGGAAAAAACATCCGGGGCATGAACGAACGCGAGCTGCTGGGCGTGCGCAGCAAGTTCGGAATGTTGTTTCAAGGCGCGGCGTTGTTCGATTCGATGAACGTGGCGGAAAACGTCGGGTTTGCGTTTCGTCACAGACGAGGGATGTCGCAGGCGGAAATCGCAAAAAAAGTTTCCGAAGCGCTGGAGATGGTGGACCTGCCGGGCACGGAAAACAAAAAACCGTCCGAGCTTTCCGGCGGCATGAAAAAACGCGTCGGGCTGGCGCGCGCGATTGTTTACCAGCCGGAGATTGTGCTTTATGACGAGCCGACCACGGGGCTGGATCCGATTGTGGCGGACAGCATAGACAAATTGATCGTGCGCGTGCGCGACCGGCTCAATGTCACGACGGTCGCCGTGACGCACGACATGCGAAGCGCGAAGACCATCGGCCACCGCATTTTGATGCTGCACGACAAAAAGATTTACGCGGAGGGGACGCCGGATGAAATTTTTAATTCGACAGACCCGGTTGTCCAACGTTTCATCAATGGAATTTCAGACCCGAAGGAACATTACTTTTAAATGAGCCAGGCTCGTCACGAACTGAAAGTCGGCATTTTTGTCGTCACCGGACTGGTGTTGATTGCGCTTTTGATGCTGCAATTCAGCAAGGGCACGACTTCTTTCCGCAAAAGTTACGAGCTTCGGCTCAAGTCCTCGAACATCGGCGGGTTGCGCGTGCGCTCGGCAGTCCTCGCCTCCGGTGTGACGGTGGGGAACGTTTCCGACATTAAACTTTCCGAGGACGCAAAGACGGTCACGGTCGTTCTGCGGATTTTCAGCAACTTCAAGATTCACGGCGACGCGCGGTTCGTGATCGAGCAATCCGGATTTCTTGGCGATCAATATATTTCGATCATCCCCACGGAAAACAAATTGCCCGTGCTCGAGCCGCTTTCGGAGGTCAATGCAGAAGAGCCATTCAACTTGCAGGAAGCCGCCCGCAACGCGGCTGGTTTTCTTCAACGCGCCGATGAATCCGTCAAAAAAATCAACGGGATGATCGAGGAATTCGGCAAGCACGTCCTGAATGAACAGACGATGACAAACCTGTCTGCCACCATCGGAAATTTTCACCGCGTTTCCGAGCAGGCGCTCGCCACGGTGGACAGCATCACCGCTCTGGTGCAGACCAATTCGCCGGTCATTTCGCAATCTCTGAGCAACATTTCCGATTTCTCGGTAAAACTTGCCGGTGCAGGCGATTCCATCCAGCAACTGATCGAGACCAACCGCGTCGAAATTTCCGCCGCCATCAAGAACGTTGAAACCGCCACGACCACGCTGACGAACTTGCTCAACGACGTGCAGGCCGGAAAAGGTCTGGCCGGAACCGTGCTCAAGAACGAGCAAGTCGCCGCGAACTTCGAGCAAATCGTTCAAAATCTTTCCATCACCACCAGCAATCTAAACCGCCTTGGCCTTTGGAGAATCCTTTGGAAGTCACGCGAGCCGAGACCGGAGATGACAAACCAATCGCCATCCCGCATTCTGCACGCTCCAAAGGGCGTGTCCCAATAAACTATGACTCTCTGGGCAATCCGAATATTGTTTCTCGCTCTTTGCATGGCTGCAGGTTATGCCATCAGCGTCCTACAACCTGAAATCGTCACCGCACCGGTTTGGGGAGTTTTAATGGGTTTCGGTTTCGGCGGCTTTCTTATCGCCATTGATGAAATGCTGAAGGGTTTTTCGCTTCGAGCTTTTTCGGCGATCACCTTCGGCCTTTTGCTCGGAACAATCATCGCCCTGCTCGTAGATCGCTCGGGACTGTTCGACAAAGTGGACAACGACACCCGCCAGCTTGTGCGGCTCTGCCTGTTCGTAGCGTTCGGTTACATCGGCATGGTCCTCGCGATGCGCAGCAACAATGAGGACTTCGCGCTCGTCATCCCTTACGTCCGGTTCACGCGGCAGAACACGCCGGAAAACATTCTTCTGCTCGACACCAGCGTCATCATTGACGGGCGCATCGCGGATTTGATCGAAGGAAATTTCCTCGAAGGTCTCATCGTCGTGCCGAAATTTGTTTTGAAGGAACTCCAGTTCGTCGCCGATTCTCACGATCCCATCCGCCGTGCGCGCGGTCGGCGCGGGCTTGAAATGCTCAACCGCATCCAGCGCAACACGAAAAATGAAGTCAAAATCCACGACGGCGATTTTCCAGACGAGCCGGACACCGATTCGAAATTGATCCGGCTCGCGCGCAACTTGAATGCAAAACTTTACACGAACGACTACAACCTCGGCAAAATCGCCGAGCTGCAAAAAGTCCAATACATGAACCTTCACGAGTTGTCCAAGTCGTTGCGCGTGATTCTTTTGCCCGGAGAAATTCTCAACCTGCGGATCGTTCGCGAAGGCAAAGACAAAGGGCAGGGGGTCGGCTACCTGCCCGACGGCACGATGGTCGTCGTGAACCACGGCCAGCCGCTCGTCGGCCAGCAAGTCGAAGTGCAAGTGCAAAGCTTGCTGCAAACTGGCGCGGGAGTTATCGTCTTTGCGGACACGAAACAGCCGGTGGCGGCGTAATTTTGTATGAATCTTGTAACTGTGTATCACGGATTCGATTTGACGAACGCCCAGATGGTTCGCGCACGGCTTGAGGCCGCTGATTTTCACCCGTTCATCGCCGATGAATTCAGTTCGCTTGAAATGGGAGGCATTTCGTTAAGCAAACAGGGCGTTCGAGTGCAAGTTCCGGAGGACGAAGCCGAAGCTGTGAGAGAATTGCTCGCTTCGACTGACTCAACCGCGGAATGAAATCTTCCTGGCTCAAGCAGCTTCCGAAGCTGGTTCCTCGCGGCGAAATTGTCTTCCACGAAAAAATCCGGCGCGAACATTCCGGCGACAAGTGGTTCGCCTCGCATTTGCCTGACGCGGTTGCGTTGCCACGAACAACTGAATCGGTCGCCAAAATCCTTCGCTTTGCCAATCAGCATCGCATTCCTGTGACGCCGCGCGGCGCGGGCTACGGCTACGTCGGCGGCTGCGTGCCGGTTCGCGGCGGCATCGCGTTGTCGCTCGCGCGAATGAATCGCATCAAGGAAATCAACACGGATGATTTTGTCGCCATCGTCCAGACCGGCGTGAAAACGCAAACGCTTCAAGAAGCCGTCGAGCAGAAAAAAATGTTTTATCCGCCTGACCCCGCAAGCCGCGCGGACAGTTTCATCGGCGGCAACATTGCCACTAATGCCGGTGGGCCGCGCTGCTTGAAATACGGAGTCACGCGGGAATACATCATCGGCCTCGAAGTTGTCCTGGCCGACGGAACAATCGTGAAACTTGGCAGCCGCACGCACAAAAACAAAACCGGCTTCGACCTCGTGAAACTTTTCATAGGCTCGGAAGGAATGCTGGGTGTCGTCACCGAGGCGACGCTCAAGCTGCTTCCGCTGCCGCCGTATCGCGCCTGTCTGAGTGTTGGTTTCAATTCGATGCGAAATGCCGCGCGAACAATCCGCGAGATTTTCCGGGCAGGGTTTTTGCCCAGCGCCGTTGAAGTCGCCGACGCTTTCACGCTGGCCGCAGTTTATCAACGCACCAAGAGCGATATCTTCGTTGGTTGCCGCGCGCATTTGATTGTTGAGTTGGACGGCCAGCCAAAATCCGTGCAGGGCGAAAGCTCACAACTGGAAAAAATCTGCCGCGCGCAAAAGCCATTGTGGATTGAGCGCGGCTTCGGCAGGGCGGAGTGCGAAAAAATCTGGAAACTGCGCCGCGAGTTTTCCTATTCGCTGCGCGACACCGGGCTTACGAAATTGAATCAGGACATCACCGTGCCACGCGGTCGGCTTGAAGATTTGTTTGCGTTCGCTGCGCGGCTGCAAAAGAAACATGCTTTGCAGCTTGCCTGTTTCGGACACGCCGGCGATGGCAACATTCATTGCAACGTGATGGTGGATTTGACGCAACCAGAAGCGATGGGGCGTTCGAACGCGGCGCTGGACGAACTTTTCCGGCAGGTTTTGAAATGGGGCGGAGTCATCACCGGTGAACACGGAATCGGCCTTGCGAAAAAACCGTGGTGGCCGCTGGCTGCGTCGCCCGAAGTCATCGCGCTGCATCAGAGCATCAAACGCGCGCTTGATCCGAACGGGATTTTGAATCCCGGGAAGTTTCTCTAAACAATTCGGAGGGCGGAGTTCCACGACGCCCTAACTTGATTTTTTAGTCAGGGCGTCGTGGAACTCCG
>CAYMCQ010000134.1:0-5107 GCA_964389025.1 uncultured Verrucomicrobiota bacterium
GCGCATTCGGGATCAAGCATCGCGTTGTGGTCGGCGAAGGGAACTTTTTCCAAAATGTTTTTCGTGCAATCCTTGTCGAACGCGCCCCAGCCGCCGTCTTTGCACTGGAATGTCATCATCCACTTCACGCCGCGCTGGAAACACTCGTCACGCTTCTGCGGATTGTCCGTGGGAATTTTCCGCAGCGCGAGCAGCACCATCGCGGTGTCATCCACGTCGGGGTTCCATTTGTTCTCGAACTCGAAGACCCAGCCACTCGGCTCGACATTCGCAGGATTTTTATACTGCCAGTCCCCGCGAAAACGGATTTCCTTCGTCATCAGCCACTCGGCGGAGCGTTTCATAGCGGGATGCGTTTCCGGAATTCCTGATTCGCGCAGGCACATCGTGACGATGGCTGTGTCCCAAACCGGCGAGAAGCATGGCTCGATGCGGACGCTGTCCTCGGTCTCGTGTTGCAGCTCGAACAATTTTTTCTGGGCGCGAACGACCTCAGGATGGGTTTCGGGATAACCAAGAACTTTCAGCGCGATCAGCGAATTGAGCATCGCCGGGAAAATCGCCGCCAGCCCGTCCGTGCCTTTGAGCCGCTGCAGCATCCAGCCCTCGGCCTTTCGCAGCGCGAGTTTGCGGAACGGATGGATGCCGGCCTGCGCCCATAGCTCAGCGAACTTGTGCAGCTTGTCGAGCCAGATGAAAAAATTGCGGAACGTGAACCATTGCGGGTCGCGCGCCAGCCGCAGCGCTCGGTCGTGGTAGCCTTCGGGATGAAGTTCATCGAGCGAGATGTTTCCGGGGCGGCGTGTCGGCTTGTAGTGGTTGATGATCGCCAGCGGCACGAGCATCGAGCGGCTCCACGAACTCATCTCCCAGAAGTTCACATGAAACCATTTGCCGATGAGGATGACCTCGGCGGGAATCGTCGGGACATATTTCCACGGGAAGAGACCGAGCAGCGCGAGATAAAGTTTTGAGAACGTGTTCATGCGCGGCACGCCGCCAAGGCTCAACGCCATCTGCCGCGCGCGCAACATCCGCGGATCGGTCAGCGGAACGCCCGCGAGTTTCAGCGCAAGATAGGCTTTGATCGTGGCGTTCACTTCGGATGGCCCGCCGTGATAAATGTTCCAGCCGCCGTCGGTTTGTTGCGCCGAGAAGATATGATTCACCGCTTTGCGTTGCCATTTCTCGTCCACGCTGCCGTTCCAATGATGGTAGGCGACCATGTCCGAAACGAGTGTGGAATCCACGATGAGTTCGCCGATCCAATAGCCTTCAGGCTTCTGTTCGCCGAGAAGAAAATCCTGCGAGCGTTTGATGGCGGTTTCCAGCGACGGTGGCGCAGCGTAGCCAAAATCCGGCAACAGATTTTCTCCAATCTTGGATTGTTCGATTGACCTTACTCGCACACGAATACTCTGCGAACGGGCGGCTTCCGTGTAAAGGAATTTAAGCGGAGCCCAGCGCGGACCGCGCTCCGTTGTCACGACCCTGACTTTCCCGGAAAGTTTTTTCTCGGCAATCTGCCGACCCACGTTTCCGTCGCGGCGTAATGCCATTCCAGCCCATCGATTGCCGGCCGCGCGCTCGCAGACTGCAACAAAATCATCCTGTCTTCAGGCCGCATTTTTTTCACCCACGGCTCGTAAGCTTTTGCCGTGAATTGATTCCATTGAATCTTTCTCAAAATTTCCAAATCTTCCTGCGGCATCACACCCGGCTCGAAACCAAGCATGTATTTCCAGTCCGCATGGGGGTTTTTGTAGAACGTGCGAAAAAAAACTTCCATATCGGCGGAGTAAATGATCCCGCCAGTTTCGGGAAGCCACGGCCTCACGTCCGGATTTTCCGGCGTGAGATATTCCACCGTCAGGTCTTTAGTCCATCGGTCACCGATGTCGCGCGTCGTCGCGATGTAAACTCCCGCCGCCGCGACACACGCCAGCGCCGCGCTGCGAATGGACTCGCGCGCAATCCTTGATTCCAGAATCGCCTCGAACTCCACCGCCATCCAAAGCAACGCCGCCGGAAAACCCCAATCCACCCAGAACCGCGCCACTTTCAAGCCCAACAACCAGCCCAGCGCCGCCATAGCGAACAACGGATTGAAAACAACCTCGCTTTTCCATTCGCCGCGCGCCCGACGCCAGACCAGTAGCAGCGCCACTGCTCCGGCAAAAATCAAGTCGCCGGCGTCAGGCCGCAGTTCCGTCACCAGCATCCGGGTCAGACTGTGGCTGCCCATTGTCGTCATCAAATGCTGCACCGCATGCACGATGTAACTAATCGGATGCCCCGTCAGCGTCGCGCCGAGCAATGTTCCAGCCATCCAGCACGCAGAAATCGCAAATGCTTTTTTCCATTGCCCGACCAGCACAAACGCCGCAACCGGCAGCGCAAACAAATACCAGCTTCCATGGCACCAGACTGAAAATGCGATCAAAAGAATGCTGGCAATCAGCCGTGCCGGAGAAATTTTTTCCGCGCGAAACCAAAGCTGCAACAAAATCAAGAACACCGCCGTCATTATCAGAAACGGCCGGCCAAAAATCAGCCGGGTGAACGGAGCCGGAGCGAGCAGGGCAGCGACAAAAAGCGCGATCAACATCGCCTCAGGCCGCTTGCGAAACGCGAACGCCGCCAGCCACGTCAGCACGAACAATCCACACACGGAAAAAAACATGAGTTGCTCAGTGCCCCAATTCAGTTTGTGGTGTAGAGCGCCGAGAATCGTCTGCCAGCCCGGATGATGTTCCTCCGACGCCAGCTCTGGCCGCATCACAAGGATTTCCGACCACGGTTTGTCCGCGACAGCTTTTGCGACGTGCCGCGTGGCGTCATCACGCGGAACGTAGCCGTAGCTGAGGATTTTCAGCGGAATCAAAAACCCGATGAGGACTGCTCCAACCCAGATCGCCAATGGGATGTAGCGACCAAAAAAATTCGGTTCCGACGCAGCGTCGTGGTTCATGCTGCGCATTTCGTAGAGAAACCAACCAGATTTAGCAAGCTTTCCGATTCGGAGGGCGGAGTTCCACGCTCAAATATGTCTGGGACTCGTGTAACTCGTCCTTCCGAAAGTGGAAGGAATAACTTTCCACTTTAAGTCCCGCTGCACTCGGTTAATTTCATTCCATGCTGCTGGAATTCACCAAAATGAACGGCGCGGGCAATGACTTTGTCCTCGCCGACAATCGCGCGCGGAAAATCAAACTCACGCGCGAACAAGTCGTGCGGTTGTGCGACCGGCATCGCGGCGTCGGCGCGGATGGCGTGATGCTGCTCATTCCGTGCGCGAGCGGCAAAGCGGACTGGTCATGGGAATTTTTCAACAGCGACGGCAGCGTGGCCGACATGTGCGGCAACGGCGCGCGTTGCTTCGCGCGGTTCGTGCAAAAGGTCACTGGACAGAAAAACGATTTCACGTTTGAGACCGGCGCGGGAATCATTCGCGCCAGCTTTCAGGGCGAGCGCGTGACAGTCGGTTTGACGAAGCCAAAGGATTTGCGGCTGGACGAAAAAGTTTTGCTTTCCATCGGCGAACAAGCGATCCACTCGCTCAACACCGGCGTGCCGCACGCGGTCTTGTTCGTGCCCGACGCCGACAAGGCGATGGTGCAACAACTCGGCCCGGAAATCCGTCATCACAAACATTTCGCGCCGCGCGGCACGAACGCGAACTTCGTCCAGCTTCTCGGCGGCGGCGGCATCCGCGTCCGCACGTTCGAGCGCGGCGTCGAAGGCGAAACACTCGCGTGCGGCACAGGCGTGACGGCGTCGGCGCTCATTGCGTCGCGCGCGCACAACCTTCGCTCGCCCGTGAAAGTCCAGGTGCAAGGCGGCGACCAGCTTGAAGTCAGCTTCGATGAAAAGAACGGCGAGTTTGAAAATGTCCGGCTGACCGGCCCGGCGGAGTTTGTGTTCGAAGGGAAGATTGAAATGTGAGCAGGAGAGGTGCTGTGGAAAAATCAATTTGATGAGATTGAATCCGTGCTGAAGGGGTTGTTCGGGCTTTAATCCGCCGCCAGCCTGAAATTGTCTTTGAATTCTCGCGCATTCCCCGCCAACATCCGCGTTCAATTTTGAAATGAAACGCACGCATCATTGCAACGAACTGCGCCCGGCTCACATCGGGCAAACTGTCACGCTGTCCGGCTGGGTCCATTCGCGCCGCGACCTCGGCGGCCTCATCTTCATTGACATCCGCGACCGCGAGGGCCGCACGCAAACTGTTTTCGATCCGTCCGATCTGCCGAAGGAACTTTTTGAGCGCGCGGAAAAATTGCGCAGCGAGTGTGTCGTCAGCGTCACTGGAAAAGTCCGCCATCGTCCCGAGGGAACGAACAACGCAAAGATTCCCACAGGCGAAGTCGAAGTCGGCGTCGCGTCACTGGAAGTTTTGAACATGGCGGAAGTTTTGCCGTTCCCGGTGGACGATCCCGAAGTCGCGAGCAAGGTGAACGAGGAATTGCGCCTGCAATATCGCTATCTCGATCTGCGCCGGCCTGAGATGACGCGCAACCTCCGCATCCGCAGCAAAGTCGCCACGGCTTACCGCGTCTTCATGGAGGAACAGGGCTTTCTCGAAATCGAGACGCCGACGCTCTTCAAGTCCACGCCCGAAGGCGCGCGCGAATTCATCGTGCCGAGCCGCACGAACGTCGGGAAATTTTATGCGCTGCCGCAATCGCCGCAGCAGTTCAAGCAGATCCTGATGGTCGCGGGCGTCGAAAAATATTTCCAGCTCGCGCGCTGCTATCGCGACGAGGATTTGCGCGCCGACCGCCAGCCCGAGTTCACGCAGATTGACATCGAGATGAGTTTCATCGAGCGCGAGGACATTTACGCGCTCATCGAAGGCTTGCTGAAACGCGTCTGGAAGGTCGCACTCGGCATGGACATCCAGACGCCGTTCAAGCGCATCACGTTCGAGGAAGCGCTGAACCGCTACGGCATTGACAAGCCCGACACGCGCATCGGCATGGAGCTTGTGGATTTCACGGGGGAATTTCGCGCGAGCACGTTCAAAGTCTTCAGCGGAGCAATCGCGAACGGCGGCGTGGTGAAGGCGCTCAACGCCAAAGGCATGGCCGGCGCGACGCAAGGC
>CAYMCQ010000135.1:0-4886 GCA_964389025.1 uncultured Verrucomicrobiota bacterium
CTTTCCCCCCTCCAAACATTCAAACTCTCCAGGAGTTTTTCAGCAAACTGCTAGCTGATGGAATTCAAAATCCAAGTTGACTCGGCGCTGAACGCGACAGTGTCTTGGAGTGCGGCAGTCCTCTGCCGCCATTGCGCCGCAGGAAACCCGAAAGCGTCAAAGGGCTGGCGCGCACCAAGACCTGGCGGTTCTGCGTTTCGAGTCGCGGGGTAAAACGCCCTTCTTCAGGACACGCAAGCCAAAATTCATATTTGTCTCTCAACTTGTTTGAGGTAAATTGTTTCGCGCTGATCAAAACCTGTTGAATATGTTTCTAAAGTTGAATTGCTTCGCGGTCGCCGTTCCTTTTTTCTTCACGCTTTGCCAGACGCCGGCTTTTGCCGAACAGAAGTCAATTCAGTTCCGGTTCTTCGACGCCGAGACGGGTTACGCGGTGCAGCCTGATGAAATAAACATCCACCCGCACACCGTCGGCGCGACGGGACAACGCATCGCCGGCGCGCAGCTTCAAAAGCGCGGCCATGCGACGCTGAATTTTGAGCGCGGCCCGCACACGGTCGCAGTCGCAGCATCAAATTACAGGCCGATGGCCGGCCGCGTGGAAGTGGATGGCGATTTTCCCTACGCGATCCAATTCCTGCTCGATCCGATCGCTGTGCCAAAGGAAATTTCGCCGGAGCATGTCACGACGCTGCATCGCAAGGATGAAACCGTTTTCGTCGGCTACGTGGCGGATGACGACGGCGAGCCGCTCAAAAATGTCGTTGTCCGCGCCGAACCGAGCGGCAGGGAAACACTGACAGATGCGCGCGGTTATTTTCAAATCTACGTTCCGCTGCAAACGCTTGCCGAGGCAAAAATTTCTCCGGCAAAACTTATTTTCCAAAAAAACGGTTTCAAGACCGAGGAGCGCCACTATCTCGAGCTTTGGTCGGAGGGTGATTACATCTATCGCGTCAGTCTGAAACGCGGGGCGGGATTGGTGGCGGTGGATGAACGCCATCCGCTGCGCCGGGATCGTTATCCGCTGCACACAAAGGATGAGACTAAAGCGCAGTTGCCTTCAGAAAGTCAGTCGCCCATCACGACTGAATCCGAGCCGTCTGAATTCGCGCGGGCGGCAAAAGGCGGCGGTGGTGGCACGCTCAACCTTGCTTCCACAACCGCCTCGGTTCGTATTCCCACAAACATTCGCGTGCTGCTTCAGGACAATGTGACTATTGATTACGTTTCGATGCAGACATACTCGCAACGTTCATTGAACGACGAATGGTTTGTTTCATGGGCGAATTACGGCCCCGGCAACAGCGGAACCAATTCGCTCAACGCAGGCGCTGTGGCCGTTCGAACCTACGGCGCAGGTTACGTAAATACCCCGCTTGCCTCAACGTATGACATTTGCGCTTCAACGACTTGCCAGGTTTATGATTCCGACACATCCACTGCGGCAAACAACGCCGTTAACTTCACAGCCAACTACGTCATGTTCCGGCCCGGCGACGCCCGGCTCGCGTTCAAGCTCACGGAATATTCTTCGGAAAACAACCAGCTAGGCATGTCCTGCGGCGATGGTTACACGGCACCGACGGGTAGCTGTCTTTACGATCCGGTTTGCACTGGCGAACCGGAATTCGGCCACGGTCGCGGCATGTGCCAGTGGGGAACGGTGAAATGGGCGACAGGCTTGAAATTTCCCGGCAACGATTTTTCCAACACGACTCAAACCAATGGTCAACCCGTAAAAGATTGGATTTGGATTTGCGAACATTATTACCCGAACCTCGTTCTGGCTCAGGGATCGCCGCTGGCCGTCGGCGACGACGTGGTTGTCATCGGTTCGAGCGTCGCCGTCCGCCAGTGTCCGGGAAACACGATCACCAACGGCACTTTGTGTCCGACGGTCACAGGCTCCAAAACCGTCGGCACCACCGGCACGATCATTGGCGGGCCAAGCCTCGTGACAGCCGACACGAATGGCTACACCTGGTGGCAGGTCCAGTGGAGCGACACGAACGGTTGGTCCATCGAAAATTATCTTGAGCGCGTCAGCGCCACGCCCGGCGCGCCGGGCAGCCTGACAGTCACAGCGGTCTCCGCATATCAAATTGACCTTTCGTGGACGGACAATTCGGGAAACGAAATCGGTTACATGATCGAACGCGCGCCCTCATCCGGCGGCCCCTGGGCCACCAATGAGACCGTCCGCGCCGGCATCACGAATTATTCCGACACGAACGTCACTTTCAACACGACCTATTATTATCGCGTCCGCGGTTTCAACCAGTCCGCCAACTCGGCTTACTCAAACACGACCAACGCGACCACGCCCACTCCGCCCTTCCCGATAATCACCTTGCAGCCCGCGAGCCAGGTCAAGGGGCTGGGACAAACCGCCACATTCATCGTGGCCGCGACGGGAAACAATCCTTTGAGCTACCAATGGAAAAAGAACGGGACGAACCTTGGCAACGGCGGGAATGTCTCGGGCACCACAACTTCCATTCTGACACTTTCAAATCTTCAGCAGAGCGATGCGGGCAGCTACACCGTTGTCATAACCAACGCGTCCGGCTCGGCAACAAGTTCCATTGCCGTGCTGGCCGTCAGCGGCACCATCACCTTTCAGGATGATTTCGACACGAACTCAGCGGCCAGTTGGATGACGAACAAGTCTTCCTCAGACACGCGCGTGACGTTCAACTACGATTACAGCGCCGACGGCATCTCGTCCGCGCCACATTCCGTCGGTGGCACCACCCGCGCGGTGAAATTCGAGGCCAACATGAGCAACGGCGTGACCGCAGCCATCAACATTTCGCCAGTCGGAAAAGTTTTCACCGGCGATCACAAGTTGCGATTCGACGCGTGGATCAACATCAACGGCCCCTTGCCCGGCGGCGGAACCGGCTCAACGGAATACCTCACCAGCGGCATCGGAACCAGAGGAACGAACGTCCAATGGACAGGCTCGGGAACCACGGCTGACGGCGTCTGGTTCTCAGTGAATGGCGAAGGCGGCGCAAGCGACACGTCCACCACCACGGCTGATTTCAACGCCTACGCCGCAACCACTGTGCAGACGACGAATTCGGGAGTCTATGCCGCAGGCATAGGCACCACTGCGCGAGGCAACGGCAATTCTTATTACGCCGGTGCGTTTCCAGCCGGACAAGCGCCGCCGGTCTTCCAGCAAAACAACTATCCCCAGCAAACCGGCACGTTGAACGTCGGCACGGTCGGCTTCAAGTGGCGCAACGTGCTCATCAGCAAACAAAGCAACGTCGTCGAGTGGTTCATTGACGATCTGAAAATTGCGTCCGTCACCAACGCCACGCTCGCGGGAAGCAACATTTTCATCGGCTACTGGGATCCGTTCACGTCCGTTTCCGACAACGCGGCGTTGAGCTTCGGCCTCGTGGACAACGTCCGCGTGGAGATCGCCGGCGGTGCGCCGACCATCAGCGCGCAGCCGCAGAGCCGCACCAACGTCACCGGCACCAGCGCCAGCTTCAGCGTCACGGCGGACGGAACACCCGCGCCGTCTTATCAATGGCGGTTCAACGGAGCGAACATCAGCAGTGCGACGCAGACCAGTTACAACATCGGCAGCGTGCAAACGAACGACGCCGGCAGCTACACCGTCGTCGTTTCAAACAGCATCGGCAGCGTCACCAGCAGTGTCGCGACGCTGACGGTCATCGTTCCGCCGGGGATTTCCACACAGCCCAATGGTCTGTTCGTTGCCGCTGGTTCCAACGCCACGTTCAGCGTGGTCGCCACCGGCTCCGCGCCGCTGAGTTATCAATGGCGGTTCAATGGCGCGAACGTCAGCGGCGCCACGCAAAGCAGTTACACCCGCACCAACGCGCAAACCGCGAACGCCGGGAGTTATACCGTCGTCGTCACCAACACCGGCGGCGCGATCACCAGTTCCGTCGCTGTGCTTGCCGTGAACAATCCGCCGCTGTTGGCCGCCATCGCCAGCCGCACCGTCCACATCGCCACCACGCTCGTCATCAGCAACAGCGCGACCGACCCCGAAACGAACGCGCTCACATTCAGCCTTCTGTCCGGTGCGCCCGTGGACGCGACCATCAACTCCACAAACGGCCTGTTCAGTTGGACGACGACCAATGCCACTGTCGGCGGCGTAAGCAACATCACCGTCCGCGTGACTGACGACGGCGCGCCAGCATTAAGCGACGAAAAAGCGTTCGCAGTCACCGTCATCGCGCCAATCGTCATTCAATCCATCTCCGTCTCCAACAACGCGACCGTCACATTCACCTGGAACTCCGCTCCCGGCGCGACTTACCGCGCTCAATACAAAACCAACATCGGGCAAACCGGCTGGATTGACCTCGCGCCGGACATCGTCGCCGCTGACTCCACGACTTCGCGGGCAGAAAATGTCACAGCCGGAGCGGAGCGATACTATCGCGTGACCTTGGTCGGTTATTGATGCGTGTCGGAGGGACGAGTTACACGAGCCCCTAAAATAAAAAAGTCAGGGACTCGTGTAACTCGTCCCTCCGAAAAATACCGCGACGGAACACCCAACATTTCCCTTTTACTTCCTTCGTTTTCTCGGTCACAGCCCTGCTCAAGGTTCTGGCAATTCGATGATGAACTTTCGGCAAAGTCGTTTTGTTTGGCTGATGGCGCTGGCGCCATTCGCGTTGTGCTTTGCGTTGCCGAAAGAACTCTTTGCGCTGTCAAGTTTTCGTTGGGCTAAAACTGTTGGAGGAGCGAATACCGATTATTTTCGCGAGCTGAAAGTGGACGGTTCTGGCAACATCTACTTGTGTGGACGTTTTGATGGCATTGGTTCTATAGCTATTAACAATAACATTGGCACATATTGGCGATGAAAAGGAATGGGTTGC
>CAYMCQ010000136.1:0-4654 GCA_964389025.1 uncultured Verrucomicrobiota bacterium
ACGCCGCGCGCGGAATCGTGACGACCGTCGCCTCGGATTCGAGCGCCACGCTCGCAGACAGAAACGCGCCGACGCTGGCCACTCCATTGGTGCGGGCCAGTTCCACCAGCACTTCGGCCATGCCCGTGGCCCTCTGCAACCGGTCGTCCACCCTCGTCACGCTGCCGATGAGATTCGCGCCGTCCGCGCGGGCGTGAACCGCCTGCCCGCGCTTCAACTGCTTCGCGTCGTCCGGCGTGACTGTCGCGCTGGCGAGGATGAATGCCTTGCCTTCGTGATACACGCGCAACTGCACGTCGAGCGTTGCCGGAACTTTCTGTTTCGTGACCTCGACCGTCTTCAAGCCGAGCGACCGCCGCGTGTCATCCGGCACATGCAGGCCGTTCTTCGCGCTGTATTTCGGGCCGATCTCGACGGTTTCCTCGCCCGCCGCCGATTCGCCGGACTTCGGCTGGCAACTTGCCAGCGCCAGCGCCGCGACCAACACACTTCCAACACAAAATTGATTTCGCTTCATAAACACAAATGGACTTCACCGTTTCACACCGACAGGGAAACAACTCGCGATGCGTTCGCGCACCGCGCCAGAGGGGGCAGCCCCGAGCGGGACTGGTTACGAAGCGAAGGAAGGAGCGCGCGGCGCGAGCGCCGTGCGGAAGGAAAACTGCCAATGACCAGCCAGTTCGGGCGGCGCGGTCGCGGGCAGTTCGCGGCCAACGCCAGCGGGCCGGTGAATCTCAACCGGCGGGAAAGCGGCGTCGAACAGCGGCACGCCGATCGGCGCGATGACGAGCAACTGGCTTTGCTGCGGAAGATAGGAGGCGGAAGCCAGCGCGCCGCAGGGCTGGTCGCAGTTGCCGGGGACGGAAGGGCGATGCGAATGTTCCTTCGAGCAGCACTCTTGTTTGCCGAGCAGCCCCGAGGCATCAATTAGGCAGCACGAAACCGCTGGCAACCAAACGAGCGCCAGCATCAACGCGACCGCTGCCTTGATACGCTGCACGGGTAAAGCAATACCACGGCGACAGGGCCGGAGCAATGCGGGAGATTGGCTCTATGAATCCTGAGAAACACGCCTGTCGTCAACCAGCCACTATTTCTGCTCCAGCAGCGGCAGCGGCAGCGCGGAAGATTCCTCGGAAATCGTCCAAGAGTTTCGACGCTAGCGGCGCGGGCACTTCGTCGGGCACGGGTGCGACATCTTCATTGATCGAGCGAATCTCCTTTGCCCTCCTGTAAGCTGAACCTTTGTCATGCTCCTTGTAGGCGACTGTCCATTCATTGAGGTGTTCCTCTCGCATCCGGCGGGCAACATATTCTTCCAGCCGTTTGGAAACTTCCGCCGAGACGCGAGCAACGGCTTCATCCTTGGCTTCGGTTGACGCATTGCCGGGTTTCCATTCCCGGGGCGTGCCCGCGAAGGCGGTGAACTTTTCCAAGAGCAGAGCGAGCAAATGTGCGACGGGCTTCATCGTGTCGTATTCATCGCTCCATTGATTCGCGAAACGACGGCTCAACGCCTTTACCTTCGTCCAATGCTCCGATTTAACGCCTTCGTGGTATCCTAGTCCGAGCCGAGCGTTCCAGTGTTTCTGGAATTCGTCCGTTGCAGCCCGAACGCGCAACACCAAATATGCAAGGTCATAGCATGGAGTGACGCTCGGCGGAGGCTCTGGCTGATTGGCGTCTCGCATGAATTTGAGCATCCCGTTCAGTTCTTTCCGGGTGCTGCGTGCTCGCTCCCCGATTGCCTCGTGTATCCCGCCAACAAAGAAGATTCGGCCGGATTCCAAGACGCGCCGCAAGCGACGTCCGACGCCGGATTGACCGTCGAGTGCCGTTTCAACGCTCAAGATTCCCTGCTCCACAGCAGTAAGCACTTTGTTCCGCTTATCTTTTCCTGATCCCAGATCATCACCCTTCATTCGGTCGAAGTTCGTAAACACGATGGCAAACTTGCGTTCTTGACCGCTCGCGGTGACAGTTCGCAGCAGCGACTGGGCAGCATCCAGAATTGGTTTCGTTGCGTCATCCACTAACACGATTGCATGTGCCAAGTCGAAGCGCCGCGTTACCGAAGTGGATATTTGCACGCCAGTCCCACGGGAATGGCCGAGGCCGACGCCGTCCAGTAGAACGATCGTCGGCACATCGGATTCATCAGACCAGCCCGCTGGTTTGAATGGTCCTTTCACGCGCAGACCTTCGACCAGTGGGGTAAGCAGCCTTCCAAAAAGCGGCGCGTAATTGCTCGCAAACCAACGAATTTGTTTTAGGAACTCGGCGCGATTTTCGGATTGGGCTTGATGCCGCCAACGTATCGGCCAGTCGAGAGAGTCGCGGTCGAACTCGCCTGCTTTCACAAACCGGAGTCGCTCTTTGATTTCTTCGACTATGTCTTCAACGAGCGTAGAAACTTCGTCGTCGTCATCCAGTTTGTCGGATACGAGCTGGAGGAAAGCGTCTTTGTCCTTCTCGGTCATCGCCGCCGCAGTTTCGCCGACTTCATCTTCAAGCTCACCGATGACGCGCTTCGCGATTTCTTCGCAGCGGCCCAACCACTCGATAAGTTTTACTCGGTTTACCTCGCGTTCAGCGTTGTCAATCTCACCTGCCCGTTCCTCGGATTCCGGCGCGTCATCGAAATCTTCCTCCTGTTCGTCAGCAATCGGATTTGGACCGAGAATGTAGCTCAACCGGAACTTCTCCTCGCTGTGTGTCAGAAATTTCCGGGCGACTGAGTCTTTCCCCAAGCCCTCGGCTGCCGCCATCACGGCGGCCTGAACGCATTCCTCCGTATAAGAACGCACTTGGCTTGGCGAAAGGAACGAGACTACAGCGTGGAAGTCTCCCGGCGCACAAATGATTTCGGTGTCGAAGATGGTCGTGCGCGCGTTGGAGGTTGCAGGAAAGCGCTCCCTCTCCGGGTCAGTTCCGATGAGTTGCCTAACCAGTGTTGTCTTGCCTGCTCCGACCGGGCCTGTCAGTTGCACGACGGAGAATCCACTTTTGACAAGCTGTTCGATCTTCATCCCCTCATCCTCCCGCTTGATCCACGGGTCAACAATCTTCGCTTCGATGCCTTCGTAGAAGCAGGCGACCGCAGTAGGGTGGTAGGTGCGCGAGGCAATCTCCCTTGCTCCGGGAGGATGAAGTTCCTCGTTAGCGAGAATCGCATTTAGGTCGGAGAGAATTTTCTCGGCCTCTTCACGATTCTCTGTCCCGATTCCGTATCGAACTCGTTTCGGCTTGCCCGCAGCGTTGGAGATTTTCGGATGGAAGAACTGGACGCACCATTTCTTGCGACCCGGACTCAGCTTTGCAATTTGCTTTGTATTCATAGCGTTGTTCAATGTTGTGCAGAAAGTAAGTCGAAGGCAGCATTCCTGTCAACAAGAGAAATGCACAACGATGCACAACGCCGATTTAATGAGTGGATTGAGCGATTTACCCTGCCCCATGATTTTGGCGGGCGGTTGCCGAGAGGTTGCTCGCCTCTTCGTTTCCCTTGGGCTACCCGGTTGGGCGCTTTGCGTGCGCGTGCTGGTAAATCGCCCCGATTGGTAGAGAATCTCGCCCTACCTTGGTCGTGATTTCAGCAGCCGCAACGCGTTGGCGATGACGACAAGCGTCGCGCCCGTGTCCGCCAGAATCGCCAGCCAGAGGCTGGTGTGGCCGGACAAGGCGAGCACGAGGAACACGGCCTTCACGCCGAGCGCGAAGGCGATGTTCGCCTGAATGATGCGGACAGTGCGATGGCCAAGCTGAATGGCTTCGGCCACTTTGCTCAAATCATCCTGCATCAAGGCGATGTCCGCCGTCTCAATCGCGGTGTCCGTGCCCGCGCCACCCATTGCGATGCCGATGCTGGCCGTGGCCATCGCGGGCGCGTCATTCACGCCGTCGCCAATCATGCCGACGTGCTTGTGTTGCGCGAGCAGTTCGCGGACACGCTCAATCTTTTGCTCCGGCAGCAAATCGCCTTTCGCTTCGTCTATGCCGACTTGTTTGGAGATCGCGTCCACCGTTCGCTGATTGTCGCCGCTCAACATGACGACTTTTTCGACTCCGGCGGCGTGAAGGGCTTTGATGGCTTTGGCGGCATTGGGGCGAACCGTGTCGGCGACCGCGAGAATCCCCAGCACTTCGCCGGTGCAGCCTTCGTGCGGTTTATGGCCGACAATGACGACGGACATCGCCTGGGCTTCCAGGTCGCCCAGCTTCTTTTCGAGTTCATCCGAGCAGACGGCGGATTCATGCGCGAAGCGGTGGTTGCCAACGAAATAGAGATGTCCGTCAATTTGCGCCTCAGCGCCCCGTCCGGTCTTGGACTGATAGTTCTCGCTGCGCGGGAATTGAACCTTCTTTTCCTCCGCATACTTCACGACGGCTTGCGCGAGCGGATGCTCGGAGTGCGTGTCAATCGCGGCGGCGATGCGCAGGATTTCGTCCTCGGATTTCCCGTTCCACGGAATCACCTGTTGGACGCGCGGTTTGCCTTCGGTGATCGTGCCGGTCTTGTCCACGGCGAGAGCTTTGAGCTTGCCGATTTCTTCCAGGAACACGCCGCCTTTAATGAGCACGCCACGTCGCGCCATTGCGGTCAGGCCGGAGACGATGGAAACCGGCGTGGAAATCACCAGCGCGCACGGAC
>CAYMCQ010000137.1:0-4647 GCA_964389025.1 uncultured Verrucomicrobiota bacterium
TCCAGTTGCCGGCGATGATGCGTTTTCGTGCTGTGGTCATTGTTGAAATCGTAATCGTCCTCGTTCTCGTCCCTCGTCCTCGGTTTTGTGAACAATTTCGAGGACGAGGAGGAGGACGAGAACGAGTTCTACGTGTCACTTAATGCCGCGACTCCCGGCAATTCTTTGCCTTCCAAGAATTCCAGGCTCGCGCCGCCGCCGGTGCTCATGAAAGTCACCTTGTCGCCCATGCCGGCTTTGTTCAACGCCTTCACGCTGTCGCCGCCGCCGATGATGCTCTTGGCGCCGTTCTTCTGCGTGGCGTCCACCACGGAGCGCGCCACCACGTTCGTGCCCTCGGCAAACCGCGCGTCCTCGAACATTCCCATCGGGCCGTTCCACAAAATTGTTTTCGCGCCGCGAATGATCTCCGCGTAACGCGCCGATGTTTCAGCGCCGATGTCGAAACCTTCCGCGTCGCCCGGAATTTCTCCGCGCACCGTCTGGACGTTCGTGAATTCATAGACCGGCTTGCCCTTCTTGTTCAACTTGTCCGTTTTCACGGAAGTCGCGATGACGTTGTCCGTCGGCAATTCAAATTGGACTTTGAGTTTCTTCGCCTTGGTCTCGGCATCGAGCGCGGTCTGTATGCGGTCGGGTTCGACGAGCGACTTACCGATCTTCTCGCCGTGCGCAAGCTTGAACGTGTAGGCCATCGCGCCGCCGATGAGGATCGCGTCCGCCTTTTCCAACAACCGGTCAATGACCTTGATTTTGTCCGAAACTTTTGCGCCGCCAAGGATGACGACGAATGGCCGCGCGGGATTTTGCAATTCATCCCCTAGAAATTTCAACTCGCGCTCCATCAACAGACCCGCCGCGCACTGCCCGCCGCGTTTTGCAACGACGCGCGCCACGCCTTCCGTCGAAGCATGGGCGCGATGCGCCGCGCCGAACGCATCATTCACATAGACATCCGCGACCTTCGCCAGCTTTTCCGCGAACCCAGGATCGTTTGCTTCTTCCTCGTTGTAGTAGCGGACATTTTCCAGCAGCAACACGTCGCCGGGCTGCAACGCGCCCGCTGTCTTTTCAACTTTTTCGCCGATGCAATCATCCACGAACGCGACGGGACGGTGAAGCATGTCCGCCAGTTTCGCCGCGACGGGCCGCAGCGACATGGTCGCCTCACGTTTGCCTTTCGGACGACCCAGGTGCGCGGCCAAAATGATCTTCGCGCCGCGCTCGATGAGTAGGTTCAGCGTCGGCAACGTTTCGCGGATGCGCGTGTCGTCGTTGATGACCATCGCGCCGTCGCGTTCTTCCATCGGCACGTTGTAATCCACGCGCACAAAGGCGCGTTTGCCGCGGACGTTCAAATCTTTGACAGAAAGTTTTGCCATAAAAACAAGCGCGCGAGGATAGCGAAGCAGATGAGCGGGTCAATGCGAATCACGAAAACGGAATGATGTGTGTGCATCCCGACACCGCTACATTTTCCCGAGTTCGAGCCAGCGGTTACTTCGGCGGGATTCCTTGATAGCGCACAGATATAACGCAGTCCTGATTGGCTCCAAAACTACCCCGCACGCTTGAGACGGTCCTGGCGCTGTAGGCATGCTGATTCCACCGCCCCGCTGCCAATCGGCCAACCTAGCTGGGCGATGGCAAAATAGTTCATACACGCCGCCGCAGAACAACACACAGGTGTTGCGATCGGTCCAATTCACGAGTTTGGAAACACGCTCCGCGCCGATGACCAGGGCGCACTTCGCTTCGCCGAGGCGGATGAACTTGTCGGCAATGCTCAGTGCATAAATAAATCCGGCGCACGCAGCTTCCACCTGGATCGCGGGCGGACCGCGCCGCGTGCTCGACAATATCGAGCGTGGATTGCTCGGGCGCCACGATGTGACGACGTTCGATGCCGGTGCGTTCGAGGATCCATGCGGAGGTCGTATTAACCATCTTTTCCAGATCGGCATTGGTTACGATCTTGTCGGGAAGATAGGAGCCGGTGCCTGCGATTTTTGAATAGACGCTTCTGGGCTGCATGTTTGATATTGCGCTGGCAGGGGCTTCGGTTGCAAGAGTTGCGTAATTTGCATCAGCGCGCCCCGCCGCGCTTCCAATACAGCGACGCGCAGCGCGTGAACCGCGGAGTGTCAAAAGCAAATTCCCATCAGTTCGGTTACCGTGCCAGCCACATCTTCATCGTGCGGTTTACCATGTCGGTGGCGTCCTGTTGCACGAAGTGTCCGGCACCGGGAATTGTCACCAGCGTCAAATCTTTTTCCAGCCAGTCCCAAGTGCCGTTCAATGCGCCGGGCAACAGCGCCCAATCGTCCAGTCCGTGGATCATCAACACCGGAGGTTTGACTTTGACCAGCGGTGAAGTGTCTTCCACGTAAGGCTCTTTGGGATAATTGCGCTTGTAGTAATTCAGCATCGCTTCGAAATCCGAGCGACGAAAGGCTTCGATGTATTTCGCCCGGGCTTCTGGATCTGTGACCCACTCGGCGAGCTTTTCCGCCGTCAAGGTTTCATGCGCGCCTTCCTGCTGAAAGCGGCGGGCGTAGGAACTGTTCTTCTGTTGCTTGGGATTATTCGCCAGCTCCCGCGAAAGTCCGCGGAAATGAGGGAGGTTGAGGATGACGAGTTTGTCAGTCATCTCCGGCTGTCGCATGGCGAAGACCCACGCCACGGCACCGCCCCAATCGTGACCGACGATGATGGCCTTCTCCTGGCCGAGATGTTTGATGACCGCCGCGACATCCGACACGAGCAGGCTCATGCTGTAGTTTTCGACGCCTTTCGGCTTGTCGCTCAAATTGTAACCGCGCTGGTCAATGGCCACGACGCGGTAGTCCGGCGACAACGCCGTCATCTGATGTCGCCACGTGAACCAGAAATCTGGAAAGCCGTGAATCATGACGATGAGCGGTCCTTTGCCCATGGCGGCGTAATGAATTTTCACACCGTTGTTCGTGGCGTAGCCGTGCTCGACAAGTTTTTCCATATCGGAATCTTTCGCAGCCGCAATGAAGGGGATTGTGATTGCAGCGAACATTGCGGCTTGAATGAATCGCGGCAAGTGATGTGTGGGCATGATGGTCGTCGTGTTGTTTTGACTACTGTGACCAGACAACCTTTTGAAGTCAATCCATCTGGCTGGCGATCTCCAATTCAAACCGCGACCAGAGACGCGCCAGCATTGGCGTGCGATGAAAACGTCGGCGAGTTCAGGCGCAAACCGGTGCGTTACCCCGTGCTCATCTATTTCCGTCGGGATCCGGCGGCCAAAAAATGCCCCGGGGAAAACGTTTATTACGATCAAAACGACGCGGAGAAACAACCAAAGCAACCCCCTTTGTGACAGCGATGCCGTGGTTCGCTGTTTCTGGTGCGGGTGTGCCGCCAAACGCACGCTTGCTTGCACACGAGTTTTGCGGTAAGACTGACAAAGCCCAAAGTTGAAGACCGCGAAGTGAAAGTTTTTTTGTTATGCGTCAAATCGAACTCATCGAATCTCAGCAACGAGGCGGACGCCGTCCTGTCATTGGTTTCACTCTGATTGAACTGCTGGTCGTCATTGCCATCATCGCCATTCTGGCGGGCTTGCTGTTGCCGGCTTTGGCCAAGGCGAAACAAAAGGCCCAGGCCGTTATGTGCATGAACAACACGAAGCAAATCATGCTCGCGTGGCAGATGTATAATGGCGATAATAATGACCGAATCGTCCATAGCTATCACGGTGGCGCTTCCCAAGGAGGGGCGATTGCCAGCGACACAAGGGCAGCGCCCTGGGTCGTGGGGTGGCTTGATTGGACTACTTCTACTGACAACACGAACATTCTTTTCCTGGTCGACGACAAGTATTCGAAACTGGGAAGGTATTTCGCGAAAAGCAAAAACGTCTTCAAATGCCCGGCCGATAAATACGTGAGCAGGGCGCAAAGCGCCAGAGGTTGGTCGGAACGCGTTCGGAGCATTTCCGGCAACATCGGCATCGGCGAGGGTAATGCGACAAGCGGCCCTTGGGACGGGATTTACAAGCACATCAAAAAAACTTCTGACTTTATTTACCCTGGCGCGACTGAGACATGGGTCTATCTCGACGAACATCCTGATAGCATAAATGATGCAGGTTTCTTCAATCCTCGTGTGTCTTCGTGGATTGACCAGCCTGCTACCTACCACAATGGAGCGGCGGGCGTCGCGTTTGCAGACGGCCATTCTGAAATTCACAAGTGGAAAAAATCGCTGAGCAACCCGAGGGCTCAAAGAGTCAAGTTTACTGACGCCATCGACGCCCCCGCCAGCGTCGGAGATGCGGACATCCACTGGATGAGCTATCACGCCGGGCGAGTTTCGAGCAGGTCGTATTGAACGCTCCAAGACGCTTCCGCTGGCTTCGGATCTAAGGCCGGTGACGGGCGCAAAAATTCGATACCCGATCTGGTGTTGCCGACCTTCCGGCAAGCTAGGGAAGCGCTGAATAAATCACCAAGCATTTCCAATTTGCGACTGATTGCCTGCAAATCAGCGGGTAAAAAATACGAACGTCTCTTTAGTCGTTCCTGAAAAACTCTTTTACGGGCGGGCGAGTGAACCGGTGGGGGATTGAGTGCTTGCGACGAGGCGAATGAGTTGAAGCCAAAAAAGGAG
>CAYMCQ010000138.1:0-4418 GCA_964389025.1 uncultured Verrucomicrobiota bacterium
GCCGATGATGATCGGGCCGGCGCCGATGATGAGGACGCTGTGGATGTCGGTGCGCTTGGGCATCGCTAGATTATGATTTCTGACTGGCGGTCACTTTCCTTCAGGCATAGCCGATAGACAATAGTTAATAGCCGATAGCCGGTTCAAAACGCGCAAGATGAAACACAGATTGAACGTGGAATAAAAGGGAAAAGATTCACAAGATATGTTGAGCAAACGGCGTTGACTAACTTTTGCATGACAATCAAACTGATTCAGAGGCGCAACGATTCTAGACAATTCACGCCGTGACAAACGTCACAGGTTGTGCGGAACCAAACGTCGGACGCGGAGTTTAATCGTTGCCGTCCACTGCGATGTGTTCAGGAAGCTTTCCGAAAAATGAACGTGATTCGCGAAACAGGAGTCAATTAGCCGATGATCCACTCATGAAAATGCGCGCGAAATGCTGGTTTGCGGCGATGCTTGGGGCTGCGCTTGCCCTCGCGGGCTGCACGAAGGCTCATTACCGCAAGTCCGCCGACCGAGAGGCCTACAAAGTCATCGAGCAGAAAAGGCCGCGCGTGGAAAACGCCGACCCGCATTTCACGATTAAGCAAACAAACCTCCTCTCGCTTGAAAGTTTTCCTGTCAGAACAAACGCGCAGGAATTTCTTGGGCCGGACGGCGAACGCGAGCGCGGCGCGCACATTTTGAATCTGGAAGACGCGCTGGGGATTGCAGTTGACCACAGCCGCGCTTACCAGTCGCGCAAAGAGCAGCTTTATCTTTCCGCGCTGTCGTTGACGCTGGCGCGGCATCAGTTCGCGCCAATTTTTTCCGCGCAAGGCAACGCGAATTACGGCGGGCAGACGGAAAGAGGATTGCAGGTGGTGGTTGATGAGGTCACCGGCCAGCCGAAGGTCGTGGTCAGCGATCAACTTGTCGAGCAACGACGAGTTGCCGCGTCCGGTTCAGTGGGCGCAAGCTGGCTGATTCGCGACGTTGGGAGAATCACGACGGCGATGACGGCCGATTTTCTGCGGTTCGTCACCGGCGATCCGCGCGTCACCACGTCGTCGCAACTGAGCGCGACGTTCCTGCGACCGTTGCTGCGCGACGCGGGTTTCAAGCAACAGACTGAAGCGTTGATTCAAGCCGAGCGTCAATTGCTCTATGACCTGCGCGAGTTCACGCGGTTCCGAAAGGATTTCAGCGTCCAGATTGCCACGGCTTACTACAGCGTGCTCGGGTTGCGCGACACGGTTCGCAACAGCTCTCTCAATCTCGAAAGTTCGCGCAAAAACGCCGAGCGCACGCGCGCGCTGGCGAAGGAAGGCCGCGTGACGCAATCCGACCTCGGACGCCTCGAACAACAGGAGCTTTCGACGGAGAGCGCGTGGATCAATTCGATCCGGAGCTACAAACAGGCGCTGGACAATTTCAAAATTCAACTCGGAATTTCCGTGAATGAAAGCATCGTGCTCGATGACGGCGAACTCGAAGCGTTGCAAATCCGGCACCCGGAAATCAGCGTTGAAGAATCCATCGAGGTCGCGCTCGCGGCGCGGCTCGATTATTTGAACACGAAAGATCAATTCGAGGACTCCGTGCGAAAAGTTGACCTTGCCGCGAACTTTTTGAAGCCGCGAATTGATCTGGGCGCGTCGGTGGCCGTCAACAGCAATCCGAATGAAAAAAATGGATTCGTGTTGCCGGATTTTGACCGTTATCGCTGGAACGCCGGGCTGAACATTGATCCGGGCTTGGATCGCAAGCCCGAGCGCAACGTTTATCGGTCGGCCATCATCGCCCGGAACCGCGCCGCACGGACCATCGAGCAGCAGGAGGATGAAATCAAACTTCAAGTGCGCGACGGCTGGCGCACGCTTGACCAGGCCAAACGCAATTACGAAATCAGCGAAATCGGCGTGAAGCTTGCGGAACGCCGCGTCGAGGAGCAGAATCTTTTGGCGGAACTTGGCCGCGCCAAAGCCCAGGATCAGGTGGACGCGCAAAACGATTTGATCAGCTCGAAAAACCAGCGCACGCAGGCGCTCGTGACGCACACGATCGCGCGGCTGCAGTTTTGGAACAACATGGGAATTCTTTACATCAAAGACAAAGGCCGCTGGGAGGAAATCAAAAATGCAAAAGCTCAGTAAGGTAATCGCCTTCATCCGACGCCAGCCGCGCTGGCGACTGGCGGTCGGCGCAGGTGTCGCGGTAATCCTCGCGCTGCTGCTCTTTAGCAGCGGCGGCAGTTCCGCGGGTAACACTCCGACGTTCACCGCACGGCGCGGCCCGCTCGACATCAACATTCTTGAAGGCGGCAGTTTGCAGGCGCTCGAATCACAGGAGATCAAGTGCGAGGTGCGTGTCGGCTATCAGGGCACGAAGATTTTGAAGATTGTCGAGGAGGGTTCTCTCGTCACCGAAGACGATGTGAAGACGAACAAGATTCTCGTGGAACTGGACTCCTCAGAGTTGCAGAAACAAATCGTCCAGCAGGAAATCGCGTATCAGTCCGCCCTCGCAAGCCTCACGGACGGGCAGCAGAATTTTGAAATCCAGTTGAGCCAGAACGAGAGCGACATCAAATCCGCTCAGCAAAAAGCGCGCTTTGCGCGGATGGACTTCGACAAATTCCTCGGCGATTCCGTGACCGAGACAATCGTTGCGCAAGTTGGATTGGACAAACTTCTCGCGATGGCGACCACAAACCACTTGGAGCAAACGGTGGACGAACAAAAGCCTGTCGGCGAAAAACCTTCTCCAAAAGCGGCGCCCGGCGACAAACCGCCAGTCACCAAACCAGCGGCGATGGCGGAGCCGGCGGTGATTCGCGTTGTAAACACAAGCCCGAATCTCCCGGAAAAGTTGTCAACCGCAGCGTCGCCGCCGGAGCCTGAGCCGGCCAGAGAAGAAACAGCTTCTGCGACGATTTTGAATTCAGCGCCCATTGACTTCACGAAATACGCGAACATCGAAGTCCTCGGCGACGGCGAAGCGAAACAAAAATTGCGCAAGTTCGAAGACGATTTGCAGGTCGCGCAAAAAGAACTCGGCCAGGCCAAATCTACGATCGAGGGCACGCGCCGGCTTTTCGACAAGGGCTTCGTCACCAAAAACGACCTGCAGCGGGACGAAATTGCCTACGACAACAATCGCCTGAAAGTGCAGACGGCGGAGACGGCGCGTGATTTGTATTTGAAATACGAATTTCCAAAGGCCGCGGAGGAATCGCTTTCCAAATTTGCCGAGGCAGTTCGCGACCTCGACAAGGCTCATCGGCAGGCGCTTTCCAAACTCGCCCAGGCGAAGGCGAGGTTGCGGTCGGCAGAGGGTCAATATCAAGTCCAGCTTCGCCAGCGCAAAGACCTCAACGAGCAGCTCGAAAAATGCACGTTGCGCGCGCTGAAACCCGGGCTGGTCGTTTATGGCAGCGGCCGCGGGGACATGGAGTATTACGGCGGCGAAGAGCGCGTCCGCGAGGGCGCTTCAGTTCGCGAACGACAGGCGATCATCACGATTCCCAACCTGACACGCATGTCGGTGAACGTGAAAATCCACGAGAGTTACATCAAGAAAGTGAAAAAGGGATTGAAGGCGCGCATCACGGTGGATGCGTTTCCGGACGAGACGCTCACCGGCGAAATCAGCAAGGTAGGCGTGCTGCCGGATTCACAGAACCGCTGGATGAGTCCCGACCTCAAGGTGTATCTCACCACGATCACGATTGATGGCACTCATGACTGGGTCAAACCGGGTATGAGCGCGAAGGTGGAAATTCTCGTGAATCATCTCAGTGACGTTATTTATGTTCCCGTGCAAGCGGTGGTTCCGTTCGACGGAAAACACGTTTGTTACGTCGCGCGCGGTTTCAAATCCGAGCGGCGCGAGGTGGGAATCGGCGAAATGAACGAGGAATTCATCGAGATCAAGAGCGGATTGAAGGAGGGCGAGCGCGTGTTGTTGCGCCAGCCGGCAGGCACCGAAACCGATGGCATCTCGCGCGAAAAGAAGAAGAACGAAAAAGAAAAACCTGCTGCGCCTGCCGCGCCAGCAACACCGTCGGCGGAAACCGCAAAGAGCTAAAAGGACTTCATGCGGTCAAACTATTCTTGCTCACGAATGAACGCGATGGCGTCTTGGACCGCGGCAGTCCTCTGCCGCTTTTTGGCGCGCTGCGAAAGTTCCAAAGCGCCAGAGGACTGGCGCAGTCCAAAACCTTCCGGCAATTCGCCGCTGATTCTGCATTCTGCATTCTGCATTCTGCATTCGCCCAGCTAAATGCCCACATCCATCGTCCGATTCGAAAACGTCAGCAAGACCTACCAGATGGGGCCGGTCACGGTGCCCGCATTGCGCGGAGTGACTTTTGAAATCGAGCCGGGCGATTACATCAGCATCATGGGGCCGTCCGGCTGCGGCAAATC
>CAYMCQ010000139.1:0-4288 GCA_964389025.1 uncultured Verrucomicrobiota bacterium
AACCCACTCCCGCCCACCTCGAAACTGGCTTGCGAACTGGAGAATCCAGCCGCCTTTTTCCACCGCAGCACCGGCCTTGGCTGCCTTCAAAAATTGGAAGCTGGAAAACTCCCTTTGTTCAGCGCTTCCCTAATACCATTTCTCATTAACACCCGGTAGGATGAGTCAGGCTATAGCGTTTGCTTGAGTGTGGAGCCAGTGATGCACCAGCGACAAGGCGCGTGCCGGTGTTTCCCAGAAAGGGCGTAGTGCCCGAGTCAGCACCTCCTCCAAGTGGTCAAGGTCGGTGAAGTGTGCCGACGCGCCGCTACTAAGCAACCAAACTTATTCCAGCACTTGAATTTTTTGGATCGTGATGACCGGCGTGTTCGGCCAGCGGTCGTCGAGACCTTCCTCGCCTGTGACGATGATGCGAAGACCTTTGTAGCGGCTCAGGTCGAGAAAACGCGACGTGGTGTAGAGATAGTTGATGGTCTTGCCGGTGTCTGGGCTGACGAGGGCATAGTGTGTCGGCGATTGAATGCTCGTCGTGCCGCGAACAATTCCTTCGCGCTGCACGATGCGCTTGGGCGGCGGCTCTTCGACCGCGGGCGTAGGCGGCGGAGCAACTGGCGGAGTTGGTGTTTCAACGGCCGGTGGTTCGACCGGCGGCGGAGCAGTGGGTTTTGCATCGGCGATTTGCGTCGGAGCCGGCTCAACTGGTTTCGCGGCTTCGGATTTCAAATAGGCGGCGGCCACGAACGCGAAGGCATTCGTTGGCGCGTCAATCTTTATCCAGTTTTCTTTCGTTTCGACTTCTTTAACCGCGTCGCCTTTCTGAAGAGTTCCGATGATGCTGTAATTTTCCCCCGGTCCGGTGCGGAGGTTCAATTTTTTCGGGATGACGGTTTTGTTCGTCGCGTCAACGAACTGTGAATGCACCCAGGCGTGCGCCTTCGACGGCAACACTATCTTTGCCCAAGCGGATGGCTCGTCGGGCTTGGAATTTTTCAACGTGATTTCCCCAAGCACGGTCACGGCGTCGCCCTTGGTCAGGCGCGTGACGATTTCGCTGTTGAGTTTGGCCTGGCCGCGCACGTTCACGTTGCTGGCGATGACTGTCGCGGGGCCGGGCACCAGCGGCTCGCTCCGCACCAGCGAAGCTGCGTCCGGTTTTTTCGCCACGGTTTTCTTTTTGGCTGGCGCGCTCGTTTTTGCGGGAGCGGGCGCGTTGGTGGATGAAGATTGAACGGCGGCAGGTTGCGCCAGTGCGCTCGCCGAAACCAGCGCAGTCAAGGAAAGCCAATTTGAAATTCTCATAACCCGGACAGTAGAGATTTAATCTCGGATTCTGTCAATGTCCGCCATTTGCCAATTTTCAACTCGCCGATTCTGATTTTCCCGATCTGGACGCGCTGCAACCGCTTCACGGAAAAGCCCTGAGACTCAAACAACCGCCGCACTTCGCGGTTTTTGCCCTCGGCAAGTTCCAGTTCCACGACGCTTTGGGAGTTGGTGACGGAAACGGCGCGCGCTTTTTCAGCCTTCAATTTTTCGCCTTCGTGAAAAATGCCGCGAACGAAACTCTGCAAAATTTCCCTTTCAACTTTGCCCTCCACAATCGCGACGTATTTTTTCCGGACGCCGTAACGCGGATGAGTCAGGCGCAAACTGAACTCGCCGTCGTTGGTCAGAAAAATCAAACCATCGCTCGCGAAATCAAGCCGGCCAACGGAGTAGAGATTGTCCCACTCCTTGGGAATGAGTTCGTAGATTGTCCGGCGTCCGCGCTCGTCGTCGCGCGAGCAGACGTAGCCGCGAGGCTTGTTCAACGCGAGGTAAAGTTTTCGCTTCGGACGAATCGCTTTGCCATCCACGGTGGCGCGATCGTGCGCCGGATCAATTTTTGTTCCGAGCAGCCGGATGATTGTGCCGTTCACCGCGACGCGGCCATCGAGGATGAATTGTTCGCTCGCGCGGCGCGAAGCCACGCCGGAGTCGGCAAGGAATTTTTGGAGGCGAACCATTCGAGTGCGGAGTGCGGAATAAAATCAGCGACGGCGATACGACATTCCACAATCCGCACTCCGAATTCCGCACTTCTTAGACGTCCGCCTTGGTCTTGCGAAGGCCGGTGATGCGGTCGCCCTCCTTCCACTGGCCGCGGTTCTTGAGGATTTCGATGCGCTCGAAGCGTTTCATCACATTGCGTTTGCCGCCCAAAGTGGAGGCGGCGCGAAGACTGCGGTGCTGTGCCATAAATTGATTTCGTTGAGTTTGGTTAATCCGCCTCGTTGGCGGGGGGATTGTTTACCATGAGTTCAGGAATTTGCAAATGCAGAAATTTGCTTTTCCGCGACGATCAGTTTCAACTTCAGCCTTGACCGTGTCTGCCCCAACAGGCTTGCATTCCGTGATTCAAGAACCGTCCGGAACGCTCACACACGAAAGTCTGACATGAATGGCGGCGAGATCATTGCGCGGGTGTTGCAAAAGCAGGGGGTGAAATTCCTGTTCACGCTTTGCGGCGGCCACATCTCGCCCATTTTTGTGGCCGCACAAAATCTCGGCATCCGCGTCATTGATACGCGACACGAAGTGAACGCCGTTTTTGCCGCGGATGCGGTTTCGCGCCTCACCGGAATTCCGGGAGTGGCAACGGTCACCGCCGGTCCCGGATTGACCAACACGATCACGGCCGTGCGGAATGCGCGCCTCGCCCAATCGCCGCTCATTTTGCTGGGTGGCGCGGCGGCCACACTGTTGAAAGGCCGCGGTTCACTTCAGGACATTGACCAGATGAGCTTGATGACGCCAAACGTGAAATGGGCGGCGGCCATCCGAAAGATCAAGGAGATTGTTCCGACTTTGGAAAAGGCCTTCGCCATCGCGCAGGAAGGAGTCCCCGGCCCGGTGTTCGTCGAATGTCCGATTGATACTCTTTACGACGAAGAACTCGTGCGCAGTTGGTATGGCGGAAAGCCCAAGGACTGTCCCGCGAAAAATTTTCGGGAGAGAATCGTCCAGTGGTTTATCAATCGCCACGCGAAGAATCTGTTTGCCGGAAAAGATTCCGTGCGCTTCGACAATCCTCTCCCGGAGATTTCTTATCCGACTCATTCTGCTGCGAACGTTGCCAGAACCATTTCAAAATTGAAGGCAGCCTCAAGGCCGGTGCTGTTGGTCGGCAGCGGGGCGCTGATGAATCCGCAGAAGGCAACTGAACTCGCGGTCGCCGTTGCCAGATTGGACATTCCAGTTTACCTGAGCGGTATGGGCAGAGGATTGCTCGGCAAGGAAAGCAACCTCCAGATGCGCCATCACCGCAAGGAAGCCATCAAGGAATCCGATTTGATAATTCTGGCCGGGGTGCCGAACGATTTCCGTCTGGATTATGGCCGGCACATTGGCGGCAGGCCGTTCATCTCCATCAATCGCTGCAAGGAAGATTTGACGAAGAACAAGCGGCCCACCGTTTCAATCCACGCCGACCCGCAGGAGTTTTTGATTGATCTGGCGCAACAATTTCAAGGCGATTACCGGAGTTGGATCGAAACGCTGCGCGCCCGGGACGCCCAACGCGAAGCAAACATAGATGCGCAGGCAAACTCCCCCACCGATCGCGGCATCAACCCGATCAAACTTTTCCGCGAGCTGGACCCGGCTTTGGATGACAAAACCGTTCTCGTTGCCGACGGCGGCGATTTTGTGGCGACCTCGGCCTACACGCTTCGTCCACGCAAACCGCTTTCGTGGCTCGACCCCGGAGCGTTCGGCACGCTCGGGGTGGGCGGCGGTTTCGCGCTCGGGGCCAAACTGGTTTTTCCCGACCACGATGTCTGGATCATTTACGGCGACGGCAGCGCGGCCTACAGCTTGATGGAGTATGACACGTTCGTCCGCCACAAACTCCCGGTGATCTCTGTGATTGGCAATGATGCGTGCTGGAGTCAAATCGCGCGCGACCAGGTTGAAGTCTTGAAAAGCGATTGCGCCATGAATCTTGCCCTGAGCGATTATCAAGACATCGGAAAAGCATTCGGCGCCGAAGGCGTGCGCGTGGAAAACCTGGAGGCTTTCAAGGCCGCCGTGGTTGAAGCGAAGCGGGCATCAAGGAACGGCAAGCCGTATATCATCAACGCGATCATCGGGAAGACAGATTTCAGGAAAGGCTCGGTTTCGATGTGACAAACAAAAACGTGGAATAGAATCGGGCCGATGATTCTAAGGAAACGCTGATTTAATCCCTGCGCGTTCATTTATTACTGACGGCTCGGCCCTCGTTTCCTCAACTGACGGGCATGACCCA
>CAYMCQ010000140.1:0-3813 GCA_964389025.1 uncultured Verrucomicrobiota bacterium
CTCGGCGCTCACCCGCCAATACCCATGTCATCTATTCACGTGATGTCCCTGCGGGTTTCGATTCCTTCGCGCCTTGGCGTCTTTGCGTCAATAAATTCATCCAACCAACCATGAGCCGCAAGCCGCTGCGCGCGAGTTTCCGGAATTGGATGAATCGTCAAGGTTCTGAAACCTTTCAGCAAACACTCGCGTCTGTCCATTCGTATGCTCAAGCCCATTTCCCGCAAGCAGTGGAATTTCACAACTGCGGCGCATCTTTTGAACCGCGCCGGTTTTGGCGGCACTCCGAAAGAGATTGAGGAACTGGTCCACCTTGGCCCGGAGAAAGCCGTTTCAAAGCTCGTTGATTTTGAAAAAATTCCTGACGAAACCAAACCGCCGTCGTGGGCGAAACCCGATCCCGAACGGATGGAAAAATTTTTCGCGGCGCAGCAGTTGGACGCGGAGGAGCGGCGAAAAAAGTTTCAGGAAGTCCAGCGCGAGCAGCGGCAGAACACCCTGGAACTGCGCCATTGGTGGCTTCAGCGAATGGCAGCCGGCCCGCGTCCGTTTCAGGAAAAGATGACGCTGTTCTGGCATGGACATTTTGCGACGAGCGTGGAAAAAGTCCGCGAAGCCTACTTGATGTGGCGGCAAAATGAATTGTTCCGGCGGCTTGCAACGGCGAACTGGCTGCAACTGCTGACGGAAGTTGCGCGCGATCCGGCGATGCTCGTCTGGCTGGATCAGGCACAAAGCCGCAAGGAGCATCCAAACGAAAATTTCGCGCGCGAAGTGATGGAATTGTTCGCGCTCGGCGAAGGTCATTATACGGAAAAGGACATCACGGAAGCGGCGCGCGCGCTGACGGGTTGGTCGTATGACCGCGTCACGCAACGGTTCGTCGAAAAACCGTTCTGGCACGATGAAGGCGTCAAAACGGTGCTGGGTCGCACAGGAAATCTGGAAGCGGAGGACGTGCTGAAACAAATTGTCGCGCAACCGCAAGCGGCGAAATTTATCACGGCAAAGATTTGGAGATTTTTCGTAAGCGACAATCCGTCGGAGGATCTGGTTGACGCGTTGGCGAATGTTTTCCGAAAAGCGGACAACAATTTCAAGCCGCTCATGCGGACGATTTTCCTGAGCGAAGAATTTTACGCCCCATCGGTCATTCGCGCGCAGGTGAAAAGCCCGGTGCAATGGCTGGTCAGCAGCGTGCGGATGCTGGGGCGCGAGTTGCCGCCCGCGATGGTCTGCTTCGGCCTCACGCGGAATCTCGGACAGGATTTGTTCGCGCCGCCGAACGTCAAAGGCTGGGACGGCGGATTGACCTGGATTACCACGAACAATTTGCTGGCGCGCTACAATTCAGCCGCCGTCCTCGTGCAAGGCGACATGTCCATGGCCGTCGGGATGATTGGGATCCCAAACCGACAGGTGATGCAGACCGTCGAAAACCGTTTGCGAAACATGAAGCCAGAAAAAGCGGACGCGCAAAAACTTTTCACTGAAAAGGAGCGCACGAACAAAGACGCGCTCGTAGCTGCGCTTGAAAAGCGTTTCCTGCAATCGAAACTCAAACCGAAACAGGAGCAGACGTTGCGCGAGTATCTCGATTCACAAGGCGAACTGGATGACGATGATATTCTCGGCGCGATTCGTCTGGTGATGAGCACACCGGAATTTCAACTGACATGAAAGAGGCAGGGACGCGCTGCAGCGCGTCCAGCCGACCAGCATGTCGGCCCTACCAAAAAGAAATTATGAAAACAGAAACTTCTCTCAAAACCCGCCGCGAATTTTTGCGGACAACCGTGCTGGGCGGCGCGCTGTCGTGGACTGTCCCGGCGTTCCTCGCGAACACCTTTTCCGCGCTCCACGCTGAAGCCGCCGACTCAGCGACACAAATTGTCACCGGCAAAGATTCGCCAATCCTTGTGGTTCTCCAAATGGCTGGTGGCAACGACGGGTTGAACACCGTCGTGCCGTTCTCAAATGATTTTTATCGCAAAGCGCGCCCGCGAATCGCGGTTTCCAAAAAAGACATTTTGAAAATCACCGACGAGGTCGGCCTGCACAAAAGTCTTTCCGGCTTCAAGGAACTTTACGACGCAGGACAACTTTCTGTGATTCAAGGCGTCGGCTATCCGAATCCGAACCGATCGCATTTTCGCTCGACGGAAATCTGGCAGACGGCAGTTGACTCGGATCGTTTTGAAAACTCTGGCTGGCTGGGGCGTTATTTCGACAACACCTGTGACGGCTGCGACCCGACTGTGGCGGTGACGATTGGCAAGCAGTTGCCACAGGCATTCGCATCGAAGCAGCCGAAAGGCATCAGCCTCGACACACCGCAAAATTATCGCTTCATCAACGCGGACAAACCGGGCGCGGGCGAAATGGACACGACCGAGGCGTCGTATCGCAAACTGAATCAGGCTGGTGAAGAAATGGCCGCTGAGAATTCCGGGGACACAGTCGGCTCGATTCACGGCGCAGCCAGACACAGTGGTTCACCGCTGGATTTCATCGAACGCACGGCGCTCGACGCGCAGATCAGTTCGGACAAAATTCGCGCCATCGCCAACAAAGTTCAAAGCAAGGCAACGTATCCGAATGGGCAACTCGCGAATTCGCTCAAGCTCGTCGCGCAACTCATCGGAGGCGGCTTGCCGACGCGCGTTTTTTACGTCTCGCAGGGCGGCTACGACACGCACACGAACCAGACCGGCACTCACGACCGTTTGCTGCGCGAGCTTGGCGATTCGGTGAAGGCGTTCATTACCGACTTGAAGGCGCAGGGAAATTTCCATCGCGTTTTGCTGATGACATTTTCCGAATTTGGCCGGCGTGTTTCCGAAAATGCGAACAACGGGACTGACCATGGCGCAGCCGCGCCAATGTTCATCGTCGGCGAAAAAATCAAAGCGGGTCTGCTTGGAAAAAATCCAAGTCTCGCGCCGGGCGACTTGTTCCAGGGCGATTTGAAATTCAACGTGGACTTCCGCTCGGTTTATGCCGGCGTGTTAGAGCAGTGGCTCAAGACAAGGAGCGAGCCAGTCCTCGGACGAAAATTCCAGCCGCTGCAAATCATCTGAGGCGTCGCGTCACCGCGAAATCCAACCGCCGCCGACAACCAGATCATCCTGATAAAACACAGCGGCTTGCCCCGGCGTGATTGCGCGCTGTGGCTCCGTCAATTTCACCTTCGCTCGGTTTTCGCCTAGTGGTGTGACAGTCGCCGCCGTGCCGGGATGGTTGTAACGAATCTTCGTCGTGACTTCGATTGGCTCGGACAAGTTGTCGAATGGAATCCAATTGCAGCGATCAACGATGAATTCATCGCGGTCGAGCGCGGACTCGTCTCCGACGATGACTCGATTGTTTTCTGCGTCGAGTTCAACGACGTAAACCGGCTTGGGCGTCGTGATGCCGAGGCCTTTTCGCTGGCCGATGGTGTAAAACTCAATCCCGTCGTGGTGCCCGAGCACCTTGCCGTGCAAGTCCACGATTTTGCCGCGATGTTTTTGCGCGAGGCCAGCCTGCTCGAGAAATCCGCCGTAATCTTTATCCGGCACGAAGCAGATTTCCATGCTCTCCTCCTTGTCAGCGGTCTTGAGATTGCAATGCCGCGCCACTTTGCGCGTGTCGTTCTTTGTTTTTTCACCCAGCGGAAACATCGCGCGCGACAACTGCTCCTGCCGCAGCGAGAACAGGAAATAACTTTGATCCTTCCGCAAGTCGCGACCGCGCTTGAGGAGATAACGCCCCTCTCCCGGCTTCGCCACCCTCTCCCCATCCGATGGGGAGAGGGACGGGGTGAGGGGTCGC
>CAYMCQ010000141.1:0-3543 GCA_964389025.1 uncultured Verrucomicrobiota bacterium
ACCTAGAACTATTGACACTTCCCTGACCAACAACTAATGACACTTGCCCGTTAATTCGTGGTTCTCTTTTTGAAATGAAACTGTCAACGCTCGCCATCACTCTCGGCCTCGGCATGGGGTTGCCGCAGATTTACGGCATCGTAAATCCAAAAGGTTTCGCCGACGGAGTCAGAAAATTTCCACGCTCGCTGCCATGGGGCTATGCTCTGATGGTTTTAGCCACGGCTTGGTTTCTTTACTACTTGAGCCTCGAAACAAACTCCGACATCGCGCCGATGAAAAAATATTTGTTCGCCGGATTCGGCTTCGTTGGCATCGCCAGTTGTTTTTTTGTGAAAGATTTTCTCGCTGTGCGCGGACTGGCCGTCGTGATGTTGCTGCTGGCGAAGCTCATGGTGGACACCGCGCGCTGGGCTGACACGGATTGGCGCTGGGTCATCAGCGGCTGGGCTTACCTGCTGATCATCGCCGGATTTTGGTTCACGGTTTCTCCGTGGCGGCTCCGCGATTTGCTGAATTGGGGAACGGCGACGGAGAGGCGTGTGAAAATCGGCTGCACGGCGCGGCTGGCGTTTGGATTGTTCGTGGCGATTCTTGGCTTAACCGTGTTTTAGTTTCGAGCTAGGAAGTTTTTTGTGCCGTTCACTCTTTCTCATCCTGCGGCGATAATTCCGTTCGCGCGGCGGCCGTTTGTGCTGTCGGCGCTGGTGATTGGAAGCATGTCGCCGGACTTCGAAAAGTTTTTAACTTTATCGAGCAAGGCGTCTTTCGCTCATACGATTCCGGGACTGTTCGTCTTTTGTTTGCCCGCAAGCCTGATTATTTTTTTCCTTTCCCATTTTTGGTTCAAAAAACCTTTGTTTTCATTGCTTCCACTGGCTATTCAAGAACGGTTGCAGCCGGCGTTGACAGATTTTCAATTCAGGCCGCCGCGTCAGTTTGCGTTGGTCGCAGCTTCTATTCTTTTAGGCGCGCTGACGCATGTCACGTGGGACTCATTCACTCACTTACGCGGCTGGCTGGTTGAAAGAATCCCGCTGCTGCAATCAACTTTGCTTGAGACTCAATACGGCCTGGTGCGTGTTTACAAAATATTGCAGCATGCGAGCACAATTATTGGAGCGTCGTTCATCGGCTTCTGGCTTTTCAAATGGCTGAGACGTTCTCCACGGCGAAAGCTCGGTTTTGCCTCCCGGTTTTCGGAGAGAGCGAAGATTTGTTTGGCGATTTTGATGCTGGGCTTTGCCGGCCTCGCTGCGATTGCTTATGGCTTTACGAAAGAGCGCGGGCTGTCGAGCTTTCACGAATTCCGCTTTTTCGTTGGCCACGCAGCAATTGGTGGCATGACAGTCATCTTCCTTGAACTGATTTTGTTCAGCGCGCTGTGGCATTTCTTTGGGCGAGAAAAAGGAACGCCGCTTCAATCATAGGATGGCGGCAGTGAAAAACCCTCGCGCCAAAATTCTCGTCATTCGCGGCGGCGCAATCGGCGATTTCATTCTGACCTTGCCGGTTTTGTCTGCGCTGCGGCGGCAATTTCCCGCCGCGCATCTTGAGGTTCTCGGTTATCCACACATCGTCCAGCTTGCAGTCGCAGGTGGTCTGGCCGATGCGGTTCGTTCGATTGAAGCGGGCGCGCTCGCCGGATTTTTCGCGCGTGGCGGAAACCTAGACGATGCTTTGCAAAAATACTTCTCCGAATTCGCGATCATAATTTCCTACCTGTTCGATCCCGACAAAATCTTTCAAACGAACATTGCCCGTTCTTCTAAAGCGCAGTTCATTGTCGGCCCGCATCGCCCAAAGGAATCCGAGGCTGTCCACGCAACCAAAGTTTTTCTCCAACCGCTCGAACGGCTGGCAATCTTCGAGGCGGACACGGTGCCTCGGTTGATGAAATCCGTTCCGTCGCGAGAAAATAACAACGGAGATGATCTGTGGCTCGCGTTGCACCCGGGAAGTGGAAGCCAGCAGAAAAATTGGCCGGAGCAAAGGTGGTCTGACCTGCTGAAGCAACTGATTCACTCGACGGATTTGAATCTATTGTTGGTAGGCGGCGAAGCAGAAGGCGAGAAACTTAACCGTCTGGCTCCATCACTTCCAGGGAAGCGAGCCAGCATTGCAAAGAATCTTCCGCTACCAGTTCTAGCCGAGAAACTTGCGACCTGCGCCGCTTTTGTCGGTCACGATTCCGGCATTTCGCATCTCGCGGCGGCAATCGGTCTGCCGGTTTTGATTCTTTGGGGTGAGAGCGCGGAAGCCGTCTGGCGTCCGCAAGGGGAGCGGGTCATCATCATTCGCGATTCTGCCGGCCTGCCGGCACTTTCAGTTGAATCTGTGAAGAATGCGCTGCACGACTTGCTTGAGGTGGTTTGAGAAATTATTCGCCGGCTGGCGCAAGCACGACTTGGATATCGCGCTGGCGGAGTTGTTTCACGAGTTCGCCCGGCGCTTTGCTATCGGTGACGATCAAGTCAATCGAATCCAATCCGCAAAGCGGCAGGACGGATTGCCTGTCGAACTTAGTGTGGTCAAAACAGAAAATTATCTTCTTCGCGCCGTGAATCATCGCGCGTTGAATGTCAATGAGCAGTCCATGTGAGTTGCTGATGCCTTCAAGTGAAATTCCACCCGCACTCATGATCGCAACGTCCGCATGAATTTTTGAAAACGCTTCGACGGCGAGCGGACCAACTAAAACTCCAAGCCTTGGATAAATCACGCCACCGGACAAAATAACTTCCAACCGGTTCGCTCCGGCGAAAAGATTCGCGACGGGCAATGAGTTGGTAATGATATGCGGAGTCTTGTCTTCGATGTAACGCGCGACGTGATAAACCGTCGTGCCCGCGTCCATGATCACGCTTTGGTTCGGTTGAATCAGTTCGGCACATGCTTTGCCAATGGCTTCTTTCTCGGAGAGTTGGTGAGTGTCGCGCGCGGAAAAAGCAAACTCATCTGAGCGGGGATTTATCAAGCGCGCCCCGCCGTGTGTTCTCTTCAAAGTTCCTGCTGCATTCAAAACCGACACGTCGCGGCGCACTGTCGAGACCGAGGCGCCGACATACTTTGCCAGCTCTTCAAGCGATGCAAATTCCACGCGCTGCAAGTATTTCTCAATTTTCTGATGTCGTTCTTCGGCCTGCATCTTGCTCGAATGTGAAAGGTCTTGGAAGATTTTGCAAGATAATTGTTGACTGTTGTTGAAAATGTATGAAACTCGCACAAGATATGGTTGCGGAAGCTTCAACTTTGCACCGGGCAGTTGTCGAACACTTGGTTCGGCAGGCTGTTTATGAACGGCTTCAAAAGACATTGCCGCGTAATGCTGGCGCGCCGAATCCGCTGCTCGTCAATGTCAGTGCGCGTCACTGTCATCTTACGCAGGAAGCTGTCGAAACTCTGTTCGGCAAAGGGCATCAACTCACCGTCCACAAGTGGCTTTATCAGGAAGGGCAGTTTGCAGCGAAGGAAACACTCACGCTCATCGGCCCGCGCAGCCGCGTGATCTCGAATTTGCGAATCCTCGGTCCGTGCCGGAAT
>CAYMCQ010000142.1:0-3501 GCA_964389025.1 uncultured Verrucomicrobiota bacterium
ATGAAGCGGCGTAAACGCCGCGCCCCGGTCATGGTGGTGGTGTCAAGTTGCGCCCCTCCGTCTGCGTTTCGGAAATCATTTTTTGCCAATCTCTTCGGGCATTGCCATTTTGTTTCGCTCGTTGACACCGAATTCGCCGCTTGTAAAACTCCGGCGATGTCAAAATCAGCTTTAGGCCGCGGATTAGGCGCGCTGCTCGGCGGCAGACCAGCGACGCCGACGCCTCCAATTCCAACTCAGCCTCCGGTTCCGGCAAATCCGCCCAGCCAGGCTCAAGCTGTAGAACATCGTGAAGCCGTTCAGCGCGTCGCGGTCAGCCGCATCCAGCCCTGCGCGTTTCAGCCGCGCAAGGATTTTTCTGCCGAGGCGCTTCGCGAACTTGCCGATTCGATTCGCGAACAGGGAATCGTCCAGCCTCTGGTCGTGCGTGAGCGCGGAACGCATTTTGAACTCATCGCCGGCGAGCGACGCTGGCGCGCGGCACAACTCGTCGGGCTGGCTGAAGTTCCCATCATCATCCGCGAGGCGGATGACCGCGCGGTGCTGGAGCTCGCGCTCATCGAAAATCTCCAGCGCGAAAATCTCAACGCCATCGAAGAAGCGCACGGCTACTCGCAACTCATCGAGCAGTTCCGGCTCACGCAGGAAGATGCGGCGGTCAAAGTCGGCAAAAGCCGCGCTGTCGTCGCGAACGCGCTTCGACTTCTGAAACTGCCGCCGACCGTCCAGAATTTTGTCCGCGACGGAAAACTTTCCGTCGGCCACGCCAAAGTCATTCTCGGCCTCGGCACCGACAACCACCTTCGCGCGGCGCAAAAAGTCTTAAAGGACGGCTTGAATGTCCGCCAGACCGAGGAGCTCGTCGCCAAATGGCAGAACCGCACACCACACGTCAAGCCGACCGCTCCAACCAACCTCGTTCCGCTGACTCAAAACAGCCACGTCTCGCGCATTGAGGACAAAATCCGCGAGCGCCTCGGAACAAAAGTCCAGGTGCGCTACGCCGAAGGCAGGGGCGCGGTGGAAATTTCATTCTTCAGCGATGATGAGCTGGAGCGGGTGTTGGAAATTTTAGGCGTGCGGTTGGATTAACTTTTTGCGCTTCATGAACACACCGGAGCTACGGGAGACTTGCGCCAAGCGACTCACAGAAAACGCAAACCGCGTCGCAAAATTTTCCGCGTTTGTCGGACTCGATGGCTTCGTTGATGAGATTGTCCACGTCGTTGACAAACGCCAGAGCGCGGAATCGTTTCAACGGCTTGCGACAATCTCCAGATTTTCCGAACGGCTCGCAGGCGCAGCCGGCCAAAGCACAAATGTCGAACTCGTCACCAAGCTCACCAAGCTCGGCGGCAACGGCCCCATCATGGCGAACGCGCTCGCCAGCTTCGGCATCAAAGTCACCTACCTCGGAAATCTTGGCTATCCAAACCTTCATCCCGTGTTCGCGGACTTTGCGGAGCGTGCCGAAGTTCACAGCATCGCCGAGCCGGGACACACGGACGCGCTGGAATTTGAGGACGGCAAAATCATGCTGGGCAAACATTCTTCATTGAAGGACGTGAACTGGCAGAACATCGAAGCGCGCTTTGGCCGTGAAAAATTCGCCGCGAAGTTGTGTTCCTCCGACCTCGTCGGTTTTGTGAACTGGACGATGCTTCCACATACGAATGGTGTTTGGGAAAAAGCCTTGACGGAGATTTGCCCGACGATGAAAAAAGACCCTCGTCGGTTGATTTTTTTCGACCTCGCCGACCCCGAGAAGCGCACGGTTGAAGACATTCGTCGCGCGCTGGAATTGATCGCGAGTTTCCGGAAATATTTCGGTGTGATCCTGGGCGTGAACGAGAAGGAAGCTGGTGAACTTGGAAAAGTTTTTGGGTTGGACACGAGTGACCATTCGCCTGCGGGATTGTCGAAGCTCGCGCTGGCCATCAGTGAAAAATGTCCGGTCAATACAATCGTCGTCCATCCGGTCAGTTACGCGCTTGCCGTCAGCGGTGGGAAAGTTGATCTGGTCGAAGGGCCGTTTTGCGCCAAGCCACTCATCACGACTGGCGCGGGCGATCATTTCAATTCCGGCTTTTGCCTCGGCAAACTTCTCGGGCTGGACAACGCGCTGAGTCTGCTCGTCGGCGTGACCACCAGCGGTTTTTACGTTCGCACCGCGAAGAGTCCTTCAGTGGCAGATTTGACTTCGATGATGAAAGCCTGGCCTTGCGCATGACTCGTAAATCGTAAATCACAAATGATTCTTCAGGTCATCAAATACGGTCATCCGGTCTTGCGTAAAAAAGGCGCGCGCATCGAAAGCATCACGCCAGAGATCAAACAGATCATCGCGGACATGTTCGAGACGATGCACGCGGCGCACGGCGTCGGACTGGCGGCGCAGCAGGTCGGCCACGCGCTGCAACTGACCGTCATTGACGTGCGCGAAGTCAAGGACCGGCCTTCTACGCTGGAGCTGGACGGCAAACCGGCTGACGTGGACAAGTTGATGCCGCTGGTCTTGATCAATCCGGAATTCAAACCAGTTGGTGAACAGGTTTCGGCGCCGGAAGGTTGCTTGAGCTTCCCGGAAATTTTCGCGGAGATCGTGCGCTCTGAATCGGTGGACGTGACGGCGACGAATGAAAAAGGCGGGCGGCTCCAATTCCGCTGCGGCGGTCTGCTGGCGCGCGCGGTGCAGCACGAGTTCGATCACTTGCAGGGGATTCTTTTCATTGACAGGATGTCCGCCGAGACGAAGGTGAAGTTCAAACCGGAACTGGACGAGTTGCAGGCGGAGACGAAAGCGACCCTTAAAAAAACGGCAAAATAAATTTGAGTTCAAGACTGCTCAAGCGGGAATTGATTTCACCCCGCCATTCCTGCAATCTGTCGCGGGCAAATGCACTATCAAATTGAATTCCTTCCGTCAGCATTGGAGCAACTCCGCGCCCTGCCCAAGGACGCACGTCGTTTGATCGGTGCGAAACTTGACCGTGCCCAGCACGATCTGGCTGGCGACATCAAAAAGCTCAAGGGCTTCAAGAACAAGTATCGCCTGCGCGCCGGTAATTACCGCGTGCTCTTTGAGTTGGAAGGCGCTTGCCTCGTGGTGTATGATGTCGGCGACAGAAAAGATATTTATGAGTAACGCCACTTTGACAGCCAAGCCGGCGGGCAACTGGACGCAGCTCAACAAGCAACTCGTTCAGGCCAAAACTCTGCTGCGCCAGATGAGCCGCACCGTCGAAGACATCGAGGACGCCCGGACGATTGAACGCGCCAAACGCGCCAACGGCAGCAAACCGCGCATCCCGTGGGCGCAAGTCAAAAAGGAATTGCAGTTGGACTGACCGGCTCGACTGATTTTTTCAACGCAAAGGCGCAAAGGGTGTAAAGTTTCCGAAGTGAATTGTCAGCTTGACGATGAACTCACGCCAATTAGGATGACAAGTCAGCGACCTCCGGCAAAGCCGGAGGCTTGAGATAGCGTGAACCGCTCAAAGC
>CAYMCQ010000143.1:0-3330 GCA_964389025.1 uncultured Verrucomicrobiota bacterium
TCTCCCGTCTGCGTGTGCGCCGACCCAAAGTCCCCTCGCCCAACGCGCTCTCCCAACCCTGGCTTTTTCGCTTCTCCTAAAAACCGGGGAAAGTCCAAAGTGTTCTTTGATTGTCAGTTAGAGGGTAAAAAGATTAAGGCTCAACCCGGTGATGAAACATGGAAGAGCCTCGTTCTGAAACGGCGTTAGCCGTCTCGGTTTGTGTCAAGGCCACTGTAGCCGGACGCTTCGAGTCGGTCAACGGTCTTGAAACCGCCCTGATGAATGCCACCCATGAAGCGGCGCGCCAGTTCTATGCCCAAGCCTTTGCTGCGTATCAGTCGGCCTGGCTGCAAGCCCGGTCTGGGCGCTTCATGGCCCAGCGTTGGCGAACGGTGGATTGGCTCACGCCTTTTGGCCGCGTGGCGCTGCCGGTGCGGGTGGTGCGGGAAAAAGCCTCGGGCAACTACTTCAGCCTGTCCAAAGTCCTGTGGGGTCACAAAGCCACGCGCCTGCTTTCGCCCCGGCTCGAAGATCACGCGGTGGCCCAAGCCATCGCTCAAAATTATCGTCCGGCGGCCCGCAGTCTGTCGGGCTGGGTCGGCAGCAGAGTCTCTCATTGGCTGGCGTGGGCTTGTGTGCAGTTTCATGGCGCGCGACGCGTGCTGGAACTAGAAAAACTTTCTGCGCCACCCCAGCCTCGCATGAAGGTGCCGGCGCTCGTCAGCGAGGTGGATTCGACCTGGCTCAAGGCGCAGCGGCGCAACCGTCCGGCGGTGTCCGTGCGCCATTTTCCGGTGCATTTGGGGCTGCATTACACCGGGCGGGCGCGTCGTTGGGCGGCGCGCGGTTCCAAGAGCGCGCGGCTGGAAAACAAAGTGTTGCTGGCCTCCAGTGCGCCGCTGGCGCGCTTTGGCCGGACGTTTGAACTGGCGGCGCATCAGCGCTTTTGTCCGGCGCATCACATCGTGTTGAGCGACGGGGACGAGGGGTTGGAATGGATGCGCCAGAAACATTTTGCGCAAGCCACATGGCTTTTGGACCGCTGGCACATCGGCCAGGCCGAGCATCGGCGCATCATGGCCGCTGTCTGGCAAGCCGACAGCGAGAAAGTTCTGCAAGCTCTCAAGGAAAGTCCGCTGCGGCACAGGCGACCCACGGAGTTTCGTAAACTCTTCGGCTATGTGCTGGGCAACCGCGAGGGCATTGACGCCTGGAAGCAGGTTCCCGCGCCCTTGCGCCGGAGCGTGGGTCGCCACGCTGCCGCCGTCAAATGCGGCAGCGGCGCCGTGGAAAAGAACATCGAAGTGACCCTCAACCGGCGTTTCAAACGCCAAGGCCGAAGCTGGAACCGACAACGAGCCCAATACCTCTTGCAACTCCAACTGCTTTATGCTGACCAACCCCGCTGGCTTAATTGGTGGAAAGAAAAACCCAAGTTCAAACCCAAACCCAACCCGCCTTGATCTTCCTTAACTGACAATTGACGGACACTTCCTTCGTTCCATCTTAAAGGCAACGCAATCTTCGGCTTTCACTCCGGCTTGGTTCGCCCATGTTTCCGCTTCGGTTGGAAACATTTTGCGTAGCGGGCCGAAAGCTCCGTCCTTTTTGAGCGCCCCAATTCCTTCCGCAGAGATTTCGTCGCGCAATGCTTTGGTGAGAAACTCCATTTGCTCGGCTACGGTTCGGCCTTGAAGCGATTCTGGTAGTTGGAGTGAATTAAGAAGCTCATCGGGCTGGTTTGAATTGAGCGCGCGAGCGAGTGTTTGAAGTGAATCAAGCGAAATGCGTCTCGGCCTGTCTTGTTCCCACCGATGCCAGAACAAGCCGGCAACAACCAAGACAAGAAGAACCGCTATTCCAATCTTTGCCCCGCGTTTCATAAAATTCCTTTGAGCTTGGACACTGTGACAAAAGTGGGATTTTCCGCAAGGCAAATGAAAGTGCTTTTTTGCTCCCCAAAAGAGGCGGTGAAAAGATGCTTCGAGTTTCAGGCAGGCTGGAAGCCTGCCCTACTTTACAGAATTCTCGCCTTTTGATTTCGGCTCGCTAGACTCGCGCGAATGAACAAAGTGCGCCTCGGCATCATCGGCATGGGCAACATCGGGAAATATCACGCCGATTATCTTTCCAACAAGAAGGTGAATCGGTGCGAACTCGTCGCGGTGTGCGATCCTGTCGCGCCGCTCGAAAGCTACAAACCGCTGAAAACTTTCACCGACGGCGAGGCGCTCATCAAGTCCGGAGACGTGGACGCCGTCATCATCGCCACACCGCATTTCCAGCACACCACACTCGGCATCCTTGCGCTCGACACGGGCGTTCACGCGATGGTCGAAAAACCGATTTCATCGCAAAAAGCCGATGCGGAGCGGCTGATCGTGGCGCACAAACGGAATCCGAAAGTCGTTTTCGGCGGTATGTTTCAACTGCGCACGGAACCGCGCTATTTGAAAATCCAGAAGCTCATCAAGGATGGCGAGCTTGGCGAAATCGTTCGCGTCAACTGGATCAACACAGATTGGTATCGCACTGAAGCCTACTACGCGAGCGGCGGCTGGCGCGCGACGTGGAAGGGCGAGGGCGGCGGCGTGCTGCTCAACCAATGTCTGCACAATCTCGACACGCTCCAATGGCTCGTTGGAATGCCCAAGCGCGTGCGCGGCTTCTGCCAGCTTGGGCGTTTCCATCAAATCGAAGTCGAGGACAACGTGACCGCTTACATGGAATGGGCCAACGGCGCGACGGGAGTGTTTGCCAGTTCGACGGGTGAAGCGCCGGGCACGAACCGTTTTGAAATCGTCGGCACGATGGGCAAATTGCTTTTGGAAAACAACAAACTCACGTTCGCGCGCAACTCGGCGGACATGATTGAATTCAGCAAGAGCGCGAAGCAAGGTTTCGTGAAGCCGGACGTGAAGGAAGAGGAAATCTCTTTCGAGAACGCGACGATTCCACACGCCATCATGGTGCAAAATTTCGTGAATGCAATTCTTGACGGCGCACCGCTCATTGCGCCGGGCGAAGAAGGAATTCACTCCGTGGAACTGGCGAACGTGATGGTCTATTCGTCATTGCTCGGCGAGACGGTTGAATTGCCGATGAACAGCGCAGGCTGGGAGAAAAAATTGAACCAACTCATCGCCGAGTCGAAGGTCGAAAAGAAAGTGATGAAAGTAGAGGCAACGGATTTTACGAGTTCGTTTAGAAGATAAATTGTAGCGGCGGTCTGCAACCGCCGAAAAAGTTCGGGAGTATGTAGATAACGCAAATTTGAGTCGGTAGCCCCGCCAATGTCCTACCTCGTCATGGAAAATAAATCCATGAACGATAAGAAACATCCAGAAC
>CAYMCQ010000144.1:0-3258 GCA_964389025.1 uncultured Verrucomicrobiota bacterium
CAAGAGCAACGTGACTTTCCTTGTGACGGCGACGGACAACTGCGCGGTGAGCAGCATCGTGAGCACTCCACCGAGCGGCAGCACTTTCCCGATGGGAACGACGACGGTGACGAACACGGCGACGGACGCGAGCGGCAATCAAAGTGTCTGCACATTCACTGTGACGGTGAACGACACGCAGAACCCTGTGATCACTTGTCCGCTGAATATCGTGGCGAGTCCCAACCCCGGACAGTGCAGCCGGAGCAACGTGACGTTCAAAGTCACCGCGACGGACAACTGCGCGGTGAGCAGCATCGTGAGTTCGACGGCGAGCGGGAGCACCTTCCCGATCGGAACGACGACCGTGACCAACACGGTCACCGACGCGAGCGGCAATCAAAGTGTCTGCACGTTCACCGTCACGGTCATTGACGCCGAAATTCCCGTTATCACTTGCCCGGCCAACATCGTGGTGGGCGCGGACGGCGGCAGTTGCAGCAAGAGCAACGTGACGTTCAATGTCACTGCGACGGACAATTGTGCCGTCACCAACATCGCGAGTTCGCGGGCAAGCGGCGGCACATTCCTGATAGGAACGACGACGGTGACGAACACAGCGACCGACGCCAGCGGCAACAAGGCCTCCTGCACGTTCACGGTGACGGTGCTCGACAACGAGCCGCCTGTCATCGTTTGCCCACAGGGCAAAACTGTGGTGATGGGGCAGAATTGGACTTTTGACAATCCGTCGGCCAGCGACAATTGCAGCGCAGTGACCATCACGGTGACGGGCACAAGCACCAATGCCGTTTGCGGCAACGCTTTCACTGCGGTGCGCACATGGCGCGCGACCGACGGCAGCGGCAACACCGCCGAATGCAGCCAGACAGTGTCGGTGATTGACCTCACGCCGCCGTCGGTGACGATTGTCAGCCCGACAAATGGAACCATCTTCCTTGCGCCAGCCAGTTTCGCGATCATCGCCTCGGCGCAAGACACGAATGGCGCGATCAGCCAGGTGGAATTTTTCCTCGGCACGAACTCAGTCGGCATTGCAACCAATGGCTCGCCGAACTACTCGTTGGCCGTATCGAACATTGGCTCGGGCAGTTACACATTGATGGCCGTTGCCACGGACGCGTGCGGCAACCAGGCGACGTCCGCGCCGGTGAACATCTCGGTTCTGGAACGCCCGCCGTTGATCATTATGACGAACCTCTACTTGAACCATCAGAGCGGATTCTATGAGGAAATTGTCCGCATATTTAACCCGACGCCGCTCCCGATGAACACGGTTGGAGTTTTGGTGTTCGGAGTCGAGGCTCCGTTATCGGTTTACAATGCGACGGCGTTCATCAACGGGATTCCGTATGTGCAGAACGGGAATGTCATTCCGCCGGGTGGTTTTGCGGACATCAAGATAAAACTCTACGTCCCGATGAACATCACGAACCCGCCTCCGCCGACACTTGTGGCGGTGATGCTGCCCGCGAGCGTAACGTCGAGCGTCAATGGCACGCCGGTGGTGATCACCAAAGCGAGATTTTTGGCCGACCGGTCGTTCCTGTTGAATTTCAACACCGTGTCCGGCTCGACTTATTTTATCGAATACAGCGAGGATGGCATGGTTACTTGGTCAACCTCGCCGCAGACCGTCACAGGCACCGGCTACTCTGCGCAATATATTGATGATGGCCCGCCGGCGACATCGAGTTTCCCGAACCAGATGAAAAACCGGCTCTATCGGGTCAAACGAGTGCCTTGATGAAGTGGCATTGGAAATTTTGAAGGCTTGATTAAGTGAACCGGGTTTGGTCAAGCTGTCGCGAAGACAGGCTTGCAATTGCAGTGAATTGAAAACTATGAAAAACAATTTTTTCGCGGTTGCATCAATGCTGGTGGGCGGGCTTTTTGCGACGCTCGCTTCCGCACAGACCACGCAGAACAACGTCCTCGAAGCTCCGCCCAAACCGCAGATGAACCGTTTCGCGGTGAGCTATCGCCTCGGCCTCAACATCACCGCTGATTTCAAACGGCTCGGCGGCTTCACGGCGGTCAACCAGGGCGGCGTCGGTCCCGGCCCCGCGACAGGCGGCCACACCGACCGCACCTATGACGACGGCTACAACAAAATTGACATCCGCGACAACGCGCTGGGATTGACGTGGAATTGGGGTTACGACAATTCAAGCCAGGTGCCTGATCCCGGCAACAATGTCATTCTGTTTCACAGTTCGTCTTCGAAGGCGAATGTTTCCTCCAAAAATGTGGGCGATGACCCGCACCACGGTTTTGAATTCATTTACAACCGCCGGGTCTGCGATGCCGGAAACGGATGGTGGGGAATCGAAGCTGCATTCGGCTACACGGACGTATCCATCGGCGATGGCCGGCCCCTGCGCGGAAACGTTTCCGTTTTGACGGACACTTACGATCTCGGCGGAGTTTTTCCCCCGTCGCCGCCGCCGTATCGCGGCGATTACACGAACGCCGGCCCGCTCATCAGCGATTCCCCTTCGCGCTCGTTTCAAAACGTGCCGGGTGCCGCCAGAATCACCGGCACCCGCAGCCTTGACGCCGGCGTGGCGGCGTTCCGCGTCGGTCCGTATTTCGAGCTTCCCGCGTCAACAAACCTTTCCTTCCAGATCAGCGGCGGGTTTGCGATGGCGGCGATTGACTCCGAATTCCGCTTTAGCGAAACAGTCGAGATTTCCGGCGTCAGGCAGACCCGCAGCGGCCGCAGCCACGACGACGGTGTTGTTCCAGGCGGTTATGTCCAGGGAACAGTCATTTGGAAGCTCAACAAGGAACTCGACATATTTGCCAACGCGCAATATCAGGCGTTGAGCAGCTATTCGCAAACCGTGAAAGGTAAACGCGCTGAATTGAACATGGGCGAATCCATCTTCGTGAGCGTCGGGCTGGGATTTTCCTTCAAATAATTCGACGCTTTCCTCTTTCAAAACCGGCTTCCTCGATGAGTTTTTGGGCTTATTCGCGATTGTTCCAAAAATTTTCCGCCGACATCTGGGCGTTTATCTCGCTCAGGCGTTTTTGCGCGCTGGCGATGTCAAAGAAACCTCCGCAGATGCGCGAGTTTCTCGGACGCCGTGGAAATTTCTGCCGTGATGGTGTCGAACATGGCGCGGAGGATACGTCGAAAAGCGAAAAGGTCAAAACTCAAAAGCCCGCTTTGTGAAAGATCCCCAGACATTACGATCGTCGTTCCTGAAAAACGCGGTATCTGGTTGATGTGAGTGGGGAACATGAACGGAG
>CAYMCQ010000145.1:0-3224 GCA_964389025.1 uncultured Verrucomicrobiota bacterium
TGGAGAATCCAGCCGCCTTTTTCCACCGCAGCACCGGCCTTGGCTGCCTTCAAAATTGGAAATTGGAAAACCCCCTTTGTTCAGCGCTTCCTTAGAAAGACACACGATGAACAACGAACCTGAACTGAAAGTCCGGAAGAAACGATACGACCAGAACTTCAAGCGCTCCGCCGTGGAGCCTTGGCTTGGGAGCGGCAAGAGCGCCGGGATGGTGGCTGGGGAGCTGGGTATCAATGCCCAGACGCTCAAAATCTGGAAGCAACAACTCGGCGTGATGCCGCCGGACGGCGGCACGCCGCGCACGGTCGGGGCGCTGGAGGCGGAGAACCGGCGGTTGCGGCGGGAGATGGGCAGCCTGATCCGGCAGCGGGAGATATTAAAAAAACGTTGGGCATCCTCTCGGCACCCGGCGAGAACGCTTTGAGCGCATAAAAACCATGAGCGCCGAGCATTCGATCCATGAGTTGTGCGCCGCCTTTGGGGTGACACACACCGGTTATCATGCGTGGGCGGGACGCGCGCCCGGACGACGGGCGCAAGCCAACACCGCGTTGCTGCCGCTGATCAACCAGGCGCACCGGGAAAGCCGGCAGACTTATGGCAGCCCCCGCATGATGCGCTGGTTGCGGGCGCGAGGTCATCGTTGCGGACGGATGCGGATTGCGCGCCTGATGCGGCAGGCGGGCTTGTCGCACCATCATCGCCGCCGGTTCCATCCCCTGAGCCTGACCGACAGCAACCACGATCTGCCAATCGCCCCCAATCATTTGCTTCACCGTATGCCGACGGCCCAACCCGACGCCGTGTGGGTGGCCGACATCACCTACATCAACACCGACGAAGGCTTCCTGTATGTGGCCGGTGTGCTGGACCGGTGCACGCGCCGTTGCGTCGGCTGGGCGATGGGTGAAAGCCTGGCCACAGAGTTGCCACTGGCCGCATCGGACATGGCGCTCTTGCAGCGCAGACCCCCCTCGGGACTGATGCATCACAATGATCGCGGCGTCCAATACGCCAGCCTCGCCTACCGCCAACGGCTCGCCCAGGCCGGGGTGGTTCCCAGCATGAGCCGCAAAGGCAACTGCCACGACAAAGCATGATGGAAAGCTTCTGGAGCAGCAGGAAACGCGAACTCGTCCACCGGGTTCATTTTGCCACGCGCCGCCAAGCTCACGCAGCCCTCTTTGACTGGATTGAAATCTTTTACAACCGGGAGCGGCTCCACAGCGCCCTCGATTATAAATCCCCTGTGGACTTTGAAAACCAACTCAACTAAAACCATGTCTCATGCGCTCGCCAGTAGTCCACGAAACCGAGGCAAGGCCACTCGTTTAACTCGTTCCTCCGAGGTGTTGATTTGCGAACCAGACCAGCCGCAGCCCTTCCAACGTAAGGTTTGGCTCAATGGCAGAAATCTCCGACAGCTTGCTTGCGATCAAACTTGCATAGCCTCCCGTCGCCACCACCGGCAACTGCGCCGTCTTCAACTCTCGTTTCAATTCCGCAATCAGCCCGCGAATCAGCCCACGATAGCCGTGCACCGCGCCGACGAGCATCGCCTGCTCGGTGCTTTTGCCAACGACGGATTTGATCTCACGGATTTTGATTTTCGGCAGCAACGCCGTTTTCTCGTGCAAGTAATCCGTCATCGCAGCCAGGCCAGGCGCGATGATGCCTCCGATGTAATTTTCTTTTCGGTCAACGACATCAAACGTGACCGCCGTCCCAAAATCCACGACGAGGGCGGGCGCGCCGAAGTGATGGCGGACGGCAACGGCGTTCGCCAGACGGTCAGCGCCGATGGTTTTTGGGGTAGGATAATCAATGCCCACGCCGCGCAGCGTTTTCGGCGTGAGTTCGAGCGCGTTCAGCTTCCAGAGTCGTCGGACTGTTTTGCGAACGGGTGGCGTAGCTTTCGGCACAACGCTGCAAAGAACGGCACCTTCGATATGATTTTTTGCGACGAATTTTTTCAGCGAGGTCGCCGCTTTGCCCGCACGCCACACAGAAGTCGGAATATTAATATGTTTTACAACTCGCGTTGCGTTCGCGAGGCCGACGTGCGTGTTCGTGTTGCCGATGTCGAAAAGCAGGATCATTTTGCCCGCAGATTACGCGGATGAACGCCAATAAAAAGCAAACAGTTTTGAATACAATGTGTGAAATCCGCGGATTATTTCTCAAGCGTCACGTCACCGCCGATGATTCTTTCAAGGTGTCCGTGTTCCGTCCGCAAAAGCAATGCGCCATCTTCGTCAAGCGATTCGGCGCGACCAGAAATTTTCCGTCCGCCAATTTGAATGGCGACGCGGTGGCCGAGCGTCGAGCAATTTTTTTCCCATTCGTTCGCGACGGCTTCAAACTGCCCGGAGCAGACGCGTTCATAGCCCCTGTCCAGTTCGCGGAGAATTTGCACGGCCAGTTCCGCGCGGTCCAGATTTTTTCCGGCCTCAATTTTCAGCGAAGTCGCAAGCTTGCGAACGTCGGCGGGCAAATCGCCCGCGCCCAGATTCACATCCACGCCGATGCCGATGATGACGTATTTGACGCGGTCAAGTTCGGCATTGAGCTCGGTCAAAATGCCCGCAACTTTTTTCCCGCGAATCAAAATATCATTCGGCCATTTGATTTCTGTGGAGATGCCCGTGACTTCGCGGATTGCGCGGAACAAAGCCGTGGCCGAGGCGACGGTCAGTTGCGTTGTTTCTTGCGGACGCAACTTAGGCCGCAACAAAACGGAAAACCAAAGTCCTTTGCGGGCGGGTGAAATCCATTTGCGCCCGAGGCGGCCACGTCCTTTGGTCTGTGACTCGGCGAAAACGACGACGCCTTCCTTGACCTCATCCCGCGCGAGTTTTTCGACGACGTTGTTGGTCGAAGTCGTTTCCTGAAACACGCGGATGTCGCGGCCAACGACTTTTGTTTTGCCGAGTCGCGAAATCAAATCGTCCGCGTGCAAAACGTCCGGTGTGTCCACCAATTTGTAGCCAAGATGCGGGCTGGCCGCTATTTCGTAACCGAGCTTTCGAAGTTCCTCGATGCGCGCCCAAATCGCGGCACGACTCACGCCCAGCAACTGTGAAAGCTCCGCGCCGGACACGCCGTCGTTGCTGTCGTCGCGCAATGCGGAAAGAATTTGTGCGTCAGTTGTCACGTTTATTTAGCCACAGATGAACGGGCAAGTGTCATTAGTTGTTGGTCAGTGGAAGTGTCAAAATCGGAGT
>CAYMCQ010000146.1:0-2904 GCA_964389025.1 uncultured Verrucomicrobiota bacterium
TTCAGGCGCGACACCGCATCGCGCAACTCGCGCGCGGCAGCGATCAACGCATTGGCAGTCGGATCCACGGGCGGTGACTTTGCCACAGAGACGCGCGGAGCAAAATAATTTTGAAAGTGGCGGCAGTTCGGTGTCCACCCTTCAGGGTGTTCTTCGTGGCGGTTGGCAGCAGAATTTACTCACGGCAAAGCCGCAACCAAACATTTGAGATGCCCGATTCAACGCAAAGGACGCCGAGGTTCTCGCAAAGGTCGCGAAGGAGGTTTTCTCTGCGTTCCTCTGCGCGAACCTCTGCGTTCTCTGCGTTAAAAAATCTTCGCAGAACGCGACGATGTTGGGATATAGCACTGCAAAGACGCCAAGGCGCAAAGATGATAATTCCCTGGCGGCTTTGCGCCTTTGCGTTAAAAAAATCGCCCGACCTGCCACGCGCCTGAATTTTAATTCTTCATTCTTCATTCCGCCTTCTGCATTGTTTGCGCATGGACGAGCCGATCCTTGACCTGCAAAGCGACCACTATTTCATGGGCGAAGCATTGCGTCAGGCGGCGAAGGCTTATGAATTGGAAGAAGTGCCGGTCGGCGCAGTCGTGGTGCGCGGCGGGCGGATCATCGCGCGCGCCTACAACCAGGTCGAGCTGCTCAAAGACGCCACCGCGCACGCGGAAATGCTCGCGCTGACGCAGGCCGAGGGCGCGGTCGGCGACTGGCGGCTGACGGATTGCACGCTCTACATCACGAAGGAGCCGTGCCCGATGTGCGCGGGCGCGATTGTTCACACGCGGATCGCTCGCGTTGTTTTCGGCGCGAATGATTCAAAAGCCGGCGCGGGCGGCAGCGCGATGAACCTGCTGCAATTTCCCGCGTTGAATCATCGTTGCGAAATCACTCGCGGCGTGCGCGAAACGGAGTGCAAGGCGCTGTTGCAGAATTTTTTTCTGGAAAAACGGAAGAAGACGTAAGCACCAAACTCCAAGCACCAATCTCCAGAGAAATTCCAAACATCAAACTTCAAACAGCGCCGCGCCGAAATTTCTGCTTTGGAATTTGAAGCTTCTCTGGAGTTTGGATGTCGGCGCTTGGAGCTTTAACTCACCGCGATCAACGACACTTTTTCGTTCCGATGATTGCGCGCGTTGCCTTGCGCGTGCGGATCGAGCGTCGGCTTGCCGTCCACGAGGAACTGGTAGTGATGATGTCCGTGAGTGAGCGGCACCTGGATGCGCCAGCCGCCGCCGTGCTGGCGCTCCATCGGGTGCGAGCGCGTGTCCCAATCATTGAAATCGCCCATCAGAAAAACCTCCTTGGCGTCGGGAGCCGAGCAAATGAAATTCACCGGCTTGGCCATTTTCTTCGCGGAATAACGATGCAAGGGTGCGTGTGCATGACTGCGCGAGTGGCTGTGCGAGTGACCGTGTGAATGCGAATGCGAGTGATGTTTGTGCATGACTGCTAAAACTTTTTCCACAACTTTATTGAATGTGCAAATTTTTCGAGCGAGGAAAAGACCAAAAGCCGCCTGCTGAATCAAGGGGAAACTTGATTCGCTGAAGAAAAACATCCTGCTCATTCAAGAGATTGGCAATTCGCTCCGTGCTCTGGCAAACTTTTCAAGACGCGCGCCCAAAGAATTTCATGCTCCAGGTTGCCGAGCCATTTCAAAACATTTTCCGCAGCTGCGGGCTGGATTCGCCGCAAGCCGCAGCCCGCTTTTTTCTCGCGGAAAACCCTGCGAACACAGCCGTTGTCGTAAAACAAGCCGTTTGGCCCGGCCCGGACAGGCTCGCTGTCTTTTACAAACATTACGAATACCGGCCTCCGTCCTGGAAATTCGTCGGGCGCAAATCAAAAGCGCGCTGCGAGTTTGAAAATTATGGAGTGTTTCAACGCCTCGGAATCCTGTCCGCCGAACGAATTGCCTGCGGCGAGGAGCGCGATGCGATTGGCCGGTTGCGCCGCGCGTTCATCATCACGCGCGAAATTCCGAGCGCGAAAACCCTGGTGGAATTTTTTCAGAGCGAATGCAGGGACAGGACAAAATCTGAAATACGCACGGTCCGGGCGCAATTGATCCGGCGGCTCGCGGAAATCGCGCGCGGCTTGCACGCCGCCAATTTTTTCCACCACGATTTTGTCTGGCGAAATATTTTGGTGACACAAGATTCCACTGACAAAGCACGGCTTTGGTTGATTGATTGCCCGCGTGGAAAATTTGATCCATGGTCGCCCCTCCGCCACCGCCGCCGGCTGAAAGATTTGGCATCGCTCGACAAAGTTGCCTCACAACTTTGCACGCGCACCGAGCGATTTTTATTTTTGAAAATTTATCTGGCGAGGCCGTGCGCTGAGGCGGAACTTAAACAGCTCGCCCGACAAATCCTGGCCTACCGAAAAACTCGCTGGCCGGAGGATGGGAAGGAACCACTATGAAAACAAATCGAAACAACGAGACCCTCCTCCTGGCACGCCGCGACTTGAATGGCAGCGACATTACCGGGGAGAAGTTCAAATCTGCGGTGACCGCGATCCTCACCCGCGTTGACCGGCTCAAACCGTGGTCGGCCTTGGTTGACGCCGCGTATGAGTGCTTGCCACATGACTATCGCATGGCCTGCCGATACCTCATGATCTCTTTCCATTACAATAATCATGACTACGCCGCCGCGAGCCGATTCATCCCTCGTCATTACGACGGGTCGCTTGGCATCATCCATTGGGCTTACGGTGAAGCAACGGCCGAAGCGATTTTGAGAAAAAAGGAAAGCGTGAGACTGTCTGTTCCCAAGTGTTGTCGTGCCGTGACTGATGCCGACAGCCCGGAACTGCAAGGGATGCTGATTAATTGTGTGGCTAGCAGTTTGCTGAAAAACTCCTGGAGAGTTTGAATGTTTGGAGGGGGGAAAG
>CAYMCQ010000147.1:0-1805 GCA_964389025.1 uncultured Verrucomicrobiota bacterium
GCGCGCATCTTCGTGCCCAGCATTTCGTGGATGTCGAAGCCCTTGATGCGCGTTTGAACAGGCTTGTCGCGGAATGGAAAGTTGAACGGCATTTCGACGACTGCGCGATGCGGCTTGCGTTCGGTCACATTCGCTTCAACGACGATTTCCAGCGTCCGGTTCGGTTCAATGATCGAGCGCGCCGAGTAAGTTATGCGCAACACGCGGGAGAGTCTGACGGTGTTACGTATCGCCAATGCGAGTGTGTCCCAAACGGACGCTTTCGGTGTTCCCAAGACCTCGGCCAACACGCGACGAATCGCGCGGCGAATCTGGTCCGCCGGTCGAGCGCCAACCACGACCAAATCAATGTCCTCGCTGTAACGCGCGGGCGGGGCGAGATGAACCTTGTGCAGGAGCGTGCCGCCGCGCATGGCGATTTGAGAACTCAGGAACTCGTCGTCGAACAGCGCGACCATTGCGCGGCACAGGAGGAGGTCTTGCTCCACCTGATACTGCGCCGCCCACGGCACAACGGCTTGGTGAGCCAGAATATCCTGGCGGGTGATCGGCGTCATACTTTCAACTCACTGGAATTGTTGAGCACCTGCCAGCGTTTGATGAGTGGGAGGTTGTCGGGCTTGCCTTTGCCCGGAACGAGCGCAACGGGAGTCAATTCATCAGGCAGCCAGTCGCGGACAGCTTTCGCCAAAGAACTATTTCCGCACGCTTGAATGACAAACCCCAACCGCTGCGCGACGGCAGGTTCGTTTTCCACAGCCAGCACGCGCTTGAGTTCGCGGACTCGCAAGAGCGGCAAAAGCGGACGGACGGTTTCCGCCGCGCGCTCGATGCCGCCAATGCTCGTCGCATAGCGAATCAAATCATATGCCGTTGCTTCGGGAGTGCTGATCAAAAGTGGGGCGACTGCTCCTTCGGGCTGTTGTGTGGGTGTCCTCTCAATCCCGCGCTTCACGAAGAATTGGACTTGAATCCTTCCAACCTTGATTGCCCGGCAAGGCCGGTCAGTCATCACTTGGGTGACTTGGAGTGCCTGCGGATTTGAACCAAACGAACTCGCAGCGGATTGAAGCGCGAGATAATACGGTCTGCCCAGCCAATTGAAATAATCTTGAATCCACCAGTTCGCGGGCGGCGCTCCCATGTTGCGATGTTCGGGGCTGACGATTAGAAAAAACGGCTGCCGGGGCGAGACGCGGGCGACTTTGCCTCGAAGCCGCAACAACTGAAATTTCGCGGCGATGGCTGACAGCCCGGATTCCTTGGTCAATTCCTCAAGCGAAAAGGCAACGCGCCCAAAAGCCATGCGCGCTTCGACGAAAGCCATCGCCGCGCCGACTTGACGGCTTTCCTGAGAGCGTTTTGGCTCTTTCATCGTTCCCGTATCGTAGTGTCTGACGCTTCGTTGTGCAAACGGTATGTTTGGCCGTTTCGCACAATGTCCAAATCATTCTGAGGAAGCCTGCGGTCAGGCGGCTGCGATTCATGTGGTTGAAGCACCCGACTTGACCGCGCGGTCAAGCGCCGCAATTTAAGCAAGTTCATGGCTGCCGAAAAGGCGATTTTCATCAACAATGCTGCCACAGCGTCACCCCATGACGATAAACAATCGACCTCCCTTCGAAGAAAGCCGCTATCGACTCAGAAAAAATAGCCCAAACTCCCGAGGCTTGAGTGGTTTGGATTGCCAAGCACAATCCTGTTTTCGGGTTGCGGAGCGATTGCGGGGCATTCAGTGGCGATGAGGTTTTCCGTTATGTTCATGTTTTGCGTTTCGTTCTGAAGGAGCGGGACTGCTCTCTTCA
>CAYMCQ010000147.1:1815-2887 GCA_964389025.1 uncultured Verrucomicrobiota bacterium
TCTGTCCGTGCCGCCGGGGCGGCGGAGCATGAGCAACGGAGTGACAGGGGGCGAAAAGATGTTTCGACCGCTGGCTCGAGGTTGCGCGCAGCAGATGGAGCGGGATTGGAAGGAGATTGGGACTGTAATGAACTTCGACCCCGCGCTCTATGCGCACATCAAGCGGAAGCGTTCAGTCCAACTCTCATTTCTGCCTCGAAAACAGTGCCAGGAAAGTGCCAGATAGAATGACGGGACAGAACGGTCTTTACTCGCGAATTTCCCGCCCTCCAGGCGAGTTCTCCAAACCGACGCTCGCCTGCGAGTTTGCATCAAAAAAGTGCCAGACGGAACGCCAGATAGCTGCTGAAAAACCGGTGATGAGTGAGCGTGCGGTTGGTAGTTCGCGCGTATTGGCAGGTGCTTGACGCACGCGCGAAAGTGCCTGATTCTATTGGCGTTCGATAGCTATGAGGCTGTGCGCCTCTGGTGGCGGGGCGGTAATAACGGAGTAGCCAAAAAGCCTGACCTCGTTCGATTCCGACCGTCTCCGCCGCCCTCACAGCTCATTTCACGCACCTTCACTAGGGAAATCCCCTACCCCCTTGCTGGATCTTCAGCAGCCAACACCTTGTTCCCCTCCAATATCTCTCGTTGGAGCGAATCGGTAGTCTCTTACTGGGCATCGGAAATGAAGACGATGCCAATATAAAAAGAGACCAAAGATGAAACCGAACAGCGAATTAGTCACGGCTTTGACGAAATCACGAGTTTTCCAGGAGTATGAGAGGGCGTACACCGAAGCGATCGGTCTGCCGATTACGATTCGTCCCAGGGAAACATGGCAGCCTCCATTCCGGGGAAAGCGTGGGGAAAACTCCTGGTGCGCTCTGATGAACGAAAAGAGCGGCACATGCGCGGCCTGCCTCCAAATGCAGGAGAAACTCGCGGCATCCGCGGCCAAGGCGGCCTGCACCATGACGTGCGCCTTTGGTTTGAGCGAAACAGCGGTTCCTGTCCAATTGGGAACGGAAACAATCGCCTATCTTCAAACCGGTCAAGTCATGAGGCAGAAACCAACCGAAACGTCCTA
>CAYMCQ010000148.1:0-2761 GCA_964389025.1 uncultured Verrucomicrobiota bacterium
CCGGACGCTTCATCCGTTTTAAGAGCAGGTTACAAAAACTTTCGTAACACCCTCTTTAAGCTTCGGTTCGGCGATAAAACCGCCAAAGCCAACCAGCGCGAGAGTTCCAATGAGCAGCCACAATCGAACGCGCGATACAGCGCGGCCAATGTAAAACGCTTCGCCAAATAAATGGGCCAGCGCAACCACGCCACAACAATATTGAAGCGTGAAAAAATGCTGGAAAACAATTTGCGCGACCGCTCCCGGATAATACTCGTGGCTCAATAATTTCTTCATCTCCGGGGAAAAGAAGCTGGTGAAAGCCACAAACGTGATCGCAACGTTTCCGCCAAACCAAATCGCAGCGTTGGTAATTCCGGCAAATCTCAGGAAGAAAATCACTCGGTGACCGTATGCCAAAAATGTCAGGCTGCCAAGCGGCGATTTGAAAATGTAACGTGCGTTGTCTCAACGCACCGTCGGCTGGGACAGCCGACGCTACAACAGATTCGCCGCAAGCTCTGCGAGTTCCGAACGCTCGCCTTTCTGCAATTCAATGTGAGCCGCGACCGCTTGCGAGCGGAATTTGCTCACGACATAATTGAATCCGTTCGACGAGGAATCCACGTAGGGATTGTCAATCTGATACGGGTCCCCAGTGAAAACGATTTTCGTTCCGTGGCCGACGCGTGTGATGATCGTCTTGGTTTCGAGCGGCGTGAGATTTTGCGCTTCGTCAATGATCATGAACTGGTTGGCAATGCTGCGGCCACGAATGTAGCTCAGCGCCTCCACGACGATGCTGCCGCTTCGCATCAAATCCGTGCTGCGACGATGCTCATGGCCCATGTTCAAATCGCTCAACATCTCCAGCGCGTCGTGAATCGGCTGCATCCACGGCGCAAGTTTTTCCTCGAGCGAGCCGGGCAGGAAGCCAAGCTCCTTGCCCATTGAAATCGTCGGGCGCGCGACGACGAGCCGGCGAAATTCGCGGTCGAGCACCGTGCGTTTCAAACCGGCAGCCATTGCGATCAAGGTTTTTCCCGTGCCTGCCTTGCCCATCAGCGTGACGAGCTTGATTTGGTCGTCGAGCAGCGCGTCGAACGCGAAATGCTGCTCGCGGTTGCGCGCTTTGATTCCCCAAACACCATCGCGCCGGTCTGCAATCGGAACGAGTTTGTGACCCGACGCATCCACTTTCGCCAGCGCGGCCTTTTTTGGGTTCGTTTCATCCATGAGCGCGCAATACTCATTCGGAAAATATTCCGCAGCGCCGTTCAATTCGAGTTCGCCCTTCGCGCGGAACGACGCCAGCTTTTCCGGCGGCACGGAAAGTTCGATCATCCCCGTGTAAAGGTCTTTGATGTGGACGCGGTCGGACTCGTAATCCTCGGCCTGCAATCCCAGCGCGTCGGCTTTGATGCGCAGGTTGATGTCCTTGCTCACGAGGATGGTCAGATTTTTCGGCTGCGCCTTTTGAATGCTGGCCGCGAGCGAGAGAATTCGATTGTCCACCGTGTCGTGCGAAAAAATCCCGTGGCCGCCTTGCTGGTTACCGTTTTTTTGGAAAACAATTTTCAGCGAGCCGCCATTTGGCAGCTTGACACCTTCGCTCAACCGCCCTTCGCCGCGAAATGAATCCAGCATGCGCGACACGGAGCGCGCATTTTGCCCAAGCTCCGTGGACTCGCGTTTAAACCGGTCAATCTCCTCGATCACTTCAATGGGTATCAGGACGTTGTCGCTGACGAAACTGAGCATGGAGTTGGGGTCGTGAAGGAGGACATTGGTATCAAGAATGTAATTTTTCACGTGTCAAAGAATTCAATGCAACATAGCAAACTCATCGCGACGATTAAAGCAAAGATGTTGAATTTGGCGCGCTCGATTTTCCCCGCTCAAAAAACTCCGTGCGTTCGCAAATCCCTGCGCTATCTTGCCCGCGAATTTTATGGCCACTGTCAAACCTTTTGCCGCGCTGCGGCCAAAACCTGAACTCGCGGAAAAAATCTGCGAGCTTCCTTACGACGTGATGTCTTCGGACGAGGCGCGGGAGATTGCGAAGAACAATCCGCTCAGTTTCCTGCATGTCAGCAAGCCGGAGGTTGATTTGCCACCGGGCACGGACATTTATTCGCCGCAAGTTTATGCAAAGGGCAGGGACAACTTTCAAAAACTGGTTTCTCAAGGCGCGCTGAGGCAAGACGAGCGGCCGTGTTTTTATTTGTATCGGCAAATCATGGGCAAACACAGCCAGGCCGGGCTGGTCGCCGTCGCGAGCTGCGAAGAATACTTGAGCGGCATCATCAAAAAACATGAGTTCACGCGGCCAGACAAAGAAGATGACCGCGTGCGACACATCGAAACTCTGAATTCGCAAACCGGGCCGGTGTTTTTGACCTATCGGGCCTCGGCGAAAGTGGATTCGCTCGTCGCCAAAACAATTTCTGAGACGCCGGAAATTGATTTCACTGCAAAGGATGGCGTGCGGCACACCGCTTGGACAATCGCAGATTTAGATTCGATTAACGCCATCGAGCAAGCGTTTGCCCAAATCCCATTTCTCTACATCTGCGACGGCCATCATCGCAGCGCGGCGGCGGCGCGAGTTTATCAAGCCTGCAAAGGCGCGGGCAGCAGCGGATTTTTTCTGACTGTGATTTTTCCCCACAACCAAATGCAAATCCTGCCTTACAACCGCGTGCTGAAAGATTTGAACGGGTTGGCACCGGAACAATTGCTGAAAATGTTGGAAACGGTTTTTACAATCACGTCCGGC
>CAYMCQ010000149.1:0-2557 GCA_964389025.1 uncultured Verrucomicrobiota bacterium
ATCTGACACCGATAATCATCAATGTTTACTGGGTTTCTAAACGGGACAGGAGTGAAGAATTATGATCAAACGAAAAATCCGCGCGTTGAAGGTCGGCGACGAAGTTCGTTGAACGATGGAAACCATTTACATTGAGACGACGGTGGTGAGTTATCTGGTGGCGAATCCGAGCCGGGATTCCATTCTGGCCGCGCATCAGCAACTCACGCGGCAAGCATTGATTTGCAAATCCGCGCCAGTTGCGCTTTAATTTCATCATGCGAACGCTGGAACGAATCGAGGAGCAGGTGAAGCAGCTTTCACAAGCTGATCAGGAGGCTTTGCGTGATTGGCTGGAGAATCTGCTCGAAGACCGGCTGGAGTTGAAAGAGGAATTCAAAGCGGAAATCGAAGCGGGGATGAAAAACATCGCCGAAGGCCGGTATCGTATCCACAAGCCATGAATTCTCCAGGCGGCGCGGCAACGCAGGTTTGTTCGCCGCAATTTGACCGGCGATTTTTTGCGCTACCCGCCGGAACGCAGCAGCAGATTCAATGGAAGATTGACGAGCTTGGCTGTCATTTGCGCGGCGCATCGCATTTTCGGATGCAGGGCGTGAACGCGTTTCGATTGCGGGTTGGTGATTTCCGCGTGGTTTATCAATTCAACGCGGAGAAAAACGAATTGTATTTGATCGCCGTCGGCAATCGCCGAGATGTTTACAAACAAAGTTTCAATTGAATTGTCATGATCAAACTATCCTTTCCTTTCACCGAAGAAAAAATCCGCGCGCTGAAAGTCGGCGACGGGGTTTTGATTTCCGGCATCGTGTTCGCCGGGCGCGACGCGTTTCATAGGCTAAAGATTCTTTTCCTTTGTCTCATGTTGCTCGTGGCAGTTTCGGCGCGGGCGCAATTGCCGACGGCTTCGGCCAAGGCGGCGGGATTTGATCCGGCGCGGTTGGAAGTTTTGCACGCGACGACGAAGCGGTTTGTGGACGAAGGCCAGCACGCGGGCATCATCACGTTGGTGGCGCGCGACGGGAAGATCGTGGACTTTCAGACCTACGGTTATCGCGACGTGGAGCGGCGGTTGCCGATGGAGCGCGACACGATTTGCCGCGCGTATTCAATGTCTAAGATCATCACGTGTGTCGCCACGTTGATGTTGTTCGAGGAGGGACGGTTCAATCTGGATGATCCGGTGGCGAAGTATCTCCCGGAGTTGAAGGACATGAAGGTCTGGACGGGCGGCACGCAGGACGCACCGCAAGTCGAGGCGGTCAAGCGGCCAATCACCATCAAGCATCTGCTCACGCACACGAGCGGGTTGATTTACGATTTCTCGGGCAACGACGAACTAACGAAGCTGTGGCGCAGCGCCGATCTTTGGAGCGGACCGGGCTTGACCAACTTCATCGCGAAGCTCAACAAACTGCCGCTCAAGCATCACCCCGGCGATGCCTACACTTATGGCGTGAACCAGGACGTGCAAGGCGCGTTGATTGAGCGTGTGTCGGGAAGAACGTTCGGCGAATTTCTGGAGGAGCGGATTTTCCGGCCGCTGGGCATGAAGGACACGGGCTTCGATGTGCCGCAAGCCAAGATGAATCGCCTTGCGAAGACCTACAAGCACGGGCCGGACGGGAAGTTCGTGGAGGACAAGCCGATCATCGAGACTTGGCCGGAAGCAGGGCGGGGGATTGAAGCAGGCGGGGCGGGCATTTTTTCCACGGCGGGTGACTTCGCGCGGTTCGCGCAAATGCTGTGCAACGGCGGCGCGCTTGATGGCAAACGCATTCTTGGCCGGAAAACGGTCGAGCTGATGACGGCAAATCACATGGTGATATTGCCTAACAATCAGGCCGCATCGCGGCAAAAAGGTTTCGGTCTTGGCGTGGAGGTGACGACGGGCCTTGGGCAGCTTTCCATGCTGTCGTCGGTGGGGCAGTTCGGCTGGTATGGCGCGGCAACAACATATTGCCAGATTGATCCGAAGGAGCGGATTGTTGCCATCGCGTTCGCGCAGCATTTCCCTTTCAATGAACACAATTTCTTCGCCACCTTCCAGACGGGGTATTATCAGGCGTTGAAGTAGGAGACTTCCCCGCCAGGGCGCGCATGAAACGCTACACGTTTGTTGATTACACAACCCAAGGTTACGTCGCTTTTGTGGCGCTGCTCGTTTTGGTGTTTCATGGTTCGCGTCTGGCAGCCTGGCCGTGGGTGGTCTTGGCGCACGCGACTGGCCTTGGGTTGATCCACCTGCTGATCCAGTTTGCCGGACAGTTTCCGAAGAATCGGTTCTTAATTTTTCTCCGCCACTTTTACCCGATCCCGCTCTTCATCGCGCTGTATCGAGAGACGGCGTTGTTGAACCAGATGTTCCACGCGGGCTATTGGGATGCCCACTTCTTGAGGTTGGAGGCGCGACTCTTTGGGATGCAGCCGGGGCTTGAACTGATGGGGCTGTTTCCCGCGCGCTGGCTGGCCGAGTTGCTCTATGCGGCCTATTTTTCTTATTAGAGGGTGTTACGAAAGTTTTTGTAACCTGCTCTTAAAACGGATGAAGCGTCCG
>CAYMCQ010000150.1:0-2437 GCA_964389025.1 uncultured Verrucomicrobiota bacterium
GTTCCATCTTCATCCGTTCGCCGAGGGAAAGTTCGCGGACCATCACGTCGAGCTTGTCCTTCACGTTGAGCAGTTCGGTCATCTCCACGACTGTGCGCTCGAAGGTCGCCTTTTCAATCCCGTAAATTTTTGCGTTGAGATCGAGCGATTCGCGCGCGGGCAAATCCCACCAAAGCTGGTTTTTCTGGCCGAGCAACAAGGCAAACTGGCGGCGATAACCGTCGTCGCGCTCCCACGGCACGTAGCCGAGCACGCGCGCCGAGCCGCTGGTCGGGTAAAGCAACCCAGCGAGCATCTTGAGCGTGGTGGTCTTGCCAGCGCCGTTCGGCCCGAGAAAACCAACGAGTTCGCCGGGTTCGATTTTGAAGGAAACGTTTTTGACGGCGACGGTCTGTTGGTAAGTCCGGCGGAACAAGCCTTTGACCGCGCCAGAAAAGCCCGGCTGCTTTTTGTAGGTGCGGAAGGTTTTGGTCAGTCCGTTGACTTCGATGACAGGCATTTGAAAAATTTCCTAGTTCAAGGTTTCAAGTTTGAAGCTTTGCGCAACTTGAAACTTCAAACCAGAAACTGGAAACCAATCAACGGGTCAACTGCTTTTCGAGGTAGCTGACAACCTGCCGGACGCTGGCGTCCACTTCCATGCGGTCTTTGACAAGGCGGCAGGCGTGGAGAACAGTGCCGTGGTCGCGTCCACCAAAGGCTTCGCCGATGGTGTTGAGGGAGCTTTCGGTGAGCTGCCTCGCCAAAAACATCGCGACTTGCCGTGGAAACGCAATGTTTTCCGGTCGGCGTTTGCTGGTCATGTCGGCCAGGCGAATATCGTAATGTTCAGCAACCTTCTTCTGAATGACTTCGATGTTGATGGAAAAACGCCCTTCCTCGTGCAAAACCTCGCGCAGCAAGCCTTCAACGACTTCGATGTTGAGCTTCTTGCCGGTGAGGGACGCATAGGATGCCACCCGGATCAGCGCGCCTTCGAGCCTGCGGATGTTCGTGCGGATGCGGTGCGCGAGGAAATTCATCACGTCCGGCGGCAGATCCACGCCCATCACTCGTGCCTTTTTCTGCAGGATCGCGAGGCGAACTTCCACGTCAGGGGGCTGCAAATCAGTCACCAAACCCCATTCAAACCGGGAAATAAGCCGCGATTCGAGGTTTTGAATCTCACTGGCTGGCCGGTCGCAGGTCAGGACGATTTGTTTGTGCGATTCGTGGAGCGCGTTGAATGTGTGGAAAAATTCCTCCTGAATCCGCTCTTTGTTGGCTAGGAATTGGATGTCGTCAATCAGCAGAACGTCGGTCTGGCGGTATTTTTTGCGGAATTTCACGAGAACATTGTTCTGAATCGCGTCAATGAACTCGTTCGTGAATTTTTCCGAAGAAACATAAGCCACACGTGCGCCTTTCTTCGACTGCCCGACATGCTGGCCGATGGCGTGCAGGAGGTGGGTCTTGCCCAAACCGACGCCGCCGTAGAGAAACAGCGGATTGTAAGACTTGCCCGGGGCTTGCGCGACTGCCAGCGCTGCCGAATGGGCGAAGTTGTTATTGTTGCCGACGACGAAGCTTTCGAAGGTGTATTTGGGATTGAAGCTGTGATCGTCAATGGTCGCGCGGGAAGAAACGGGTTCGAGGGCTTTGACCTTGCCTGTTGGAGTCGGAATGGAGACTTCGGCCAGCGGTTGCGATGAAATCGCGAATCTAACTTGAAGTTTCCGGCCTGTGACGTGAGCAAGCACGTCTTGAATCAAGCTGCGGTAGTTGTCCTTGAGCCAGACTTCGCAGAAATCGTTTTGCACGTCGAGCGTGACGCTGTTGGCATCAAGCTCGCGGACGCGCAACGCGGCGAACCACAAATTAAAAATGTCCGCGCTCAACATCGAGCGTAGTTTTTCCTGCGCGTCAGACCAAATTTTCTCAGAGGAAGCGTGCGTCATATTTCCCAATCATTCGTGTTTACGGGCATTTATTCACCTGCCCGCCAACCGCGTCCCAGCCCGGAAAAGCCACGCTCGCCGCAAATCAACGAATTCATTTCATTTTCAAAACTCAAACACCAACCGAGCGTCTCTTTTCCTGTCAAAATCTTTTCAACACAAAACCAATTTGAAATCAACAACTTACATTTAAGTCAAGGCTGTCAATTTCCCCATTCTCTTTCCTGTTCGGTTACAGCTTTCGGACGGCTTCAGTGACAATGCCGTTTTTAGACAAAGCTCTATAAACTTACTAGGACAAGATATTATCTCTTATTCACGAGTTATTCACACCACGATTTCAACCAATAAAATCAAGGCTTTCATTTCTTTTTGGCTGAAAAAAATCTTCATCGCGGGTCGCGAAAAATTTTCCTCATCAATTTTGTTACACATCGTAATACAAAAAGAACTCGTAGGGATGGGGGCGCAGGCGGATGGAGTCGTGCTCCTTGCGCTTG
>CAYMCQ010000151.1:0-2336 GCA_964389025.1 uncultured Verrucomicrobiota bacterium
TTGAGGAACCGTTACGCCTTCCATCCTGCAAACTCCGTCAACAGCACACCAATTTTAAGAACGATGTGTGGATGCGCCCAGGCTTTTCTTCGCGGAATGAATTGCGTTGCTAGAATCGTGGCGGCAGCCATAGTGTCTAAGCCGCGTCGCCACACCACACAAAATTATGTTCAAACAAGAAGATGATGATTTCGATGAGATGGTTACCGATCCAATCCGCCGTCGCGGTTCACGCCGCGAGTCGGCGGTGGCCAGCTTTCTACGTTAGACCGCAACTAATACAACATTGAATTGTTGAACTTACGTTTTGATGGGATTGGATCTGACCACGGATGAGGAATACGCGGGAGTGGGCGGATGAAAAAAGTATTCAGTATTCAGTGTTCAGTCTCTCGCTCACCGGACACTGAACGCTGAACACTGAATACTTTCCCCATGCCTCCAGAAATCTGCCCCAACTGCGGCGCGGAAGTTCCGCGCAACGCCAAAGCCTGTCCCGAATGCGGCTCGGATGAAACGACCGGCTGGTCGGAAGAAGCGCACGCGGGCGGACTGGATTTGCCGGACGAGGAATTTGATTACAACAAGTTTGTCGAAGACGAATTTGGCGCGAAGAAACCGAAGCCGCGCGGCATCCATTGGTTTTGGTGGCTCGTCGCAATAGTGCTGCTGTTTGCTTTTGCCGTTTGGGTTTTTTCGATTGTGAACAGAACTGTCCCGTGAAGTGGCGGTGTTGTGCGCCGAAATCAGGTCCGGAACATTGTGCTGGTGAAATTCGCCGCCTTTGCAGGTTTCATATTTTGCGCGTTTTAGCTGGAAGATTTCCCTCGACAAACATTTACGATGCGGCGTAGCAATTTAAGCCGTATTACAAGGCATCAAATGGGACGTCCAATACGTAGTTCGACGACAAAGCTCATGAAGGCGCATCTCTCTAAAATGTCCTGTTCATTTGTTTTTCTATTGGCGCTGGCAGCCGTATCGCAATCTGGCTGCAAGAGCATTAGTCCACAGGCTGAATCATCCACAAATGGATTGAGCATTGTTAGCCAGTCCAAACGCGGCGAGGAAGGGCCTGTTGTGGCCAAAGATGCCGAGGGCAATACGACGATGTTCGGTGATTATGAGACAAAGCAAACTGCGCCGGATGGGAAGGTGTTGCAGTGGTATCACGGTTTCGCCGACAGCGACGGGAAGTGTTTGATTGATATTGTTCGTGCCGGTGCTGGCGACGATATTCCTGCTCACGCTGGGATTCAGGTGATTACTCACTACATTTATAGACCCGATGGAAATATTTCGGAGAAGTATGAGTTTTTCGGGAGCGGCCCAATCCGGAAGCATGTTGTGTATCGCTATAGCCAGGACGGCAAATGGTTGAAGGGAGACATTTACGACGAGAAGGGAAAGCACGTCGGCTCTGAGATGACCAAGCCAGAAGTTTTTATGTATGGCGAGAAGCGTAAGGCACAGCAATAAGCTGCGTCGTCGGACAAGGCGATGCACCTAACCGTCTCCACGTTTTTAACGCTTTAACGTTTTAACGACGAAAGTTAAACTTGTGCCATGTCAAAAGGCCGTCTCAGCAGCGTTGCGTTGGCGCTGGCTTTTATTTTTGGGCTGGGACTTTTGTTCGGAATCTTTCTGCCGCGCATCACGGGATTCAGCGCGGGGCCGCGAACTTACAACACTCCCACAATCCTCAAACAAATCCAGACGCTGTCCGAACTGGTCACGGTGAAATACGTGATGGAAAAAATCCACGTGCTCGAGGACGTGAAGGTTTTTCCGGGCATCGGCGAGAATCGCGTGGCGATTCTGGCGCACGGCATCGTCAAAGCCGGCGTGGACTTCAAGGAAATGAAACCGGAAGACATTTCGATTCACGAAAAAAAGATTTCGGTGCGGTTGCCTCAATCGCGCATCACCGACGCGTATCTGGACGATTCACGGACGCAGGTTTTGGATCGCTCGACGGGATTGTTCCGCGTGTTCGACAAAAACCTTGAGCAGACCGCGCGGGAACAAGCGATTGCTGACATCGGTCGCGCGGCGCGTCACGAGGGGATTCTGAAGGAAGCTGATGACCGCGCGCGCGAGCAAATCAAGGCGTTGCTCAAACAGCTTGGCTTCGAGGAAATCGAATTCCACAAACCGTGACTCAAATCGGAGCAAGGGTGTCTTTGGGTAGGGCGCGGCACTCGGTGCGCGCCGCTTGTCGGAATGCGAAGCTCGGTGCGCACGGAGTGAGACTGTCTCGCAACCAGCGAGCAGTGATGTCTTCTCCCTCTTGTATCTGAATTTCCATCTAACCTTGTCTGTGCGTAACGGCATGG
>CAYMCQ010000152.1:0-2068 GCA_964389025.1 uncultured Verrucomicrobiota bacterium
GATCAATGCGTATGCCGAACCTACAATCCCAGTCAATTTGCGTTATCTACATACTCCCGGGTTTTTTATCCGTGTCCATCCGTGTCCATCCGTGGTTAAATTCCGCCGACATGAAACCGCGCGTTCGTTTTGCTCCATCGCCAACCGGCTACCTCCACATCGGCGGCGCGCGCACCGCGTTGTTCAACTGGCTTTACGCCCGGCACACCGGCGGGACATTTGTTCTGCGCATCGAAGACACCGACGCCGCGCGCAATACGCAAGAAGCCGTGGACGTGATTCTAAACGGTCTCCGCTGGCTCGGCTTGAACTGGGACGAAGGCCCGCTCACTGCCGACGCCACCGGCCCGTGCAAAGGTGATCGCGGCCCGTATTTTCAATCGCAGCGCAAGGCAAACTATCAAGCGCGCGTGGAAGCGTTGCTTTCTCGCGGCCTTGCCTATGAACACGAAGGCGCGATCAAGTTTAAGATGACCCGCGAGCCGATCAAGATTCCCGATCTCGTAGTCGGCGATGTGGTGCGTCCGCTCACCGACCGCGAAGTGCAAGACCCGGATTGGGTGCTGGTGCGCTCCGACGGCCAGCCCGTGTTCCACTTCGTCAACGTGGTGGACGATCTGGAGATGGGCATCACGCACGTCATCCGCGGCGAGGATCACCTGAGCAACACCGCGAAGCACATTGCGCTCTTCCGCGCGTTCGGCGTCGAGCCGCCCAAATATGCGCACATCCCGCTCATCCTGAACGCCGACGGCAGCAAGATGAGTAAACGCGACCGCGGCGCGTCTCTCACGACGTATCTTGAGGAAGGTTTCCTGCCCGAAGCTGTGAACAATTACCTGTGCCTCCTCGGCTGGTCGCCCAAGGACAACACCGAAAAGCTCTCTCTGGCCGAAGTCGTCGAACGCTTCGACCTGCCGCAAATTCTCCGGCACAATGCCAAGTTCGACTTCGAGAAACTCCTCTGGCTGCAAGGCGAATACTGCCGCGAACTGTCCAACGACCGCTTCTACGAACTCTCCGTCCACGCGCTCGCCAAAGCCGGCATTGACACCAACCAGCACGATGTGAACTACGTCAAAGCCGCGCTCGACACCTGCAAAGGGAAGATAAAAACCTTCAGCGAACTCCCGGCCTATGGCGGATTTTATTTCCGCGACGAAATCACCTACGACCCCGAAGCCGCGAAGAAAAGTTTCGTGCCCGAAAACAAACCGCGACTGGAAAAACTCCGCGACGCCTTCGCCGCCGCCGACCCGTTCAACGCCGCGACCCTCGAAGCTGCGTTGAAAGCCGTGGCCGCCGAACTCGGCGTGAAAGCCGGCGTGCTCGTCCATCCCGTCCGACTGGCCTGCACCGGCAACCCCTCCGGCCCGAGCCTGTATCATCTGCTGGAGGTGATGGGGAAGGAGAAGGCGATAGCGAGGATTGAGAGGGTGATGGGAAGCCTCTCATGAGAGCCAAATCAACCTTGCAATCAGGGCGTGGCCGGAGCAATTTCAATCCATGAGTAAAGTTGCTCAAATCGAAGCCGAATTGGAGACGCTTTCGCAGGCAGAACTGCGTGAAATCCGCGGCTGGCTTGATGACATGATTGAGGATGACCTTGAATTCACGCCCGAATTTGAGGCCGCCATCCAAAAATCCGAGCGCGAGATGGCCACGGGAGTCCATCCGCGCGTGCGCCAGCCTTGAGCATGAGCGCGGCGCTGCAAATCTGCTACACGCCGTTCGATGCCGCCTTCTTCAAACTGTCGCCTCAAGTTCGCTCGCGCATTGAAGCGAAGATTGATGAAATGGGATTGCGGCTCAAAACCTTTCCGCATCATCGGTTGAAAGGACACAACCGTTATCGGCTGCGCGTGGGAGACTATCGGATCATTTACACCTTCGATGCGGAGCAAAACATCATTCACCTGCTTGGCGTCGGCAATCGAAAGGAAATTTACCGTGACCTCTGAATTTCTTGGCGTGAAAGCCGGCGTGCCCGTCCATCCCGTCCGCCTCGCCTGCACCGGCAACCTCTCCGGCCCGAGCCTGTATCATTTGCTGGAGGTGATGAGGAAGG
>CAYMCQ010000153.1:0-2066 GCA_964389025.1 uncultured Verrucomicrobiota bacterium
TTCCTCAACTGACGGGCATGACCCATCAACCGAGTTTTTCGGAAGCCGGGTTCGCCGATAAAAAGAAAATCACGCGCCGCGAGCAATCGCAGGCGCGCGAACTTTCGCTGACGATCTGCTTCGATGATTTCAGCGAAGTCGGCGGCGGACATCGTTTCCGCGAGCCGCAGTTTCAGAATTCCGTCATCAACTTCGTGCTGGAGGAAATTTTCCGCGACATCATGAGCAATCAAGCTCGTCCAGTCCGCCAGATCCGGCTCGCGTTCTGGAATCTCACGCGGCTCGACACGCAGCCGACGCTCTGGGGCAAAACCGCCGCTGAACGCTGGGGCGCGCTCGACGACGCGACGCTCAAGCTCAACGAGCAGTTCAAGAAACCCGCCGTGATGACCGGCGCGGAGCTGGCGTTGCGCGAGCTGGACGACGCGCACAAAAATCCAAAAGCGAAATGCCCGTTCATTCCGCCGCGCGAGATGGCGAAAAAACTTTGGGGCACCGACGCCGACCCGCTGATGCACAAGGGCGAGTGGGAAAAAGAACTCGCCAAGGCCAGCCGGCGCTCAGGTTTTCCGAGAGGGCGGGAAAGTTGATCGCCGTAGCCGATGTCAGGAGGCTCTAACTTTTTATTTTTGAAATGAGCCTCCTTACGTCGGCTGCTACGAGACTATTTTGCCGTCACGACGACATAATTCTTTTTTCCTTTGCGGAGCAGAAGATGTTTTCGGAAAAGCAAATCGCTTTCGACAATGGTGCGTTGAAAATTCGATTCGCGGATGTTGTTCACGTAAACGCCGCCGCCTTCGATGTCTTTTCGCGCCTGGCCTTTTGAGGGACACAAGCCAGCGAGCACGAGGGCCTCGACGAGCGGCAGGCCGACATCGGCGAGCGTTCCCATTTGGATTTCCTTCGTCGGAACTTCGCCGACGATTTCGTTGAAGGTCGTTTCGGAAATCCCTTTCAAGTCGCCGCCGAAAAGGATTTCGCTGGCACGCATGGCTTCCTGCGTGGCGTGTTCGCCGTGGATCAAATCGGTCGCCGCCTTCGCCAAAGCTTTGTGCGCGACGCGAGCGCCGGGATTTTCGCCGTGCTGTTTTTCGAGCGATGCAATTTCTTCCTGCGACAGGAACGTGAAGTATTTCAGGTAGCGAACAACATCGCGGTCATCGGTGTTGATCCAGAACTGGTAAAATTTGTAAACGCTCGTGCGCTTCGGATCGAGCCAGATGGCACCGGCTTCGGTCTTGCCGAACTTCGTGCCGTCCGCGTTGGTGATGAGCGGGAGCGTGAGGCCGAACGCGGGCACGCCGAGTTTCTTGCGGATGAGGTCGGTGCCGGCGGTGATGTTGCCCCATTGGTCGCTGCCGCCGATCTGCAGTTCGCAATTGTGGTCGCGGCGCAGCACATAAAAATCGAACGCCTGAAGCAGCATATAGCTGAACTCGGTGTAGCTGATGCCCACGTCGCGGTCCTCCATGCGGGCGCGCACACTTTCCTTCGCGACCATCTGGTTGACGGAAAAATGTTTTCCGATGTCGCGGAGAAATTCCAGATACGAGATGCCCGTCGTCCACGACGCGTTGTCCATGACCCGCGCGGGATTTTTCTTCGTGTCGAAATCGAGGAGCTTCGCGAGCTGCACTTTCACACTGGCGATGTTGTGATCGAGGATTTCCTTCGTTAACAACTGCCGCTCCTGTGTCTTGCCGCTGGGATCTCCTATGCTGCCGGTCGCGCCGCCGGCAACGGCGATTGGATGATGCCCGAAGTTTTGAAACCGCCGCAGCGCGAGCAACGGAACGAGACTGCCGACGTGCAGGCTGTCCGCAGTCGGGTCGAAGCCGCAGTAAAGCGTGACGGGCGCTGAAACCTTTTTCGCAAGTTCCGCCGCGTCCGTGCAATCGGCGACAAGGCCGCGCCATTGCAGTTCTTCCAGAATATTCATCGCGGCTGAAGGTAAATTGGCGCGGGTGGATTGCCAATTTAATTAGGTCGTCGTGGAATGGGCGCATCCCAATTTTTGAGGGGGTAGTTTTGGAGGGGGAATGATATTGGAGGATGCATGAATA
>CAYMCQ010000154.1:0-1721 GCA_964389025.1 uncultured Verrucomicrobiota bacterium
GATGAGATAAATCGGCTTGCCGCTCTTGCGATCAACGAAACTCCATTTCAGCCCGCAGGAAAAACCCGCGCCGCCGCGACCGCGCAGTCCGGAAATTTTTACGTCCTCACGAATCTGCTCCTGCGCTGACATTTTTTTCCCATCAGACAAATCTTTTGCCGGAATCGCCAGCGCCTTTTTCAAAACCTCGTAGCCGCCGTGACGCAAATAGCATTCGATGTCCGGCGTATAACCCGGCTCGTCGGCGTGTTTGAGGATGAGGCGGTGTTCCGAGGGCATTTGCGATTTACGATTTACGATTTACGAGTTGACCGAATGTTTGGCGGCTTGACTGGGAAATGAAACCCTCTACGTTGTTAACCGCTACGGCTTGCCCGATGGTGTAACGGTAGCACAACAGACTCTGAATCTGTTTGTCATGGTTCAAATCCATGTCGGGCAGCCACTCTCGATTTACGATTTTGGATTTACGATTTACGATTTGCATCGGGCTCTCAGTCAATTGCGCTTGAGTCCATGCCCGTTGCGAGTTCCGCGCGTGTGACGCGGGAATGCAGGAACAATTCGGCCTTCTCGCAATGTGACGATCTTTTTCTTCATCCACGGCTCGACTTTCATCCAGTCGCGCGCCATCGCGTCGAGGTCGTAGTTATGCCGCCGAGCGTTGTCGTCTCGGATGCGCCGTAGTTCTGCTATGATTGGATTTTTCATAATTCAAACTGACAGGAGTTGGTCGGGCGTGCAAATCACCGGGCAATGAAAACCCTCACTCTTGCAAACAGCACGGATCAATTCTTCTGTCGCCGGGTTGTTGATGTGAGTGAAATTCCACGTCAGCAGGAATTCCATTTTGTAAACCGCCGCCAAAGCAATATGTGTCGCGTCGTTTCCTGCGTTCGGGGGGATCGCTTTTTTGGCGACCAAGGCTCGCGCAAGCTTCATTACATCGGCATTGGGCTGCAACCAGCGAAAAGACTGTATGAATTTCAGTCTCCGTCCGGCCGCTTCATCTTTTCCTTTTGCAGCTTCGTCCCAAACGATCCGCGAAATAAAGATTTCATAATTGCGCCGCTTTTCTTTCCACCAGCGGCGTGTCCCGGCTTGCTGTCCGGCGATGACACGATCTTTGCTCGATCGCGCAGCCAGATAGCTGATAACGGACGTTTCCATGTAAAGTTTCGGCTTCATTTACATTTCCCCAAAAGTTCATCCGCTTTCGCATTACTCACACCTTCGTAAAAATCATCGTTGCACATCATCACTGGCGCTGTGCCGCAACCGGCGAGGCATTCGACGAATTCAACGGAAAATTTTCCATCCGTGGTGGTTTGCAGGCCGTGTGCGTGCGGGTCGAGGCCGAGGCGTTCGCAAAAATGTTCGTGCAATTTGTGCGAGCCGCCGAGCGCGCAACTCAACGTGCGACAGACTTTGATTTGATATTTTCCGACGGGCGATTGCCGGAACATCGGATAGAACGTGACGAGTTCGTAGATGTTGATGGGCTGAAGTTCGAGTTTCTTCGCCGTCCACTCGACGGCTTCCTTCGAGATGAAACCGAACTGCGCCTGGATCGCGTGCAGCACCATGAGCGACGCGCTGCGCTTCACGGGGTAATGCGTGATCAACTCGTCAATCTCCCCTTCTAAATTTGATGGAACGGTGAAACTCATACGGAAGCTCCAAATTCCAAGCTCCAACATCCAGAGAAGCTCCAAACACCA
>CAYMCQ010000155.1:0-1667 GCA_964389025.1 uncultured Verrucomicrobiota bacterium
TTCCTTGCCGCAACGCTTCGACACGTCAAACCACTTGTCCGAAAACGCGCCGCACATGCAGTTCAAAACTTTTTTCTGAACGAGATTGCGGATAGCGCCTTCCATCACGCCCCACGCCGACGACGTGCTGAGATAGACGAGTTGCTTCGTGTAGAGCAGTTGCTGGAGTTGCGGCTGGATTTTCGCTGTTAGGTCTTTGAAGCCCTGCCCGCGATGGCCGATCATCGGCGAGCAGAACGCGCGGAACGTTTTCTCGCTGACCTCGACCGGGCCGGGAATGTGCAGTTTGACGTGTGCCATAAATCAGGGCGGAAAACTTTTCACATCGCGCGCGCGCAAGCAAGGCAGGAAATTTTATTTTCGGAGGGATGATCTCCGCGAATCCCTAACTTTATCAGAAATAAAAAGTTGGGGCGTCGTGGAACTCCGCCCTCCGGAAACTACTTCTTCACATAACCATTCGCGCGAAACCATTCCACAGCGTCAGCCAAGGCTTGTTTCGGCGGCGTTTGCGGCAGGTCGAGTTCGTTGATCGCCTTCGCCGGGCTGAAAAACATTTTGTATTTCGCCATGCGCACGCCGGCCAGCGGAGCTTTCGGATGTTTGTGCGTGAGTTTGGAAATCACTTCATCCGCGTGCGCAGCCATGAGCGCGACGAAATACGGGATGCGCATTTTCGGCGCAGGGACGCCGGTGATTTCCTGTAACGCGGCCAACGCTTCGCGCATCGTCCAGTTTCCGTCCCTGTTTCCAAGAATATATCGCTCGCCGATGCGGCCTTCCTTCGCCGCAAGAATGTGGCCGATGGCAACGTCGCGGACGTGAACCCAATTCAATCCCGTGTCGAGGTAGGCGGGCATCGCGCGGTTCAGAAAATCCACGATGACTTTTCCCGTTGGCGTCGGCTTCACGTCGCGCGGGCCGACGGGCGCGCTCGGATTCACGATGACGACGGGCAACCCTTTTCGCGCAAGCTCGATAGCCACTTGTTCCGCCTGCCATTTCGAGCGCTTGTAATGATTGCGCATTTGCGCTTCCGAAACCGGCGTGTTCTCGTCCGAAGGAATAATTTTTCCGTCAACTGCCGTCGGATAACCGATGCAGCCAACGGTGCTGGTGTAAACAATCCGCGAACAGCCCGCGCTGGCGGCGGCTTCGATGACGTTGCGCGTCCCTTCGACATTCGCGGCATACATCGGCTTGTAGTCGCGCAGCCAGAGGTGATAACTTGCGGCGACGTGAAAGCACCAATCGCAATCCTGCATCGCAGATTTTAATTTCTCCTTGTCACTCACGTCGCCGTCCACGCGCTCGAACTCCACGCCTCGCAAACCGCGCAGATCAGCATGCGGACGAAGCAACGCCTTCACTGAATGCCCGCGCGCAGCGAGTTCGTGGACAAGATTTGCCCCGATGAATCCCGACGCGCCGGTGACGAAGCAGTTCATGCTTCCGATAATCAGTTTTTGCCTGCGCAGTTCAAACAAATTTCTCGCGTTGGATTTTACGCCAGTCCTCACCCCAGCTTGCTCGTTACCGCCATCGCAGGTGCCACCAAAAAGTGTCCGCCATGTCCTGAGTTCCAAGTGTCAGCGATGTCTTGGGTTCATTCCTAAGCCGGAACGATTCAGTTGAACACGCATAATTGAGGTGAGGTTTCGGGGTCA
>CAYMCQ010000156.1:0-1603 GCA_964389025.1 uncultured Verrucomicrobiota bacterium
AGAGCGCGCGGATTACGATCGCCACCAACATGGCCGGGCGCGGAACCGACATCACACTTGGAAAAGGCATCTCGGAGCGGGGCGGGCTTCATGTCATCGCGACCGAGCGGCACGAGTCAGGGCGGGTGGACCGCCAGCTATTTGGCCGCAGCGCGCGCCAAGGCGATCCGGGCAGCGCGCAAGCGTTCGTCAGCGCCTCGGACGAATTGCTGAAGCGGTTTCTGCCGCGCACTTTCCAGCGCCGGCTCGCCGAGGCGGTGCGCCACAATCTGCCCGGAAAAGAATTGCTCGCCCGCGCCGCGTTCCGCATCGCTCAATCAAACGCCCAACGCATTGCCTTTAAACAACGCCAATCAGTCCTCCGGGCCGATACCTGGCTGGAAGAAGCGTTGTCCTTTGCGGGGGGTGGAAACAACTGAAGCTTTATTTGAGCTTTCCAGGACGCTCCATTTTTGGCAGATTGGTTACTCGGACAAGGAGGACCCACGGCCGAGGCAGAAATGACGAAAAGGGAAAGCGACCACAGTGCAGCGCAGCGATTCGCAACGGCACCGGCGTTACTTTGGTCATTTCCGTCCCTTAAGTCCCTTCCCAAGCATGAACTCACTGACCCCCTATTTTCATCGCACTACTCGGGGGTTACGAAAATCTCCTCTCCTTTCAAAAATCTAGGATTGTATATGACGGTACGGTCAGATTCTGTGAGCGTTTCCTTAAAAAGAGCGACCGCACTTACGACCAAATGATACACGCCGCGCGATCAGGGAAAGAAAGCATCCTGGAAGGCAGCCAGGCTTCCGGCACTTCCAAGGAAACAGACATCAAACTGACCAGCGTGGCTCGCGCCAGCTTGGAGGAGTTGCTTGAAGACTATCGCGATTACCTGCGGGTGCGCGGCACGGAGGAATGGACCAAGGAACACCGCTACACACGGCGCCTTCGCCAACTAAACCGCCTACCGAACGCCGACTACGAAGCCTTGAAGAAAGGCATCGAACACCGCGATCCAGCCATCGCCGCCAATGTCATGATTGGGTTGGTCAAAATGACAAATTACCTTCTCGATCAACAGATTCGGCAATTGGAAAAGGCGTTCGTGGAAGAAGGAGGCCTGCGCGAACGCATGACCCGCGCCCGCCTCGCGGAAAGAGCCCGGCACAACTGCAAACTCAAGGTGCGGACAGTCTGAATTCGAGTTCTGTTGCGCGGTCCCTTCAGACAATCTGAGTCGGTATGGATTCCACCGAACACGACCACGGACCGACGCCCGTGTCCGCCCGGCAATTTGCCACCACGCACTGGAGCGTCGTCCTCGAGGCACGGAGTTCGCCGAACGAAGCTTCAACCGCATTGGAAACTCTCTGCCGGACGTATTGGTATCCGCTGTATGCTTTCGTTCGCCGCGCCGGCCACGATCCCCACTCCGCCCAGGACCTGACTCAGGAGTTTTTCGCGAGATTTCTGCAGAAAAACTATCTCTCGGGCGTCAGTCCGGAGAGAAGCAGGTTCCGCTCCTTTCTCCTCGCGGCGTTGAAACATTTCCTGGCCGACGAATGGGACAAGGCTCAAACGGTCAAACGGGGCGGAGGCAAGCCACTCATTT
>CAYMCQ010000157.1:0-1574 GCA_964389025.1 uncultured Verrucomicrobiota bacterium
GCTGTCAAACTTCGGGAGTCCTCCGGCAGAGCCGGAGGATTTCCTATGAATTAAGAAGTAACGAAGCCCGCCATCACTTCAACGCCGCCTTGCGACGTTTCATCCACTCGCTTCCGAGATCGGTCAGCGTCTTCGCCTTCAACACGCGCTCGGCCAGCGGGAACACGATGCGCTCTTCCTTTTCAAAATGTTTCCGTGACGCGGCGATCACACCGAGCAAAAGTTTTTTGCCGTCCTTGAGCGTCCGGGCATTGCGTATCTTCGCGAGCGTCTTCTCGATCAACTCATGCTCATCGTGAAACGTCTCCCGGTGGCCGATCTGCTCGAAGCAATGCTCCAGCGGCCCGATGAACAACTCGTCCTCCGTCTCCGAGTGCGGCGACATGACCTTGTCCACGAGCAGCGCGAGAGATTTCACCTCCGCCAGCGTCTTGAGCCGTGGCGCAGTCGTCTCGATGTGGTCAAACAGATGGTGAAACACCGTGTGTTCCGCGCGCAAGATGTCCGTGATTTTCATGGCTGAATCAAATCAAAATTATCTGCCAAGCAGATAACTCTCTCCGCAAGCTTTCGCCAGCCGATTCTGCATTGAATTTTACCGTTGAACTGTGGCGAATCTCCATAGGCTTGTGTCGCCCTTACAGGGCTTGAAATCTTTTTGACGATTAACCCCGGGCGTCACTCGCTGACTCGCTTTGCCCGGGGCTATTATCTTTCGCTCCTTTGGAGCTTTGGGTCAGCACACCTGCGGCATCTGCCGTTCGATTTCGGATTCGCCAAGTGCTATGACCGCCACTGTATCACCGTCGGCATTGAAAACTTCGAGGCTGTAGCCGCGTTCTTGGCTGGGACGCCCTTCGTGATAATCCACAATGGTTGCAAGGTCGCCTCGTCGAAGTTGATGTTCCGGCACATCTATTTTCAGTGCCACTCGACTGAATATTTCAAATTTCATTTCGGCTGAATTGAATCCGTGTTTATTCGTGTCCATCCGTGGTTAAGAATAATTTTCCATCCCCACACACGTGCAAACTGGATTGCGGTCACCGAAGACGTTGTCAATGCGGCTGACGTGCGGCCAGAATTTGTGGTCGTGCAGCCACGGCGCGGGAAACGCCGCCTGCTCGCGCGTGTAAGGATGATTCCAATTGTCCACCGCGATCTGGTCGGCGGTGTGCGGCGCGTTTTTGAGGAGATTGTTTTGCTTGTCGGTCTTGCCGGATTCAATCGCGGCGATTTCGCCGTGGATCAAAATCATCGCTTCGCAAAAACGGTCCAGCTCGGCCTTCGATTCGCTTTCGGTCGGCTCGACCATCATCGTGCCAGGCACGGGAAAGGAAATCGTCGGCGCGTGAAAGCCGTAATCCATCAACCGCTTCGCGACGTCTTCGACGGTCACGCTCTTGAACTGGCGCAAATCAAGAATGCACTCGTGCGCGATGAGGTCGCCGTGGCCGCGATAGAGCACGGGAAAATATTTGTCGAGACGCTTGGCGATGTAGTTCGCGTTGAGAATGGCTAACTTGCTCGCGTCGGTCAGTCCGGCAGCGCCCATCGCCGCGATGTAAACCCAC